>NZ_CP117255.1:666875-1333750 GCF_003240565.2 Rhizobium tumorigenes
TCGCTGCTGTCTTCGTCGTCGGGCAACACGAAGGGCGTGTCGTCGTCGGAGTCGGTGTAGGACTGGCTGAGGAGTGGCGCACTGTAACTGCTTTGGCTGCTGTGTACCTTCATGATCGTATCTCCTGAAATCTGATGCACACCCTGCCACGGCAAACCTGTCCGGGCCTTGCGGCTCAGGGCATGCAGACACAAAAAACTCCCCGTCGTTGCCAACGGGGAGTTGATAATTTTTGGCGATAGCGACGCCTGCGTTATGGCAGCGTATAGGCCATGACGTAGTCGCCGGGCTTGGTGCCGATGGACCCGTGGCCCCCGGCGACGATCAACACATACTGCTTGTTGTCGCCTGCCGTGTAGGTCATCGGCGTCGACTGGCCGCCGGCGGGAAGGCGGCCCTTCCAGAGCACCTTGCCGGTAGTCAGGTCGTAGCCGCGGATATAGTCGTCGACCGCTGCTCCCATGAACACGACGCCACCCTTGGTGATCATCGGGCCGCCGATGCCGGGAACGCCGACATTGAAGGCCAGCGGCAGTGGCGTCATGTCGCGCGTCGTGCCGTTCTTGTGCTTGTAGACGGTCTTGCCGGTCTTCAGGTCGACGCCGGCGACATAGCCCCATGGCGGAGCCTGGCAGGGGATCTTCAGCGGGCCGAGGAACGGGCCCATGAAGACGCCGTAAGGAGCGCCATCATTGCGGTTGAGGCCCTGTTCGCTGCCCTTCTGGTCCTGACCCTTCGGCGGGATCTGGCTGGCCGGCACGAGCTGCGATGTGAAGGCGAGATAGGTCGGCATGCCGAACATCACCTGGCGTTCCGGATCGACGGCAACGCTGCCCCAGTTGAAGGTGCCGAAGTTACCGGGATAGATCAGCGATCCCTGCAGCGATGGCGGCGTATAGCGGCCTTCATAGCGCAGTTCGTGGAACTTGATGCGGCAGGCGAGCTGGTCGAACAGCGAGACGCCCCACATGTCCTTCTCCTGCAGTGGCGGCGGGCTGAAGGTCAGGTCGGAAATCGGCTGCGTCGGCGATGCATGGTCCTCGGGGATCGTACCGCCCGGAGCTGGGATCTCCTTGAACGGGATGACGGGCGCGCCGGTGCGCCGGTCGAGCACGTAGATATCGCCCTGCTTGGTCGCGCCGACGAGTGCCGGAACGGTGGTGCCATCCTTCTGGGTGAGATCGATCAGCGACGGTTGAGCCGGCACGTCCATGTCCCAGAGGTCGTGGTGTACGAACTGCTGGACCCATTTGACCTGGCCGGTGGCAAGATCGAGGGCTGCGATCGACGACGAGAACTTCTCGACGCTCGGGCTGCGGCCCATGCCGAGCTGGTCCGGCACCTTGTTGCCGAGTGGCACGTAGATGAGGCCGAGGGCTTCGTCGGCGCTGGAGACCGACCAGCTGTTCGGAGAGTTCGTGGTATAGGTCTGGCCGGCCGGCAGCGGCGTCGTCACGTCAGGATTGCCGCTGTCGAAATTCCACACCAGGGCGCCGGTGTTGATGTCGAATGCGCGGATGACGCCGGATGGCTCCTGCGTCGAGTAGTTGTCGTTAACGGCACCACCGACGATGATCATGCCCTTGGCGACGACAGGCGGCGAAGTCGAGTAGTAATAGCCGGCCGGATTGTACTTCATGCCCTGGCCGAGATCGAGCGTACCCTTGTTGGCGAACGTCTCGCAGACCTTGCCGTTGGCGGCATCCAGCGCGATCAGGCGGGCATCCGAGGTCGGCAGGTAGACGCGCTCGGCGCAGGCCGAGCCGGGCTGGGCAGCAACGTCATGGTAATAGCTGACGCCGCGGCAGGTCTGGTGCTGGCGGTTCGGATTCATTCCGGAGTTGGGGTCGTAGCGCCATTTTTCCTTGCCAGAGGCCGCGTCGAGCGCAATCGCCAGATTGTGCGGCGTGCAGAGATAGAGGCTGTCGCCGACTTTCAGCGGCGTCACCTGATAGGTGGTTTCGCCAACGTCGTCCGGGCGCTTCACATCGCCGGTCTGGTACTGCCAGGCAAGCTTCAGGTCGGCGACATTGGCCGGCGTGATCTGGGCAAGCGGAGAGTAGCGCTGGCCGTATGGCGTGCGGCCGTACTGGTGCCATTCGCCATCGGGCATGTCGCCACCCGTCGGAGCCGTGGCGGCAACTTCTGTCGGCAGGCTGCCTGCCAGATCATGCGGATCTGTGGTCATCGAATAGCCGGCGACGAGCACGGCGATGATCACCGGAATGGCAAGCGGCCATGGGTTGGCGCCATAGGTATGGCCAGTCGGGCTGCGGAAGCCGAGCGGCTTGCGGATCCACGGCGTCAGCAGCCAGAGGCCAAGCACGATAATAAGTCCGCCGCGCGGCCCGAGCTGCCACCAGTCGAAGCCGACTTCCCAGACCGCCCAGCCAAGTGCTGCCAGAACGAGGACGGCATAAACCCAGAGAGCGGACGACCGGCGCATCCACAGCAGGACGCCGGTGACGATGAACATCACGCCGGCAAACAGGTAGAAGGGACTGCCGCCAAGGGCAACCAGCCAGCCTCCGCCGCCGCCGAGCGCAAGCCCGATCAAAATGAAAAGAAGGGAGGTAATCGTGACCGCCATCGAGCAATCTCCGCTGAGAGGGAGCCGCGCCGCCGGAGAGCGCGCACGGCATGTGGGGCCGAAAGCCGGCCCTGTCAGCGACGCAAATAGCGTGTCATCCGTGCCTTTCAATAGCCACAATCAAAATAAGGTAGCCTGGCTACTTATTTCGCTGTCATGAAGGCGAGTGTTCGTTCCGACCAGGCAATGCGTGGACCGCTCACGTCCCGCAAAAAGTCTGCAGCACCCGTTCAGTCGGTTTCGGTGGCTCGGCATAGGCGGCGAAGGCCGGCTGGTCCTCGTAGGGCTTCGCCAGCACATCCAGCAGCGCATGAAACAACGAGAGGTCGCCTTCCTCGACGGCAGCGACGATGGCCTGCTCGATCCGGTGGTTGCGCGGAATGAAGGCGGGGTTGACCGACCGCATGGTTTTAGCGCGCTGTGCCGGCGTCTGGCCATCCCGAGCCAGCCGCGCGCGCCAGCGTTCTATCCAGGGGAGGGCGGCCTCCCGGTTCTGGAAACTGGCGGTGAACGCCGCAATATGGTCGTCGTTCTCGGCCACCGCCGCGAGCCGGCGGAAGGTCAGCGTGAAGTCGGCGGCACCGGCCTGCATCAGCGCCAGCAACGCCTGTATGAGGTCGAGATCGCCGTCTTCCTCGCTCGAAAGGCCGATCTTGCGGGTCGTTCCGCTCAGCCAATGGGCCTGGAAACGGGGGCCGAATCCCTTGATGACGTCGTTGGCAAGTTCCGCCGCCGTGTCCGGGTTGTCATCGAACAGCGGCAGCATTGTCTCGCCGAGCCGCGCCAGGTTCCATTGTCCGATGGCAGGCTGGTTGGCATAGGCGTAGCGCCCTTGGCGATCGATCGACGAAAACACCGTGGCCGGATCGTAGGTATCCATGAATGCGCAGGGCCCGAAGTCGATGGTCTCGCCGGAGATCGTCATGTTGTCCGTATTCATCACCCCATGGATGAAGCCGACCTGCAGCCAGCCGGCGATCAACGCCGCCTGCCGCTCGGTAATCGCCTCGAACAGGGCAAGATAGGGGCGGATACTGTCGCGCGCACGGGGGTAATGCCGATCGATGACGTAATCCGCCAGCGCCCGCGTGCCCTCGACATCGCCGCGTGCCGCAAAGAACTGGAACGTGCCGACGCGAATATGGCTGCCGGCCACCCGGGTGAAGACAGCACCGGGCAGCGCAGTCTCGCGATAGACCGGCTGTCCGGTCGCCACCAGCGCCAGCGCCCGCGTAGTCGGCAGGCCGAGCGCATGCATGGCCTCGCTGACCACATATTCGCGCATCGCCGGCCCGAGTGCCGCACGTCCGTCGCCGCGCCGTGAAAATGGCGTCTGGCCCGCACCCTTCAGCTGGATGTCCCGCCGCCGCCCTTTGATGTCGATGACCTCGCCGAGCAGGATCGCCCGCCCGTCGCCAAGCTGGGGCACGAAGCCGCCGAACTGGTGCGCCGCATAGGCCATTGCCAGCGGATCCGCACCGTCCGGCACCACATTGCCGGAAAATATCTCGGCCCCGTCGCGCTGCAAGGCCGCAACGTCGAGCCCGAGCTCGACTGCCAATGGCTCGTTCAGCATAATCAGCATCGGCGCCGCCGCAGAAGACGGCCGCTGCCGGGCAAAGAAATGCGCGGGCAACCGGGCATAGCTGTTGTCGAACGGAAATGTTGCAGCAGACGCCGCGCTGTCGTGAATGGATGAGTTCATGAGGGAAAGGTAGGGCGCCGGCCGGACGGGTGCAAGGCGAAGACCTTGGTACCGGTATCCGAATGGCAGTATTTGCGCGGCGGGTCGTCATCCTCTACCGCGTCGAGACAGACATCGTCTTTGACGGCCGCGACTACGAGACTTTGCTCACGGACCGGCGCCCGGACCCCGGCATGACCCGGTCTAGTCGTTCACCAGCGCCAGGATCAGTTGCTGCATCTTTCCACCCTGGCCCATTTCCACCTTGTCGAAATCGCGGTTGCGCTGGCGTTCACGGGCGGAGATCTCGCCAAGCCGCTTGGTCAGTTCGACGCGGATCTTGCGGCAGTCCGGATCGTCGGCAACGGTAAAGCCGATGCTGGTGGCCTCGATCTCGTGCACCATGTCGCGGATGAAGCCGCCATGCACCTTCTCATGGGCAGCAACGCCGGCAATGAAGGCCTGCCATTTCGCGTTGACGGCAGGCGGCAGCGGGGAGGAGGGTTTGGGCAGGGTGTAGATGATCGCCAGTTTCGGCACGGCAGAAACCAGAACGCAGGACGACGCCTGTGGCTGGTAGTTGCGTGTCCATGTCAGTTTGAAGGTGGTGTGGGCGATCACCCGCCCTGTACCGAGCGCCGGACCCCTTGCGCCAATGGAGGCGTAAAGCTCCGGCGCCGTCTGACCGGTGATCGCGTAGGGCCTCGTCGTCTCCACCGCCTGCCAGTCGGCATGCGCAGAGATGGGGATCAACATCGCGGCCAAAGCCACCGTAGCGTTCAAAATGCCTGTTCTTCTCAAAATTTTCGCTCCATCTGCCGACCGGCCGGCGCCTAGAGGCCGCAAATCCGGGTTACGATCAAGTGGAATTGTCGATCCTGTCCCGTTCGCGCCTGTCCGCCTGTTCGCGCAAATCGGCGAGGAGGCTTCAGAAAACCGTTCACGCCGGCATCGGGCCGGTCTAATGTCTGCGTCGACAGGCATTTTTCCGGACTGGACCCCATGACCGATACCGTTACCGACCGCTTCCTTCGCTACGTCGTCATCGACACCCAGTCGGACGCAAGTTCCTCGACCCAGCCGACCACCGAAAAGCAGAAGACCCTCGGCCGGCTGCTGGTGACGGAACTGCTGGCCATGGGCATTGGGGATGCTCACTTAGACGAGCACGGCTATGTCTACGCGACGGTGCCTGCCAACACCGACAAGAATGTGCCGGTCATCTGCTTCTGCTCGCACATGGACACCGCACCGGATTTTACCGGGACCGACGTCAAGCCGCAGCTGATCGAGAACTACCAGGGCGGCGATATCACGCTCGTCGGCGATCCCGCGCGTGTCATCCGCGTCAGCGAGCACAAGGCGCTGGCCGACCAGATCGGCAACGACATCATCACGACAGACGGTACAACGCTGCTCGGCGCCGACGACAAGGCGGGGCTGGCGGAAATCATGACGGCGGCGCAGACGCTGATCGACAACCCCGACATCGGCCACGGCAAGATCAGGCTGCTGTTCACGCCCGACGAGGAAGTCGGCCAGGGCGCCGACAAGGTCGATCTCGAAAAGCTCGGAGCCGCCTTCGCCTACACTGTGGATGGCGAGACCGCCGGCCATATCGAGGACGAGACCTTCTCCGCCGATGGCGTCGAGATCACCATTGCCGGCGTTGCCATCCATCCGGGCTTTGCCAAGGGGCGCATGGAAAACGCCATCAAGATCGCCAGCGCCATCGTGGCCGGCCTGCCGAAGGACCAGGCACCGGAGACAACATCGGGCAGGGATGGCTTCGTCCACCCCGTTGCCGTAACCGGTTCGATGGAAAAGGCGACCATCAGCCTGATTGTCCGCGATTTCGACGATGCCGGCCTTTCTGCCAAGGAAGAGATGCTGAAGACCTTGGTCGAAACCGTCCTGAAAGACTATCCGGGCTCGACCCACACGTTCACGGTCAGGCAGCAATACCGCAACATGAAGCAGGTGCTGGATCGCCACCCCGAGATCATGGAAAACGCCGTCGAGGCGATCCGCCGGGCCGGCATGGAGCCGGTGCGCGGCAGCATACGAGGCGGCACCGACGGCTCACGCCTGTCCTTCATGGGCCTCCCATGCCCCAACATCTTCGCCGGCGGCCACGCCTTCCACTCACCCTTGGAATGGGTGAGCCGGCAGGACATGGAAAAAGCGGTGAGGACGTTGGTGGAACTGGCCCGAGTCTGGGAGGAGCGGGCCTAAGGCAATACGGCGTGGAGCCAGAGGCGCGCAAATCCCCTGCCGTTGCTAAGCGAAAATCACTGGCGCCTTTCGCAGCCACCGATCCTCCGTCAATTGTGCCACCGCGAACGTCGCCACACTTTGCCGTGAAATCGATCCGCCGTGGAAACCGGACAGATCGGTCAGTGCCTGCACCGTCTGCGCTTCCTGCTTGTCGTTGAGCACGGCTGGCCGGAGGATCACCCAGTCGAGGCCGCTTTCGCGGATCACGGCTTCCTGCCGGTCCTTGTCCTGATAGACCTTTCTGAGCAGGATCGGCTGGATCAGCCGGTCATAGACGAAGCCGCCGTGGCCCTTGCTGTCGCCGGCACCCATGCCGGTGATGCAGACAAGACGCGGCACGCCGCGGCGTTTCATCGCCGCGATCAGCGCTGCTGTCGATTGCGACAGCAGCGTGATTTCCTTGACCGGCCCGATGCCGGTGCCGAGTGCGCTGATCACCGCGTCGCAGCCTTCGAGTGCGGCAAAATGCGCCGCCTCGTCGCGGGCATCGCCGTCGAAGAGCACCGCTCCTTCAAGCTGCGCTGCCTTCTGTCTTGAGCGCACCAGGGCGACGACGCTGTGGCCCTGCGCTTGTGCGGTACGAACGATGGCCTGGCCGGTTCCCCCGGTGGCGCCGACGACGAGAATTTTCATGGGATCAACTCCTTGATGGATGCTGCAGCTTGCTCAGGCCTTTGCCCAGACAGCGGCTGTCTCGGTTGCAAAAGCACGATAGGATGTCAGCGGCCGGCCGAGCATGGCCACCAGCCGTTCGACGTCGCCGGCGTCAGGGATCATGCCGTCGCTTTGAAAGCGGCGGGCCATCAGGGCGAGATCGTAGGCGGCCCAGCTTGGCGAAAATTGCTTCAACATCGCTTCGAACGCTCCGGTATCGTCGCCACCATAGGCAATCGGCTTGCCAAGTACATCCGACCAGATCGCAGCGACCCGCTCGCCCGTCAGGCTGTCCGGGCCGACGACGTTGATCGTTATGCGCGGTAGCGGGTCTGGGGCGCTCTCGCGGCGCAGCAGTTCGATGACCGCCAGATCGGCGATATCGCGGGTCGCCACCATCGACAGGCCACGACTGCCAATCGGCATGCCGTAGACGCCGTGATCGAGCAGCGCCGTCTTCTGTTGCCCGTCATTGTCGATGAAATAGGCCGGACGCAGGATGGTGGCCGCCATGTCGAATTGCTCGATCATCCGCTCGACGGTGAATTTGCCGGTGAAATGCGGCACGTTCGTATAGAGGTCGCTGTGAATGACCGAGAGGTAGACGATCCGCTCGATGCCGGCATCGCGGGCAAGGTTGAGGGTGATCAGTGCCTGCGTGACTTCGTCCGGCGTTACAGCGTTCAGCAGAAACAGCGTCGAGACGCCTGCCAGCGCGGCGCGCATCGCATCGATATCCATCAGGTCACCCTTGACGACAGTCACGCCGGCCGGGAATTTTGCCTTGGCCGGATCGCGGGCCAGCGCATGCACATCCGCGCCTCTGGCGACAAGGCCCGCCACTACCTGCCTGCCGATGTTTCCGGTGCTTCCAACAACAAAGATTGTCATGATCTTACTCCTTCTAGAGATCACCGCCGGTCGCGTGAGTGCGCCGCCGTGATGTCGACTTGAAGTTAATCGATCCATTGCCATGCAGGTAGTCCAAGAATATGGATGGGGTGTCTCACTGATGGAACGATGCCAATGGACCTGCTTGCGATCTCCGATTTTAACCTCGTGGCCACCCATGGCGGCTTTGGGCTTGCCAGCCGGGCCAGCGGCCGGCCGAAGGCGACGCTGTCGCGGCGCGTTGGCGAGCTGGAACTGGGCCTTGGCGTGCGGCTGTTCGAACGCGGAGCAAAGACCCTGCGGCTGACCGATGAGGGTCGTCGTCTGCACGAAAAGACCGGTGGGCTGCTTGCGGAAATATCCGAGGTTGCCTACGAGGTCAGCAGCGGCTCGGCGCAGCCGCGCGGCCGCCTGCGCGTCAGCGCGCCGGTGTTGTTTTCGCATATGGCGATGGGCCGGATCGCTGCCGGCTTTGCCAAGGCCTATCCGGAGGTGCGGCTGGAGGTAACGGCGGAAGACCGCGATGTCGACATGGTCGAAGAGGGGTATGACGTGGCGATCCGGGTCAATCCCGCGCCGGATGAACTGTTGGTAGGCCGCCGCTTCCTGCACGACGACCTGCTACTTGCAGCCGTGCCGACACTTCTGCCACCGGCGGCAAGCAAGGGCGATGAGCCGCCACTGCTTGCCGCCGTCGTACTGGAATCGTTCCGCCTGCGTGCGGCCTGGACGACAGTCGATCTGCTCGGCGGCCGGACCTTTACGCCCGATCCCGTCCTTCGGCTCGGCACTATGATCATGGTGCGCGATGCGGTGCTGGCCGGCGCCGGCGCCGGTCTGCTGCCAAAGTCGCTGATTTCAGGCGACCTCGCCAGCGGACGCCTGGTCTCCTGGGGCAGCGTCAGCCCGTCCGAAACTGCCATCTGGGTACTCTACAGCTCGCGCCGCCTGCTGAGCAGCAAGGTCTCCGCCTTCATAGCCCATCTCCATGCCACCTTCCCGAACGGCACGGCTGAAGAGCTGGGAGCGATGTTTGCGGGCTGATGGCGCCGGCAGGACCATATCCGGACATCCTGAAGAGCAGCAACAGCGTGTCGTCGATCATGGTGTCGACAAACGGCACGGCGGCTCTGGTCAGCCTCACCCCTCGGCCGCTGCCGCCATCGCGGCAAGCCTGCGCACCGTATTCAGGTTTCTCGCCGTCCCGGTCGCAAGGACCGGCAGCTTGAGCTTGGAGCGGCCGGAGCCATCGGGATAGTGGATGAAGACCTCGCGACCGGTGGCAACCACCGTTTCGCCGCCCGGCGCCACCAGCCGGTCGAGCGCGTCGGCGGGTGGCGGCGCAGGCAGAAAGGTAATGAGGACCTTGCTCGGCTCGGCGTCCGCAAAAGGCGAGCGACCCGCCACCGCCTGCATCTCGGCGCCGTCGCGCAGCAGCACGCCCGCTGGCCTGCCCAACCGCCCGCAAATCGCCGACTCCAGCCTCGCCGATGCCTCCGTCTCGGTTAGAGCCGACCGGAACACCACGTTGCCGCTCTGGATGTAGGTCGCGACATCGGCAAACCCCAGCCCGACACAGATCGCCTTCAGCTCCCCCATCGGCAATAAACCGGTGCCGCCGACATTAATGGCACGCAGAAGGGCGACGTAGACGGTCATATTTCTGTACCTCGACAAGCGCTGGCGGCTGCTCTCCCAGAACTGTCAGCCGCCTCCTTTAGCAGACTTTGTCGCCATCACGTGAAGCCATTGTGTCGGTGCCCCGTCGTAACCGCCACCCTCGGTCGTCGACATGGAGAGGACGTCCCAATTCGAGGCATCATAGACAGCCGTGAGCCAGCGTTGCGAGGGGTAATTGTAGTACCGGCCGAGCGGGTCGCGTCCTTCGCTGCCCCCTGCCTTGAAGCTGGAATAGAAAAAACCCCCGGCCTTCAAAGCCGCATGGACGTTCGAAAGAGCCCGCGGTAAGGCGGATCTCGGCACATGCAATAGGCAAGCGTTGGCCCATACTCCATCGAAGGCCTCGATGACATCGAGGTCCTCGAAAAGAAGTGTCGATACGGGTCTACCCAGACGCGTTGCCGCCGAAAAAGCGATCTCCGGCGTCCCGTCCGTCATTGTGACATCGAAGCCACGGCCGATCATCACCTCTCCATCCTGACCGACCCCGCACCCAAGCTCGAGAATGGCGCCGCCAGGCGGAAGAACGGCCATGAACCTATCCAAAAAATGCTCGTTCGGCGTCTGACCTCGTGACGTGTAGGCTAAAGCCTAGGCACTGTAGAAGGCGAGCGTTTCATCGTCCCGATCCATATATGCCCCTCACATCTTCCCCACCACCTTCAGTGCAAACGCATACTCGAACGCGATCTCTTCCAGCCGCTGGAAGCGGCCGGAGGCGCCGCCGTGGCCGGCGTCCATGTTGGTCTTGAGCAGGATCGGGGCTTTGCCGGTGGTCTTTTCCCGGAGACGGGCGACCCATTTGGCGGGCTCCCAGTAGGTGACGCGGGGGTCGGTGAGGCCGCCCAGCGCCAGGATCGGCGGGTAGGGTTTGGCGCCGACGTTATCGTATGGGCTGTAGCTGGCGATGTGGTCGTATTCTTCTCTGGAATCGATCGGGTTGCCCCATTCCGGCCATTCCGGCGGGGTCAGCGGCAGCGTGTCGTCGAGCATGGTGTTGAGCACGTCGACGAAGGGCACGGCGGCGATGATGCCGGCGAATTTTTCAGGTGCCATGTTGGCGACGGCGCCCATCAGCATGCCGCCGGCCGAACCGCCTTCGGCGATGATCTTCGCGTAAGACGTGAACTTGTTCTCGCTCAGATAATCCGCAGCCGAGATGAAGTCCTTGAAGGTGTTGGTCTTCTTGTCCATCTTGCCGTCTTCGTACCAGGCAAAACCCTTGTCCTTGCCGCCCCTGACATGGGCGATGGCATAGATGAAGCCCCGGTCGGCGAGCGACAGCGCATTGGTGCTGAAGCTGGCGGGAATGGCCATGCCGTAGGCGCCGTAGCCATAGAGCAGGCATGGGGCGGTGCCGTCGAGCAGCGTGTCTGCGCGATAAAGCAGCGAGACCGGCACCTCGACGCCATCCCAGCCGGTGGCAAAGACGCGACGGGTGATATAGTCGTTGGCATCGTGGCCGGATGGCACTTCCTGCGTCTTCAGAAGCGTGCGCTCGCGCGTCACCATATTGTAGTCGTAGAGCTGGCTTGGGGTCGTCATCGACGAATAGGAAAAGCGGATGGTGTCGGTATCGTATTCGGCAGCCCCCTGCAGGCCGAGCGAATAGGCCTCCTCGTCGAAGCCGATGGCATGCTCTTCGCCGCTCTCGCGATCGCGCACGATGATCTGCGGCAGTCCGTCCTTGCGCTCCAGCCAGATCAGGTGACGCGCATAGGCCATGTGCGAGAGGATAAGCGTGCCCGGCTTGTGGGCGACGACCTCCGTCCAGTGTTCCTTTTCCGGCGTTGCTGCCGGCGCCTGCATGATTTTGAAGTCGAGGGCATCGCCGTCGTTGGTGAGGATGTAGAACACGTCGCCGCCCTCGGCGATCTCGTATTCGATGCCTTCCTCGCGCGCCGCCACCAGCTTCGGCTCGGCCATCAGGTCCTTGGTTGAGAGGATGCGGTATTCCGATGTCTCGTGGTCGTGGATGTCGATGAAGATGTAGTCGTCGAGCAGAGATCCGCCGACGCCCATGAAGAAGCCCGGATCGGTCTCCTCGTAGACCAGCCGGTCGCTCGCCTGCGGTGTGCCGACGATGTGGTGGAAGACCTTCGACGGGCGGTGGTTCTCGTCGAGTGCCGAATAGAAGAAGCTCTTGCCGTCGGGCGCCCAGACGCCGCCGCCACCGGTATTCTCGACAACATCGGCAAGGTCCTCGCCGGTTGAAAGGTCGCGCACCTTGAGCGTGAAATATTCCGACCCCTTGTCGTCATAGCCCCAGATGCCGAAGGCATGGTCCGTCGAGTGGTCGAGGCCGGCCAGCCGGAAATAGCCTTTGCCGGCCGCTTCCTTGTCGCCGTCGAGCATCAGCTTGCGCTCGCCGCCATCGCGTGCCTCGCGGAAGTAGCGTGGCTGCTCGCCGCCGGTCACGAACAGCGTGCCATAGGAAAACGGGCCGTCCTTCACCGGCACCGAGGAATCGTCCTCCTTGATGCGGCCCTTCATTTCGGCAAACAGCACCTTCTGGATGTCCTTGGTGTCTTCCATCGCGGCGTTCATGTAGGCGTTCTCGGCCTCCAGATGCTTGCGGATGTCGGTATCGAGGATGGACGGATCCTTGAACATCGCCTGCCAGTTGTCGGCCCGGAGCCAGGCGTAGTCGTCGGTCCTCGTGATGCCGTGGCGGGTGTCGGTTACCGGGCGTTTCGGGGCGACGGGGGCGGTCGGCAGGGACTTGAATATCGACACGGAGGCTCGCTTTCTGGTGCTCGAGGATGACAGAGAGATAGACACCGGCCGGTGCGGGATCAAGCGTCTTGTCGCCGCGCAGGCTCTGCTGCCGGTGTCACGATTGCGAGATTTGCAGGCCGTAACGCCAGGGCTCGGACACACCCGCCATGATGTCACCACAATATTTCCCAAACTCACGAAGTGTTACAAACATGTGAATCGGCAATCTGTCGCGCTGCAGCGTGGGCTCACTGCCGGTACAGTTCTGAACTGAACCAAGGAAGTGCATTTCATGCTGAAATTCGTCGGCGTCCTGATCCCCGCCGTTTGCCTCGCCACGACCTCCTACGCCGTCGATGCCGCCATCAAGAAACAGCTGGAAAAGCTCGATCCTGCCGAGCGCCTGGAACAGAGTTGCGATACCGAGGCGATGAAGCGCATAGCCGCCGAAAAGGACTACCATCCAGACAAGGTCATCGCCTATACCTTCGGCGATCCGGCAATGACATCAGATACCATCAAGGCGCCCGGCGCGGTGTTCCGCAGCAAGGGCGAATGGTATCACCTGACCTACAACTGCGTCACGGGACCGGAACAGATCGACGTGAAATCGTTGAGTTTCCAGATCGGCGAGAAAGTCCCAAGGGACGACTGGCAGAAACACTATCTCTACGACTGAGCGCGTGACGCCGGACGTTCGTTCGGCGTCGAAAGCTGTTGCTTCTGCCAGGTTTGGCGGTAAAGCGATGCCATCGCGCCACAGATCGGTCGCCTTGCCATGGGATTGCAGGGACCGGTGCCCCGGCGCCCTTTGAAATCAGATGTCCCTGACACGGTGGCTGCCCCCATGATCCGACTGCTCCTGACCTCCGCAGCCCTGCTTGTCGCCATCCCTGCGGCCATGTCCGCTAATTCGGCATTTCCGGCGGCCCCGGTGGCGCCCGTCCAAACAGCGCTCGCAGCCCCGTCGCTCGCTCCGAAGCCAAACGCATCCGCCCCGGCGGTGAAGCTGGTCGAACCGCACCTGCACGTGGCACGCGCCGGCAAGCCCGCGACGCGCGTGGCGCTGACTTTCGACGCCTGCATGGGCAAGACCGACATGCGTATCCTCAACACGCTGATCGACCAGAACGTGCCGGCGACGATCTTCGTCACTGCCCGCTGGCTGCGCACCAATCCGGATGCACTGGCGCTGATGCTGTCCCGTTCGGATCTGTTCGAGCTTGAAAACCACGGCCTCAACCACATCCCGACGGTCGACCGGCCGACGCTGGTCTATGGCATCGCCGCTGCCGGATCGCCGGCGGCCGTGGCCCAGGAAGTGCAGGGCGGCTCCGATGCGATGCTGGCCCATGGCATCCCGCAGGCCCATTGGTTTCGCGGCGCAACGGCCAAATACGACCTATCGGCCATCGCCCAGATCCGCGCGCTCGGCTTCGAGGTGGCAGGCTATTCGATCAACGGCGATGCCGGAGCGTCCCTGCCGGCCGCCATCGTGGAGAAGCAGTATCTCAGCGCCAAAGACGGCGACGTGCTGATCTCGCATATCAACCAGCCGACCCATTCCTCCGGCGAGGGCGTCGTCAAGGGCATTCTCGACCTCAAGGCACGCGGTGTCCAGTTCGTCCGGCTGCAGGACTTCGTCGTGCAGGGCGACGACAACACCACCCAGCACGCATCGCGCTAGAGCGGTAGCTCACGCTCCGGTACGGGTTTCCCGCCGGGGAAGCCGCGGTAGACAGGACCTTCGCGGTCAAGCGCGAAATCGTCGAACCAGTCGCGTCGTTCGTCTGCGACCAGTGCGCCGATCATCAGCGAGGCCATGAACGAGAAGGTTATGCCGTTGCCGCCGTAACCGTACGCAGCGAGTACGTTCGGCATGTCGGGAACCGGGCCGATCAGCGGCAGGCCGTCCACCGTTTCGCCGAACGTGCCGCACCAGCGGTATTCGGCAGTGGTGTCTGCCTGTGGCCAGAGCCGCGCCAGCTTCTCGCGGAGGGTGTCGATCTTGTCGGCCATCTTGGCATCGCGCAGGGCCGGCAGCACCGTCGCATCGTCCTCGCCGCCGATGATGATGCGGTTGTCCGCCGATGTCCGCATGTAGAGGTAGGGGTGGCTATCTTCCCAGATCAGCGCGCGGTCGCGCCACAGCCTGTTCGGGTCCTGCGGCACGGTGGCCATCGCCCAGCTCGAGGTGGCGCGATGGAGCTTCGGCATCGGAATGCCGGGCATCGCATAGCCGGTTGCGAGCACCACGTTCCGGGCTTCGATCACGTGGTTGCCATCGGTCTCGATGACGGCGGAACGGCCTTCCGTGCGGATGCGCGTAGCGGATGCATTGACGAGCTGCGCGCCGCGCTTGACGGCAACTGCGAGCAGTCCCCAGGCCAGCATCAGCGGATCGACTTCCGCAGCACCGGGGGAGAGGATCGCGCCGTCGCGTTCGATCTCGAATTCGGTCATCAGGTAGGGATGCGACAGATACTCGCCCGGCAACCCGGCACGCTTGCGGAGCGCCAGTTCCTGCTGCAGTTCACGCGCGCCGCCGATGCTGTTTGTGAGATACAGGCTCGAGCGCTGTCGGTAGCCGCAGGGGATCTGCAGCCGCTCGATCAGCTTGCCGAGGCCAGAGACAGCAACGACGCTGCGCCGGTATATCGCGGCCGCCCTGTCATAGCCGTAGGAGAGCGACAGATCGGAGAGCGATGTATCGAGCTCCCACATCAGCATCGCCGTGCTTGCCGATGTGCTGCCAAGCCCCGGTGCTTCCCGGTCGATGACACAGACGGAGTAGCCGCGCGCGGTCAGGTGTTCTGCGATCAGCGATCCCGTGATCCCTCCGCCGACGATGGCAACGTCCACCGAAAGGCTTTCGCGCAACGGGCTGTACCATGGATGCAAAGCCAGCCGGCCCCAGGGGGCGCGGCCGGTGACGAGGGCGGACTGCTCGGTAGTATTCATCTGCAGATCTGTCGGCATTTAGTCTCTTGCTCCAGGAAAAAGCATGCGCGCAGAACAGTCAGGGAAGCTGCGGCTGCGGCTTTTCCTCGATGAACACTTCGTTGATGACGGTCATGACGATCAGCGACAGGGGAAGGGCAAGCATCGCGCCGACCGCGCCCCACATCCATGTCCAGAAGATGATTGCGACGAACACGATGAAGGGATTGAGTTCGAGCTGGCGGCCCATCACGGCGGGGAACACGAGGTTTTCCATTGTCAGGTGGACAGAGAAGAAAATCGCTGCGGGTATGAGGCCGACGAGGATGCTGTCATGGGTCAGGACGCCGGCAATGGCGACTGCGACGGTCATGAGCGTAATGCCGAGGAACGGCACGAAGCTCGACAGAAACGCAAACACGCCCCACAAGGCTGGCATGCTCAGCCCGCCGAAATACGCAATCGCCGTCATGATAACGCCGAGCCCCACGTAGATCAGCGACGCGGTCGCGAAATAATAGCCGAGGACTTGTTCGACGGCATTGATGACGCGGATAGCAGCCAGCCGCTCAGGCCGACCCTTGAACGCCATGATGATCGCCTTGCGAAGATTGACGCGGCCGACCAGGAAGAGCAGCAGTGCGGCGAAGAAAACTAGCCCCTGGACGATGGCGGGTGTCAGGTTCGTGGTCACCATATGGAGGATGCTGCCGGTATTCTCGATCAGGGCGCCGGCCGACATCGGCCCGCTCTCGAATGTCTTCGGCGTAATGTGCAGCCAGTGAATTTTCTGCAGGAACGGCATGATGCGGTCGATGGAGTTCTGGAACATGTCCGGACCCTGGCTCGCCAGAGCGGCAAGAGGCCCGGCGACGCCATTGATGATCAGGAAGATGATCAGCGCCACGGAGCTCGACAGAAGCACGGCATTGAGGATGCGCGGAACCCCGAGCTTGCTGAGCTTTTCGGCCACAAGCCCGAGTATCATGCCGACGACGATTGCAAGCGTCACCGGAATGAGGATGACCGACATGAAGTAGATGCCGGCTCCGGCCATGATCAGGAAAATGCCGATGATTGCCCAGGCGGACGCCACATCGAGCCCGTCCTTTTCGACCCGGCGCACGGGTGCCCCGCCTTCCATCTGTTCAGTCGCCTGTTTCAGCGAATTGGCCCAGCTGCTCAACCGCATCTCGCGCTCTATGGCAATCTTGCGTGTCTGCTTACGTATACCGTTGGCAATGCCCATTTTTATGAAAGTTCCGGAAGCCCCAGCGCCTCGCACCCTTAACGCGCAAAGGCACTGCGGGTTCCCGATATCGGTAAGCTAAAGGTTGTAGCCGACTGGCCGCCATTGCGTGGCATTTCGACCGCCCAATCAATGGGCCACTGAGGGAGCGGAATGCCCTATGCGGTCAGCGTCAAACCGATACCCCAGGGGTCTCTCAGTGACACGCCGCCGTCGCGCTTTTCGTGGCGGATTTCCAGCCCGTCAAGCTCGCCGACGGCCGCATCTAGGGCAGCGCGGTCGTTGAAGCGCAGCGTGTAGTCGGACAGCCCCGTCATGTTCTCCGTGCGGGCGCCGGCGCCACGGCTGTTCCAGATGTTGGCCGCGACATGATGGTGGTAACCGCCGCTGGCAAAGAAGCTGGCGCCGGGATAGCGAGCCATGATCTTCAGGCCGAGGACATCGCGATAGAAGGCATCCGCTTCCGGAATATTGCCGACCTGCAGATGGATATGGCCGATGGCCGAGCCGTCCGCCATGCCGGCCCAGCTGTCCTGTGGCGCGCTTTCGTAGAGCTTCTGCAGGTCCAGCGCCAGCGTCGCCATTTCGATCATTCCGTCGGTCTGCAGCTTCCAGAGGTCGTGGGCGCGGTCGGCGTAGATCTCTATGCCGTTGCCTTCCGGATCGGCAAGATAGATGGCCTCGCTGACCAGATGGTCGGAAGCGCCCTGCAGCTGGACATTGTTGTGGGCTGCATGGCGCAGCCAGCGCGCCAACTCGGTCCTTTCCGGCAGCAGGAAGGCCGTGTGAAACAGGCCGGGCGCATTCTGTGGTGCACGTCTGGCCGCCTTGTCGGTGGTGAGCGACAGCAGCGGCTTTCCACCAACGCCGAGCAATTCGCCGCTTTCGCTTTTTTCCATCGACTTCAGTCCGAGCATCGACTTGTAGAAACTGGAAACCAGTGGCAGGTCGCTGACGACCAGATGCGACTGGCCGACATAGGCTGGGCGCGTCAGCGCATAGGACGGTACGGTCTCGGTCATGAAATCTCCTGCCCGGTGTCCGGGTATTATATCTGTCGCGCGAGGCGGCATTGATGGGACGACTGGCAGGACCCGAGGTCCCGCCACCGCCTTCACCATCGTATATGGCCGATATCCCTCGTTCGCATAAGATCTGTTTTTGACGATGAAGCGTGCATCCCTTGTTGACGCTAGCAGCCTTTGACCTCGATCAAGGGATTGTCGGGCGCCCCCGTTACAGTGGTCATGGACAGCAACGGGGCGTCCAAAGGGGCAAGAGCATGTACAAAAAGATCATCGTGGCCATCGATATCGGAACGCTGGCGAAGGGTGAGCCTGCGCTGCGACGTGCGATGGAACTGCTCGATGCCGCCGGCGAGATCGTCGCGCTGAATGTCGTGGAGGATATCCCGAGCTCGCTCATCCTCGACCTGCCCCAGGATTTCGTCACCGACGCCATCGGCGACGCCGACCTGAAGCTCCAGGATCTCTGCAAGCGCCTCGCTGTTTCGGCCCTCGTCGAAGTCCGCACCGGCTCGCCGGCAGCAGCGATCCTGAAAGCTGCCGAGGAACATGAGGCAGACCTCCTCATCGTCTCATCTCACATACCCGACCTGTCGAACTACTTTCTGGGCGCAACCGCCGACCGCGTCGTCCGCCACGCCAAATGCTCCATCCTCGTCGAACGTGGATAGGGGAGCGGAGGACGAAATCCGGGTCTCTCTCTCCGCCGGAGTATGCTATCGGCTACCACTTAAATACACCAAGGGTAGGGGAAGGCGGAATGGAGTTTCGTGAGGCTGTAGCAGACGATGCCGCCAATGTGGCAGCGCTGACGACACAGGTTTTTCTCCATACCTATGCCAAGCGCGGCGTCAGGACCGCACTTTCGACCTATGTCCTATCGGAGTTCACGGCGGACAAGTTCCGTCAGGCCGTCGAAGACGAGCAGCAGATGTTCATAGTCTGCGAAGAGGACAATCATCTGGTCGGCTATGTCCGTCTCGCCTTCAAGGCGCCGTGCCCGTCGGACGACCGGCTGCAGTCGGAAATTGCCACCCTCTACGTCCAGGAGCACTTCCTGCGCCGGGGCATCGGGACGCAACTGCTGAACCGGGCGCTCCAGACGTTCCAGCATCGCGGCGCCGCTGCCGCCTGGCTGTCCGTCAACCACGAAAACGCCGATGCCGTCGCCTTCTACGAAAGACATGGCTTCCAGCGCGCTGGTTCCACAGACTTCGAACTGGACGGCGAGCGCCACGAAAACTTCATCCTCCGCCGCGCGCTTGACGAGGGGTGACGGTGGGGAAGGCTTGGTCTCATAGTGACCGCAACCCTGCCTTCTCCGCATCCGCAACACTTGCCCCGAAATCCATCAGATGGCACCATTCGGCATGGCAAATCGCGACGCACATTCACCGGTGGCGGAGTTCAAGGGTATCCGCTGGGCTTACGACAAATCCGAAATCATTGCAGACAGCATCGTCAACGGCGTCGGCGTTGTGCTGGCGCTGATCGGCGCCACGGTGCTCATCGTCTATGCGACGCTGTGGCGATCTGAGGGCGAAATCGCCGCTGCCTGGATCTACGGCCTCGGCCTCGTGCTGACGATGACCATGTCGTTTTCCTACAACATCTGGCCGGTCTCGCCGACCAAGTGGATCCTGCGGCGGTTCGATCATTCGGCGATCTTCGTACTGATTGCCGCCACCTACACGCCGTTTCTCGAGCGCGGAGCCGACGATCCGCTGCTGCTGTCGACCTTGATCGCACTATGGGTTTTCGCTGCGATCGGTATCGTGCTGAAATGCGGATTTCCCGGCCGTTATGACAGGCTGGCGATCCTGCTCTATCTAGCCATGGGCTGGAGCGGCGTGCTGGTGGCGGGACCTGTGGCAGCGCGGATTCCGTCCGTCTCGATGCTGCTGATCGTCGTCGGCGGTGTCGTCTATTCGCTGGGCGTGATCTTCCACGTCTGGGAAAAACTGCGGTTCCAGAACGCCATATGGCACGCGTTTGTGCTGACGGCCGCCGGCATCCACTATGCGGCGGTCATGACCTGCTTCAGCCTGTCGCCGCCAGCGAGCCTTTGAACGGCGGCTTCTGGCCCCCGGGATTGCATTTTTCGGTTGCCTTGAGGCTGCGCACCAGCCGCATCAGCACGGCATCGTAACGCTGCATTTCCGCCTTGGCATAGTCCATCTGGAAGAAGGCCGATGCCCCGTTGCAAAGCGCCACGCCGCGCCCGTAGACCAGCCTGTCGCGCTTGACGCCGGTGAAGCTGAAGCCCTGCGAGGTCGTCTTCGAAAACGACACCTGCCAGCCATCCTGCCTCGCCAGCACCAGACGTGTTTTCGCCTCGCTCTGAAAATCGCTGCTGAAGGCGGGGGTGGCAAATACCAGCAACCGGGCTGATTTGTCGGCCGGCGCGAGGGAAAGTCCGTCGCCGTGATTGGCAAGGAGGGTAAGCCCGAAACCGGGCGGCAGTTCGATGCTGTAGCCGAAGCGGCTGTTGTCGTAGGGCCACCATTCGTTCGCATGAGCCTGCGCGGTTGAGAGCGCAGACACTGCAGACAGGAGCAGACAGGCAGCAAGGCGCGACAACATGCATTTTCCGGATGGCAAGAACGAAGGATGTCTCTTGTTTAGCGTATTTCGAGCCAAGAATCTCGTAGTCTTGAAAAATTAATATGGGGAATTGCCCAAGGATAAGTCATCGCGGCCTTAGCCATGCAAGAGCGGCAGATTTACTTTGGCCACGGCGCGGCGTATGCCGTCGATCGTCAAAAAACGGAGTGTGCCGTGACCGCCCCCATCATTTTGCGCGATGCCATCGACGCCGATCTGGCCGCAATCCGCGACATCTACAACCATGCCGTCGAGCATACCACGGCGATCTGGAACGAAGTGCTGGTCGACATCGACAACCGCCGCCAGTGGTGGAGCGCACGCATCGCCAAGGGCTATCCGGTCCTGGTCGCGGAGCGCGACGGCAAGGTCTACGGTTACGCGTCATATGGTGACTGGCGCGCCTTCGACGGATATCGCCACACCGTCGAGCATTCGGTCTATGTCGACCGGGAGGCGCGCGGCGCGGGGATCGGCGAGCAACTGATGCGAGCCCTGATCGAGCGCGCTGCTGCCGGCAAGGTCCACGTGATGATCGCCGGCATCGAGGCCGAGAACCAGGCGTCCATCCGCCTGCACGAGAAACTCGGATTTCGCGTCGTCGGGACTTTTTCGGAAGTCGGCATAAAGTTTGGGCGCTGGCTCGATCTGACCTGCATGGAGTTGCGGCTACTGTCCTGACCGTCGGGCCGTTCTCCGCCTCGGTTCGCATGAGGTTGATGCCGGACATCGACCAATAGCGGGTGCGCGACGGTAAGGTCCCGCCGTGACAGATGCTGTACCGAGAGTGCCGGAGCAAATGCACCCGGCAGTACTTGGCAGCTTAACTGCCGGTTGAATGCGCAGCGAAGAAACTCTGGGCCATGCACTGGCTATTTCTCCTATACGCGCGTTTCCAACTTGACGCGGCGCTCTTTCGGAGGTCTTTTGTTCGTACACAAATAGATAGGCGTACTTTGCTATCGCAGGTGTCTATTGCTGTGCAGAATAACGGATTTGACCGTCTGAAACATTGCAACCGCGATCCTATTTCATGATCTGTTAATTTTCCTTCAAGTTGAAAATTCGAAGTATAATTACATTTACATTTCCCAATGTGTCTGAATTTGGGACGCGAATTGTTCCATTTGATGGCTGGACTTTCACGCCGACAGTGATAATTCATAGCAAGTCGAATTTGACGTGCGTTTGAACTCTCAATTGCGCCATTGATGCTTGAAGCTTATTGCAACGGGTTTTGCGAACGGTTTGTTGGTTCATCTGCGGGCGCTCAAACTCGGCATGCCGATTCGTTGGCACACAATTTGCTGTTCATGCGGTGACAAGACTTGGGGGTGTCTTGAAGTCACATGCAGTTGCGTTGCGAAAGACTATGTCGACGCGACGCTGACCGGAACTGAGACGAGCCGGAGCGGCTTGCCTCTGAAGAAATGTGAATAGGAGAATATGAATGACAGACGCGGTTCCTGGTGCCGGCGCTGACTTGCTTGTTGAACTCACGGCCGACATCGTCGCCGCCTACGTGAGCAATCACGTTGTTCCCGTAAGTGACCTCGCACACCTGATTTCCGACGTGCATTCCGCGCTTAGCGGTACCTCGGTACCGGTCGCCGCAGTGGCTGTTGTTGAAAAGCAGAAGCCTGCCGTTTCCGTACGCAAGTCCGTACAGGATGACCAGATCACCTGCCTGGAATGTGGCGGCAGCTTCAAGTCCCTGAAGCGCCACCTGATGACGCATCATTCCCTGTCGCCGGAAGATTATCGCGAAAAATGGGACCTGCAGGCGGACTATCCCATGGTTGCTCCCGCCTATGCAGAAGCGCGCTCGCGTCTCGCCAAGGAAATGGGTCTCGGCCAGCGCCGCAAGCGCGCCCGCTGAGACAACAAGCACATGACGACACAGAACCGGGCCTTGAGCCCGGTTTTTTGTGGGGAAAGTTTCACTATTAAGGAAAATAATCCCATAAATATTGAGGGTAATTTCCAATTTAATCATGTAATTCAGTAAACGTCTGTTGGCGTCTATCAATTGATGGTTCTTGCTATCTGTGTCGATGTGTGAATAAATTCCTAAAAAGGAGTTTAACATGTCCATCGATCCTCTCGTTCCCCTCTCTCTCCCTGCCATCATTCCTCTGCCAGTCGTGCTAACGGGCACCGCGCTCGTGCCCGTCCGCCGCGGCTTTCTCTCGGTCGAAGCCACCTGCGGTATCGTCAACCGGATGGCCGGCGAGATGTCGGCGCTGGTCAGCGAGCGCACCCTGCACCGGCGGGACCGGAGGCGGACGATGTGGCATATCCGCCAGATCTCCATGTATGTCTGCCACGTCGCGCTGCAGATCCCCATCGCCGATATCGCCGACGCCTTCGGCCGCGACCGCAGCACGGTGGCCTATTCCCTGCGGATCGTCGAGGGCAGGCGCGACGACCTGGCCTATGACGGCTTCGTCGATTCCGTCGAGCGGCTGGCCGGCTCGGTGTTTGCAGCATCTCAGGGAGCGGCAGATGAGCACTAGGACACCCCCATCCCGCAAGTCGCTGGTCAGATTGCTGCGTTTCATCGGCGCCGGTGCCGTCATGACCCCCGAGCCCGGCGGCGTGGTGCTCCAAAGTGTGGACGGACGCCGGCAGTTCAGCGCTGCCGGACTGATCGACTGGGCCATGGCAGCGGGCCTTGTCACGGACAGCCCATCGACTGCGGACCTGTCGGCCCCTGACGCGCTATCCGTGCCTTCGGAGACGGCCAAGTGCCTGATGTTGTTGCTGCCGGCTCGCAGCTTCCTGCGTCGTGCCGCCGCCGACACGGAAGAGGAGTTCCTGGCCCAGCATGCCGATATTGTTTCCTCCAGCGCCGAGGTCGATGGCGCCAGGCAGAAAGTGCGGTTCGATCAGGCGGAATCGCCGCTAGCCGCACTTTCCCGGCTGAAAGATCGCAATGGCGCGCCTTTCCTGCCGGAGGCGGCTCTCGCTGCCGGGGAAAAGCTGGCGGCCGATTTCAATCGTGGACAGTTGCAGCCGCGCGTCACCGCCTCGTGGGAGCCGCGCCTTGCGAGTTCGGCCAGAGGCGGGCGCGGCGGCATGGCCGACATCGCAGACAGCGCCATGGTGGCCCGTCTCGCCGTCAACCGCGCCATCGCCGCGATGGGGCCCGAGCTCAGCGGTGTCGCGCTGGATATCTGCTGCTTCACCAAAGGTCTGACGACCGTCGAGCGCGAAAGGCAATGGCCTGCGCGATCTGCCAAGCTGATGCTGCGCACCGCGCTGCTGACGCTTTCGCGACACTATACGCCACCTCGATCTCAGAAGAATTCCGCCACCCAGCACTGGGGAGCGGAAGGATATCGACCCGATCTACTGTAGCCGGTTCGCCCGCTGCGCCGGAAATCGTCCTTTTATCTTCAGCTTTTCCGCATGGGATTCGCGATGGCATGCGCGGTTCCAGGCGCTTGATGCAACGGCGGCCGTCTCCCGTTGACCTTTCGTTCAGCGAAAAGACGTTTTTTTGGGGATGTTTGGAGTGCGGATGAGCGCGATGATGCGTGTGTAACGTTCGCGTCAGGGTTACATGTTTATGCATTGGGCCATCATGACCACTTGCAGTCGTTCCAATGCCACATTGCAATCTACGGTTAAATGCCTGGTTAATCGTTTGAGCGGAGAGAAGCTCGTTGTTTTGCTGAAACGCAAAGAAGTGCCGTCACCATCTTGATAGCGGGATAACGCAACCGGGAAGCAATCCTTGCGCGACTCGACGAATCGTCGGGCGAGGGATAGGCCAGATCCCAAAGCCCGTATTCGGGCTGTGCTGCTCTCTCCAGGAATGGGTCAAGACATCGATGGATCACGACGAGGCCCGACTGCGCGTCATAGAGGATATCGCCACCGTCGGCGAGCTGACGCGGATGGTGACGCAGCGCTACGATGCGATGTTCGCGGAGTTCTACGCGGTGCTCCTGGAGACGCTGGACGGCGCCTCCGACATGGCCGATGCGGCGTTGACCACCATGTCTGTGGCGGACGCCGCTGTCGATAGCGTAAGGAGCAATTTCGCCGGCCAGCCGCACTTTGCCTGTTCGAAAGGATGCAGCCCCTGCTGCCATCTGTTCGTCGCCGTGCCGCCCGGCGTGGCCGAGGTCATCGCTGCCCATGTCGACAATCACTTTACGGTCATCGAGCGCGAAAAGCTAGTTTCGCGGTTGGAGGCTAAAGTTGCAGCCGATGCTGCCTCGGCGACACCGCAGCTGTTGCGGACACCCTGCGCACTTCTCGACGACGGCGGCAGCTGCACGGTCTATGCGGTCCGCCCGCTCTCCTGTCGAAGCTTCACCTCGACCTCCCTGCCGCGCTGTCAGCAGGTGGTTTTCGGAGACAACCCGGATGGCGGCGGTGTCGATCAAAACCCGGCGCGCTATCGTCTCTATGAATTCGCGACGCGGGCGCTGGAAGAAACAGCGCGGCGCCGTGGATTGCCCGGCCAGCAACAGGGGCTCTCGTCAGCCCTGCTGCAGCAGTTGGCCGGCTGACAGCAATCAGGCAAAGCGCTCGCAATATCCCCGACGGAAAACCTAGGCGGCGACCTTGTCGCGCGCTTCTTCGCGGATACGCTTGACCATCGAGCGCAGGCCGTTGGCGCGTTGCGACGAAAGGTGTTCGACCAGTCCGATCTTGCCGAACACCTCTATGGCATCGAGATCGGCGATATCGGACGCGCGCTTGCCGGAATAGGTGGCGAGCACGATGGCCACCAGCCCCCGGACGATATGGGCGTCGGACTCACCCTCGAACGTCATCACCGGGTCCTTGGCGCCATCTTCGGTGTGGCTGACGAGCCAGACCTGGCTGGCGCAGCCCTGCACCTTGTTGGCAGCGGTCCGCTGTTCTTCCGGCAGGTCCGGCAGCGCCTTGCCAAGCTCGATCACATAGCGGTAGCGATCCTCCCAGTCCTCGAGGAAGGTGAAATCGTCCATGATTTTGTCAAGGCTGGTCATCGCATATGTCCACTGTCTCTGAGACTGGCATATAGGCGAAAGCATCCGGGATTTGAACCCGCGCTGAAAAAAGAACGCCGTGCGGAGCAAGTCCACACGGCGCAGCAATATGCTGGGAGTTTAACAGGGCAGGCACGGCACGTCAGGGTAAAGGAGAGGCGGCACCGGATACTTGCCCGGCGTCGCGGAATTCATGTCGGCTCAGAGGACCGGGCGGCGCATAGGCACCGGAACGTGGATGATGGTGCCGGTGAAGACGCTGTCACTGGCGTCGCTGCCGGGTTTCGGCGGCATCGGCTGCATGTCGGGCTCTGCCTGCGGCGCGGCGACGGCGACCTGCTGGCGGGATGCATCGGGTGCGCCGGCATTGCTGGCAGTCTTGTCGGCCGGCTTGCCGGAAAGCTGATGGTCGATCATCTCATAGGCGACCAGTGCGCCTTCACGGGCTCTGTAGCCGAGCGCCGTGAAGGTCTCGCCGCCCTTGACGCAAATCTCGGGCTTCTCGCTGCATAGCGACGTTACGTATTGAAAGGCGCCCGTTGCTGCCGTAACGGCGTCGGACATCTGGACCTGCGGGTTGTTCTGGGTGCGATTGGTGCTTTGCGAGGAGAAAACCGGCAGAAGTACCAGTACCAGCGAGAACCAGAAGGCTGTCTTGATCAGAAACCACATCGTGTTGCCCATCCTGTTTTTCGTTCGGTCTTGGAGCCGAATCGATCCGGTCTTCCCGGTTGAAACAAACCTAGTCCGCAGATGCTGACATCGCTTTTCAAAACTAGAAGGCATTTGAGGCCAATTTAGTTCAAATGCGAGCTATCGGCATTTTATGCACATTTAAGTCAAATTGTCGTGGCCGCCGTTAAGCATGTTGCAGGCCATCTCCAGAGAATGCCGGGGGTTGCGCTCCCGTCGCCTGCCACAAACCTTAACGAAAACACGAAAAAGCAGTGAAATCCATCGCTTACCCCCTGTTAACTACAAAAACCGATGCATCCTTTCAATGCGTCAAAACGGGATTTTCCGGCTTTTCAGCGGTGGATTGGGCCTTTTGGCTTATCCTTTCCTTAAGCGCGCAACGCCTATTATCGGGACAGAAATAGACGCCTTTTGTGCGGATTTTGGTGTGCGCGTATTGAGTAAAATGGCTGAAAAGGCGATCGCCCTTGTGGACAGGGCCGGCGGAAGCTGGCTCTCCCGGACGTCGGGCGACGGGCAGGTGCGCGGCGAGGAACTTGCGATCCTGCGGCGCGTTGCGCTGCTGTCGTCGATGGCGCTGGTTGTCGTGCCGTGCGGCCTGTCTTTCCTCACCACGCCAGCCGTCGCCTTGCCGGTCGGTGTCGCCACCGTTTGCGCAGCCTTCCTGTTCTCCGCCGTCGGCAGTATCGCCCTGTCGCGCCAGAGGCCGTTGCCAATCGAAGCACCCGTCATCATCCAGCGCCAGGAGCTGATGCTCGAGGCCGCCGCCGGTCTTGTGTTGCTGCTCGACGCACAGGGTGTCGTCACCACTGTCGGCGGGCGCGACCGTGCCGGGTTCCTCGGCTGGATGCGTCCGGCCCTTGGCCGCGGCTTCTTCGAGCAGGTCCACGTTTCCGATCGCATCGTTTTCCTGCAGGCTCTCGATGCCATCCGCCAGGGATCCGATGCCGTTGCCATCCGTCTCCGGCTCGACCGCCCGGCCGGCGCCATCGACGGCGACCAGTTCGCCCATATCAGCATGGACATGACAGCCCGTCGCGATGCCGATGGCCTGTTGACGGACATCGTCGCCCAGGCCCGCGACATCGGCCGCGAACAGCAGCAGCGCGACGCCGAGATCCGCAAGGCGGCAGAGGCGGAATCGGCCAATGACGCCAAGTCCCGCTTTCTTGCCGCCGTCAGCCACGAGCTGCGTACGCCGCTGAACGCCATCCTCGGCTTTTCCGACATGCTGGCCGGCGAATATGTCGGTCGGCTTGAAAACGACCGTCAGCGCGAATATGTCGGCTTGATCCGCGATTCCGGCGCCCACCTGCTCTCCGTCGTCAATGCCATGCTCGACATGAGCAAGATCGAGTCCGGCCGCTACGAGCTCATCGTCGAGCCGTTCGCGATTGCCTCGGCCATCAAGTCCTGCGAGGCGATGCTGTCGCTGCAGGCAAAGACCAAGGGCCTGAAACTGGCAAGCCGTATCCAGCGCGATCTCGGCGAGGTCGTCGCCGACCAGCGGGCCATCCAGCAGGTGCTGATCAACCTCGTCGGCAATGCCATCAAGTTCACCGATGCCGGCGGTGCTGTCACTGTCGATGCGACGCGGGCCGGCGACATGCTGAAGATCTGCGTCAGCGATACCGGCATCGGCATCGCGCCTGAGCGGCTCGCCTCGCTCGGCCAGCCTTTCGTGCAGATCGACAGCGAACATTCCCGTCGTTACGAGGGCACGGGCCTCGGCCTGTCGCTGGTCAAGGGACTGGTGGCGCTGCATGGCGGCAGCTTCGGCATCGCCAGCACGCCCGGTCATGGAACTGTGATTACCGTGCTGGTACCGCTTGACGGCACGCTGGTACAGACGGCAGAAGATCAGCAGCCGGTGGAATTCCCGCCGCGTCTCCGTTCCGTGGAGCATTTGGAAACACAGAGCAAGGAAGCAGTCTATGGCCACGCGAAAGCGAAAATCGCCTAAGGGAAAGGGCAAACGGCAGCAGTCCGGGCTCGCGTCCCGCAGTGCGATGGCCGTTGGCAGCCTTGGTCTGCGCGGTGCCGGCCTCGTCGGTGGCGCAACCCTGCGCGGAGCCGGCCATCTCGGCGGCGTCATCGGCCGCTATCCCGCGACCGCTGGCGGTACCATGGCCTTCGCCGTGATCTTCAGCTTTATCGCCACCAATGCGCTCTGGTACCAGCCTGGCAACCACCCGTCTCCGTTCTTCCGCACGCGTGACGCGTCATCGCCCTATCAGCTTGCCGGACGCAAGCCCTCCAGCGCCCGTCACGACCCCGCCGACACCACAACCTTCCGCATCGAACGCCCGGACGACACGGCGACATCCGCGCCGCCGGCACCAGCCGCGGCGGCACCTGTCGCAACGGCGCAGGCTCCCGTCGCCGAGCCGGGCAACGTGGTCTCGCAGGTGCAGGCCGAACTGGTTCGCCGTGGCCTCTACAACGGCGCGGCCGACGGCATCATCGGCCCGCGCACGACGGCTGCCATCCTTTCGTTCGAGCAATCCGCCGGGCTGAAACAGACGGGCGAGGCGAGCGAGCAATTGCTGGCCGCGCTGAAGGCGGATACCAAGCCCGGCGTCGCCGTCCCAGCCGAGAAGCCGCCGGCCGACATCTCCTCGAATGCCGCTGCCGCCGATCCGGTTGCCGCCGCCATCATGAGCTCGGAAAAGGACGTCAAGACCGCATCGGTCAGGACCGCCTCCGTGACGCCGGCCAAAAAGCCGGTGCCAGATGCGGTGGCCAACGCGACGATGGTGATGCAGATCCAGAAGGGCCTGAGCAACATCGCCTACAGCAATGTCAGCATCGACGGCGTTGCCGGCGAGAGCACCCGCACCGCCATCCTCCACTTCCAGAAACATTACCGCCTGCCGGAAACCGGCGAACCCGACGGCGTCGTCTTGAAAAAACTCCGCGAGATCGGCGCCCTGTGATCGGGTTGCGGTGGCAATGTCGCTGCCGCTGTGTGGATCAGGCTTGCCGAACACCATGGCCTAACCCAATGCATGTCTTTTGGAGGATATGAAGTGGCTGTCGAATTCCGCCTGCTCCAAGCAAACGATCCCGCCGAAGCAGGTCTGGTCGCGCTCATGGAGGAAATGCAGGCGCACTACAAACTCTTCTGCCCCCCGACGCCGGACATTCTACAGCAATTGCGCACCCGGCCGGCAGGCTCCGAAATTCTGGTTGCCGAAGACGACGGCAAGGTCGTCGGCCTCTGCGCTTTCAGTTCGACCTATCCCGGAGCCGGCCTCAAGCCCGGCATATTCCTGAAGGAACTCTACGTCACTGCCGCCTGTCGGGAGCAGGGGGTAGGACGCTCGCTGGTGCGGACGCTGGCGGTGCTCGCAGGCGAGAGGGGCCTCGTCCGCATAGACTGGACGGCAGACGCCGCCAACGAACGGCTACTCGCCTTTTACGACGAAACAGGCGGCACGCGCAAAATGGACAGGATTTACTACCGCCTGGATGGTGAAGCACTCGCGGCGCTCGGCAACGAGCCCGCTTCGTGACCGTGCTATGCCATCCGCCTGTTCCGCATGGAAGAAATACCGGCCCTAAGCATTCAGGGTGACGGCGAAGTTCTGAACCTGGCGAATGCCCGAGAAGCCCCTGACTTTCGGAAACTCACCGGCGGCTTTGACGCCGGGAAAGCGCTCGGCGAGCACGGTGAGGGCTTCCTCCAGCTCCGCCCTTGCCAGTGCTTCTCCGAGACAACGATGCGCCCCTCCGCCGAAAACCGGATGCCACTTCAGCTGCTCGCGCGTAATGTCGAAGCGCTCCGGCTCTGGATATAGCTTTTCATCCCTGAGGGCGGACATGGTGACCAGAGAACACGCTTTGTGGGCCGGAAGAACGTGCCCGTCGAGTTCGATATCCATCGTGGTGACGCGGGGCACCGATCCGATTGCCGGTTCATAGCGAAGGCATTCCAGGACCGCGTTCGGCACCAGATCGCGATTCTCGACGACGGAGTTCCACTGATCCGGATGCTGGAGGAGCAGGGAGAGCTGAATGACCATCGCGGAGCGGGTCGTGTCGCTGCCGCCGACAATCAGGGTCATGATCTGGGTGATGGCTTCCTCGGCCGTCAGCGATCCCTCTTCTTCGACGTTGGACATAAACTCGCTGACGAAATCATCCGCCTTTTCAAGGCTGCGCCTGGTCACGATCTCCCCGACATAGCGCCGAAGATCGGCCGCCGCCTGCTGCAATTCGGGCACGTCCTTCGCAAGCCAGGAGCCGCCCAGCAGCGGGCTGAACCGGTAGACGATCTCCGAAAATTTGCCCACATCGGCTCGCGGCAAGCCGAGAATCGACGCAATCACCCTAGCCGGAACAACGGTCGCGAAGTCGTCGAGCATGTCCATGCCGCCATCAGGCGTCACCGCATCCGCAATCTCGGAAATTGTCTGCCTGATGTGCGGACGCAGCGCGGCGATCATCCTGAATGCGAATGTCTTTGCCATCGGCGACCGCCGCCGCGTGTGAGCGTCGCCATTCGAGGTCAGCATGCCGTTTGTCATGAAATCCCAGATCGGCCCATCCTTGACGCCTCGCAGAGTGATCAACTCTGTTTCGACCTGGCGCGTCTTGGCATCGCTGTAGAGGTTGAGGACATCATCGGCGCGCAGGACCAGATACACGCCGGCTTCAGACCGGATGAACGGCAGTTCGCCTCGAAAGTGGCGATAAACCTCGTGGGGATTGCTGGCGAGGGTCTCCATCGAAAGCGTCGGGACGTCGCTGGCATCGGATCCACTGGATAATTTGAAACTGGTCATCGAATTCCTGTCATGGTCACTTCTGGCAGTGCGCATTCGGGCAACGCCTGCGTAAGGCGCGCCAAACGGTTGCAAGCCGGAACGGATGTGCAATGGCCGGATCAGGTCTGGTCCCGCAATTCAGCGGGCGGTGAAAAAGCTGATCCCGTCGTCGATCTTGCAGGTGAAACTGCGGGGCGTCCCGACCTGCGTGTATGCGGGAAGGCTGAACACCGTCATCGTGAATTCGGCATTTTTATCCGGATGGACCCTGTATCGCAAAAGCTGGACGATGGGCTTTCCCTCGAGATCGAGCGTCATGTGCTCGTCTGCAAAAGCCAGCGTTCCGTCGTCCATGATCCGGAAGGCTTCGATTTTCAGTCCGCCGCGTGTCTTGCTTGGCTTTTCATCTCCGTTGCCGGAGGTGCAACGACCGAGGTCGAGAGATACAGCGACCGATCTGCCTTTCACCAATGCATTTTCGACGGACTGGAGAGACATGGAGTGGCCGCTCGATGGAGCAGCACTTGCTGCCAGTGGCTGGCAGGCCAGAAGCAGTACGGCAAGGAAACGTTTCATAATCAGACCTTTAACTAGCAATAGCGAAGGTAGGCGGTGCGTTGTCGATAAGAATGCACGCGTCCTTCATAACAGGTGCTGCGAAACCGAATATCGTCGCACCAGGGTCAAATTTAGCACTGCGATATAACAAATCGATGATCGTGCACCGGTTGTATGTTAGGGCTTTCTGAAGAAGCATCTCGCACCGGCATGGCAGTTATTCCCGTTGGCAGCCCCGCAAGACAAAGCCGGCCGCCCGTGATGGGCGGCCGGAAACGGGGAGGGCATGGGGCTTGTGCACGATGCCAGACGAATGCCTTGTTGCTTACCTCAGCCGTCCCACGGCCTTCGGCGCTTCGGTTTCCGCGTGGATATTGGCGGCGGCTGGATTTCCGATCATTGCCACGTCGATAAGGCAGGCTTCCAGCAGCGGGCCTTCCTTGACGCCAGCCCGTGCACAGGTGTTCTGCGCGTTCTTCGCCGTTTTCGGGTCCAGATCCCGGGCAGAGAAGGGCGCCTTCGGAATATCGGCCATAGTCCGTTCGCCGCAGACATTCAGCATCGATTCGCCCGATTTCAGACGCCAGCTATTGGCGTAGGAACTGTAGAGTTCCTTGAACGAGAACGGATTTTTCAGAACTTCTCCCTCCCGCGTGGCGAGCAGGTTGGGGTCTTCCTTGACGTTGGCAAGCAGGCCGTGGGCCTCCACCGGCCACTGGCCGAGACCGACCTTGACGTTGATGTAGTCGGTGCCATTGCCCGGATTGATGCCGGCCTGCAGCCAGTCGCCGGTGGCACCGCGAATAAGGTAGGTGTCGCCGCTCCGGGTAACCTGCGTTCCATCGGCCAGCGAAACCGGCGTCTTTTCGCTGACATTGACGGTCTTTCCGTCGATGAACACGGCCTGCGGCTTGGTGCAGACGGCAATCTGCGTCTTTCCGAACCGCGCGGCGACGGCCGAGCTGACAGCGGCATTTGGCCAGTTCGGAGCACCCGATACCTGCCTGTTCTGCACGTCGAAACCGGACCCCGTCTGCAGCAGCAGGAAATCGCCGGAAGCCTGGAAATCGTAGAGGAGGCCGCTGAGCGTCGTCAGGTGGGTATCGCCGACTGCAGTCGAGGCGGCACAATTCGACGGACTGCCGCCGGCTGTGCTTTCGTTGAAGGCGATTGCCGGTCCCGGTCCGGAGCTTGCCGGCGCATTCGGCCCGAAACTCAGGTTGTTGGTCTCGGCGGTGAACCCTTGCGCGACGCAGTTCGGGGGCGCAGTGCCGCCATAGGTGATCCGCGTCCTCGTCTGCAGCGATGCTCCTGCATTGAAGGTCGCCTGGCTGCCGACGCCGACAGCGCTGCCGCCATCACCGAGCACATTGAATTCGGCAATCGTCCAGCCGCCGGATGCATTGACGGCGTTGTCGCCGACGCGCAAAAATGCCGTTCCACTGATGGTCATGATCACGCTGTCGCCGCCTGGCCCCGCCGTACCCGTGAGAGTCACTTGTCCAAGATTGGTCACCGGCACCGCAGGGGTGGCAACAGCGCCGCTGGAGTTGTTGAGGATGACGCAATAGATTTCCGCGCCGGCGGCAAACTGGGTCCAGCCGGCCGGGCATGTCGTGTTGTAGCTGATCAGCCAGTATTGAATGAAGGCACGGTGCGAAACATTGTTGTTTTCAAAAACGAACTGCTCCCATCCGCGGCAGTTCGGGTTCGGAGACGGCGCACAGATGCTGGTCTTGAAAAAATCTGTGTTGATCTGCAGCGTGTAGGTGTTGGGGATCATCGGGCCGACGGCGCCGATCTGGCCGCTTTCGCTGGTGACATTGGTCAACGTATCGAACGATCCCGAGGCGCTGGTGATAAATCCGACGGGTGCCTGTGCCGCGATGTCGTTGCCGTTGCCCACCGTCTGCGGCACGATGCCGGAGCGTGGTGGCATCGGCTGTTTGGGCGCCGCCACGCACTGAACTTCCTGCCAACTGGTTGAAGGATACTTGGTTGTAAAGCAGCCCTTCTTCGGCTGGGGGACAGTGGCGATGGTGGCACGCCATTCTTCCTGGCGGCGAAATTGCCTTGCTGAAAGCATCGGTATCGGCCTGGCGGCGGCTGCGGCGCTGATGGGCCGCCTGATTTCGGCTGCATCGCCCAACGGCGCCAGCGCCGTTAGCCCCACCACCATCGTCAAGGCAAGTCCAAGCCCCTGCAGGCTTCTGTAGACAACAGACATCGTCATATGCACGTCTCCTTTTCAAAGAAGGTTGCAATTTTGAAGGTAAATCTGAAATGAATGCTACTATAAGTACACACTGCGCCCATTGCTCGCGTCTTGCAAGGCATATGTTTCGCGCAGTTTTCTAAGGGAGAATCGCAAGGAATGGATCGCGGCCGGCCACGCTGCCTTCACGCCGGTGGAAGCGTACCCGTCCGTCGCTCTTGTTCGTCGATGCACCACCAGATACACCGGTCCCATGAGGCTGCGCAGCGACATCTTTGTATCCGCCCTGATCCGCCGGCTGTTTGGCCGGGGGGATTTTGCCGCGGTCGAGCGCAAGGGGGCGGAAGCTTCGGGGGCGATCTTCATACGCCAGCGGTTTCGCGACGGGCTGGAAACACTGTTCGGCCCGGCGCCGCAAAGCCTGTTCGACGAGGATGGTTCAAACGGCAGGATGTTCGAAGTCCGCCTCGAGCGTCAGGATGCCGAGATGGTGCGCCAGATGCTCGAGCGCGAACAGAAATTCGATGCCGATCTCTGGATACTCGAACTCGAGACCGACGACATCGCCGACATCGTGCCTCTCGCAGACCAGCGGCAAAATCCGCTCTGACACTTGGGGCCTTAGCGCGCTCCGCCGCGCGCCCGGGCCGGTAAGACGTCGTTTTCCGCCTCGGGCCGGCGCGCCTTGAATTGGCTGGCGGGCCTTGCCTGGTCAGGGGTGACGTAGGTGTAGCGGTCGGCGCGGCGCCAGGTTTCGACGCGCGCCTGGCTGTCCGCCGGGTCGACCGAGTCCATGATCCGCCAGGCGCGACTGATGCTGCCCGTACCGTCGCTCAGATGCGGATAGAAGCGCTCCAGCACGAAGACCCCGTCGGCGAAATTCATGCCGAGGCTGGTCAGCGTGACGGCGAGCTGCTGGCCGGAGAGATCGAGCAGGATGCGCTCGGCAAGCCAGCGGCTGGACGACAGCGCGTCGGCCAGCGCCGTTGCAAAATTCTGCGCCTCGCGCTCGCGGGCAAAGCGCACCAGCAGCGCTTCCTGGATATCCGTCAGGCTGCGCAAGCCGAGGCGATCGGTATCGTCGTGAGAGAGGTGGCGGGCAATCTGCCGCAATTGCTGGCGCAGCGCTTCCTCGCGGGCCAGTCTTTCGGCAATCACGCTGTCGGGTGCCTCGAGCAGGGGGATACGCTCGGTCTGTGGCGTTTCCAGCACCTTCGTCTTGCCGCGACCGGTGTCGGCATGGCGAAGGCCGACCAGCGCATCGACGACCGCAGGCGAGAGATTGTCGCGCTTGACGATGGCTTTCGCGTGTTCCGTTCCTTGCGTGCGGGCAATGGTGATCAGCGTATCGTCGTCGATTGTGCCTGCGGCGGCGATGAACGGAGCGGCAATCGCGATCGGCTGGCAGCCGATGAACAGCGCCACGGCTGGCGGCACATGCGGGCATTGCGACAAGGCTGCAACCGCCTGTCGCTTGGCTTCGTCGCTGGAGGCGAGAAACAACGGCATGAACAATTCGGCAAACTGCCGCAGTTCGGATTTTCCGGGATGGGGCCGTTCCTCGAAGCTGGTAACCGTCGCCATCAGGACCACATCCTTCTTGCGCTCGCCAAGCGGTCCTTCCAGGTCTCGAAACCGATCACGCACGCTACCACCCACACACAGAACAAAGAGGGGAGCCGGAGATCAGCACGCGGGGCAGCCGGGCAAACGCGCTCCGGCGAAAACGTCGCGCGGAAAACGATAGGACCCGGCGGACGCTCGCGTCCGGATCTGGCTATGCCGTGACGGTACCGCGATCAGGGTTAATAGGCAGTGAAAACTTTCATGAAAATGCGACGGAGGTGTCACGAAAAGACACGCTCGTTAAAAGCTGGAGAGTGATTGTAACAACTAGTTTGCGACAAGCATGCCGTTATTGGCATGCAACACATCACGCATACGAAACGCCTTGGCGCGCGCTGTGGCTGCGCAGGGCGACCAGCAGCCTGTCGCGTGTATCGTAGCCCGATTGAAAAAGGTCGAGCGCCGCCGCCGCCGCAAACTGCGCCTCGGTGCTCTTCAGGTCGATGCGTCTTTCCGCATACCAGCAGTCGAGCGCGCCGCGAAGGACGTCAACATCGTCGGTTGTAAAGGCTGAGTTGAGCAAAAGCGTCATTGCACATCTCTCAAGCTGTGGGACGAAAACCCCGGATGTCATGAATTGCCGGTGTTTGCGTGGCCGGCCAGTGCGGAGACCATACGCCAAACGCCCGAAGTCGCAAATAATATTTGCATGACGTTTTCGTGTCACACCCGCGGGAAGGATGCGTCCACGGCAATCGGGCAAAAGCGCTAACAATATGAATTTATTCTATTTTAGGATTCCACGTCTCAACCATTGGTGGTTCCGTGTGCCGATCTGATGCTTCCATGCCGACCTGTTGGCACGGCGGCGGACCAAAACACGTTGTGGCGCATCCCGTGCCGTTAAGGTCCTGTTAACGATCCCCTGTCTCAATCCGCATAAGCACACCGCGACCCGGCGTCTGTTCGAATCGCTACCGCCGAAAACCGCCCCCTCGGGCGCCCCGGCAAACCGTCAGACACGTACCGCACTGCTATTGGAAAGGCGCGAATGCCCTCCGGACATGCTCTTGCCAGCAAGACTTTTCCCGAGGGAGCGCCGGTCCGCCAAAAAGGCGGACAGGGTGAAATCGATCGCAAGTTCATCCGTCTCAAGACTGCAATGGAGACGAGACATGGCTGATATCATAAGACTGGAAGACCGACGCAACCACAAGCCGCCACCGCCGCCCCATGATGGCACGGCGGCCCGCATCCTGCTGTTTACCGGCGTGCGCTACGAGCGGCTCGATCCGCCCAAGCGCCGTACGGGGCCTGGCGCCAAGAGGCCGAAAACGAAGACGAGAAAACAGGGCTGACAGGCCTTGTCCGGCTTCAGCCGATGTAGCTTGCGTCCGATCTAGCTTGCGTCGAAGGCGTCGCATCGCGCCTTGGCGAGAAAATCACTGGCACCCTCTTTGAAACTCGGCTGCGGCGCCATGGTCCGCAACACCACGTAGCCCTGACCCTCTGTCATCTCCACGAGAATGGATTGCGAAAGCTCTGCGGGCAACGCCTTGCGGATCGCGGCAAGCTGCACCGGTGCTGCCACGAGCACGTCGAGCGCACCGCCGACCGAGGTCCGGTCGCTCATGCTGAAGACTTCGTTCGAAGCGCTGTCGTAGATCCCCAGAGACCAGAACGGCACATGGCCGCCCGCCGTCAGGTGCACCGGCATGTCGGCAAGGTCGAAGGCGCAGACGGCCGTCTGCATGTAGGGATCGCCGTTCGAGAGACCGCCGGCGCTCGCAGTCGGGTCCAGCACATGAAAGGCATCTTCCTCGCCGAGCGCCTCGACCCGCTGGAAGGCATCGCGATTACTGTAGGCGGGTAGCGCCAGGATGATCACCAGATGCAGCAGGGCCGCACCGAGCACGCCGACGACGATTGCAAACAGCACCTTAAGCATGGTCGCAGCCGATCTTCTCGACCTTCGGCATCGAGAGGTCGATCAGCCCCGCGCTGCCGGCCGCCGGCGTGTCCAGCAGCGTCAGCACCAGCTTGAAATTGCCAGCCGGCGGCAGCGCCAGCCAGTTGCCGGCGGCTGCATCCCTCGAGACGACGATCGAAAAGCTGGAATCGCTGTCGCGCAGCACGTTCCACGAGTTGATTGCGGCCGGGCGTCCGGGTTGGGCTGCCAGCGGCTTGCCGTCCGGGGCGACGGAGAACATCGTCCAGAGCCGCGCCGGCGGCGTCTGGCCGCTGATCCGGTAGCGGCATCCGGCCGACAGCCGGTCATGCCCATCGTCGTCGCCAGCGGTGAATTCGAGCCCCTCAGCGGTGCCGTAGAGCAGCCGTCCGTCACGAGCACGGTGGGATTTGGCATAGGGGTCGGCGTCAGCGGTATGCAGCGCCGGAAAGGCCTGCCAGGCGCCAAGCCGGATCGCGCCGAAACCGGCGCTGGCATCGAGCGCATACAGCGTGAAAAGGATGCCGCCGCCAAACGCAATGGCCAGCGACAGCGCGACCAGAAGAGGAACCCGAAACACAGCGGCGTCCTTGTGAGAACTCAAGCGTCAAGCTTATTCCTGATTCTGCCGGGAGGGGGAAGGGCGGGATGGTCCGTGCGCCGACCGCGCCCCTGCCAAAGCTTCGGCGAATGTGGCACATTGCCGGAAATTCGTTTTTGCAAAGGACACGCAATGATCCGGCTGCTGTCACCCGACGATGTAGATATGTTTCGGTCAATTCGCCTCGAAGCCCTACGAGCCTCGCCGGAAAGTTACGCCAGCAGTGTCGAGGACTGGCAAGACCTTCCAGACGAGGAATGGCGCCGTCGTCTTGTGGACAATCATGTCTTCATCGCAGTCGAAAACCAGCTGCCGGTGGGGATCATGGCGCTTGCGCGGCAGCGCACCGCCAAGAAGGCGCACCGCGCCATGATCCAGATGGTCTATCTGCGCGAGAACGCCCGCGGCAGGGGGCTTGCGGAAGCGCTTCTGGAAGCATTGGTGGAATTTGCCCGTGGCCAAGGCATTCGCCAGCTGGAGCTCGCGGTCAGTGCCGAAAATGATGTTGCGATGCGTTTCTACCGTCGCCGGAGCTTTATGGAAATCGGGCGAATACCCTACGCACGGTTTCACGATGGCAGGGAAATCGACGAAATTCTCATGGCCAGACGGGTCGTCGCCTTGGAAAGCTGAAGACGGAAATTGATTCGCCGGTATCGGGCGCCACCCGGCGGCAACCCTTCGAGCTGCCTCGAAACCCTGTGCGCCGGGCCTTCCCGGATGCCGACGCGAAATGTCGACCCTGGTGATCTACACACGTGGGAGATTTACGAAACGGTTCGCAAAATCCAGGGCTGCAATGCCGAAAACTGCTTTTCTGCATGGGTTGAACCACTCATTTTGAGGTCAATGGCAAGTAACGACCCGTCAGATAGCAGACTATTCCAGACCCCCGGGCGCTCCACATATTGCAGTGCACTATGAGCCCATCTCCGGGCTCGGTCGATCAGGCAAAAAGGAAAAGCAATGCAAAAGCTCCTCTCCGCCGTAGCCCTATCAACCGTAATCATCCTCGGGCAGTCACCCGCCCGAGCCGCCCCCGCCGACGATGCGATCGCCGGCTGGACATCGCTTGGAACCTATGTGTTCGGCACCAACGCCGTTGCCGGCACCGGCGAGACTGCCATCACCAACAAGGCGCAACTGGATGGCAAGTTCAACTATTTCCAGAACAATGCGGCAAAAGTATCGATCGGTTCCGAGGTCCAGCGCTATACCGAGGGAAATGCCCAGACGCATATCTTTGCTACCGACCGGCTTAACCTGACGGGCGTTCTGGGAGGTGGCGACGCCACCTATTCCGGCGGCTTCACCAACGTCTTCGGCCAGATCAGCGGCTCCATCAACGTCAATAGTCCGATCGACCCCGCACAGTTCGGCTTTGCCAGCGGCACCAAGATCGAGGTCGGCAACATGATCGTGCTGCAGTCTCGCGGCATCTACCGGGTGGACTCGATAGCCTCCGACGGGAAGATCACGCTGCTCGCCATGTTCAACTCCAACACCGTCAATCCCGTCACCAACGCCCTTGCCGTGCTGACGCCCTTCTATGCCCTGAAGCTCGCCCAGCCGACAGCGGACAATGCCGCCGGCACGGCCACGACTATGGTGTTCGACACCATCCCGGCCTCCATGCCCGTGGGCATGGCCGTCGGCTACGTCAAGGACAACGCCTTCCAGCGAAACGACGACTACCGGGCCGTCACGGTCGACAAGACCACCAAGCAGGTGACCACGCAGAAGAAGTTCACCTTCATCAGCCAGGCTGCTACCTACCAGAATCCGGCCGGCCAGCTGATGATCTTCGTACCGCCGATCCGCTCGGCCCAGATCGTCGCCAAGGACACCTTCGACCTCAAAAACGGCGACTATGCCTTCGATGCCGAGGTCAACTACCCGCCGGCCGTCGTCAGCCGCCAGGTCAATACGATTGCCGAACTCAACGCCCTGCCGGCAAACCAGCCGAACGGCTTCTGGGGTGCCGCGTGGCTCTATGGCAAGAACATCACGTCGACGACATCGAGTGCCGACGAGATCGACAGCGAAAGTTGGTTCGATTTCTACAAGGGCCCTGACATCTTCTCGGCCTTCACCCACGGCGAGACCGTGACCCAGGACTTCCAGCTCAACAACAGCGTATGGGCCCCGGCAACGACAGATGTCGGAGCCGGCTATCTCAAATATCTGAGCGGCCCGCTGGTCGGCGATATCAGGCTGACGAAAGTCGTTCGCACCAGCGCCGGCAAGGTCGATACCTACGTCAACGGCACCCTCGTGGACACCAAGGGCTACAAATGGGCCAATCCCAACCCGGCCGAGTTCATCGTCAACCTCGCCGTCGGCTCAATCAGCGCCAGCTACGCCGCCAACGTCCTCTTCCCCCTGAAACCCACCAACCTCAACAACATGAAACTCGGCATCAAACGCCTGGCGTTCTATAAGAAGTAGTCAGCTTTTGCCGAATGAACGGACTGCGGCCGTTCGGCCGCAGTCCGGTAGAACCGTCTCCGCCCAAGCCTCGCCACTACTCGATGCTCGCCACCCGCTGCTTCAGCGGTGGTGCGTTCTTCAGTAGCTCCTCGAGATCGCGCAATGTCCTGGTCGATTCGGCAGACAGCGAGCGGGGGCGCACAGGAGGTGGCTCGGCGGTGATGGCGGCCTCCGTGGCGGCTTTCCGGGCGGCTGCCGTCATCGGTTTCTGGGCCGGGAAGGGGTCGGCGATGCCGGGGATGGGTTTGAGCGCGATGCCCTGGTGGGCGTAGTCCATGATCTTCTTGAAGGTCATTGCCGGCAGGGTGCCGCCGGTCATGTTGTTGGTCGAGGTGTAGTCGTCGTTGCCGAACCAGACGGCGCAGGTGTAGTTGCCGGAAAAACCGATGAACCATGCATCGCGGTAGGCCTGCGTCGTGCCGGTCTTGCCGCCGACGACGATGCCGTGGTCGAGGGCTGCCTTGCGGCCGGTGCCGATGACCGGGATCTGCGTCAGCATCTGCGTCATCGAGGCCGTTGCCGGCTCGGACAGAACGCGCTTGGCGGCCGGCTCGTCGCGATTGAAATCATAGACGATCTTGCCATCATAACCGACGATCTCGCTGATCCCGTGGCGCCGCGATTGCAGCCCGTCCGAGGGAAAGACTGCATAGGCCGTCGCCTGGTCGAGGACGGTGACCTCGGAGGTGCCGATCGGGATGGTCTTGTCGTTGCGGATCGGCGTCTCGACGCCCATCCGCTTGGCCATCTCGCGGATCGGCTGGATGCCGAAATGCTCCTTGGCAAGGCGCACCGGAATGGTGTTGATCGACTTGGCGATGGCCTCCGTCAGGGTCACGCGGCCCTCATAGCGGTTCTCGTAGTTGTGCGGGCTCCAGTTGCCCCAGGAGATAGGCGCATCGACGATGGTGGTCGCCGGCGTCATGCCGTTCTCCATGGCGACCGAGTAGGTGTAGATCTTGAACGAACTGCCGGGCTGGCGTAGTGCCTTGGTGGCCCGGTTGAACTGGCTTTCGCCATAGTCGCGGCCGCCGACCATGGCCCGGACGGCACCGCCGGTCTCGATCATCACGGATGCGCCCTGCTTGGCGTTGTAGTGCTCGCCATATTCAAGCAGGCTGGAGCCGATCGAGTCTTCCGTCGCCTTCTGCAGGCTCATGTCTATGGTGGTCCGGACGATCAGCGAGCGCTCTGCAAAGCGCGACGACAGCCGCTGAACTTCCTCGAATGCCCAGTCTAGGAAGAAATCCGGCGATACGACTTCGGCCCTGTCGACCACTGAGGCCGGGTTGCGGCGCGCGGCCACCACCTGGCCCTCGGTCATGAAGCCCGATTGCACGAGGTTTGACAGCACGTCGTTGGCGCGGGCGCGTGCCGCCGGCAGGTTGACGCTGGGCGCATATTTGGTCGGCGCCTTGAACAGGCCGGCAAGCATCGCCGCCTCCGCCAGGTTGACGTCCGAGATATTCTTGCCGAAATAATACTGCGCCGCTGCCGCCGCCCCGAAGGTGCCGCCGCCCATATAGGTGCGGTCGAGATAGAGCGAGAGGATCTCCTTCTTCGAGAGGTTGGCCTCCAGCCAGATCGCCAGAAACGCCTCCTTGATCTTGCGTTCGATGGATCTCTCGTTGGAAAGAAACAGGTTTTTGGCCAGCTGCTGGGTCAGCGTCGAGCCGCCCTGGACGACGCCGCCGGCCTGTGCATTGACGGTCAGCGCCCGGAACAGGCCGAAGACGTCGATGCCGAAATGGTCGAAGAAGCGCCGGTCCTCGGTCGCCAGTACCGCCTTGACGAAGTAATCCGGCAACTCGTCGACCGGCACGGAGTTCTCGTGGATGATGCCGCGATGGCCGATGATATTGCCGTAGCGGTCCTCGAAGGTGACGGCGAAATTACCGCGGTTGCGCCAGTCGCCGACCGTCGATTCGAAGGCTGGCATGGCAAGCGCCAGCATCACTACGGAGGCCGCGACACCGAGCGTCATGCCTTCTCCGAGCAGTTCGAACAGGATCCGCTTCCAGCCATGCATGCGGAAACGACGGAAGAAGATGGTGATGTCTTCCCAGGTTTCGGCGGCGCGAAAGCCGGCATTCCAGACGGTGGAATCGATCAACGAATCCAGCCGCAGCAGCAGGAAGCGTTTTCGGCGCGGCCTCTTCGGCGGAGGCCCTTCCGGCTCGATTTGATCCTGCATGCGCGATTTCCCGTCTGATCTTCGAGCCATCTGCTGATTGCGTCAGGCTCAGCCTTCCCCGACAACCCGTTCTCCCCTATATCCGCCACAGGTTGAACAATTGGTTGCTTTCCGGCAAATCACAAAACAAAGCAGCGCGGCTTCCCTGCAACGGGCGGGTGCGCAGGGATAGCAAGAGCATGGACGAAACCCCCTTCTGGCAGCGCAAGACCCTTGCCGACATGACCCCGGGCGAGTGGGAGAGCATCTGCGACGGCTGCGGCCTCTGTTGTCTCAACAAGATCGAGGAGTGGGACAGTGGCGACATCTATTTCACCGATGTCCGCTGCAAGCTGATGGACAGCGACAGCTGCCGCTGCACCAGCTATCCCAACCGCTGGGATTTCGTGCCCGACTGCGTCCAGCTGACACTCGAGAATGTCTCGGAAATCCAGTGGCTTCCACCCACCTGCGGCTACCGGCTGATCAATGAGAAGCGCGATCTCTACTGGTGGCACCACCTCGTCTCCGGCGACCCCGAGACCGTCCACGCCGCCGGCATCTCGGCGAGGGGCCGCACCTTCAGCGAGGAAGACGTGCCTGTCGACGACTACGAGGACCACGTGGTGGACTGGCCGCTGACGGTTGGCGACATGCCGAGGGATGGAGACGGCGATGCGGAAGAAGACGAGCGCCAGCGGGCTGAAGAAATAGGGAAATAATCCTCTTCAATCGAATTTAAGCGGTATATTCACAAAGATAGGAAAATAGTCCTTGACGGCGTGACGGTTGTTTGTTAGTTTTAGGTATAGTCGGAGAGGTGCGGGTAAGAGACGCCCAGTGATCTCCCACCCTTGTGAGGGAGATGTCAGCGTCGCTGACAGGGAGCCTACCGAAACTGCCGCATTCACCCCCCTCTGCCCTGTCGGGCATCTCCCCCACAAGGGGGGAGATTAGCTGGGGTGGCATTGCCGGCCCCATAGGCCACACAACCGCGAGCGTATTCCAAGACGACAAGGGCTCGCTCTAACGGCAGGACTTTTTGTGTGAGACTGGCGGCGCGCCCAGCCTGATCTCCCTCCTTGTGGGGGAGATGTCAGCGTAGCTGACAGAGGGGGGTATGCCGCCGCAACTTCCGAGACCGCCGCATTCACCCCCCTCTGCCCTGTCGGGCATCTCCTCCACAAGGGGGGAGATCGGCTGGGGCGGCATTGCCGGCCTCTAAGGCAACAGCGCATTCAGACACAATTCCGTCCCGCCCGCCGACGCCCTTGCGTCTGGCGCGCCGACCCGTGAGACATGCCATGCAAGATTTGGACGGTTTCGACCCTAATCTCTACGGCTACTGGCCGAATGCGCCGGCCTATCGCGGCAGCGAGTGCGGCTGGAGCGCGGAGCAATGCGGCAGGCAGGCGGAAGCCTGCCTGCTGGAAATCAAATCCGGCAGTGCCGAGGATGTTCTTCGGACTTTGCTCAACGAGATGACGGTCGAGATGCGGGCCGAGTTCGACTATTTCAAGGGATTGCGCTCTGCAGCGGAAAAGTCCGGCCAGGCCTTTGCCGAAGGGGCCTGCGACGAGGCTGCGGCAAAGCTTGCCCGTGCCGATGTCAAGCTGTCGGTGGATGCGATGTCGCTGATCGTTCGGACGCTGGAAAAGATCGATGGCCTGCAGCGCCAGATGGCGCGCGACCGGGAAACGGAGATCGAGCGCCATGCCGATGGGCCCGGATATGTGGAAAACAAGCGCCGGCTGCTGGCGATCATCGAGCAGCGTGCCGAGGATCGGGCGCGGGCAATCGTTGCGGAACGCGATCTTCAGCGGGCTAACCCCGGTCTGGATCCCGCCGCCACCGCCACCGGGCCGCCGCAAGGGGATCCGCCGGCTGTTGAAGCTGATGCGGTATTTTGACGACGTGTTGAAGACCCACAGTATGGAAATGGCGCAACTCAGGTGCACGAGCCGCGCCGCTGCGATTTCGGCGGACAACCGGGCCTTCAGGCAGACCGAACCTTCGCCGGCAAGCGTGACGGCGGCGCCCGAGCAACTGTCCGGCGTCACGGCGTCGGGGCTTGCTTCAGGCCGATCCGCTGCTGGCGGTCCAGCGCTGGCGGCGAGGGGAGGCCGGATGGTGGGCGACACCGATTGCGATGCTGTCCTGGATGCGCTTTCTGCGGAATATCTCGCCGTCATGGACTGGGAGATCGCCGGTCGCGATCATCAGAGGCCGCCGCCCGGGTGTTGGCGCAGCTGGTTGCTGCTCGGCGGTCGCGGCTCCGGCAAGACAAGGGCCGGCGCCGAATGGGTTCATGGGCTCGCCAGCGCCGGAGACCGGTCCGATCTTCGTATCGCGCTGGTCGCCGAAACGCTTGGCGATGCCCGCGAGGTGATGATCGACGGCGTGTCCGGCATCTGCCGCATCGCCCGGCTGAAGCGGCCGGATTTCGAGATCTCCCGCCGCCGGCTGGTCTGGCCGAATGGTGCGGTGGCCCAGATATTCTCTTCCGAAGATCCGGAAAGCCTGCGCGGGCCGCAGTTTCATTTCGCCTGGTGCGACGAGCTGGCCAAATGGAAGCATGGCCAGGAAACCTTTGACATGCTGCAGTTCGGGCTTCGTCTCGGCGAGCATCCACAGCAGCTGGTCACCACGACGCCGCGCCCGGTGCCCTTGCTCAAAAACCTGTTGGCCGATGCCGGCACGGTCGTTACGCGTCTGTCGACGCTTTCCAATGCGGGCAACCTGTCGCCGGGGTTCATCTCGGCGCTTGCCGCCCGCTACGGCGGCACGCGGCTGGGGCGCCAGGAGCTGGATGGAGAACTGATAGAGGACCGCGAGGATGGTCTCTGGAAGCGCGACACGATTGCGGCGCTGGTGCAAAAACTGACTGGCCCGCTCCGGCGCATCGTCGTTGCCGTCGACCCACCGGCCTCTGCCGGGCCCAATGCCTGCTGCGGCATCGTCGTCGCAGGCCTCGAGGCCTCGGGAAGGGCGGTGGTGCTCGCCGATTGCTCGGTGGAAGGCGCAAGTCCTGCCACATGGGCGGGGGCCGTCGTCAGGGCCTTCCGGCGTTTCGATGCCGACCGTATCGTTGCCGAAATCAACCAGGGTGGCGACATGGTGACGGCCATGCTGCGCAGCATCGACATCAACCTGCCGGTAACGACGGTACGCGCCACGCGCGGCAAATTTCTGCGGGCCGAGCCGGTGGCAGCCCTCTACGAACAAGGCCGCGTCGGTCACGCCGGGCGTTTCACGGCGCTGGAAGACCAGATGTGCGATTTCGGACCGGATGGATTGTCGCTCGGCCGGTCTCCAGACCGGCTCGATGCGCTGGTCTGGGCGTTGACGGCGCTGATGCTGGAAGGTGGCGGCGAGCCTCGCGTTCGCGGCATCTGAAAGCGTGAATGATGGCGGGCAGCACCGGGCTGCCCGCAAGTCTCAGGCCTGGGCGGTATGGGTCGCCGGCTTCGGAGCCGTGTCGCGGGTCTGCATCTGCCGCCATTCGCTTTCGTGGCGCTCGAAAACATCCTGGGGAACTGTTTTGTTACTGTGGTCGGGCTTTGACATCGTGAACCTCATCAACTGTTTACTGCGCAGATAACGACTTTGTGACATCAACTGTTCCACAGCTTAAAGCACTTGTAAATCAGGTGTTTAAAAACTTTAAACGATTGAAATTTTTTTAAACGATTGAAGTTGTGGAGATCTCGCAATCGCCTCCAGCCTCGCTGCATCTGAAGCCTCAGAAGCATCGATGTTCCGGCGCCCGAATTCAATCCACGATGCTTGCAGCCGTAGCCAAGATACGCGCGCAGGGTTGTGTCGCTGCTCCATGAATCGCCTCACAAAGAAAGGACACGTAGCGCTCTACGGAGCGCATTCGCGACGTGACGACCTCCGGTGCACAAGTCCATTCCGCTGCAGAGACAATGGAGAGACAAATGACCCTGAACCGCGATTTCTTCTTCGACCAGCTGCGCGAAAAACTCTATTCAAACGGCCTGAACATGGCGCAGGTCGAGGGCCACGAGGCCGTCCTCGATGCCTGGGAAAAGGACCACGCCAAAAGCGACGACCGGTGGCTCGCCTATATCCTGGCGACCGCCTACCACGAGACCGCCTTCACCATGCAGCCTGTTCGAGAGACGCTGGCCAACACCGACGAGCAGGCCGCGGCCCGGCTGGAGGCGGCCTGGGATGCGGGCAAGCTCTCCTGGGTGAAGACGCCGTACTGGCGCAAGGATGCCGATGGGAAATACTGGTTCGGCCGCGGACTGGTGCAGATCACCTTCAAGGCGAATTACCGGAAGCTCGGGGATGCCATCGGCGTCGATCTGGTCGCCGATCCCGATCTTGCGCTGGGCCTGGACGTGGCCGTCCAGATCATCTTATACGGCATGCTGAACGGCAGCTTCACCGGCCGCAAGCTGGCGGACTATTTCAACAAGACCAGGAGCGACTGGGTCAACGCCCGCCGGATCGTCAACGGCCTCGACCGTGCCGACGCGATTGGCGGCTACGGCAAGATCTATTATGCGGCACTGAGCTACACGGTTTAGGTCAGCCAGCCTCAGTCGGGTAGGAACTTGCGGACGAGGTCGCGTGCAACACGCTTGGGCTTGCGGGTGGCCGCATCGATGCAGCACCAGGAGCTGATGACTTCCGCAGACACATCCTTGCCGCGCTTGAAGATGGTTTTGAACGACGCCCGTGAACCCCGGGTCTCGGTAGCCGTCACCAGCGCCTCGACATTGTCGTCGAGGAACAGGGGCGCGCGGTAGGTTATGTCGTGCTTGAGCGCGACCCAGAGCAGGCCTGCCCGGGCCTCGATAGGCGCGATGTGTTTCCAGTAGCTGACGATCGTTTCCTGCACCCATTGAAGATAGACAGCGTTGTTGACATGGCCCATCTGGTCGATGTCCCCAGGCGATATCGTGATGTGGTGCTCGAACGTCGGTGTCGGGTGATGCGGCATGTACTACACTTGGGAGCAGCGCAAGAGCTATTCAATACCGGGTTGCCGGGGAGCTCAGATCCAGCCGGTCTTTTTGAAGCGCATGTAGAGCCCGCCGCAGAGGATGACGATGACGCCGAGTACGACGTAATAGCCATACTCGGTCTTCAGTTCGGGCATGTTTTCGAAATTCATGCCGTAGATGCCCGCAATCGCAGTGGGCACGGCAAGGATCGCCGCCCAGGCCGCCAGTTGCCGGGTAATCACCCCCTGGCGCTGCTGCTCGAGCAGGTTACTGGCCTCGAACACGGAGGTGATGACATCCCTGAGGCCGGCAACCATCGATTCCACCCGGTGGACATGGTCGAGCACGTCGCGGAAATAGGGCTTCGCCTCGTAGTCGAGACAGGGCAGGTCGAGATGGACGAGCTTGCCGCACAGTTCCGACATCGGCCCGAGGACGCGCTGGAAAAGGATGACCTGGCGGCGCAGCTGGAACAGGCGGGTGATCTGGGTCCGCTCGAGGAAGGATTCGAGCATGCGGCTTTCCATGGCAAGCACATGGTCCTCGATCGTCTGGACGACCGGCAGGTAGCCATCGACGATGAAATCGATGATCGCATGCAGCACGTAGTCGGTGCCGTGGGCTAGCAGCTGCGGCGATTCCTCGAGCTGGCCGCGCAACTGGCTGTGGCCCCGGTCCGATCCGTGCCGGACCGTAATGATATGGCGCTTGCCGACGAAGATCGCCGTCTCGCCATAGTCGATGTCGTCGCCGGTGAGGTGGGCGGTCTTTGCCAGCACGAACAACTGCTCGCCATAGATATCCAGTTTGGGAACCTGCTTGGCATTCAGCGCATCCTCGACCGCCAGGCGGTGCAGCCCGAACGAGCGCTGCAGGACCTGCAGTTCGTCGAGGGTCGGATCATGCAGGCCGATCCAGACGAATTCGTTCTCCGCCATCGGCGCAACCGCTGCCGCAATCGGCACCTGCTCGGCCCGCACGCCATCGCGATACAGAAAAGAAGCAACAACGCTCATGCAAAGGACCCCGTCTCAGCCCATGCAACACCCGCATGAACGCCATCTACCGCGGCTATCTAGGCACCCTGCGGCCCGATGTAAGGGCAGGCGCGAATTTTTGCGTGGTGTCGGCCGCATGCGTCCGCAGCGCCTGCAATCGTCGGCGGAGTTCGACGCATAAAACTGTCACGAAACTGTCAAGCAGGGCGGCTAGCGTCGGGTTCAGTCAAGAGATCGGAGACAGCCATGACATTGAAACTTCTTTCCGCCGCGCTCGCAGCCGGTGTTGCCAGCCTTTGCGCCATCGGCCCTGCCGGTGCCGCCGACCAGCCGCACAATGTCATCCTGTTCGTTGCCGACGGTCTCCGCAGCCCCGTTGTCGACGACACCACGGCGCCCAACATGGCGGCGCTCGCCCGCAACGGCGTCTATCTGCGCAACAGCCACTCTCTGTTTCCGACCTTTACCACGGCCAATGCCTCCGCACTGGCGACCGGCCATTATCTCGGCGATACCGGCGATTTTTCGAACACCATCTACACCGGCTTCCAGGTTCCCGGCGCCGGCAAGAGCCTGACGCCGTTTCTCGAAAGCGATCCGGTGCTCGGCGATGTTGACGAGCATTTCTCCGGTAACTACCTGAACGAGGCGACGATCCTGCAGATGGCCCGCGACAAGGGGTTTGCCACCGCCTCGATCGGCAAGCTCGGCCCGGCGCTGATTTTCGACCACACTGAGCGAACCGGCGAAAAGACCATCCTGATCGACGATGCTACCGGCACCGAGAAGGGTATCCCGCTGTCTGCCGAAACACAGGATCGCCTGAAGGCCGCCGGGCTGCCACTGGCAGCGCCAGGCCGTGGGCCCAACAGCAAGTCGGGCGATTTCCAGACGGCAGGGACGAAATCGGCCAACACCATCCAGCAGGATTATTTCGCCGCCGCCGCCACCCGCGCCGTGCTGCCCGAGCTTGCCGACAAGCATAAGCCCTTCGTCATGGTCTTTTGGTCCCGCGATCCCGATGGCACCCAGCATAACCAGGGCGACAGTCTCGGCAAGCTGGTGCCCGGCATAAATGGCCCGACATCGATGGCGGCCATCCGCAATGCCGACGACGATCTCGGCCGCCTGCGCGCTGCCCTGCAGGAACAGGGGCTGGCCGACAGCACCGACATCATTGTCACCGCCGACCATGGTTTCTCGACGATTTCGAAGCAAAGCCAGACCAGCGCCGCCGCCAAGGCGAGCTACGCCGACGTCACCCCCGGCCTGCTGCCCGTCGGCTTCCTTTCGCTCGATCTTGCCAAGGCACTGAGCCTGCCGCTGATCGATCCTGACCAGGATTACAAGGCCATCGACGCCGGCCAGCACCCGAAGAGCGGCAACGGCCTGATCGGCGGAGACAAGGACCACCCGAAGGTGGTGGTGGCTGCCAACGGCGGATCTGACCTGATCTACCTGCCGGACGGCGACAAGGCGACGGCAAAGAACGTCGTCGACGCGCTCCTGAAGCAGGATTACGTCAGTGGCATCTTCGTCGCCAAGTCGCTCGGCGCATTCCCCGGCACGCTGTCGCTCGACGACATCGCACTGGAGGGATCTGCCGTCACGCCGATGCCGGCCATCGCCGTCAACTTCCGCTCGTTCTCGACGATCTGCGGCCAGCCGGAACGCTGCACCGCCGAGGTCGCCGACAGCGGGCTGCAGCAGGGCCAGGGCATGCACGGCTCATTCAGCCGCGCCGACACCTGGAACTTCCAGGCGATGATCGGCCCTGACTTCAAGTCCGGCTTCGTCGACGCCGCGCCGACCAGCAACGCCGACGTGGGCAAGACCATCGCCCGCATTCTCGACCTCAAGACCGAAGACAAGGGCAAGCTCGTCGGCCGCGTCATCACCGAAGCGATGAAGGACGGCACCATGCCCGAGGTCGCCACGAAAATGCTGGTGTCCGAACCATCGGCCAGTGGCCTCAAGACCATCATCGACATGCAGACTGTCGGCGACGTCCGTTACTTCGACGCCGCCGGCTTCCCCGGCCGCACCGTCGGCCTCACCGTCTCGGACGGTACGGCGACCAACTGAGGCAGGCCGGGGCGAACGTCGAAACGGCAGCCGGTGTGCTGCCGTTTTTTGTTTGGGCGGGGCGACATTTGGTGTGGCAAAGAGGTTTGTTGATGATAATCGCAGCATATGCTATCTATGACGTGGTATGCCTCGTGCCACGCTGATATTGGACAACAAGTTTTGGTTGGCGTCCGGGGCCATCGTGCAGATCCGTGTGTGGCGCTTGCCGACCGCGGATGATGAGTGGCCTCATGGACTGAAGTATTCTCTCTTCTATGGCCATCCGGGCGAGCGTATTGTTGCCTATGACAACGAGACGGGTAAGAGCGATCATCGCCATTATCGGACATCGGAAGAACCGTATGTATTTACGACCCTGGAGCAACTGGTCCGTGACTTCGAGCGGGATGTAAGGCGGGAGGTTGAGCGTGAAGGAAGTTAGGCTGCATGTCTCGAATCTCGATGCCTTCTTCGCCAAGGCGGCGCTTTCCGCGCGAGCTATAGACGCGAGGGAAGCCGTTGAAACGACAGGCAGCCTGGCCTTCGAAAGCATGGAAAGTCTTCTAACCGTGCTGACGGCTGGGCGCTGGCAATTGCTGCGGACATTGAGGAGCAATGGCGCGACATCGATCCGTCACCTCTCCCATCTGTTGAAGCGTGATTATCGCGGCGTCCATCGCGACGTACATGCGCTGATGGCAGCAGGCCTTGTCGACCGCGATCCAGACGGCGCGATCTCGGTGCCATGGGAAAAGATCACCGCCGAAATGGCGTTGGACCTTGCTGCTTGATGGGCTGAACCCGGGGCAGCATGCCACGGTTGAACGCTGGCGGCGCGCATGCTAACCGCTGCGACAGACAATGTCCTCGAGGAGTGCCACGCGTGATCCGTCATATCGTCTTCTTCAACGTCGCCGATCGGGCCAACCTGGAGGCGGTCCGGGCGGGCCTGTCGATCCTCACCGAAATCCCCCACGTCAGGCTGCTGGAGATCGGCACCAACGTCAAGACCGACCAGCTCGGCACCGACGTCGACCTCGTCGTCTACGGCGAATTCGACGACGAGGCAGCACTGGCGGCCTACAAGGCCCATCCGAACTACCAGATCTCGATAGAACGCGTCCGGCCATTGCGCGAGATGCGGATTGCCGCGGATTACGACAGCGAGACGGCGGTGCGGGAGGCGATTTAGGGGGCGGTGGGGAGCTTGGCTGGAGGATTTCGAGCGGCTGGGCTTGCGGAAAGCGGCGGTCGCTTGAGGGCGCGCAACAGGGATGTCCATTGCTACTGTAATGGCTTTAAAGGTGCGGTATCTGGGAGCAGCACGTGAGTTTTCAAATGAATACCAAATCTAAACTGTGCCTCGCTCTTGTCCTTTCACTGGTGCTGCTGGTTGCCCGCGCAGAAGCCAGGCCGGCTATGCTGAAACAATCAACGATTGACGGCGTCATGCGTGCGATCATAGCACGCTGGAATTTGCCGTCTGATTTGGCGATTCGCGGGCTACGCGCCGAAGTTCGGGTCAACCTGAACACGCGTGGTGAAATCAGCGGCAAACCCGCGCCACATATAACCGGTGGTACCGCCGCTCAGCAGCAAAGATTTGCAGAATTGGTCACTCGAACGATTTTGCAAGCCGCACCGTTTACCGGGTTGCCATTGGACAAGTACAAGTCGTGGAAGACACTGATCGTCAGGTTCGAAGCACAAGCATTTTGAGGACACGTCGCGTTTTCGGGACAGCGTGAACAGACGTTCAAAGCGTGGCGCAGATATTCTCCCACGCGGGGGAGACATCAGCGTATCTGCCAGCGAATTCTAACTTTCCGCAGAGCCCCCTCTGCCCTTTCGGGCATCTCCCCCACAAGAGGAGATCCGTCGAGCCTGCTCTGCCAGCCCCACAGGCTTAAGGCGACTTAATCGCAACTCAAAAGGACATCCCAATGAAACTCCCGTTCACCCTGCCGTGGCGTTCCACGGCGGGCCGCAGGGCTGTGGCCGAGCACAAGGCAAGCGGCTCGATGATGACGTTGACGTCCGAGGGTCGGGCGCACTGGACGGGGCGGTCCTATGCGGCGCTGGCGCGTGAGGGGTTCATGAAGAACCCTGTGGCGCATCGTTCGGTGCGGCTGGTGGCGGAGGCGGCGGCATCTGTCTCCTGGCTGCTCTACGAGGGCGACCGGGAGGTTGGCGAGCATCCGTTGCTGTCGCTGATGCGACAGCCGAATGGGCGCATGGCGGGCCCGGATTTCTTCGAGGCGCTGCACGGCCATTTGCTTCTGTCGGGCAATGCCTATGTCGAGCCGCTGATGGTCGGCGGCACCTTGCGCGAGCTGCACCTGCTGCGGCCGGATCGTGTCGCCATCGTCGAGGGCCGCGATGGCTGGCCGGAAGCCTATGAATACCGCGTTGGCGGCCTCGTGCGCCGCTTTGCTGCCGAGAGCGATGGCCTGACGCTGCTGCACCTGAAACTTTTTCATCCGCTCGACGACCATCTCGGCTTTCCGCCGCTGGCGGCTGCCCAGGTGGCGCTCGATCTTCACAATGCCTCCTCGACCTGGAACAAGGCGTTGCTCGACAACTCGGCGCGGCCATCGGGGGCGCTCGTCTACCAGCCGAAGGAGGGTGGAAACCTTTCGCCGGACCAGTACGAGCGGCTGAAACAGGAACTCGACGAAGGCTATTCCGGGCCTATGCGGGCCGGCCGGCCGCTGCTTCTCGAAGGCGGGCTGGACTGGAAGTCGATGGGCCTGTCGCCGAAGGACATGGATTTCGTCGAGGCCCGCAATGGCGCTGCCCGTGATATCGCGTTGGCCTTCGGGGTGCCGCCGATGTTGCTCGGCATCCCCGGCGACAACACCTATGCCAACTACCAGGAGGCCAATCGCGCCTTCTACCGGTTGACCGTCCTGCCGCTGCTCACCCGCACCGCCTCGGCTCTCTCCCTGTGGTTTGCCACGGCCTATGGCGAAGGACTGCGGCTGGAGCCGGATCTCGACAAGATCGCCGGCCTTGCCGCCGAACGCAGCGAACTCTGGGCCCGTGTCGGCCAGGCGGATTTCCTGACAGACGCCGAAAAGCGCCAGGCGGTGGGTTATTGATGAGGTGCCTGAAATTTGTTATACGTCGTATAGCAAGACAAGGAGCCTCCCGATGACAAAGCCCGTCCTCTCCGACCCCATCGCCCTGCGCATTCCGGAAGACATCCTGAAGAACATCGAAACCATCGCCAAGGTCTCCGAGCGCAGCCGCAGCTGGGTGATCGTCAGGGCGCTGAAATATTACCTGATGCAGGAAGGAAACGACATCCTGCAGATCATGGCGGCCCAGGAAGAAGTCGAGGCTGGCAATGTGATGGACCTGGACGACCTGCTTGCGGAGTTTGAGGTCGAAGGCGAAACGCAGCCGATGCGCAAGGAAAATGCGGCATGACCAAGGTGCGCATTTCGACGCGTGCCGCCGGGTTCATACGCGCCGAAAGAACGTATCTCGGGCGTGTTAACAAGCGCGCCGCTGCCGATGTGTCGCGGCAGTTGCGACATCTGCAGAGAACGCTGTCCGACTATCCGAATGTCGGGACACCGGTGATCGCGCGCGGCAACGTGCGGCGCTTCGTGACGCCGCCCTACATCGTCGACTATGAAGTCCATCCAGCTGAAGTCGCCATTCTCATGATCTGGCATGGGCGCCAGCAGGGACCCGATCTCGATAAAAACGAAGGTCCGGAAATTCCTGAAACGGAATAGGGCCGGCGGCGGCAATTTAGCCGCCCGTTATCCGCTCATTCAAAATATCAAGTTCCTCGCCAGGCCTGCGAAGTTCGGGCGCGAACGGATTCAAAAGATTCACTGAAATCAATCCCTGCCGTCCCGTGCCGGGCATGGTCGACGCTGGCAGCGGCATGCGACATCCCGTTCCTAAACCGGAGATATTAACAATGGCGCACCTTCCGGGCGATACTTCGATGTGGGCGACGAGGCTCGTCGGCGCTTCGGCGGGGGCGGCTGTGTCGCTGATCTATCTGCTGCCGAAGACCCGTCGCGAGGCAGCAATGCGTTTTTTCACGGGCCTTGCCTGTGGCCTGATCTTCGGCGGTCCGACAGGCGTTTGGGCGTCCGAGCGGCTCAATGTCTCGCATGTGCTGGCAGCATCGGACATCATGCTTGCCGGCTCCGCCGCCGCCAGCCTCTGCGCCTGGTGGGCCCTCGGCATCCTGTCGCGGCTTGCCGACCGCTACGGCCAGAAACACGACGCCTGACAGGAGCGCCTAAACCGCCCCTCACACCACCTCAACATCGCAATCCGGAGACTTCGCCATGACCGCACCCAGCGTGTCTGCTCGATCCCCCATGGGTATCGACAGCTGCAAATTTGCCAGTCTCGAACTCAGGGGGCTCACCCGTGACGGCAGCTTTTCCGGCTATGCCAGCGTCTTCGGCGAGGTCGATCTCGGCAGCGATCGCGTCGAGCGCGGCGCCTTTGCCCGGTCGCTCGCCACGCGCGGTGCATCGGGCATCCGCATGCTGTTCCAGCACGACCCGTCCGAGCCGATCGGCGCCTGGAAGACCATCCGCGAGGATGAGCGCGGCCTCTATGTCGAGGGCCAGCTGGCCGATGGTGTGGCGCGCGCCCGCGAGGTGCATCAGCTCTTGAAAAATTCCGCCCTCGACGGGCTGTCCATCGGCTTCCGCACCGTCAGGGCTCGCACCGACGCAAAATCCGGCGTGCGGCGCATCCTGGAAGCCGACCTCTGGGAAATCTCGGTGGTCACCTTTCCGATGCTGCCGTCGGCCCGCGTCCAGAATGTCAAGAATGCGCGGTGGTTCCGCGACAGGGAGACCGAGCTTGTCCGCCACATCAGGCGGGCGGCCCGGCATTTGATGACCGAAACCTTCAAACAAGGATGATCGCATGAGCGAGCAGACAGCGACGGCACCGCGCGGTGGTGCAATGGAAATCAAGACAGTGCCGGAAACCGTGGGGGCAGCCTTCGAGGAATTCATGGAGGCGTTCGAAGCCTTCAAGGATGTCAACGACCGGCGCCTCGGCGAGATCGAGGGCAAGCTGACATCGGACGTGGTGACGCGCGAAAAGGTTGACCGCATCAACAAGGCGATGGACGATCACAATAAGGTCCTCGACCAGCTGGTGCTGAAAAAGGGCCGCCCGCCGCTCGGTCGCAGCCTTTCAGGCTCCGTCGATGCCGCCGAACACAAGGCGGCCTTCGAAACCTATATTCGCCGTGGCGACGCGTCGGGATTGCGCGAGATCGAAGCCAAGGCGCTGTCGGTCGGTTCCAACGGGGACGGCGGCTATCTGGTGCCCGACCAGACCGACACCGAGATCGGTCGCCGCCTGTCGGTGGTCTCGCCGATCCGCGCGCTGGCGACGGTTCGCCAGGTGTCCGGCTCCGTCCTGAAGAAGCCGTTCACCACGCAGGGGCTCGCCTCCGGCTGGGTGTCGGAAACTGCCGCCCGGCCTCAGACCACCGCGCCGCAGCTGGCCGAGCTGACCTTCCCGACCATGGAACTCTATGCCATGCCGGCCGCCACCCAGGCGCTGCTCGACGATGCCGCCGTCGACATCGAGAACTGGATTTCCAGCGAGGTCGACATCGTCTTTGCCGAGCAGGAAGGCACCGCCTTCGTCACCGGCGATGGCGTCGCCAAGCCGAAAGGGTTTCTGGCGTACCCATCGGTAGCGGATGCCGGCTGGAGCTGGGGTAATCTCGGCTATATCGCCACCGGTGCTGCCGGTGCCTTTCGCACCGCCGGGCCGACGGACGTGCTGATCGATGCCGTCTACGCTGTGAAGGCCGGCCATCGCCAGAACGGCAATTTCGTCATGAACCGCCGCAGCCAGGCAACCATCCGCAAGTTCAAGGATGCCGATGGCAACTATCTGTGGCGGGCGCCGTCTGCCGCCGGACAGCCGGCCTCGCTGATGGGCTTCCCGATTACCGAAGCGGAGGACATGCCGGATATCGCCGCCGATGCGCCGGCCATTGCCTTCGGCGATTTCCGCGCCGGCTACCTCGTCGTTGACCGCACCGGCATCCGCGTCCTGCGCGATCCCTATTCAGCCAAACCCTACGTGCTGTTCTACACCACCAAGCGCGTCGGCGGCGGAGTGCAGGATTTCGAGGCGATCAAGCTGATCAAGTTCTCTGTCAGCTGAAGCACCCCTCATCCGCCTGACGGCACCTTCTCCCCGAGGGGAGAAGGGAATGCCGGCACCGCCTCTCGCTCCATCTCCCTCTGCCTTCGGGGAGAGGGCAGGGCGAGGGCGCGGGCCGTCTACTCGATCTCATATGAAAGATGTCCCATGACCTATGCCCAGATCACTCCGCCCTCAGCGGAGGCATTGACGCTTGCCAAGGTGAAGGCACATCTGCGGCTGGATACGTCCGACGAGGACGAGCTCATTGCCTGCCTGATCGCGGTTGCCCGCGAGCATCTGGAGCGCAGCACCGGCCTTTGCCTGATGACCCAGCGCTGGCGTCTCTATCTTGATTCAATCTGTGAAGACGGCGTGATTCCGATTGCCAGAGTTCCGGTGCAAGCCATTGTTGCCATTACCGTTTATGACGAGCTCGGCCAGTCCTCGATAGTCCCGCTCGAAGGTTATGTGCTGGATGGCATCAGGCAACCGGCGCGGCTTATGCTCCGCCAGCGCCTGTGGTCAGGCCGCGCCGTCAACGGTATCGAAATCGATTTTGTCGCCGGTTTCGGCCCGACCGCCAACGATGTGCCGGACACGCTGAAGCGGGCGATGCTGACCCATGTGGCGCAGATGTTTTCGTGCCGCGGCGTCGTCGGCATCGAGGACCAGCCGGCGCTGATCCCGCCCGGCTACGACCGGCTGGTTGCGCCCTTCCTGCTCCGGAGCCTTTGACCATGCGCTCGACCTTCTTCGACCCCGGCCGCATGACCGCCCGCCTCAATCTGGAGGCGCCGCTCGAAACGCCTGATGGCCAGGGTGGCGTTACCCGGACCTTTGTCGAGACGGCATCGTGCTGGGCGCTGATCGAGCCGGTCAGCGGGTCGGTGGAAGAGGAAGCGTCGAGCGAGATATTCAGGCGCACGCACCTGATCTGGCTGCGCTGGCGCGCCGATGTCGTGCCCGGCATGCGGCTGAGCAAGGGCAGCCGGCTGTTCTTTATCGGCGGCACGCAGGACCCTGACGATAGCCGCCGGTATCTGATCTGTCATTGCCAGGAGAAGTCGGTATGACCGCACTTTCGACATATACCCTGCCAGACCTTGCGGCAGTGCTGGCAAAGCTTTTGGCTTCCGGCAACGCGCATTTCCGGAACCCGGCAGGCAAGGAGACCGGACGATGAGATCCGCTGCCAACGAGTTGCTGCAGGCCATCCATACCGCGCTTGCCGGCAGCGTATCCCTGACAGAGATGATCGGTATCGACGGTATTCGCGATCGGCTTGTCACGGGCCGGCAATTGCCGTGCATCGTCGTCTCCGAACTCGCCAGCAACGATTATTCGACATCCACCGAGCCCGGAGAGGAGCATTTTCTGACGCTGCAGGTCTGGTCCGATGCTGCCGGCCAGCGACAGGCGCAGCAGATCGCCGCCATCGTCGGCAGCCTCCTGCAGGACGCGTCCCTGCCACTTGCCACCTACGCGCTGGTCAATTTCCGCCATCTCGCAACGAAGGCAAGGCGCGAGCCGAAGACGCGGCTGTTTTGCGCCGAGATGCGGTTTCGGGCGGTGACGGAATAGGGACGGCTCTTACGCCTGCGCCAGAACGGCACCCACTGCCGTTGCCCGCCGCACCAGCAGGCCGAGCGCCAGGATCAGCATGAGTGCGCCTGACGAGAGAACGACACACACGCCAAGCGCCGTAGGCGCTCCGGCATAGTCGAGGACTGCGGTGAAGACCACAGGGGCGGTGGCATTGGCGAGGTTTTGCGGCAGCGACAATCGCGCGGCATGCAGGCCGTACTCGCTTGGCGAAAACAGTGCCAGAGGCAGCAGCGCGCGTGCGACCGCCATGACACCTGAGCCGAACCCGAACAACAGCGTGAAGATGACAAGCTGCGCCGTCGACGCTCCGAAAAGCAGCAGGAGCAGGAAGCTCGTGACCATCAGGCCTATCCCGATGATGGCGCTCAGCACCGGGCTGCCGCGCCGGCCAAGCAGCATGTCCATCAGCCGCGCGGAGATACCGATGACGCCGCGTGCCGAGCCGAGTTGCAGCGCCAGCGCCGGCGACGCACCGTATTGCCGGAAGATCTCGAGCAGCGACGGGGCCAGCCCGAAGGTCACGAAGGTGGATATCGTCGTGGCCGCCGCGATCAGCAGGAAAGCCTTGCGCCGGCCTGCCGGTGACAGCGGTACAGGCGGCGTCAGGTGTCCGGGTTCGCCTCTTGCCGCGACGACAGGCTTCGGCAGGGCAAACAGATAAAGCGGCAGGCAAAGACAAAGGTGCAGGGCGGCGCAGGCGACATAGGTCCCCCGCCATCCGAGATGGGCGTTGAGCAAGGTCAGGATTGGCCAGAAAAGGGTGGCCGACAGGCCGGTAAACAGCATCATGATGGTGATGATGCGCTTGCCGTTCATCCCCTCGCGCTCGATGACGGCGGCATAGGCTGGCGCGTTCAGCCCGAGCGCACCGCCGAACCCGATGACAAGCCAGGCGATCCCGTAGACGACGATGCCATTTGCCGCCGAAAGCAGCAGCAGGCCGAGGGCAAAGACGATCGACGAGGCTGCGAGCACGCGGGCCGCGCCGTAGCGGCCAATCCAGCGACCCGTTACCGGGCTGCAGAGGCCGCTGACCACCATCATCAAGGTCAGGCCGGAAAAGATCACCTCGTTGGGAAGGCCGAGATCGGGCGCGACGATGCGCCCCATGACGCCGAGCATGTCGAAGCTGGTGCCCCAGCTGACAAGCTGCGTGATGCTGAGGACGGCAACGATCTGTGCCGAACGCGGTGAAAAAGCTTTGGGCATGAAAAGCGGCGCTTCGTGACCTGTTTGTGACCTTGCGTAGCAGCTTGCCCGAGACGTTGAAAGTGACATCTCGATGACGTCCGGACCCTCCCTTTTGCCGATGTCCGGCGCGCAGAAAATTCCGATTTTGCAAGCGTCTTTCCCGGCGCATTTTCCTTGAAAGGATATCCGAATGGTCGCGCAGAAGGGCAAGGACCTGCTGTTGAAGATCGACAATGGCGGCGCTTACGAGACGGTGGCGGGCCTGCGCAGCAAAAAGCTGTCGTTCAATGCCGAGACGGTGGATATCACCGATGCCGAGAGCGCCGGGCGGTGGCGCGAGCTTCTTGGCGGCGCCGGCGTCCAGCGCGCCGGGCTCTCCGGTTCAGGCCTGTTCAAGGATCATGCCTCGGACGCGCTGATCCGCACCGCCTTCTTCAACGGATCGATCCTTTCCTGGCAGATCGTCATTCCCGATTTCGGCACAGTCAGCGGTGCGTTCCAGGTATCGGCGCTCGATTATGGCGGCGAGCACAATGGCGAGGTCACCTTCGATATCGCACTGGAATCCGCAGGCGTCATCACCTTCGGGGTGCTGTGATGCTGCGCCCGCGCACAGGTGCCCGCGCCAATCGCCGCCGCGGCGAGATCGAGGCCGAGATAGACGGCGAGCGCCGCATCCTCTGCCTGACGCTCGGCGCACTGGCCGAACTCGAAACCGCTTTCGCTGCCGACGATCTCGCCGGCCTGGCGGCAAGATTTTCGCATGGCGGCCTTAAGGCGTCCGATCTCATCCGCATCCTCGGCGCCGGCCTGCGGGGAGGCGGCAACGTCTATTCCGACGACGACGTCGCCGCAGCCGGCATCGGCGGCGGCATCGCTGCCACGGCGGCTATCGTCGGTAATCTGCTGGCGGCAACGTTTCTCGGCGATCACGAGCATATATCGCCGGGCCCTCGCTAGCCGCAGCAGGCGAGGCAGCCGACGGGGCCGACAGGGCAAGGCCAACAGCCTTTCCCTGGCATCGTGCCCTGCATGTCGGCCTCTGCCTGCTGCGGCTTCCCCCCGTCATATTCTGGGCGATGACGCCCATTGAATTCCATGCCATGGCCGGAGGCCTGTCGCCGCGCAGTTCGTCGCTCGACCGCGCCGGACTGGCCGCAATGATGGTGCTCTTTCCGGACTGATCCCATCAAACGTTGCAACGAGCTGCAGGAACCCGATGACCGAAACAACCGATCTCTCAGACACCAACACGCAGGCGCAGGCCTTGAAGCAGACCCTCGACGACCTCGACAGCCGCTCACGGTCGTTCGGTTCGGCGCTCGGCAGCGCACTGGCGTCTGCCACCACCGGCGGCAAGGGGCTCGACGGCGTGTTGCAGGGTCTTGCCAGCCGACTGACCAACATCGCCCTGTCAGCCGGGTTGAAGCCGCTCGAAACGGCACTCGGCGGCGCTGCCGACAGCCTGAGCAGCGGCATCGGCAAGCTGTTCGGCTTTGCGAGGGGTGGCGTACCCGGGAACGTAACGGCCTTTGCCGACGGCGGTGTCGTCGCCTCGCCAACCTATTTTCCGATGGGCAGCGATCTCGGCCTGATGGGCGAGGCGGGCTCCGAAGCGATCCTGCCGCTGAAGCGCGGCTCCGACGGCTCGCTCGGGGTGGCGAGTTCAGGCGGCGGCGGTTCGTCCGTTGTCGTCAACATCACCACGCCGGATGTCCAGGGCTTCCAGAAAAGCCAGGCGCAGATTTCAGCCATGCTGGCGCGCACGGCACTGCGCGGCCAGCGCAATCTTTGAGGCTACCGATGACCCTCGCATTCCACGATATCCGCTTTCCGCTGCGCCTGTCGCTGGCCACCAGCGGCGGGCCGGTGCGGCGAACCGATATCGTCAACCTGTCGAACGGCCGCGAAAGCCGTAACAGCCGCTGGCGCGATGCCCGCCGCAGCTACGATGCCGGCTCGGGCGTCCGCTCTGTCGCCGATCTGTATGAGGTACTGGCATTCTTCGAGGCCCGCAGCGGCCAGCTCTCCGGCTTCCGGTTTCGCGATCCCATCGACTTCGCATCGGCACCGCCCGGCGCACCGCTGACGGCCTTCGACCAGCTAATCGGCACGGGTGACGGCACGACGACCAGTTTCGCGCTTACGAAGACCTATGCCGATATGGCCGGGCAGTCCGTGCGCGCAATCGCAAAGCCGGTGGCCGGCTCCGTGCTGGTGGCCGTCGGAGGCATCGCCGTTCCGCCCGCCGGCGTCTCCTGCGATCCGACGACAGGCATTGTCGTCTTTGCAAGCCACGCCATTCCGGCGGCGGGTGTTTTAGTGACCGCCGGTTTTGCCTTCGATGTCCCCGTACGATTTGCCATCGACCGCATCGATATCAGCCTGTCCGCCTTTCAGGCGGGCCGCATCCCTTCCATTCCCCTGGTGGAGATCTTGCCATGAGAACGATCGATCCGGCGCTGGCGGCCCATCTCGCCGGCGATGCCACAACGCTCTGCCATTGCTGGCGCGTCATCCGCCGCGACGGTATCGTTCTCGGCTTCACCGACCACGACCATGACCTTGATTTTCTGTATACACGTTATCTCGCAGCAAGCGGTTTTGCAGCCAGCGACGGCGAGGAACAGGCCGGATTGCCAGCAACCACAAGCGATGTCACCGGAGGTTTCTCCAGCGATGCCATTTCCGAGGCCGACCTCGCCGCCGGCCGCTACGACGCGGCTCGTGTCGAGGTCTATCTCGTCAACTGGTCCGCCCCCGACCAGCATCTCCTCCTGAAGGTGCAGGAGATCGGCGCTGTCACCCGCCAGATCGGCCAGTTCCAGGCGGAGTTGCGCAGCTTTGCCGCCCACCTTTCCGAGCCGCAGGGCCGCATCTACAACCGCCGCTGCGATGCCACCGTCGGCGACCCCAGGTGCGGCATCGATCTCGCCTTGCCGCAATACCGTGCCGAGGGACTTGTCTCCTCCGTGGAAGAAGCAACCAGGATGACGCTAACCGGCATTGCCGGGTTCGCCGACGGCTATTTCGCCCGAGGCAGCCTGGTCTTTCTCGATGGGCGAAACAGTGGCAAGGCCGCCGATGTCGATAGCCATTCGACCATCGGCGCGGTAACGCAACTGACCCTTTGGCTGCCCCTTTCAAACGCGCCCGAGATCGGCACCCGCGTTGCGCTGACGGCCGGCTGCGACAAGGCGTTCACCACCTGCCGCGCCAAGTTTGCCAATACTGCTAATTTTCGCGGCTGCCCGCACGTGCCGGGCGCCGACTTTGCCTACACCTATGCGGACGGTACGAGCCTGCACGACGGGAGCCCGTTGTTTCCATGAGCCAAGATGTTGCACGACAGGTGCTGGAGATTGCCGAAAGCTGGATTGGCACGCCCTACAGGCACCAGGGCGCCAACAAAGGCGTCGGGTGCGATTGCCTCGGTCTCGTCAGGGGTATCTGGCGCGAACTCTACGGCAAAGATCCGGAGTTGCCTCCTGCCTACGCGCAAGACTGGGCGGAGCGCAGCGGCGAAGAACGTCTATTGAACGCAGCGCTTCGGCATTTCGGACAATCCGGGTGCCTCGGAGATGCAAAGCCGGGCGATCTCCTTCTGTTTCGCTGGCGACCGGAGCATGCTGCCAAGCATGCCGGTATTCTCGATCATGCCGGACATTTCATCCACGCCTACGAACAGGCAGCCGTGATCCGCTCGCCATTCGTACCTTCCTGGCGCAGACGGGTGGCCGCCACCTTCCGCTTCCCGCCGCGTTAGACACACGCCCCGACTTGCAAAAGTCCTCAACCTTTAGTATTTTGAAGTGGTGAGCGAGGGGCTAACCTCGCTCACCGTTTGCCTACGCTATGATGTGGACCCGGACGGTTACAAACCAGCCCGTCCGGGTTTTTCTCACAGTAAGCGTGATGCTAAGTGGAAACCACCACATAACCTCACCTCCATGTTCGAGAGCAAGGCCTTTGCCAATGCCGGCGTAGCCAATGCTCGCCGACGCGCCGGCTGGTACGACGCTTTCTGCTTCTGCTCCCGATCTTTGACGACAATACAATTTAAAAGAGTATTTTCAAGTGCGGGGTTTCCCGGCGCTGACCTCCCTTGTCCAACTCAGCGAGATGTTCATGGCAACCATCCTCTTTCAGGCGGCGGGTGCTGCTCTCGGCAGTGTTTTCGGGCCGGTCGGCGCGATGATCGGCAGGGCCGCAGGTGCGTTGGCGGGCAGCGTCGTCGACAAGGCGCTGATCAACGGCAGCCGCACCGTTTCGGGTGCGAGAATGGCGACGGCGCGCATTCCGGGTGCCGACGAAGGGGCGGCAATCATCCGGCTCTACGGCACTGCGCGGCTGGGAGGCACCTTGATATGGGCGACCCGTTTCGAGGAGGAGGTCTCCACCGAGCGCTCCGGCGGCAAGTCGACCGGGTCGCGTGTCGAGACATTCCGCTATTTCGCCAACTTCGCCGTCGGCCTTTGCGAGGGACCCATCGCCTGCATCCGCCGCGTCTGGGCGGATGGCAAGGAGGTGGATCTGACCCAGATCGAGATGCGCGTCTACAGAGGCTCCGAAGACCAACTGGCGGATCCGCTGATCGAGGCCAAGCAGGGCGCAGGCCATGCACCGGCGTACCGGGGAATTGCCTACGTCGTCTTCGAACGACTGCCGCTCGATACATTCGGTAATCGCATTCCGCTGTTCCAGTTTGAGGTGGTGCGGCCGATCGGGCGCCTGGAGCGGCAGATCCGCGCGGTAACGATCATCCCGGGCTCGACAGAGCACGGTTACAGCACGACCCGGGTATCCGAAAAAACCGGTGCCGGCAGCATGCGCGCCATCAACCGCAACGTGTTGACGGCGGCGACCGATTGGCAGGCCTCGATCGACGAACTGACGGCGCTATGCCCCAATCTGAAAAGCGTCGCACTCGTCGTTGCCTGGTTTGGCACCGATCTGCGCGCCGGGCACTGCCGCATCGTTCCCGGCGTGGAGACGCTGGCCCGTGACAGCGAGAGCAGTCGGTGGTCCGTGTCGGGTATCGACCGCGCGGACGCCCATCTGATCAGCCTCATCGACGGTGCGCCTGCTTATGGCGGCACCCCGGATGACGCCAGCGTGTTGCAGGCAATCGCCGATCTCAGGCAGCGCGGGCTGGGCGTCTTCATCTACCCGTTCCTGATGATGGACATACCCGTCGGCAACGGGTTCCCGGATCCGGAAGGGGCAGGGGAGCAGGCGGCCTATCCGTGGCGTGGCCGGATCACCGCCTTCCCGGCGATCGGTCGGCCCGGCACAGCGGACCGGACAACTGTGGCAGGCGCACAGGTTGCGGCTTTTTGCGGTGCGGCCTCCTCGGCCGATTTTTCAAGGGACGGCGCGGCGGTCGCCTATCACGGCACGGACGAAGGTTACCGCCGCATGCTGCTGCACTACGCCCATCTGGCTATAGCGGCGGGTGGCGTTGACGGGTTCATCCTCGGTTCGGAACTTCGTGGGTTGACGCAACTGCGCGATGCCGGCGGCAGCTTTCCTTTCGTCCAGGCTCTTGCGACGATGGCGACGGACATCCGTGCCATCGTCGGCCCCACGACAAGGCTCACCTATGGCGCCGACTGGAGCGAATATTTCGGCTACCACCCGGACGACGGCTCAGGCGACGTCTATTTCCATCTCGACCCGCTGTGGGCCTCGCCGGATATCGACGCCGTCGGCATCGACAATTACATGCCGTTGTCCGACTGGCGCGACGATGACCTTGCAAAGGCCAATCCCGACGGCTTCCGCATCCAGGACGATCTTGCGGGCCTGGCGGCGGCAATCGACAGCGGCGAGGGCTTCGACTGGTACTACGCAAGCGCTGCCGACAGGATCGCCCGGCATCGGTCGTCGATTTCGGATGGCCTTGCGGCAAAGCCCTGGGTGTTTCGCTACAAGGACATCGGTAGCTGGTGGAGCAGCCTTCATTATGAGCGCGCCGGGGGTGTCGAGCGCACCACGCCGACAGCCTGGGTACCACAGGCAAAACCGATCTGGCTGACGGAGCTTGGATGCCCGGCAATCGACAAGGGCGCTAACCAACCGAACGTCTTTCTCGACCCGAAATCGGTGGAATCGGCGGCGCCCTATTTCTCCAACCGCATGCGTGCCGACAGCGTTCAGCGCCGCTTTCTCGAGGCCCATCACGATCATTGGGCCGGCTCCGGCATCGTCGATCCCGATCGCATTTTCGTTTGGACCTGGGATGCACGGCCTTATCCTGCTTTCCCTGTCGATACGGCGCTCTGGAGCGATGGGAGTAACTGGCGGACGGGGCACTGGCTGAACGGACGGCTTGGCGCCGGCACCCTTGCCGACGTTATCGCTGCCATACTGACAGACCAGAATTTCAGCGACTTCGATGTTTCCGAGGTGAGCGGAGACCTTTCCGGCTATGCCCAGGGAGACGTCACCTCCGCCCGCGACATGCTGACGCCGCTGCTTGAGGTCTTCCAAATCGACGTGATCGAGGATGGCCCGGTACTGCGGTTTCGCTCGAGGGCTGCCGCGAGCCTGGCTCCCATCCTCATCTGCGCTGTCGTCGACGTCGAAGGCCAACCGCTCTGGCAGGAAACGCGCGGCCATGACAGCGATTTCGCCGCCGAGGCTATCGTCACTTTCTACGACCCCCTGGCCGACTACGAGCAGGCCAGCGTCCGCTCGAGGCGGGCGCCCTCTGCATCGAATCGCGTGCTCCGCAACGATCTCGGCGCCGTCGTGCCGGAGGAGGCGGTGCTACAGGCAGCCGAAAACCTATTGCGCGACAACCGGGCCTCGCGCCGCTCGCTTACTCTTTCGCTATCCCCGACAGCCAGTCACCTCCAGCCGGGCGATGTGATTTCCCTGGCCGATGGCCCCGAAGGCCGCTTCCTGGTGACCCGCATCGAGGACGGTGCCGCGCGAAACATCGAAGCCCGCGAGTTCGCATCGCTTGCCGGCGGCGCGATCGCAGCCTCGACGCCGGTAAGGTCTGGCGGCGGCTCGGCTTCCGATGTCTTTGCGCCGGTCGTCGAACTGATGGACCTGCCGCAGTTCGAAAGCGGCTCGCCAAGCAATTTTGCATGCGGTGCCGTCTACGCCCGACCGTGGCGCACGACCGTCCTGTCCTCGTCACCATCCACCGAGGCGTTTGCCCGGCGCCTGATGCTCGACCGTCCGGCAAAGATAGGCTCGGTCGTGGCGCCACTATTTTCCGGCGTCAGCGGCCGGTTCGACTGGTCGCAGTCGCTCACCGTCGATCTTGCCTATGGCGGGCTGGAGTCGGCACTGAAGATCTCGGTGCTCAACGGCGCCAATCGCTTTGCCGTGCAAAGCGCAGCGGGGACATGGGAAATCGGGTCGTTCATAGAGGCGGAGGAAATTGTGCCTGGACGCTGGCGGCTGTCGGGCCTGCTGCGCGGGCTGGGGGGAACGGAGGATGCTACGGCGGCGGGCATTGCCACAGATGCTCCGTTCGTCATGCTCGACGCGGCCGTCAAGCCACTTGGTCTTGCCAGCGACGAGATGGGCCTGCAACTCAACTGGATCGCCGAGGCGCCGGGATCGAGCGACAGGGTGGGACCCATCGTCTTTGCCGGCGGTATCCGCGCCGAGACGCCACTCTCGCCGGTCCACATAGCTGGCAGCCGCAATGCGGACGGGGCGGCTGTCTTCACCTGGATACGCCGGGGCCGGATCGATGCGGACAGCTGGATACCGTCCGACATTGCCCTCGACGAGCCGACCGAGCGCTATCGTGTCGATCTCATGCAGGGCGCGGTGCTGAAACGGCGGGTCGAGGTCGTCACGGCCGGATGGACCTATTTGGCCAGCGACGAGCTCGCCGATTTCGGCGTGGCGCAGCCTCACCTTGAGATTGTCGTTTCGCAAATGGGCCAGCGGGTGCCGATCGGCATTCCGGCCGCTGCCGTCGTGGCAGTCTAGTTTTTAACCAGAGGAGAAGAGCATGGAAGACGGGAAACACTGGTACTTTTCAAAAACGATCTGGGGCGCGTTGCTGGCCATCGGATCGTCCGTCCTGCAGATGAAAGGGCTTCAGCTTGGCGCGGCGGACCAGGCGACGATCGTCAACTCCGCCGTTTCGATCGCCGGCGCGGTGGGCGGATTGCTCGCAGTCTACGGCCGCATCTCTGCCAGCACCGCGATCAAAGCCAGCTAGCCAACGCTGCTTTCGGGGAATGCCGTTCCCCATACAGGATGGGCATAGGATATCTATGCCCATTCATTTGCCATTCAGACGGCTTTGAGTAACTATTCGCTCACGTTATTGTCCCCCATGGAAGTTAATGAGCATGGCATCATCCTTGAGCGTAGCAGCGGTACTCGCCATGATGGCGGGATCGGCTGTGTTGCCGGTGACGACGCCGACGCTTGTCGCGCGAGCGAAGTCGGATTGCAGCGATGCGGCGTCTCAGGTGGTCGAGAAGACCGGCGGCCAGCTTCTGTCCGTTCAGCCTTCCGGCGACAGCTGCGTCATAACAGTTCTCGTTCAGGGCAATGGGGAGCGCCCGCGTAAGGTGACTGTAAAGGTTCCGATGTAGGAGGAGCCTTGTCAGGTATCGCGAATCGTTAGGAATTGGGCGGAAACATGCGCATTCTCGTAGTTGAAGACGACGTCACACTGAACCGGCAGCTTGCCGACGCGCTGAAAGAGGCAGGCTACGTCGTCGACGTCGCCTTTGATGGCGAAGAGGGACATTATCTCGGCGACACCGAGCCATACGACGCCATCATCCTCGACATCGGCCTGCCGGAAATGGACGGCATCACCATGCTCGAAAAGTGGCGTGCGTCCGGCAAGGGAATGCCGGTGCTGCTGCTGACGGCCCGCGACCGCTGGAGCGACAAGGTCGCTGGTATCGACGCCGGTGCGGATGACTATGTCGCCAAACCATTCCATGTCGAGGAAGTACTCGCCCGCATCCGTGCGCTCATCCGCCGGGCAGCCGGCCATTCCTCGTCTGAAATCACCTGCGGCCCGGTGCGGCTCGACACCAAGAGCTCCAAGGCGAGCGTCGACGGCAAGCCGCTGAAGCTCACCTCTCACGAGTATCGCCTGCTCGCCTATCTCATGCATCACAAGGGCGAAGTGGTCTCGCGCACCGAGCTGGTCGAGCACATGTACGATCAGGATTTCGATCGCGATTCCAACACCATCGAAGTGTTCGTGGGCCGCTTGCGCAAGAAAATGGGCGTTGATCTTATCGAAACGGTGCGGGGGTTGGGCTATCGCATTCAAGCGCCGACCAATGATAATTAAGTCTCTCACCGCCCGCGTCCTGCTGCTGACCACGATCTGGTCGGCCATGGCGCTGGTGGCCATCGGCTTCGTCATCTCGACCCTATACCGAAATAGCGCGGAGCGCGGTTTCCAGGACCTCTTGCGGGCGCAGCTTAATAACGTCATCAATTCCGTCACTATTGGCGAACAGGGCACGCTGGCAGGCAACCCACAACTCGGCGACCTGCGCTATGCCCAGCCGAAGACAGGCTGGTATTGGATCGTTGAGCCGCTAGGCACCTTCACGTCAGCGCCGTTGGTGTCCCCCTCGCTGGGTTCGGTTAACCTGCCGGTCCTGTCAGTGATGGAAGCGCCTTTCAACAAATCCTACGAACGCTACTACATCGTCACCGACAGCGTCGGCAACCGGGTCCAGGTGGCAGAGACGGAGATCGTGTTCGTCGAAGGGGATGGCCGTGCGGCACGGTTCCGGGTGACCGGCAATATCGGCGTCATCGAAGCCGATGTCGAAACCTTTTCCCACAGCCTCTATCTTGCGTTGGGCGTCTTCGGGATCGGCAGCCTGATCGTCAACGCGCTTGCCATTCTTTACGGCCTCAGGCCGCTCGACGAGGCGCGTGGTGCTCTCGAGCGCATCAGGGCTGGTGAAAGCGAGCGGCTGCAGGGCGATTTTCCACGCGAGATCCTACCGCTTGCCAACGAAGTCAATGCGCTGATCGACAGCAACCGCCGCATCGTCGAGCGCGCCCGCATGCAGGTCGGCAATCTCGCCCATTCGCTGAAGACACCGATCGCCGTCCTGCTCAACGAGTCGCGCGTACTAGACCAGTCGCACGGCGATCTCGTCAAAGGTCAGGCAGAGGCCATGCAGGGCCAGGTGCAGTCCTATCTCAACCGCGCTCGCATCGCTGCCCAGCGGGACTCCGTGCTCGCCCGGACGGAGGCCGAGCCGGCGCTAGAGCGTCTGGTGCGGGTGATGCGGCGGCTGAATACCGAGATCGAGTTCCAGCTCACTGTCTCCCCCGGTCTGGCACTGGCGATGGAGCAGCAGGATCTGGAGGAGACAGTGGGCAATCTGCTCGAGAACGCTGCCCGCTTTGCAAAGACGAAGGTGATCGTAACAGTTAGCGAAGCCGCCCCGGACGTGAAGGGTCTCGATCCCGCCCGGCGCCACTGGGTCGCGCTTACCGTCGATGACGATGGGCCGGGACTGGAGCCTGATCAGATCCGCGAGGCGATGAAACGGGGCCGCCGTCTCGACGAGACGAAGCCCGGCACAGGCCTTGGCCTGTCGATCGTCAGCGAGATCACTGCGGAGTATCAGGGGCTGCTGACCCTCTCGCGCGGCAGCGCGGGTGGATTGCAGGCAGCCTTAATTCTGCCGGGCATCGTAAAGGATGTTGCGTGAGCGACGGCATGATGACAGAAAGATCATACGCGCCATGGGGATGCCCTGTGGAGACCGCGGAAAGATATTTTATTTTTTTGGCAGTTAATTCTGGTTCGGTTGCATGAAGCTTGGCATTTCCTCTTTGACCGCTGCCGTCCTCCTGGCTGCCCTGTCCCTGTCTGGCTGCGGCACCACGGCCGGAAAAGGCGCCTTGGCGCGCCTGTCGCCGATCAAGAGCAACTCTTCGGCGACCTTCATTACCGCGCTTGACGGCGGGATTATCGGCAATACCGGGCTGACGATCAGCGACAGCGACAAGCAGCGCGCACTGGAAGCGGAGTATCGCGCCCTGGAGGCAGCTCCGGGCGGCCAGCCAGTGGTCTGGAGCGGCCGTACGATGAGCGGCCAGGTGGTTGCCGCTGCACCCTACCAGGTGGGATCGCAGAATTGCCGCCAGTACACGCATACTGTCTCTGTCGACGGCAAGCAGACTGTCGCACGCGGCTCCGCCTGCCGCAACGACAACGGCACCTGGACACCGCTGGAATAAGTTTTCGGTCTATTCAGGAAATGAGAGCGTCAGGCTCTCCGTATCCAGCACAGCGTCGCGGCCGATCGGAACGACGAGCGGCGACATGCCGTGCCCTAGCGGCAGTCCCCCGAGAACCGGAACGCCCAGCGTTTCGAGATGCTCCCTCAGAATATCGATGGCAGACATTGCCTGCGTCGTCTCGAACCCGGTGAACTGGCCAAGCGCTACTCCAGCCACGCCCTTAAGGTGTCCCGCCTTGCGGAGCATTGTGAATTGGCGATCCAGTTGCCCACGCATCATGTTGACTGCCTCTAGCAACAGGATGGCGCCAGCAAGCGGTGGCAGTGCCCAGCCCGCAGTCGTTGCCACCATATCGAGATTGCCGCCGATGAGCGGACCCCTTACATGGCCGGGCGTGGTGAGTACCGCAGTCAGTTCCTCCGGTCGCGAACGGATGGAGGCATAACCCGGCAGCATCAGCGCATGGTGCATTGCGCGGCAATTTTCCGAATCGAGCGCTCCGTCGGCATTCCGCATGACGGCACCGTGGAGACCGGCCAGACCGCAGTGGCGATAAAGGCTGAGATGCAGCGCGGTGATGTCGCTGAAGCCGACCATGAATTTCGGATCCCTACGGACGGCATCGAAGTCGAGCCGGTCGGCGATACGGTAGGCGCCCTTGCCACCACGCGTCGCGAAAATCGCGCGAATCCCCGGATCTCTGAATGCGGCGTTGACGTCGGCAAGCCGGTCGTCGTCTTCGCCGGCAAGATATCCTTTTTTATCGAAGATATGGTCGCCGAACTCGACCTGCAGCCCCCAGCCTTCCAGGATCGCGGTCTGGGCAAGCACGCTCGCTCGCTCCGGAGGGCTGGCCGGCGAAACGAGCCGGACTCTGTCGCCAACCCTCAACTTCGGTGGGATGACAGCCATCGGTACCTCCCGTCGCGTGGCATGATGCGCAAGACTTAGCGGCGATGGTACGGCCTCGCAAGCGGCTGCAAAATCCCGGCATGATTGCGCCTCACTGCGCCTTTAGGATGCTTGCGACCAATCGCCTCAAATCTCTGCGATTATCGCTTTGGCGATTGGAATGTGCTGGCCGTTCAAGTATTGGGATTCCATGTTGTTCTGGATCATCGTCGCCGTCCTGACGGCCAGTGTCGGCGCTGTTTTGCTCAGGCCGTTGTTGCGCGGCGCGCAGGCGGTAGCGCTTGGCCGCGAGGGCGAAGCCGCCGTCTACCGGGACCAACTTGCCGAACTCGACCGCGATCTTGCCGCGGGGTCCATTACCGCCGATCAGGCAGGTTATGCCCGGGCTGAAATCGGCCGTCGTCTGCTCGCAGTTTCGGCTGCTCCAGAGAGGACGCGGCCGGCGCAGACCGGACGCAAGACCTACCGGTTGGCGCAGGCTTTCATCATCGTTCTTCTGCCTGCCCTCGGGCTCTGTCTTTACTTGCGGACCGGCGATCCCGGTCTGCCGTCGCAGCCGCTCCAGGCAAGGCTCGACAATCCCGGCAACGACATGGCCATTCTGGTCGCCAAGGCCGAGCGCCATCTGGCAGAACACCCGGATGACGGAAAAGGCTGGGATGTTCTTGCGCCGATCTATTTCAGGACAATGCGGCTGCTCGATGCCGAGGTCGCCTATCGCAACGCGATAAGGCTGCTGGGGCCGACACCCGATCGGCTTGGTAACCTTGCCGACACGCTGATGGCTGCCTCCGACGGCATGGTCACTGCGCAAGCCCGCGATGTGCTGCAGCAATCGATACAACTGGAGCCCGACAACCCGCGCGCCCGGTTTTACCTGGCGCTGGCTTTCGAGCAGGAAGGCAAGGTGGAAGAGGCGAGAAATGCCTTCGCCGCCCTTGCCAGCCAATCTCCGGCGGATGCGCCCTGGCTGCCTGTTGTCAACGAGCATATCGCCAAGAACGGCGGCACGCCTTCAGCCCCGAAGACTGCGGACGCGAAGAGCCCCGATCCGAAGGCGCCCGGCGGCCCCGATGCCGCACAAGTTGCTGCTGCCCAGACAATGGACGCCGGCGACCGCCAGCAGATGATCAGGGGCATGGTCGACACGCTGGATGCCAAGCTCCGGCAGGACCCGGACAATTTCGAAGGCTGGATACGGCTGATACGCTCCTATGCCGTGCTGAACGACAAGGAGCGTGCGGCCGATGCGCTGAAACGCGGACTAGTGGCTTTCCCGGCCAGCGGCGAGAAGGGCCAGCAACTCGCCGCCCTCGCAACCCAGCTGGGTCTTCCTCTTGAAGGTGCCACGCCATGACCCGCAAGCAGAAACGCCTGGCCGTCATCGGTGGCGGCATGAGCTTCATCATCGCGGCTGTGCTGCTGGTGATGTTCGCCTTCAGCCAGTCAGTCGCCTATTTCTACATGCCCGGCGACCTCGCCAAGAAGCCGGTCGGGCCCGGCACGTTGATCAGGCTCGGCGGCCTGGTCGGCGAGGGGTCGGTGGTGCGCGGCGAGGGGACGACGGTGCAGTTTGCCGTCACCGACGGCAGCGACGCCATCAAGGTCCGCTACACCGGCATCCTGCCCGATCTGTTCCGAGAGGGGCAGGGCGTCGTCACGGAGGGTCGTTTCGAGCCGGGTGACGATGTTTTCGTTGCCGACACGGTGCTGGCCAAGCATGATGAGCGCTACATGCCCAAGCAGGTTGCCGACCGCCTGAAGAAGGACGGCGTCTGGAAGGGCGAGGAGGCCAGCAAATGATCATCGAGCTCGGGCACTATGCGCTGGTTCTGGCCTTGGCCACTGCCATCATTGTCGCGACCCTGCCGATGGTCGGTGCGCGCAGGCTCGATCAGGCCATGATGGACGTGGCGAGGCCAGGCTCGATCCTGCTGTTTGCGCTGGTGGCATTTTCGTTCAGTGTACTGACCTACGCCCATGTCGTCTCCGACTTCTCGGTCGCCAATGTCTGGGAAAATTCCCACTCGCTGGTGCCGATGGTCTTCAAGGTGTCTGGTGTCTGGGGCAATCACGAGGGATCGATGATGCTCTGGCTGCTGATCCTCGCCCTGTTCAGCGCGCTTGTCGCCTTGTTCGGCCGCAATCTGCCGGACACGCTGCGCGCCAACGTATTGTCCGTCCAGGCGTGGATTTCGGTGGCATTCCTGTTCTTCATCCTTTTGACCTCCAATCCCTTTACCCGCCTCGACCCGGCGCCCGCCGAGGGCAAGGATCTGAACCCGGTGCTGCAGGACATTGGCCTCGCCATCCATCCGCCGCTGCTCTATCTCGGCTATGTCGGCTTCTCCGTCTGTTTCTCCTTTGCCGTGGCCGCGCTGATCGAGGGCCGCATCGACGCTGCCTGGGCGCGATGGGTGCGGCCGTGGACGCTGGCGGCCTGGACGTGTCTCACCGCAGGCATCGCCATGGGCTCCTATTGGGCCTATTACGAGCTCGGCTGGGGCGGCTGGTGGTTCTGGGATCCGGTCGAAAACGCCTCGTTCATGCCGTGGCTTGCCGGAACCGCGCTGCTGCATTCGGCGCTGGTCATGGAAAAGCGCGATGCGCTGAAGATCTGGACGGTGCTGCTGGCGATCCTGACATTCTCCCTTTCGCTGCTCGGCACGTTCCTCGTGCGCTCAGGCGTTCTTACCTCCGTGCACGCCTTTGCCAGCGACCCGACGCGCGGCGTGTTCATTCTCTGCATCCTGCTGATCTTCATCGGCGGTGCGCTGTCGCTTTTCGCCTTCCGCGCGCCGCGCCTGACGTCCGGTGGGCTTTTCGCGCCGATCTCGCGTGAAGGGGCGCTGGTGCTGAACAACCTCATCCTCACAGTATCCTGCGGAACGGTGCTCACCGGCACACTGTATCCGCTGGCGCTGGAAACGCTGACCGACGACAAGATCTCCGTCGGCCCTCCCTTCTTCAACCTGACCTTCGGCCTTTTGATGATCCCGCTGCTGCTGGCCGTCCCCTTCGGACCGCTGCTCGCGTGGAAGCGCGGCGACTTGCTGGGCGCCTTCCAGCGTCTCTATACGGCGGCGGGCCTTGCTTTCGTCGCGGCGCTGGTGCTCTTTTATGTGCAGCACGGAGGGCCCGTGATGGCCGTTCTCGGCCTTGCCGCCGGCCTGTTCCTGATTTTCGGCGCCGCAACGGATCTCTGGTTTCGGGCCGGCATAGGCAAGGTTGCCGCTGATGTGGCGTGGCGTCGCTTTGCCGGCCTGCCGCGATCCGCCTTTGGCTCGGCGCTCGCCCATGCCGGACTTGGCGTCACTGTGCTCGGCATCGTCGCCGTCAGCACCTTCCAGACTGAAAACATCCTCGACATGAAGCCCGGATCCACCACGGAACTCGGCGGTTACAGCCTGCATTTCGACGGCATGAAGCCCGGCATCGGTCCCAATTTCACCGAGGATCGCGGCACCTTCACCGTCAGCCGCGGCGGTGTCGCCGTCGCCACCGTCTCGTCGGCCAAACGCATCTTCACCGCCCGCAAGAGCGCCACCACCGAAGCGGGGATCCTGACCTTCGGCCTCAGCCAGCTCTACGTCTCTCTCGGCGACGCCGGCGCCAATGGCAGCATCGTCGTGCGCATCTGGTGGAAGCCGCTGATCGTCTGCATCTGGGGTGGCGCCATCATCATGGCGCTCGGTGGCATGGTCTCGCTCAGCGACCGCCGCTTGCGGGTGGGAGCGCCCAGCCGTCGGTCCAAGCCGGTGCGGGTCGCGATGGAGCCGGCGGAATGAGGTTGCTGCGGGCATACCCCCCTCTGTCGGCTGCGCCGACATCTCCCCCACAGGGGGGGAGATCATTCTTTTCCGTATTCGGCTCTAACGTCTCGGCTAATCTCCCCCCTTGTGGGGTAGATGTCCCGAAGGGACAGAGGGGGGCTCTCGCCGCAATCGCGATACTCCTGGTCCTCATGCTGTTCCCTGTGGCGGCCTTTGCCGTCAATCCGGACGAGGTATTGCCCGATCCAGGTCTCGAGGCGCGGGCGCGGGCGATCTCGACCGAACTGCGCTGCATGGTCTGCCAGAACCAGTCTATCGACGATTCCAACGCGGATCTTGCCCGCGACCTTCGCCTGCTGGTGCGCAAGCGGCTGACGGATGGCGACAGCGACCGGCAAGTGCTGGATTACATCGTTTCCCGCTATGGCGAGTTCGTGCTGCTGAAGCCGCGGCTCAGTGAAAAGACCTATGTGCTCTGGGGCGCCCCTATTGTCCTCATGGGTGTCGGCGGCCTCGCCATGGCACTTTTCGTCCGTAGCCGTCGCGGCAAGCCGACCGGCACAGGTCTGACTCCTGACGAGGAAGCGCGTCTCGAGGAATTGCTCGGCAAGTGACGTTCCGGTTTCTTCACCCTCCCGGAAACATTCTGCAACATTACCAACATTTCATGGGCCGGACAGTTCACCGTAACGTGCAAGATCCTATATCCTTTCCATCAACTGATCGCCGCTGACCCCACGGTGCCAGTCCAGACGAAAGAGAAGGTAACGCACATGTTCGAGACCATCAAAGGCCGCCTGACGCGCAGCACTGCCTTGAAGGCTTCCGCTGTCGCCGGCATCGCTATTGCCGCCCTGGCGACTGGCGTCCCAGCCGTGATTTCCAATTCCTATGCAGATGCCGTGGTCGTCCAGGCGCCGCAGGTTCCAAGCTTCGCTAATGTCGTCGATGCCGTGTCTCCCGCCGTCGTGTCGGTGCGTGTCGAGTCCCGCGTCAACCCGGCAGCTGCCGAAGAAGACGACAGCTTTGGCCTCGGTCGCGGCTTTGACGACCTGCCGGACGATCATCCTCTGAAGAAGTTCTTCAAGCAGTTCGGCCAGCAGCCGAACGGCAAGGGCATGCAGGGCGAGCAGCAGAAGCCGAACGCCGACAAGGGTCGCCTGCGTCCGGTCGCCCAGGGCTCGGGCTTCTTTATCTCCGAGGACGGCTACCTCGTCACCAACAACCATGTCGTCTCCGACGGCGCTGCCTTCGTCGTCGTGCTCAGCGATGGTACCGAACTCGACGCCAAGCTGATCGGCAAGGATCCGCGTACCGATCTTGCCGTGCTCAAGGTCGACGACAAGCGCAAGTTCACCTACGTCAAATGGGCTGACGACGAGAAGGTTCGCGTTGGCGACTGGGTCGTCGCTGTCGGCAATCCCTTCGGTCTCGGCGGCACTGTCACCGCCGGTATCATTTCCGCCCGCGGCCGCGACATTGGCTCCGGCCCTTATGACGACTATCTCCAGGTCGATGCGGCCGTGAACAAGGGCAACTCCGGTGGCCCGACCTTCAACCTCAGCGGCGAAGTCGTCGGCATTAACACGGCCATCTTCTCGCCGTCCGGCGGCAGCGTCGGCATCGCGTTCGCCATCCCGTCGACGACCGCCAAGGATGTCGTCGCCGACCTGATCAAGACAGGCTCCGTCTCGCGCGGCTGGCTTGGCGTGCAGATCCAGCCCGTCAGCAAGGACATTGCCGAATCGCTCGGACTTTCCGAGGCAGCCGGTGCGCTTGTCGTGTCGCCGCAGGAAGGTTCGCCGGGCCAGAAGGCCGGTATCAAGAATGGCGACGTAGTGACCGCAGTCAACGGCGAGCCGATCAAGGACCCGCGCGATCTCGCACGCCGCATCGGTGCCATGGCGCCGGGCAAGAAGGTCGAGGTCGCCATCTGGCGCAACGGCAAGTCGCAGTCGGTCACCGTCGATCTCGGAACCTTGCCTGCCGAGCAGAAGGCATCGGCCGACGGCAACAATGCGCCGCAGGCAGAACCGCAGCAGCCAGCCTCGGAAAAGGCGCTTACCGATCTTGGCCTCACCGTCGGTCCGTCCGACGATGGCAAGGGTGTCGCGATCACCGGCGTCAATCCGGACTCCGACGCTGCCGACAAGGGCGTGAAGGAAGGCGAGAAGATCACCTCGGTCAACAACCAGGAGGTCGCCAACGCCCAGGATATCGCCAAGGTCATTACTCAGGCGAAGAAGGACGGCCGCACCCGCGCGCTCTTCCAGATCCAGTCGGATAACGGCAGCCGCTTCGTGGCTCTGCCGCTCAGCCAGGGCTGATCGCGGTTAAAGTAACGTGGAGGAAGCCGTGCAAGCCCCCGCCTGCACGGCTTCCTTGTTTTCAAAGCAACCATGGGTGAAATCATGACCACCGGTAGCCAGCCAAAATCAAACGCCGCCGATTCCGGTTGTGCAGCAGTGCCGCCGGCGGGTAATGTCACGCACATGAAGATTTTGATCATCGAAGACGACCTCGAGGCCGCCGCCTACCTGACAAAGGCGTTCCGCGAGGCCGGTATACTTGCCGATCACGCCAGCGATGGCGAGAGCGGCCTCTTCATGGGCTCGGAAAACACCTACGACGTCATGGTCATCGACCGGATGCTGCCGCGCCGCGACGGGCTTTCGGTCATCGCCGAACTGCGCCGCAAGGCGATCCACACGCCTGTGCTGATCCTCTCGGCGCTCGGCCAGGTCGACGATCGCGTCACTGGCCTTCGCGCCGGCGGCGACGACTACCTGCCGAAGCCCTATGCCTTCAGCGAATTGCTCGCCCGCGTCGAGGTACTGGGCCGTCGCAAGGGCACGCCGGATCAGGATGTGCTTTACCGCGTCGGCGATCTCGAGCTCGATCGCTTGTCCCACGAGGTCCGCCGGGCCGGCAAGGAGATCGTCCTGCAGCCGCGCGAGTTCCGCCTGCTGGAATACCTGATGAAGAATGCCGGCCAGGTGGTGACCCGCACCATGCTGCTGGAAAATGTCTGGGATTACCACTTCGATCCCCAGACCAACGTCATCGATGTCCACGTCTCGCGCCTGCGTGCCAAGATCGAGCGGGATTTCAACATGCCGCTGCTGAAGACCATTCGCGGGGCAGGGTACATGATCAAGGACGAGGGATGAGTCGCTTCCGCGTCCTCTTCAAGTCCACCGCCGTCCGCCTGTCCGCCCTCTACATCCTGCTTTTCGCGCTCTGCGCTGCGACGTTGGTGTTCTACGTGACATCCATGTCCGAGCGGCTGATGACTGGCCAGATCCGCGATGCCGTCAGCCAGGAAGTCAATCAGGTCAAGCACGCCTATGAGGGCGGCGGCCTCAACCTTCTGCTGCGCACTATGGAGCGCCGTGCCCGCCAGCCGGGAGCCAATCTCTACGTCATTGCCAGCCCTACGGGCGTGATTCTTGCCGGCAACGTCGCCTCCGTCCAGCCCGGCACCTTCGACGACCAGGGCTGGACCGAAGTCCCCTTCACCTACGAGCGATATGCCGATACCGGCGCCGAGCGTCGCCACCTCGCCATCGCCAACATCTTCACGCTCGACAACGGCCTGCGCATCCTGATCGGCCGCGATCTCGGCGAGCCCGAGCGGTTCCGCCTGCTCGTGCGCCAGGCACTGATGCTGGCGCTGGCGATCATGGGTGTCGGGGCGCTGGTGATCTGGTTTGGCATAGGCCGCAATGCGCTGCGGCGCATCGACAGGATGACCGATGCCAGCCGCAAAATCATGGCCGGCGACCTGTCGCAACGCCTGCCGGTCGGCGGTTCCGGCGATGAGTTCGACCGTATGTCGGATTCGCTGAACACCATGCTGGAGCGCATCGAGAAGCTCAACGAAGGCCTGCGCCAGGTTTCCGATAATATCGCCCATGACCTGAAGACGCCGTTGACCCGTCTGCGTAACAAGGCGGTCGACGCGCTCGACATCGACAACGAGGATCGCCGGCGCGGCGCACTCGAAGGCATCATTGCCGAATCAGACCAGCTGATCCGCACCTTCAACGCCCTGCTGATGATCTCTCGTGTTGAGGCCGGTGCGGTTGCGGCCGAAATGACCACGGTCGATCTATCCGCCATCGTCGCCGACACCGCTGAACTTTACGAACCGGTCGCCGAAGATGCCGGGCTTGTCCTCACGGCCGAGATAGAGCCCGGCGTTGAAATCCAGGGCAACCGCGAACTGATCGGCCAGGCGCTGTTCAACCTCATCGACAACGCTCTGAAATACGCGCCTGGCGGCAATGGTCAGCCGGAGGTCATTCTCAAGCTCAGCCGTGGTACCGATGGCGTCACGCTCTGTGTCGCTGACCGTGGTGCAGGCGTGCCGGTGGAAAGACGCGAAGACGTGGTGAAACGCTTCTTCCGGCTCGACGAAAGCCGCTCGAAGCCGGGCACCGGGCTTGGACTGTCGCTGGTCGAAGCGGTGATGGAACTGCATGGCGGCAAGCTACAGCTTTCCGATACCGACCCCGACAGCAGCGATGCCCGTGGCCTGACCGCGACGATGGTGTTTGCGAACGCCGGCAAGGCATAGGGCGGCCTTCACAAATCGGACATCGACCGATATTACCGCTTTGAGCAACTTCAATAAGGACCTCACGCCATGGCTTCAGTCGTTTCCGTCGCCCGTGATCAGGTGCACGAGTTCTCCAAGACCGTGGTCGAGTGCATCGAGATCGTCGAGAATTCAGGCGTTGCGGGCGATGCCCATTCGGGCGTCACGGTGCAACATCGTTCGCGAGTGGCTGTCGATCCGAACCAGCCCAATCTTCGTCAGGTACACCTCATCGAGCGCGAGCTGCTTGAAGAGCTGGCAGGCAAGGGGTTCGAGCTGAGGCCGGGAGATCTCGGCGAAAATATCCTGACCGAAGGCATCTCGCTTCTGGAACTCCCGACCGATACGATTCTGAAGATCGGACCTTACGTGCGACTGCAGGTAACCGGCCTGCGCAATCCCTGCGCCCAGATCGAAAACTTTCGGACCGGGCTTTTGAAAAATGTCGTCTATACCGGAGAAGATGGCAACATTGTCCGCAAGGCCGGGGTCATGACAATCGTGCTTGCGGGAGGCAGCGTGCAGCCTGGCGACCAGATCGAGGCCCACCTGCCACCCTTGCCGCACCGCCCGCTGGAACGGGTCTGAGTGCCAATCATTGTCATGCCCTGGTCGAGAACCATCGCGATCAACGCTATTGGCCACGACTGCACTTCGTCCTAGATTGGCAGGCAATCAGCGTCCCACCTATTGGGCGGGGCGTCTGACCACGACTGCGTGAACAGGCCGGAGTGCTGTGTGACCCCATCGACAGATCGACTGGATACCGTGGCGCCTGGCCTTATGCGGCCGTTGAGCCAGGCCGAAGCCAAATCCGCTCTGGCCAGACTGAAGACCCTTGGCAAGACCGAGCCGACAATAGCGGCACTGCTCGACGGCGATACGGCGTTGCGGGATTTCATCGTCGCGGTCTTCACGCTTTCACCCTACCTCCGCGATACCGCCGAGCTCGACCCGCCTCTGCTCGCATCCGCCATCGATCTGCCGTTGCTGCCGCGGATCGACCGGCTGGTTGCCGATGCCCGGGAGGCGTGGCGGCCCGTCGACGGCGTCGCCCCTTCCGAAACCGAGCTGATGGCCCGGCTGCGGCGTATCAAGCGCAAGACGGCATTTCTCATCGCGCTCGCCGACCTCGGGCGGCTATTCGACGCAAAGACGTCGGCGCGCCTGCTAAGCAGACTTGCCGAGGCTTCCATTTCCGCAGCGATCGACTTCCTGTTGCTGTCGGCCCACGAGGCCGGCAAGCTGACGCTCGGAAACGTCTCGGCGCCCAGCCAGGGCTCCGGCCTGATCGTTCTCGGAATGGGCAAGCTTGGGGCTGAGGAGCTGAACTATTCGTCCGATGTCGATCTGGTCATCTTTTTCGACGAGATGGCCGGCATCGTTGCCGATCCCGACGACGCCATAGAGATCTTTCCGCGACTGATGCGGCGGCTCGTCCGCATCCTGCAGGAGCGCACGGCCGACGGATATGTGTTTCGCACGGACCTGCGCCTGAGACCCGATCCCGGCGCCACCGCCCTTGCCATGCCTGTCGATGCGGCGATGATCTATTACGAGGGCAGGGGACAGAACTGGGAGCGCGCCGCCTTCATCAAGGCCCGCCCGGTGGCCGGTGACCGCGAGGCGGGGGCAGCATTCATCCGCGATCTCGTGCCCTTCGTATTCCGCAAATACCTGGATTTCGCCGCCATCGCCGATATCCATTCAATCAAGCGGCAGATCCACGTCCACAAGGGCCATGGCGCGATCGCCGTCAAGGGTCACAACGTCAAGCTCGGGCGGGGCGGCATCCGCGAGATCGAATTCTTCGCCCAGACCCAGCAGCTGATTGCCGGCGGACGCATGCCGTCGCTTCGCAGCCGGGCAACGGAGGCAACGCTTGCCGAACTGACCAGAGCAGGCTGGATCGATGCCGAAACGCGCGATGAGTTGACCGAGGGCTACTGGTTCCTCCGTGATGTCGAGCACCGCATCCAGATGGTGCGCGACGAGCAGACGCATCTGCTGCCCGAGACGGATGCCGAACTAAGGCGCATTGCGCTGATGATGGGATTTCCCGATCTGCCGCGCTTTTCGGAGCGGCTCGTATCCGTGCTGAAGACCGTCGAAAGGCGCTATTCCCAGCTGTTCGAGTACGAGAAAGGATTATCCGGCGAGGCCGGCAATCTCGTCTTTACCGGCCAGGCTGATGATCCCGAGACACTCCAGACCTTGCAGCGTCTCGGTTTCGACCGTCCGGCCGATATCTCCCGTATCATCCGCACCTGGCACTACGGTCGCTATCGCGCGACCCAATCGGTCGAGGCACGGGAGCGTCTGACGGAACTGATGCCGCAATTGCTGCGCGCTTTCGGGGAAAGTACACGGGCCGACGAGGCGTTGCTGCGCTTCGACCAGTTTCTCGCCGGATTGCCGGCCGGCATCCAGCTCTTTTCTCTTCTTGGCAACAATCCCGTGCTGCTCGGCCTGCTCGTCACCATCATGTCGGCGGCGCCACGGCTGGCCGATATCATCGCCGCGCGCCCACATGTCTTCGATGGCATGCTCGATCCCGGCATCATGACGGAGCTGCCGACGCGCGACTATCTCTCCTCGCGCCTCGAAAGCTTCCTGCAGCCTGCCCGGCACTACGAAGACACGCTGGACCGGCTGCGCATCTTTGCCGCAGAGCAGCGTTTCCTGATCGGCATCAGGCTGCTGACGGGTGCGATATCGGGCGAGATGGCGGGACGCGCGTTCAGCCATCTGGCCGATCTCGTCATAGCTTCCGCACTGGATGCCGTTCAAAGCGAAGTACGCCTGGCACACGGCGATTTCCCCGGTGGCCGCATAGCCATCGTCGGCATGGGCAAACTCGGCAGCTTCGAACTCACAGCCGGGTCCGACGTCGATATCATCCTGCTTTATGACTACGACGATGGCGCCACCGGCTCCGATGGGCAAAAGCCGCTCGACGCCACCCGCTATTTCACCCGCATCACCCAGCGACTCATCGCCGCCCTGTCAGCGCCGACGGCCGAGGGCATCCTTTATCAGGTCGACATGCGGCTGCGGCCCTCGGGCAACAAGGGGCCGGTTGCTACCCGTATAAATGCCTTCGAGAAATATCAGCGCGGGGAAGCCTGGACCTGGGAGCATATGGCCCTGACCCGAGCCCGGTTGGTTTGCGGCGACCCGACACTGGTCTCGCATGCCGAACGGATTATCGCCGGCATTCTCGCGGCGCCCGCCGACACAGCAAAGATAGCTACAGACGTGGCGGACATGAGGGCATTGGTCGATACCGAAAAGCCGCCCACCGGACTGTGGGATATCAAGCACGCGCCGGGAGGCCAGATCGACATCGAGTTCCTCAGCCAGTATGCGCGGCTTGTGTCGCCGCTGTCCGTTTCGGCGGAAGATAGCCAAGGCTTCACTACCGCAGAGGCGCTTGCGCGCTTCGTACCCGGTCTCATCCCCGAGCAGGATCTCGCCACCTGCCGGCAGGCGCTGGCGCTCTACACCGAGCTGTCGCAGCTGATCCGCCTTTGCATCGATGGTGTCTTCGATCCCGCAGAGGCGCCGGCGGGCTTGATCGATCTCGTGACACATGCCGGCGATTGCCCGGATGTGGTGACACTCGAAGCTGAACTCCGCCGCCTAGGCGACGCGACGCGCCGCATATTTCATGCGGTCCTCACGCGCTAGCGCATCCTGGGAAGCGGGCTGGTCCGGAATGTAGACCGAGATGACGGTTCCGACGCCTTCACGCGAGCGGATATTCATCCTTCCCTGGTGAAGAGTTGCCAGCGAACGCGAAATGGCAAGCCCCAGACCGGAGCCGCCCTTGCTCTTGGCATATTGGCTCTGCACCTGCTCGAATGGCTGTCCGATCTTGCCAAGCGCCGACTTCGGGATGCCGATGCCGGTATCGGCGATCGTCAGCATCACACCTTGCCCGACATCGCGCAGGCGCACGGCAATCCGTCCGCCGTTGTTGGTGAACTTGACGGCGTTGGACAGCAGGTTGAGCAGGATCTGCTTCATGGCCCGCCGGTCGGCCGTCAGCGTTCGGCCGGTGATGAACCGCTGGTCCACCTGAATATTCTTTGAGGCAGCCGGCACCGAGGTAAAGCGCAGGCATTCCTCGATCAACGGCACCAGGTCGATCGTCTCGCAGGACAGCTTGACGTGACCAGCCTCGATCTTCGACATATCAAGAATATCGTTGATGACGTTGAGGAGATGCTTGCCGCTGTCGTGGATATCGCGGGCATACTCGTCGTATTTCTCAGATCCAAGCGGACCGAACATCTGGTTCTGCAGGATTTCCGAAAAGCCGAGAATGGCGTTAAGCGGCGTGCGAAGTTCGTGCGACATGTTGGCGAGGAATTCGGACTTCGCCTTGTTGGCAGCCTCGGCGCGATCTTTTTCCGCGAGATAATTTGTGTTGGCAACCGACAGCTCCGACTTCTGCCGCTCGAGAATTTGCCGCGAGGCGGAGAGGTCGTCGATCGTCGCGTTGTTGCGGCGCTCGGATTCGCGCAGGCGCTCCTGGTGGCGTTTTAGCAGCGTGATGTCGGTGCCGACGGAAACCGTGCCGCCATCGCGCGTCCGGCGCTCGTTGATCTGCAGCCAGCGTTCGTCGGCCAGCTGTACCTCGGTGGTGACGGAATATCCGGAACGGTCCGCATCGGCGATCCGTCGCTCGATCACAGGGCGTGCTGCGGCTGCCGCGACCGCCGAACGCTCGGTACCAGGCATCAGCACGCTGTCTGGAAGTCCGTAGGCCTGCTGATAGTGAGCGTTGCACATCACCAGACGGTCGTTCTTGTCCCAGAGCACGAAGGCTTCAGACGTGCACTCGATCGCATCCGCCAGACGCTGGTCGGCTTCTGCATAGCGCTGTGCCAGCCGGTGCTGCTCGGTGACATCCATGGCGATGCCGATCATGTGCACCTGGCCGGAATTGGTACGGATGACCTGGGCGCGGACCCGCATCCAGACATAGTGGCCGCCGGCATGGCGAATGCGCAGGATCTGGTCGATTTGGCCGGCCTTGCCCTTGGCAACGGCGCGCGCCAGCTCATACAGGCTGTTGTCGTTCGGGTGCATCAGGCGGGCAGCATCGCCGAAAGACAACGTCTTGTCCGAGGCGGGCAGGCCGAGCATGTCGTACATCGAGCGCGACCAGAAGAATTCGCGGTTGGCAAAATCGAAATCCCAAAGGCCACACCGTCCGCGCGACAAGGCGGTCTCGACGCGCAGGTTGGATTCCAAGAACGTCTCGTCTGCATCCCGGGCCCGTCGGACCTGCATGTAGTAGGCGTAGAGGATGACCAGCAGGATCGATGAAATCCCGGCAAATAGCGTCACGTTCAGTGTGAGCTCGTCGCGCCACAGGCGGCCAATCTGTTCCAGCGACACGGCAGAGACGATAAACCCGCCCTTGTCACCGATGAGGGCGATCGAAGCATAGTAGGGCAGGCCGCCGATGGTGGTTTCGATCACGCCGCCGCCGTCCCCGAACCGGCGAATGGTCGAGACTTCGGGAAAGAAGTCGGAGATAGTCATGCCGACATAGCGGACCCCGTCGATGGAAGATGCAAAGACGCGGCCGCTTGCCTGCACCAGCAGCACGAAGTCGCCGCTGTCGAGCCTGTCCTGCGGCAGAAAGGTGCGAAGCCGCGCTTCGGCCGCATCCCTGTCGCCCGCATCGAACAATGTCACCTCATGGGCAAAAGCGGCAGATGCGACAGAGGCGGAGAGAACCGTGGAATGACGGGCCGCTGTTTCCATGCGGCCATGCTCCATCACCATCGCCACGATATGCGAAGCAGCCACGACGGAGAGAAAGGCGAGGATCAGGATCGGGATTGCCCGCTTGAGGATATTTTCTGCCTTGGAAAAATTGCGTGAAACGTTGCCGACGCTCACACCCGCACGGTCGATGAGACCATCATGCCAAGATTTAAGATCGTCAAAATTGACACGCAGCCGCCCCTCGGCCGCAGTCGCCCGCCGCACGTCCACCATATCTCGCCCTGAACCTCGTGTGATTCGCAGCGCCGCTCGCCCGAACCTGCGCCAATGAATCATTCGCGATTCGGCTTGTCCAGAGGGCGTGATAAAACTTTCTTAACTATTTGCTATTGCAGGTTTTTTAGAAGTCGAGATTGCGTCCGTTGGACGCAACGCCCGGTCTTTGTCGGACTTGTTGCGCAAATCACCTGTTGCGTCGCCGCAAATCACTCCTTCAAAATGCGATCGACGATGTCGCGCACGTCGGTCGAAAGCTCGCCCGCCCGCTCGATCTGCATCAGCGCCGCGCGCGCATGATCGGCACGCACAGGCTCCAGCGATCGCCAGGAGCGCATCGATGTCAGGATACGGGCGGCAAGCTGCGGGTTGCGCGGGTCGATGGTGAGGATTTCTTCGGCCAGGAAGCGGTAGCCTCCGCCATCCGCGCGGTTGAAGCCCGTAGGATTGTTAAAAGCAAGGGTCCCGACCAGCGCCCGCACCCGGTTCGGATTGGCACGCGTGAACAGCGGATCCTGCATCAGTGCCTGGACGTGCTGCAGTGTTGCGGCGCCGGGAACGGAAGCCTGGATTGCAAGCCACTTGTCGACGACCAGTGCATTGTCTTCGAAGCGGGCCTTGAAGGTTGCCAGTGCCTCGTTGGCTTCCGCCGTTTCCGGGAAGCGATGCGCCAGGATTGTCAACGCGTGGCTGAGATCGGTCATGTTGTTGGCAGCGTCGAAGGCGGCCTTGGCGCGCGCAGGAGTGTTGTCGGACAGCGACAAAAAGCCGAGCGCGGCGTTGCGGAGTGCGCGTCGGCCGGCGCTGGCGGCATCGGGGCTGAAGTCAGCCGATGTTGCCATGCCCTCGTGAAGCGCGGCAAAGATATCCTTTCCGGCGTCGGCGATCTGCGAAAGGATCGCCTGGCGGCCGGCGTGGATCGCGTCCGGGTCGTTGTTGGCACCGAGTTCGCGGGCCAGGTCGGCCTCGCTCGGCAGGTTCAGCACCTGAGCGCGGAAGGCCGGCTCCAGTGTTTCATCTGCGGCAGCCGTCAGAATGGCATCTATCAAGGTTTGGTCGCAGACGACGGGCGCACGATTGCGGGTGTCCTGGACGGCCCGCAGCAGGATCGGCAACGCCAGATCGGTGAGCGCCTGCCAGCGCGCAAAATGATCGGACTCGAAGCGGGCAATGAGCGCAAGATCAGCTGCGCTCTGCTCGAAATGCAGGTTGATCGGTGCCGAGAAACTGCGGTTCAGCGATAGCACGGGACGCGAGGGGATGTCGTGGAAGACGACAATCTGGGCACGCTCGACCAGATGCAGGACGTCCGTCGTGAACTCCGCACCCTCGACCTTTCCCGGTGTCATTGGCTGCCCATCTTCGGAAAGCAGGCCAAGCCGCAGCGGAATATGCATTGGCTCCTTGGCAGACTGGCCGGGTGTTGCCGGCACCATCTGCTCGAGCGAGAGGGTGAAGGTTTTGGCTGAAGCATCGTAGGTGCAGGAAGCGGTGACCAGCGGGGTGCCAGCCTGACGATACCACAAAGAGAACTGCGTCAAGTCGCGGCCGCTGACCTCTGCAAAGCAGACAACGAAATCCTCGACCGTCGCGGCGTCGCCGTCATGACGCTCAAAATAGAGATCCATGCCTTTCTTGAACAGATCGCTGCCGAGGAGCGTCGCGATCATGCGGGTGACTTCGCTGCCCTTCTCGTAGACGGTCGTTGTATAGAAATTGTTGATCTCGCGATATTTCGTCGGGCGGACGGGATGCGCCAGCGGTCCACCGTCCTCCGGAAACTGTTCGGATTTCAGGTGCCGCACCTCGGCGATACGCTTGACCGGGCGCGAGCGCTGGTCGGCCGAGAACTCGTGGTCGCGAAAAACCGTCAGGCCTTCCTTCAGGCAGAGCTGGAACCAGTCGCGGCAGGTGATGCGGTTTCCGGTCCAGTTGTGGAAATACTCGTGGGCAATGATCGCTTCGATATTGGCATAGTCGGCATCGGTCGCCGTTTCCGGATCGGCCAGAACGTACTTGTCGTTGAAGACGTTGAGCCCCTTGTTCTCCATTGCCCCCATGTTGAAGTCGGAGACGGCGACGATCATGAAGATGTCGAGATCGTATTCGCGGCCGAAAACCTCTTCGTCCCATTTCATCGAGCGCTTCAGTGCATCCATGGCATAGGCCGCCCGCGGCTCCTTGCCGTGCTCGACATAGATCTTCAGCGTCACTTCGCGCTCGGACATGGTGACGAACGTGTCTTCGATGACGCCGAGATCGCCGGCGACCAGCGCAAAGAGATAGCTCGGCTTCGGATGCGGATCGAACCAGGCGGCAAAGTGCTTGCCTTCGCCATAGCCGGCACCGCCAAGGAAGTTACCGTTCGACAGTAGCAGCGGATTGGCGGCCTTGTCGCCGATGATGTTGACGGTGTAGGGCGCCAGCACGTCGGGGCGGTCGGGAAAATAGGTGATGCGGCGAAAACCCTCGGCCTCGCACTGGGTGCAATAGATGCCGCCGGTGCGGTAAAGGCCCATCAACTGGGTGTTTGCTTCCGGGTTGATGATCGTGGTGATCGTCAGTTCGAAAGGCAGGGTCGCAGGCAGATCGCGCACAGTCAAACTTTTGTCGGTGACCGAATACTGCGACGCCGGAACTTCTTCCTGGTCAAGCAGCAGGCCGGAAAGGCTCAATTCGTCGCCATCGAGGATCAGAGCCGCTATTGCGTCGACACCTTCGCGGCGGTGAAAGATCAGCCGGGCTTCCACCTTGGTTGCGGTCGGATCGAGTTCGAAGGTCAGGTCCACGCGCTCCAGAACAAAATCTGTGGGGCGGTAGTCCGCCAAATGGACGATCTGGCCGATATCAGTGCGCATGGGGGTTCCTAGGTGGACGTTAGGGACGGTGGCCGAGCGGGCGCGAACGTCGATTTGAAACAGCTTTATTCAATATGATTACATTAAAATCTGAACCAAAGCTAAAGCCGTGTATTTCTTCGACCGCAATTTGCAATTGCTGTCTGAAAATTCTTCGACAATAGAAGAATTTGCCCGCGATCAGGCGAGGCGGTCGTCCGGTGAAGCAGTACGGACGGATGTCTCCGTCCCGCGCACCGGGATCGGCATGGCCTTGAAATCGGTTTTGTCGATGCGCCCCTCGCCAACTTTCCTCCGCGCAGTGCGCCAGCCCGCGTAACCGGCATAGAACGCAAACACCAGCGCCAGAAACCAGAGCAGCCCCGACGTGCCGAAGACCTGCATCATTGCGCCCGCAGCCAGCGGACCGAAGACAGTGCCAAGGCCGTAGAGGATCATGATGCCGCTGGAGATTGTCACATATTCGTCGGGTGCCGCGCGGTCGTTGGCGTGCGCGACGTTGATCGCATAGATAGGGTAAAGCACCGTGCCGACAAAGAAGGCGGCGATATAGAGCGAGACTATGGAATGGACGTCGAACAGGGTCATGACAGCGCAGGCAACGACGCCGACGATGCCGCAAACGATCATCACGAGGCGACGGTCGATCAAGTCGGATACTCTGCCTATCGGCATTTGCGATATCGCCCCACCGGCCAGCACGCAGGCGAGCAGCGTCGCCCCCTGCGCCGTATTCATGCCGACGATCTGGGTGTATACGCCGCCAAGGCTGTTCCAGGTGCCGGACAGGGCGCCGGATAGCAGGGAGCCTACAAAGGCTACGGGCGAAAGCTGATAAAGCTTGGGAAGGTTGAATTTGGCCTGGGCAATCGGTGTCGGAGAGGCGGCCGTCGATAGCGCCGTCGGCAGCATGGCCAGCGCGAAGATGATGCCGCAGAGGATGAATAGCGACGTCGATTTCGGATCGCCGAGCGGCACGAGATATTGCCCGCCGATCGATCCGACAAGGCAGGTGATCATGTAGACCGAGAAGATCGTCGCCCGGTTGGCATTGGTGACGCGCTCGTTCAGCCAGCTTTCGATGATCAGGTAGCTTCCGGCGATGGCAAACCCACTGATGAAGCGGAACGCCACCCAGGCCCGCCAGTCGACAAGCAGCGCGCAGAGGAGGATGCCTACGCCGAGCAGGGAGATCAGGGCGCCGAATACGCGCACATGGCCAACCCGCTTCACGAACAGCGGCGTGATGATGCAGGAGATGGTAAATCCGAGCGTATAGCCGGTCGCGATGAAAGATATCGTGAATGTCGACCATCCCTCCGCCACCGAACGGATCGGCACGACGTAGTTCATCAACCCGAGCCCGACCATCATCAGGAGGGTCGACAGCATCAGGCTGGCGATAGAGATCAGGCTTGCCAGCATGGCACTGTTCCGCTCTTGGCAGGGGTGGATGGCAGAGAATGTATTGTCCTCTATCCCACCATCAGCGCGCAATCAATCGCGACACGGCGCGGCGCAGAAAGCGCCGGGCCGCCAGCGACCTGGTATTTTTGAAGAATTTAAAATGGCGCCACGGCAGCTGCTCGGCCCGCGCTATAGCGACGCGCGGATCGCCATGCTCAACAAGTAGCGTAAGCTATGCGACATTTGCACGCTTTTCAGGAGGCGCGAAACTCAGCGAACATCGTGGTCGGGCGGACAAGGCGGGAAGATGTGCCGGTGCCACGAGCTGTAATCTGCTCGTTGGTAGCCTCAAGACGGCGATAGCCGTGCAATCCGCGCAAAGAAGCGTTTGCCTGTCGGAGGGTTTCAAACCCGCAATGTATAGGACGCGAACGAATGGTCATTGCCTTGGATCCTGATAGTGGTTCCTCCCAAGACGCATGATCAATATCGCAATGCAGCATCGATTCGACAACGCATACTGCCGCTATGACAGCCATGCGAAATTTACATGGCTAAATTCATAATTCGATTATAATGCTAAAAAAATAGCCGTTTATGACGCTGCATCGATACGGCGGCGAAAAGCCAGAAGATCCTGCCAGGCCAATCGCTTATTGATCGGCGCAGTCAGCAGGTCCTGAGGATGCAGCGTCGCAATCGCCGGGACAGAGCCGGCTCCGGCGCCGATTTCGCGCCAGTGTCCGCGCAGGGCATGGATGGTCTCGTTACCGCCGAAGAAGAAGCGCGCGGTGAAATTTCCGAGTAACAGCAGGACTTTCGGCTCTGCCAAGGCGATTTGTCGCTCGATGAAGGGGCGGCAGATGTCCGTTTCCGGAATGGATGGCGCCCGGTTGCCGGGCGGACGCCAGGGAATGACATTGGTGAGCAATATCCCGTTGCGATCAATGCCGATCGACGCCAGCATCCGGTCGAGAAGAAGGCCGGACCGTCCGGCGAACACAGCGCCCTCGCGGTCATCGTCGGCGCCTGGCATCGGGCCGATGACCATGATGCCGCTCTCCGGGTTGCCGCTCGCAAACAGTGTCGAGCGCGCGCTGTTCTTCAGATTGCAGCCGTTGAAGGCTTCCAGGGCGGCTTTCAGTTCCGGCAGCGAGCGAGCGCTTTCGGCGGCAAAGCGCGCCTGGTCTATAGCCTGTTCGTCTGGAATGGCCGGCGCGCGCGCGGTAGCAGTTGGCGCAGTCGCAACCGCCTGTGCCGAAGGCCGACGTTCGGCAGCGTTGGCGATCTGGCTTACCGGCGTAGGCGAGGGTGCCGGCGCCGGACGCCCCGCCTGTCTCGCCGCTTTCAGCGCCTCGAATTCGGCAAAGCGGTCCACTGGATCCTCTTCCAGCATCCAACTGATGCCCGCGTCGGCATGGAAATGCAAAAGCGCGGCAAGTTCGGCCGGGGAGAGGTCTTGAACGGAGATCATGGCTGAACTCTAGCGAAGCCGGTCGGGCAAGGGAAGGGCCAAAGCCCCCACCATCCCCGGCTCAGGAGGTCCACTGGGCGATATCGTCGCGCTCGCCGATCAGCGCCAGACCGTGCGCGATCGACAGCAATTCGCCACCGGTCTCGATCCGGCTCGCGTCGAAGCGCTCGGTGAACAATCGGCGCACGGCGGGCACGAAGGACGTCCCGCCAGTTAGGAACACCTTGTCGATGCTGGTAGCCGGCGTGTTGGTCTTTTCCAGCACCTCGTCCAGGGCCGCCTCGATCCGCGCCAGTTCCGGCGCTATCCAGCCATCGAAATCGCTACGCCGGATCGATGTCTTGCCGGTAGCACCAAGAGGCGGAAAATTGAACTCGGCCTCTTCCGCGGATGACAAGGCCATCTTGGTGGCGGAAACCGCCTGGTAGAGCGGATATCCCTCGTCGTGTTCGATGAGCTCGATGAATGTTTCGAGCTTGTCAGGCTCGATGGCCGTGCGGACCAGTTTTTGCAACTCCGGAAATTCGCGCGACGTCTTGAAGATCGACAGCTGGTTCCAGCGGCCGAAATTGGCGTAATAGGAGGAGGGCACCTCGAGCAGCTTGTCGAAGCTCTTGAAGTAGCTTCCCTTGCCGATCAGTGGCGAGACAACATTGTCGATGATGCGGAAGTCGAAATGGTCGCCGGCGACGCCGACGCCCGAATGGCCTATCGGCGTCGCCGTCAACCGGCCAGCCGCAGTCTCGAACCGGATCAGCGAATAGTCGGTCGTGCCGCCGCCGAAGTCGGCCACCAGCACCGTGGCGTCACTCTTGAGGTTCTGCGCGAAGTAGAAAGCGGCCGCGACAGGCTCGTATACATAATGGATTTCCGGGAAACCCAGCCGCGTCAGAGCTTCGTTGTAACGCGCTGTCGCCAGCGCCGGATCCGGGTTGGCGCCGGCGAAATGCACAGGCCTTCCCGTGACGATACGGCCGACATCCGATGGCCAGTCGTCGCCGGCATAGGCCTTCAGGCGACGCATGAAGACTTCCATCAGGTCTTCGAAACTATGCCGCTTGGCGTGAACCAGCGTTCCCTGGAACAGCGCGCTGGCGGCAAAGGTCTTGATGGACTGGAGAAAACGGCAATCGCCAGGATTGTCGATGAACTGGCGGATCGCAGCGTTACCTGCCTCCACCTTCAGTGCTGCCGCGCCGAGATGGCGATCCTTCATAAAGGAGAGGGCTGTGCGCATGCTGTCTGCGGAGCCGGCAGCGCTGGTGAACGAGACCGAGCGGGTGGCCGCTCCGTCTGCCAGCGCCATCACGCTGTTCGTCGTGCCAAAGTCGAAACCTAGCGCCTGAGCCATGCTCGCACTCCTGTCTGCCGAAAATGTCTGGATGGGGCGATGTCCCGCGTCAAAGCGAAACGCCCTCTGATCGAAGAGGGCGCGTCATCGCATAGGCCATCAGGCTGCGCAAGATGGTGGAGGCCCTGAAATCTCTCCGGGCAGGCCAGAGGTCATTCTGCCGCGATCGCGGTCGGAGGGTTCTCCTGCTGCGGCTGCTCTTTCCTGCGGCCGAGGCGCCTGACGAAATTGTCGAGCCGGTTCATCTCCAGGAAGATGACGGGCGTGATGAACAACGTCAGGATCTGCGACACGACGAGGCCGCCGACGACCGCGACGCCAAGCGGCTGGCGGAGTTCCGAACTCGCGCCGCCACCGATGGCAATCGGCAGGGCACCGAGCAAGGCGCAAAACGTCGTCATCATGATCGGCCGGAAACGCCGGACGCACGCCTCATGAATGGCCTCTGCGGGCGACACCTTATCCGATGACCGCAATGTCTCAAGCGCCACGTCGATCATCATGATCGCATTTTTCTTGACGATCCCGATCAGCATCAAGAGCCCGATCAGCGCAATGATCGACAGGTCGAAGCCAAACACTTTTAGCGCCAGCAAGGCCCCGAGCGCTGCTGCAGGCAGGCCGGAGAGAATGGTCAGGGGATGGATGAAGCTCTCGTAGAGCACGCCGAGCACGACATAAATGGTGAGCACGGCGGCCAGGATCAGGTAGGGCGTGCTGCCCTGCGATTGCTGGAAGATCTGGGCCGTACCGCCATAGGACGTGAAGACGTCGGCCGGCATATTGATCTGCTTCTTGATCTGGTCGATCATGGCCGTCGCGTCGCCGAGCGCCTCGCCAGCCGGCAGGTTGAACGACACGGTCGTCGAAACCAGCTGTCCTGTCTGGTTGATCGTTACAGGTCCGGTGTTGCGCTCGATATGGGCGAAATTGGAGAGCGGCACCTGCGCGCCGGATGAGGACGAGACGCGGATGCGCGAAAGCTTCTGGTCGTCCCAGGGCTGGTTTGCATCGTATTCGATGATGACATCATAGCTGTCGCCGGTAGACTGGATCTGCGCGGCGGCATAGTCGCTGAACGCTTCCTGCAGCGTTGTGCGAAGCGAGGCATTATTGATGCCGTAGGCAGCAGCCTTCTCCGTGTCTATGACGATATTCGCCTGCAGCGCGTTGTTCTGCGCGTCGGTCGTCACGTCGGTAAAGCGCGGATCCTTCTTCATCTCCACCAGTAGCTTGTTGGCCCAGGTATTTGTCAGGTCGGCACTGAGGGCCTGTACCACCAGCTGATACTGGCTGGCCGTCTGTCGTCCGCCGAAACGCAGGCTCTGCTGCGGATTGATGAACACCTGGATGCCCGGGATTGTCGCCACGGCGGCCCGCATTTCCCGAAGCGTCTGGTTGAGCGGCGGACGATCCTTCTTATCCTTGAGTTGGGCATACATCGTGCCGTTGTTCAGCGTCTGGCGGGCGCTGGCGCCGACGATCGACATGACATGTTCGACAGCCGGGTTCTTTTCGATCAGTGCCGCAGCCTGGCTCTGAAGGTCACGCATCGCAGCAAAGGAAATATCCTGCCGGGTGCGCGTCGAAATCTGCAGGCGGCCGATATCTTCGGTCGGGAAGAAGCTCGCTGGGAGGGTCATGAACAGGTAGATCGATAGCCCCACGGAGGCAAGGAAGCTGCCGAGCACCATGGCGCGGTTGCGCAGGCACCAGGCAACGCCCTTGTCGTAGTTGCGCTCGGTCCAGTTGAAGCCCCTGTTGAAAAGGCGAACGGGATACGGCGGATGACTGTGGCCGCTCGACAGGCGCGAGCCTAGCATGGGCGTCACGGTCAGCGAGACGATTGCCGACGAGACGATGGCGATTGCCACCACCATGCCGAATTCGTTGAAAATACGCCCGACGACGCCGCCCATCAGCAGGATGGGGATGAACACCGCGATCAGCGAGATCGACATCGAGATAATGGTGTAGCTGACTTCCGCCGAGCCCTGGATGGCCGCCTGGCGCACCGGCATGCCGTTCTCGACATGCCTGAGGATGTTTTCCAGCATGACGATGGCGTCGTCGACCACAAGCCCGACCGCTATCGTCAACCCGAGCAGTGAGATGTTGTCGACGCTGTAGCCGAGCACATACATCATGCCGAATGTTGCAACCAGCGACAGCGGAACCGCCAGCCCGGGAATGATCGTCGCCATCACGTGGCCAGTGAAAAGGTAGATGACGAGGACCACGAGCCCGATTGTCAGTGCCAGCGTAAATTTGACGTCGCCGATCGCTTCCCGGATCGGTGCGGCTGAATCGTTCATGACAACCGTCTTCACCGATGCCGGCATCTCGGCATGCAGCTTCGGCAGCGTCTTGTTGATCTCGTCGACGACATCGACGGTATTGGCATCGGGCTGGCGCTGGATCGACAGGATGATGGCCCTGCTGCCGTCATACCAGCTACCGATATTCTGGTTTTCGACGCTGTCCTGAACATTGGCAACGTCACTCAGATGAATAGGCGCACCGTTGGGATTGGCGATGACCAGCGTGCGAAACTGCGCGGCGTTGGTGCGCTGCGTATCCGCATTGATGGTCATGCTTTGCGCAGAGTTCTGCAGTGTGCCGACAGGCACCTGGCTGTTGGCGTTGACCACCGCAGAATTGACGGTGTCGATGCCGATGCCCCGGGCAAGCAGCTTGTCGGGGTCGACGCCGATCCGCACGGCATAAGTCTGAGCACCGTTGACCGTCACTTCCGCGACGCCCGGCAATGTCGACAGCGATGGGGAAATGATGTTCTCGGCGATATCGTCGAGCTTGCTGCGCGGCAGGGTATCGCTCTGCACGGCGATCAGCATGACAGGTGCGTCCGCCGGGTTGGTCTTGCGATAGCTTGGCGGCGTCGTCAAATTGTTCGGCAGCTGCCGCGTTGCCGTGGAAATCGCCGCCTGGACGTCTGCGGCCGCAGCGTCGATGCTGCGGTTGAGATCGAACTGCAGGACGATGCTGGTGTTGCCGAGCGAATTGGTCGAGCTGATTTCGCTGATGCCCGGAATTGTCTCGAACTGCTTGATCAGCGGCGTCGCCACCGATGTCGCCATGGTCTGCGGCGAAGCGCCGGTCAGCTGGGCGGAAACGTTGATAGTCGGGAAATCGACCTGAGGCAGGGCTGCGACCGGGATCAGCTGGTAGCCGGCAAGTCCGGCCAGAACCACGCCGATCGCGATCAGGGTAGTTGCGACCGGACGCTGGATACAAAAAAGCGGGATCATGGCTGGGCTCCGACCGCAAAGTTTTCGGCCTTCCCGTCAGCGGCGGATGCAACCTTCTGCGCCGAGCCGTCGCTGAACTCTTCCTTGATCGTCTGGCCGTCCGTCACTTGCGACTGGCCCTCGATGATGACGTGATCGCCGACGGCGAGGCCCTTGGCCACGGCTGTGCGGTCGCCGTTGGCGCGCGCGACAGTTACCGGCGTGACGTGAACCTTGCTGTCCTTGCCGACCACGAACGCAATAAAGCCGTCCGGGCCTGGCGCCACGGCGACCGTCGGCACTACGATCAGCGGTTCCTTGTCCGAGAAGTGCACGGAGACGTTTTCCGATCTTCCGGGCCACAGCGCCCCATTGGCATTGTCGAATTTTGCCTTGACGATGATTGTGCCCGAGGCGGAATCAACCGTGTTATCGAAGAAGCTGACTTCTCCCTGGCGAGGCTTACCCTTGGCGGAGCGCGGAACGGTGCTGACGGGAACCGGACCAGCCGCGAGCGCCTCCTGCAACTGGCGCAGACTGGTTTCCTGCAAATTGAATTTTATAAAGGCAGGATCGTACTTGGTGATCGTGACGATGGAGGTGCCGGGGCTTACATAAGCGCCGAGGCTGAGAGAGATGTCGCCGAGCCGTCCGTCATAAGGCGCACGGATATCGGTGTGCTCCAACAGCACCTCGTCCGACGCAAGTTGCGCCTTGTCGGCTGCAGCAGTCGCCACAGCTGCGTCGCGCGCCTCCTGCGCCTCGTCCGCCGTTGCCTGGGTGCCCGCCTTGCTGCTCAAAAGGTTCATCGCGCGGGTCAGCGCCGATTCTGTCTGGGCCAGCGTTGCCTGGTCCTTGGCATACACCGCCTTGTCCTTGTCGACGGTGGCCTGCGCGGTGCGTGGATCGAGTTTGGCAATCAGGTCGCCGGCCTTTACCGTTGCTCCATCCTGCGCGACGATCTGCGTGATCACGCCGCTTTCCTGCGCGGCTATGGTCGTCGAATCGACCGGCACCACCCATCCCGTGGCCGTCACATCCATCGGCAGGGTCGTCTCGACTGCAGCAACGGTTTTGACGACGACTGGCGCGCCTGACTTCTTGCGATTGCCATTCTCGGCCGTGCTGGCGCTTGCGGGCGACGTGGAGCCCTTTCCAAGCAGGGCAGAAACATAAGGAAGACGTTCCCGGTAAGTCCAAAGCGCCGCACCTGCGACAATGACGAGACACAGCGTGATCCAGAATTTCTTCATATGTGCTACCGGTCAGGAACGACTTCACAAGTAAGCGCCCGAAGATGTGCAATGAAACCAACGCAAAGATAACAGCGCCGGAGTAACATTTCACATTTCCGTTACAGCACCATTGGAATACGTTCAGTTCATCTTGGCTGGCGAACCATTGGCGGGCAATCTATCACAGTTATTTCCGGGGAAAAATTAACACTTGGAAAGCTTCGGGCCGCCCGGCATGCCAAAAGGCAGTCAATCCCTCCGGAATTACATCCCCCGATTTCTCATTGCTCACACATGCCTCCGCTGATTGCAGCAGGCGCGTTGTCGCCTCAACAGTCCTAACTTACCTTAATCGTCTCCAAGACTGAGAGCAGTCCGAACCCGGCGATCGATGTCGGGTTCGGTATCCGCGATCAGACGGAGCGCGCAGCTCCGCCGTCGCAACGGATCATCGAGCCGGTGATGTAGCTTGCCGGCTCGCTGCAGAGGAAGGCCGCCGTCGCCGCGAATTCGTCGACCCGCCCGTAGCGCCCGACCGGGATGCGTGCCTGCTTTTCGGCACGAATGTCTTCCATCGGACGGCCCGTACGCTTTGCCGCTGCGCCGTCGAGGTCGTCGAGACGGTCGGTTGCGATGCTGCCCGGCAGCAGCATGTTCGAGGTCACTCCGTAGCTCGCAACTTCGCTTGCCAGCGTCTTGCTCCAGCCGGCAAGCGCCGGACGCATAGTGTTGGAAAGAGCCAGATTAGCCAGCGGCTCGATGACCCCGGATGATGCAACGGTCAGGATACGACCCCAGCCCTGCGCCTTCATGGCCGGCAGCAGCGCATTGGTGAGGGTGATGATGCGCGCCACCATGGTAACAAAGTAGCTCTCGAGGTTCTCAGCGGTCATCTCCTCGGTGGTGCCGGGAGTAGGGCCACCGCTGTTGTTGACGAGGATGTCGAGGCCGCCGAGCTTTTCCGCAACTCCCTCGGTGAGTGTTTTGACGAAGTCGGGATGGGCGAGATCAGCTTGCAGCCAGGAGGCCTTGCCATTTCCCTCGGCATTGATGGCCGCACAGTTCGCCGCCAGCCTTTCGCCGCTGCGACCGCAGAGGAGCACGTCAGTGCCTTCGCGCGCCAGCGCAACGGCAATACCGTGTCCAAGTCCCTTCGAGGACGCCAGGATGAGTGCGCGTTTTCCCTTGATGCCGAGATCCATTGTGGTCGTCCTTCATTTTCGATGGCCTGTGCCGATGCTCCTCATATAGAGCGGCTGCTGGCGGCGTAGAAGAAAAATGCGCTGTCTTTTCCGTCTGTCCATTGCCCACGGCATGAAAGCTCGGCTCACGGTCGATTGTGCGAATTGGGGGAGCCAGCGTCGCATCCCGGCTCGACAATCCCATTCCGTTTTGACAAGAGATAAGACAAAACGGGGACAGGGCCGCGCGCACGGCCAAGTGGAGACGACGCAATGACCGATGCAATGGAACTGCCGGAACGCGAAAGCATGGAATTCGACGTCGTCATCGTCGGCGCCGGTCCGGCCGGTCTGTCGGCTGCTATCCGCCTGAAGCAGGTCAATCCGGACCTGACCGTCGTCGTGCTGGAAAAAGGCGCCGAGGTCGGCGCGCATATCCTGTCCGGAGCTGTAGTCGATCCTGTCGGCATTGACCGCCTGCTGCCGGGCTGGCGTGCAGAGGAGGGGCATCCCTTCAAGACGGAAGTCAAAGCCGACCATTTCATGCTGCTTGGCCCTGCCGGCTCTGTCCGCTTGCCGAATTTCCTGATGCCGCCACTGATGAGCAATCACGGCAACTACATCGTCTCCCTCGGCCTCGTCTGTCGATGGCTGGCCGAGAAGGCAGAGGGGCTCGGGGTCGAGATTTACCCCGGCTTTGCCGCGACAGAGGTACTCTATAATAGCGCCGGTGCCGTTATCGGCGTTGCCACCGGCGACATGGGCGTCGAGAAGAATGGCGAGCCCGGCCCGAATTTCACACGCGGCATGGAGTTGCTCGGCAAATACGTGCTGATCGGCGAGGGCGTGCGCGGTTCGCTGGCGAAGCAACTGATCGCCAAGTTCGACCTGTCAAAGGATCGCCAGCCGCAGAAGTTCGGCATCGGTATTAAGGAACTGTGGCAGGTGAAGCCCGAGAACCACAAGCAGGGGCTGGTGCAGCATTCCTTCGGCTGGCCGCTCGACATGAAGACTGGCGGCGGCTCATTCCTTTACCATCTTGAAGACAACACTGTGGCCGTCGGTTTTGTCGTCCACCTCAACTACAAGAACCCCTATCTCTATCCCTTTGAAGAGTTTCAGCGCTTCAAGACCCATCCTGCCATCCGCGGCACGTTCGAAGGTGGCAAGCGCCTTTCGTACGGCGCCCGCGCCATCACCGAGGGCGGCTGGCAGTCGGTGCCGAAGCTGACCTTTCCGGGCGGCGCGCTGATCGGCTGCTCGGCCGGTTTCGTCAATGTTCCACGCATCAAGGGCAGCCATAATGCGGTGCTGTCCGGCATGATGGCGGCTGACAATATTGCCGCTGCGATTGCCGCCGGTCGTGCCAATGACGAAGTTATCGAGATCGAAAACGAATGGCGCAGCAGCGACATCGGCAAGGACCTGAAGCGGGTGCGCAACGTCAAGCCGCTATGGTCGAAGTTCGGCACCGTGCTCGGCGTCGCGCTCGGCGGCCTCGACATGTGGACCAACTCGCTGTTCGGTTTCTCGTTTTTCGGCACCGTCGATCACGGCAAGACCGACGCCGCTTCGCTGGAACCTGCGGCAAAGCACAAGAAGATCGACTATCCGCGTCCGGATGGCGTGCTGACCTTTGACCGCCTGTCGTCCGTTTTCCTGTCGAACACCAATCACGAGGAAAACGAACCGGTCCACCTGCAGGTCAAAGACATGGCGCTGCAGAAATCCTCCGAACACGACATCTACGCCGGCCCCTCGACGCGCTACTGTCCCGCCGGTGTCTATGAATGGGTAGAGAAGGACGGAACGGAAACCTACGTCATCAACGCCCAGAACTGCGTTCACTGCAAGACCTGCGACATCAAGGACCCGAACCAGAACATCAACTGGGTGCCGCCGCAGGGTGGTGAGGGGCCGGTCTATCCGAACATGTGAGGAGCGCCGGGATGGCGGGAGATCCGGCCGACAGCTTCATCATCCGGCTGGCCCGGCTTGAGGAGTTGCCACGGCTGACGGAAATCGAACTCGATGCCTTCGCAACGCTTGCGGATGCGCGTGGTGGAGGCCGCGAAGCCCATGCCTTGCCGGAGAGCCTGCTGCGGCAATCGCTGGACGACGATCTGCTGTTCGTTGCCGCAGACAAGGAGAACCAGCCGGTAGCCTTTCTCGCTGGCACGCAAAGCGACGAAACGCTTTATATTCAGGAGGTAGACGTTGCACGTGCCTGGCAACGCAAGGGCGTCGGCCGGCGTCTGATGGCAACAGCCATCGAAACCGCCCGCGCCAGTCGCCTGCGCGGCGTGACGCTGACGACGGATCGTTTGGTGCCTTTCAACGCGCCTTTTTATGCCCGGCTGGGGTTTTCGGAAATCGTCGACAGCGACCTTGTCCCTGAACTGCGCAAAGCGCTGCACAACGAAGTCTCCGTCGGCATGGGTGCAGACCGGCGTGTGGCCATGATCCTGCGTTTTAACTGATGGTTTGCACGTCGAGTGCAATCCGCCGATGATTGGCGGGCGGTAGCCGCCCGCCTGACAGGCATCAGAGCAGGGTGCCGCTGAGGATCGCCAGGGCAACGGTGAAATAAATCACCAGCCCAGTGACATCGACCAGCGTCGCCACGAACGGCGCCGAGGCGCTGGCGGGATCGAGCCGCATCTTCTGCAGGATGAACGGCAGCATCGAGCCGCAAATCGAGCCGAAAGTGACGATGCCGATCAGCGCACCGAACACCGTCAGCCCCACCAGCTGCCAGTGCGGTCCATAGTCGAACAACCCCAGCTGCTGCCAGGCAACGATACGGACGAAGCCGACAAGCCCGAGAATTGCGCCGAGCGTGATGCCGGTCGGCAATTCGCGCAGGAGTACTCTCCACCAGTCGGAAAGCTTGAGTTCGCCGAGCGCCAGCGCCCGGATGATCAGCGACGTCGCCTGCGAGCCGGAATTGCCGCCGGAGCTCATGATCAGCGGGATGAACAGCGTCAGCACGACCGCCTTTTCCAGTTCACCCTCGAAATGCTGCATGGCACTTGCAGTCAGCATTTCGCCGAGGAACAGTGCCGCCAGCCAGCCGGCGCGCTTGCGGATCATGCCGGTGAAGCTGATCTGCATGTAAGGCTTGCCGAGTGCTTCCATGCCGCCGAATTTCTGGGCGTCCTCCGTGGTGTCGGCAATCATCGTGTCGATGACATCGTCGACCGTGACAATCCCCAGCATCTTCTGTTCGTCGTTGACGATCGGCAGCGCCAGCAGGTTGTGCTTGCGGATCAGGCGCGCGACATCCTCCTGTCTCATCAGCGGATACGCCGTCACCGGTTCGCCCATCTGGGCAACCGTGAGGATCGACGCGTCGTTCTCACCATTGATCAGCCGGCGCAGTGTGACAACATGGGTCAACGCATGTGTCAGGCTGTCGAGCACGTAGATGGCGTAGACGGTCTCGCGGGAGCGCTCCACCTGGCGGACGTGCTGCAGCGCCTGGCCGACGGTCCAGTCGTCCGGCACGCTCACATACTCCGTCGTCATGATGGCACCCGCCGTGCGTGGCGGATAGCCCATCAGGGCCTTGATCGCCTGTTGCGTCGCAAGGTCCAGCCGCGCGACGAGGGCATCCCGGACATCCTCGTCCATTTCGAGGATAATGTCGGCAACGCGGTCGTTGGCGGTGGCGTTGAGCAACTTTGCCGCATGCTCCGGCGGCATCGCGGTCACGATGTCGGCCGCGTTGTGCAGCTCCGGCTGGTTGAGGACATGCACCGCCTTCTGCAGCGACAATGTCGCCAGTGTCGCGGCTGCCTCTCTCACGTCGAGGGCATTGAGCCGTTCGACGCGCTCTGCGGTGGTGATGCCGCGCGTTTCGTGCAGGAGGTTAAGGGCGGCGTGGCCGGCCCGAACGGGTAAGCTGTTAAGGTTCATGAGCTCGCCTTTCTGTCGATCCGCCGCAGCGGCGGATCGTGGCGAGCCGACAGGAGTCGGTTACTGCACGAAGGCCGCTGACGGCATAGGCAATCGACTGCTACTGTCGCTAGGCATCGTGAGATGACTCCGGTTGATCGGCATGGATGTCATTGACCTCCACGCCGCGAGAAATCGCGCCAAATGCCCGAAAAGTCAAGCGCGATAGGGGCTTGGACCTGTTGCTGCATCGCTTTTTTCACGACAGTGAAAAACTGCATCGTTGGGTTGAGGTGCGGGATGGCGTCTGCAATTTAAGACAGGAAAGCCGCGTAGTGACTCGGCTCCCCTGTCTTCACATTTTGCTAGAAAGCCTTGAAACCTTTAAAATCCTGCCAGTACGATCTTGCCCTTCGTCGCGCCACTTTCCAGCATCGCATGTGCCTTTTTGAGGTTGGCAGCGTTGATGGTGCCGAGCGTTTCGGTCAAGGTCGTGCGCACCCTGCCGGTGTCCACAAGCCCTGCCACCTCGGTCAGAAGGTTGTGCTGCTCGATCATGTCGGCAGTCTGGAACAGCGAGCGCGTGAACATCAGCTCCCAGTGAACCGAGATCGACTTGCGCTTGAATGCCATGATATCGAGCGTCTTGGGGTCATCGATCAGCGCAAAGCGACCCTGCGGAGCGATCGCTTCGGCGATGTCGGCAAGGTGCTTTCCGGTATTGGTCGTCGAGAACACGAACGCCGGTGCTCCAAGACCCAGTGCCTCGATCTGTGGCGCCAACGGCTTGGAATGGTCGATGACATGGTGAGCGCCGAGTTCCCGGACCCAGCTTTGCGTTTCAGGACGCGACGCGGTGGCAATGACGGTCAGGTCCGTCAGCGTGCACGCCAGCTGTATGGCAATCGAGCCGACGCCGCCGGCACCGCCGATGATCAGGATCGTCCGCGAAGCACCTGGAACCGTGTCCTGCACCTTAAGGCGGTCGAACAGTGTCTCATAAGCCGTGATGGCGGTGAGCGGCAGTGCCGCAGCGGCTGCGAAATCGAGGCTTTTCGGTTTCAGAGCGACGATGCGCTCGTCCACCAGATGGAATTCGGCATTCGAGCCGCCGCGATCGATGGCTCCGGCGTAGTAGACCTCGTCTCCCGGCTTGAACATCCTGACCTTCGGACCCGTCGCCTTGACGATGCCGGCCGCATCCCATCCGAGAACCTTGTATTGGCCGCCCTCGGGTGTCACGCCGGCACGGACCTTGGTATCGACGGGGTTCACGGAAACGGCCTTGATCTCGACGAGCAGATCCCGTCCGCTGGCTACCGGCATTGGCAGGTCGACGTCGATCAGTGCGCTTTCGGCTGCGATCGGCATTGGATTCTGATAAGCGACGGCGCGCATGGGGGACTCCTGTGTTTGTAGCGAAACACGTTAGATGCGCATCGTCAATCGGCAACGCAAGGAGCATCGTCCGAGTTGGGCTCTATCGAGGCCGTCAAAGTGCGCCGTGAATGTCCTGGGAGGATGAGGCTAGACGATCCCGGCCTTACGCTCCAGCGCAACGGATATGCCGAATACCGCGAGGCCACCGACCGAAAGGATGGCGCCGACATAGCCGGTGGCAGCCGCAGTGTAGCCCCAGGCGATGGCAATGCCGCCCAGCCATGCGCCGAGCGCGTTGGCGACGTTGAAGGCCGAGTGATTGGAGGCGGCGGCCAGCGTCTGGGCATCGGCTGCCACATCCATCAACCGGGTCTGGACGGCAGGACAGGCAGCAAAGCCGCATCCGATCAGGAAGGTGCAGACGCACAGCATGACGGGATCGGCAGCAGTCATCGAAAACAGCGTCATGATGACGACATTGAAAGCCAGCATGCCGCCGATTGTGCCCTTCAGCGAGATATCGGCGAGCCGCGAGCCGACGACATTGCCGACATTCATGCCGATGCCGAATAGCGCCAGCACGACCGGGATCATTCCCACCGAGAGGTGGGCGACATCCGTTGTCGTCGAGGCGATGTAGGTAAATATCGAGAACATGCCGCCGAAGCCGACGGCAGCGATGGCGAGCGTCAGCCAGACCTGGACGCGCACCAGAGCTCCGAGTTCGCGCAGAACGCTGGCGCCCTCGGCAACCTTGTCTTTCGGCAGGAACAAGGCGATCAGCAGGACCGTCAGGGCGCCGAGGCCCCCAACCATCATGAATGCGGCCCGCCAGTCGAGCAGCTGCCCGAGGAACGTGGCGATCGGCGTGCCGATCAACGTCGCGATGGTGAGCCCGAGCATGACGCGTCCGACAGCCCGTGCACGCCGATGGATCGGCACCATGGAGGCAGCCACCAGGGCTGCAACCCCGAAATAGGCTCCATGCGGCAGACCGGTCAGGAAACGCAGCAGCGTGAAGCTTGCAAACGTCGGCGCGAAAGCGCTCATGATGTTGCCGGCGGCAAACACCGTCATCAGCAGCAGCAACAATGTCCGCCGGGCAAGCTTGGCCGACAGCACCGCAATCACCGGCGCGCCGATGACGACGCCAAGCGCATAGGCGCTGATGACATATCCTGCTTCCGGCGTCGTCACATGGAATGTATCGGCGACATTGGGAAGCAGTCCCATGATGACGAACTCGCCGGTACCGATGCCGAAACCGCCCATGGCAAGTGCCAGCATGACAAGTGCGACGGCAGTGCTCGACGGAGCTTCGACTGTGGATGGCGGATCGAGGTTGTCGATGACAAGGTCGGTCACGGAAGCTCCAGATAGGCTGGCTGCAGGAGGCTTTTTGCAGCGCCAGTTAACTTGACGCCAGCCCCGGTCACAGATCGGAAAATTTGGGATGGCGCGACGCACCTCGCGGTGAATATGAATCAAAAGGATAGCCGCGTCCCCTGCGTTTTTCGCACCGCAGCACGGGCGGTTGTGCATACGTATGTCAACGACCGGCGCTCACCTTTCTTCACGTTGCAGTGACGGGATTGTCTTGATTTTGCTCGACGACAGGCCATCTTAGCGAGAGAATTGCATGGGCTGTCTGATATCGGCGGTCCGAAATGAGGAAACCGGGATCCTCTATGAAGCTTATCGGACTTTTCAACCAAGACGGTGGCACATTCCGGACAACGGACATGAATGCCTACCGTATCCATGCGGAAAAGGTTTTCCGCGACGCCGGCCATGACTTCGAATGTCAGGTGGTGTCCGGAAAGGAAATCGTGCCCGCCATGGAACGCGCGGCGCGGCGCGATGACATCGAGGGCATCATTGCCGGCGGTGGCGACGGCACGATTTCGGCGGCGGCTTCCGTCGCCTGGAAAAACAAGATTGCACTCGGCGTTGTGCCGGCCGGTACCATGAACCTCTTTGCCCGCTCTCTTCAACTTCCGCTGGATATCTGGCAAGTGCTCGATGTGATCGCCAACGGCGAGGTCGATGCAGTCGATATCGGCAGCGCCAACGGCCGGCCCTTCATCCACCAGTATTCTGCCGGAATGCACGCGCGCCTGGTGCGCTATCGCAATTCCTTCACCTTCAGCTCGCGGATCGGCAAGATGTCGGCCAGCATGCGTGCAGCCCTCGGCGTTGTCTTCAATCCACCGGAGTTCGATGTCGAGTTCGATATTGACGGCAAGAAAGAGCGCCGTCACGTGTCCGCCGTCTCCGTGTCGAACAACCCGTTCGGACAGAATGCATTGCTCTACGCAGACGACCTGACGACCGGAACACTTGGTTTCTATCTTGCCAAGCCGATGAAACCGTTGGGCGTAACCCGGCTGGCCTTCGACATGCTGCGCGGCAAATTCCGCGACAACGTAGATGTCATGGTCATGCACACGCAGTCGCTGCACCTGCACTATCCGAAGATGAGGTCCAGGGCTCATTGCGTGATCGACGGCGAACTGTTGCGGCTTGAGCGCGATGTGGAGCTGAAACTCCATCCGCGCGAGCTGAAGGTCATGGTTGCCCAGGGAACGGCAAGCCGCGTTTCCGTCGAGCAGAGTACCGAGGCGCCTCCGGTCTGAGCAAGTGGACTATATGCGCGGCAGATATGTCCGGTAGTCGAGATCCGAAACGCTGCGCAAAAAATGGATGGCTTCCTTTTCCTTCGTGTCCGCAAACATTGTCTGGTATCTGTCGCCAAAAATCTCCCTTGTGAAGGCAGAGGCACGAAAGCGCTCCACGGCTGTCAGGAAATCATGGGTCAGCTTCGATGCGCCGATAGCGGGCGCAGCGGCGGTGGCCTCAGGCCCGGGGTCCAGATCTTCCGTCAGGCCGCCCAGCATGCCGCCGAGGATCGCGGCAATTGCGAGATAGGGATTGGCATCCGCGCCGGCAACGCGGTGCTCGATGCGAGCGCCGGCACCGTTTTTTTCCGGAATACGCAGCGCCGTGCCGCGATGATCGTAACCCCAGTCGATGTCGACCGGTGCAAACGATCCCGGCTGGAGGCGGCGATAGGAGTTCGCAAAAGGTGCAAATACCAGTTGCGCTTCCTTCATCGTACGCAGCAACCCGGCACACACAGATTTCAACTTGGTTGGGTCACCGCCCTCGGCGTCAAGAATATTGCGGCCATCCTTGTCGAGAATGCTGACATGGACGTGAAGTCCGGAGCCGGCATGTTCGGTATAGGGTTTGGCCATGCAGGTCGCTTTCAACCCATGCTGTCTTGCCGCCTGGGCCGCGATTCTTTTCAGGCCGATGCAGTCATCGGCGGCAGCCAGAGCGTCGGGCCTGTGCAGCAGGTTCACTTCGAACTGGCCCGGCCCGAACTCGGCAGTCGTCGCATCTGCGGGCAGGCCCTGCGCCCGGGCATAGGCGCGCAGCGTCTCGAGATAATCGCCAAGCAGGTCGACGGCATCCATGTCGTAGAGCTGAAAGCCGTCCGGTTCGCCACGATAGGTGAGGGCCGCGGGCGGCGACGGAATGCCAGTCTCGCGCCAATCCGCCGCCAGCAGGTAGAACTCCAGCTCCGTCGCGACCACCGGCGTCAGCCCCATCAGCCGATAGCGCTCGACAACGGCGGCAAGGATGGCACGCGGATCCATGAAGCTCGGCCCGCCACCCAGCTCATGCATCGTCGCCAGCACCTGGCAGGATCCTGCCGGTGCCCAGGGCATAGGTGCCAGGGTACGCGGATCTGCGATGCAGCTTCCGTCGGGATCGCCGATCGTCATCGACAAGCCGTTCAACTCATCATTGTCGCAACCCCAGATATCCAGCGTCTGAGTTGACAGCGGCAGGCGCACGTCGCCGGCCCAGACCTTTTTCTCCGCCGAAAGCGGGATCTGCTTACCGCGCAGCCGGCCGTTCATGTCGACGGTCAGCACCTCGATGCGAGCCGCAGCGTCCAGCGTGTCGTCTTTTGCGGTCCCGACCGTCATGCTCTTGAAAATCCCCGGATGCCCAGCCATGGTCGTAGCCGATCAAGCCCGGCCTTTCAATTCCGAAGGATTTGCAGACGATGACCGAGACGAAACCCTTGTCCAATCTCGCCGCCATCGATGCAGCCCATCACCTGCATCCCTTCGCCGATACCGGGAAGCTGAATACCGAAGGCGCGCGCATCATCCAGCGGGGCGAGGGCGTCCATATCTTCGACAGCCTCGGCAAGAGGTACCTTGATGGTTTTGCCGGCCTCTGGTGCGTCAACATCGGATACGGACGCAGGGAGATCGCCGATGCAGTCGCACGGCAGATGAACGAACTCCCATATTACAACACCTTCTTCGGCACGACCACCACGCCGGCAACCCTGCTTGCCGAGAAGGTCTGCTCCCACGCCGGGCCCAACTTCAACCACATCTTCTTCACCAACTCCGGTTCCGAGGCGAACGACACATGGTTTCGCATGGCGCGCGTTTACTGGAGCGCTCTCGGCAAACCTTCCAAGAAGATCGTCATCGCGCGCCGCAACGGCTACCACGGCTCGACTGTCGCCGGCGCCAGCCTCGGCGGCATGAAATACATGCATGAGCAAGGCGACCTGCCGATCCCGGGGATCGTCCATATCGGGCAGCCCTACTGGTACGCCGAGGGCGGCGATCTGACGCCGGAGGCCTTTGGGCTCAAGGTGGCACGCGAGCTTGAGGAGAAGATCGACGAGCTCGGCGACGACAACGTTGCCGCCTTCGTTGCCGAACCGATACAGGGCGCGGGGGGCGTCATCATACCGCCCTCGACCTACTGGCCGAAGATCGATCGGATCTGCAAGGCACGCGATATCCTGCTGGTTTCAGACGAGGTGATCTGCGGCTTCGGGCGCCTCGGCGAATGGTTCGGCTTCCAGCACTACGGTTTCACGCCGGACCTTGCACCCATCGCCAAGGGCCTTTCATCAGGCTATCTGCCAATTGGCGGCGTGCTGGTTGGAGACCGCGTTGCCGATGTGCTGATCAACGACGTCGGTGAATTCAACCACGGCTTCACCTATTCCGGCCATCCCGTCTGCGCTGCCGCCGCACTCGAAAACCTGCGCATTATCGAGGACGAGCATCTCGTCGAGCGCGTGCGCTATGACATTGGCCCCTATTTCGCTGCAAAATGGGGAAACCTTGCCGATCACCCTATGGTCGGCGAAGCCGTCAGCGTCGGACTGATGGGCGCCCTGCAGCTTGCCGCTGACAAGACCACGCGCCGCCGCTTCGACAAGCCGGATGCCGTCGGCGCCATGGTTCGCAATCACGCGCTGGCCAACGGCCTCGTCCTGCGCGCCACCGCCGACCGCATGCTAGCCTCGCCCTCCCTGATCATCAGCCGCGAAGAGGTCGACACGATGGTAGGCATTGCACGTCTGGCGCTGGATGCTGTCTGGCCAGGAACCACCGCCTGAACCGACCATCCTGGTCAGACGATCCATTTCCCTGCCTTGTGCAGAGCAAGCGTCAGGGCTGCGACATGAATGGCCTGGATCATGTCTCCAGCCAGCATCATCCTGATAGCTTCGCGAATAGGTACTCGAACGATCTCGGTCCGCTCTGTCGGATTGTTATCCGGAAGCGAGTTGCATTCCATTCCGAGCGCCAGAACGATATGGCAGAGATTGGTATGGGTTGCCGGGTTCGGGGACAAAGACGCCACCGGCAGCCACTCCGCCGCCGAAAATCCGGTTTCTTCCCGCAGTTCACGCTGCGCCGCCTGCACCGGGTTGACATCTTCAGCATCAATAGCACCGCCAGGCAATTCCAGCGAGATACGGCCTAAGGCATGACGATATTGCCTGAGCAAAAGAATATTGTCCTCGGTATCGATCGCCACGACCTGAACCCAGTCGCTATACTCGAGGACATAATAGGGAGCGATTTCGACGCCTTCGGATGTCACGCAATCGTCGGCCCTGACCGTCAGCCAGCGATCGCGCAGCGAGTAGCTCGACCTCTTGATGTCCCACGGAGCAAGATTGACATGCGCGGGCTTGGTTTGATCGCTTGCAGCCATGGCTTGCCTCCGAGTTTTGAAGAGTGGATGGCGGAAGTCGTTACTGAGGATAGATCCAGGCATAGGCAAAATGTGCCGTGTCACCGGGCTTGCCGTTGATGTAGCCGACATCCGCCTGGCGAACGACCGCGTTTACATATTGCGGTCCGAGCGAGGTGCTGACCCATTCGGCAAGAACGGGCGGCATGGCATCACGCCCCTTCTTCGGCAGCCAGACGAGCAGCACCGGTCGCTCTGCCGTCCACTGGTAGGGCAGCGTCAGGTTGCCGAAAAACCGCGACATGACGGGCACGTCAGGAAACTGGAGCTTGAGGTTGCCGGCCGGAAGCCAGTCGTCCGTCATCACAAGCCCCGGCGTCCTGCCTTCTGTGCTGACAATCTGGCTGGCAAAATCGGCATAGGGAACATTGTAGGCTTCATAGGTGCCGAACAGGCCCGGCACGGTCACGCGGGTCAGCAGGGCTGTCGGGATGAGCAACATCAGCGCAATCGGAATGTAGACGAAACGCTTGGCAAAGTCCTCGCCACGCAGCCCGGCAATCTCCATCTTGAGGCAAAGGTAGATCGGCAGCAGGAAGAGAAACGGCAGCAGCCAGCGGTCGCGCATTGCAGTCATGCCGATGCCGAAAATCAGAACCAGCACCAGAACCGCGACGGCAACGAAGATCGTCGCAAGGAAACGCGTCCATTCGTTCGACATCTTCAGGCTGGCAAACATCCCTTTCCCGAAAACCAGAGCGTAGACGACGGCGGTCGGCAGGCAAATGACGATGGCGAGCTTGAAAAACTCGAGCGGTCCCTGGAAGAGTTTCGCCCAATGGCTCTTCGGCGCGTCCTGCTCCATGATCCCGAGCGTGCGGCCGGAGGCCAGGTCGAAATTGTGGAGCAGCCACAGGCCGTGTGGCAGGAAGATGATCAGTGCTATCAGCACAGTCACGACAAATCGCTTGTCGAAAATCCGGGCGCGGCCTTGCGGGTGCAGGAACACGGCAACGACGGTGGCTGCGGCCAGCAGTGCGAAATTGTATTTCGACAACATGCCGAGGCCGAGTGCCACGCCGGTGATCAGGTATCCGGTCCATGACGGCGTCTTCAGCGTCCGGATGACACCATAGAGAAACAGGTTGATGGTCACCATCTGGGCGACCGTATGGGTGAGATCGCGTTGCGCCTCCCAGAAGAGCTGCGGAATGGTCAGCAGCGACAGGGTGGCGATGACGGCAAACAGCTTGTCGGCCAGCACCAGGCGGGCGAGCTTGTAATAGGTCAGGTAGATCAGAAACAGCACGAGGTTCTTGACGACGGAAATGATCGCCAGCGACAGGCCGAAGACCGAAACGAACGCTGTCTGCAGCCAATTATACAGCGGCGGTTGCGAATCGTAGCCGAGCGTCAGCCATTGCGAAAAGAACGCCTGCTGGGATTCGTCGTAGCGCATGCTGTGCGGCATGAGCATGCGGACGACAAACTCGAGGCAGAAGTAGGCTGCCAGAAGAAGGATCACGGTATCGGGCTTGCGGACCAGCAGCCTATGCATGGGGATGATCCCGATCGAAGATTGTCCGGACGATGTAGTTTGGCGACGTGTCGTCGCGGTAATAGTTGCGGGCAATCATCTCGGCCAGAATGCCGGTGGTGACCATCTGTACGGAGGCCAGAAGCAGCACGACGCCGACCATCAGCATCGGCCGGGTGCCGATATCGTTGCCCATGATGAATTTGTCGACGAACAGATAGGCCATGATGACCAGCGCCAGCGCGCCGAAGCCGAGGCCGAGCGACCCGAAGAAATGGCCGGGACGGGCCTTGTAGCGCATGAAGAACATCACGGAGAGAAGGTCGAGGATGACCCGGAACGTCCGCGATATGCCGTATTTCGACTTGCCATGGGCGCGGGCATGGTGGCTGACGACCATTTCGCCGATCCGCGAACTCGGTACCACGCTGGCGACCCAGGCCGGGATAAAGCGGTGCATCTCACCCATCAGCTTGACCTGCTTGATGATCGCGGTCCGGTAGATCTTCAGGCTGCAGCCGTAGTCGTGTATCTTTACGCCCGTCGTCCGGCCGATCAGGTAATTGGCGCACCATGACGGGATCTTGCGCAAAAGCAGTCCGTCCTGGCGATCCTTGCGCCAGCCGACGAGAAGATCGAGGTCGCGGCGTTCCAGTTCGGCGACCATGGCAGGAATGTCTTTCGGGTCGTTCTGCAGGTCGCCGTCCATCGTGGCGATCAGTCGTCCGGTGGCCGCGTCGATGCCGGCCTGCATCGCCGCCGTCTGGCCGAAATTCCGCTGCAGTTCGACAAGTCGCAGGATCAGGCCTTCCTGGCCAAGATAGCTCCGGGCGTTGACCAAGGTCGCATCCGTGCTGCCGTCATCGATCAGGATCAGTTCCCAGCGACCGGGAAAAATGGCCATCGACTGGGTGATACGCTCGATCAACGGGCCGACACTGTCTTCCTCGTTGAAAACAGGCACGACCAGCGAAAGCTCGACTGGATTGACGGTATCCGCGTGAAGCCGATTAGACTCTGCCGTTGTCTGCAACGCTACTTTCTCCTAAAAGCCGCTATGATCGGTGGCCGGGCGAGCAAAGTTCGTACCGTCAGCCAGAGCTCACACGGGTGCTTTCCTACATGAAGAGTCCAATGGTTGCCACCCGACAATCCTGGTTTATTCGAAACCGGATGACGCTGCTGACCCTGGGAGTCGTCTTGCTCTACGCGGCCTTCATAGAATGGTTCTGGGGCTGGAGCGTCATCCTTGCGGAATGGGCAAAAGTCGGCCTCTTGCCCATCGTCGTCGCCCTCACATTGCTGACCGGCACGTACTTCCTGCGGACATGGCGTATCTACGATTATTTCCCAGGCGAGACGAAGGGTCACTTCGCAGCCCTTTTCCGTGTCACGCAGATCCACAACCTGCTCAACATCATGATGCCGTTCCGCACCGGCGAAACCAGCTTTCCGCTTTTGATGCGCTCCGAATTCGGCATTCCGCTGGTCCGCAGCACCGCGGCGTTGCTGGTCATGCGATTGCTCGACCTCCATGCGCTCCTCGCCGCCGCCGGCATGGGCCTCGCCGTAACATCAACGCATGAAGCCGTTGCCTGGTTGCTCTGGTGCTGTTTCCTGCTCTTGCCGGTCGCAGCCTTTGCGGTGCGCCGCCCGTTGGTCCGGCTAGCCGCCAAGGCGCTGCCTGCAAAGGCGCAGTCCGTCGTCCTCGAGATCGAGCGGGGCTTGCCCATAAACGCATCCGCTTTTGCACGCGCCTGGCTGATAACCATCGTTAACTGGCTGGTCAAGGTGCTCGTGCTCGCCTGGGCACTCGGCCTTATGCAGGTCACCCCGCTTGCGGCGAGTTTTGGCGGCGCTCTTGGTGGCGAGCTTTCATCCGTGCTGCCGGTGCACGCGCCCGGCGGTGTAGGCACCTATCCCGCCGGCATTACCGCGGGTGCGCTGGCCTTCGGTGCTCCCTCCGACAAGGCGTCGCTCACCACGTTGGCACAGGCCAGCATCAACGGCCATCTGCTAGTTATCGTTTCCGCACTCATCGGTACGGCGCTGGGACTGGCGATGTCCAAGGGCCGGGTGCAAACGTTGGCCTGATACCACCGCTCTCTCACCAGGTGGGCAAGAGGGCGGTGCGCGTGTTCCTACTGGAACGCCGTCTCGAAGAAGCTACGCAGCTTGCGTGAATGCAGCGCTTCTGGCGGCATGGCAGCGAGCTTCTGGATGGCGCGGATGCCGATCTGCAGATGCTGGTTGACCTGCGTCCGATAGAAGGCGGTCGCCATGCCCGGTAGCTTCAGTTCGCCATGCAGCGGCTTGTCCGAGACGCAGAGCAACGTGCCGTAGGGCACGCGGAAGCGAAATCCGTTGGCCGCGATCGTTGCCGATTCCATGTCGAGGGCGATGGCACGGGCCTGCGACAGGCGCTTGACCGGCCCAGCCTGGTCGCGCAGTTCCCAGTTGCGGTTGTCGATGGTACCGACCGTGCCGGTGCGCATGATCCGCTTCAGCTCGAAACCCTCGTAGCCGGTAATCTCTGCCACCGCTGCCTCCAGCGCTACCTGCACCTCGGCCAGTGCCGGGATCGGCACCCAGACTGGCAGGTCGTCGTCGAGCACATGGTCTTCGCGCATGTAGGCGTGGGCAAGCACGTAGTCTCCGAGCCGCTGGCTGTTGCGCAGGCCGGCGCAATGGCCGAGCATCAGCCAGGCATGCGGTCGAAGCACCGCGACGTGGTCGGTGATCGTCTTGGCGTTGGAGGGGCCGACGCCGATGTTGATCATGGTGATCCCGGCATGGCCTTTCTTCTTCAGGTGGTAGGCCGGCATCTGCGGCAGTCGCGGCGAAGCGATATCGGTATCAGGCGAGCTCGATCCGGCATTGGTGATGATGTTGCCCGGTTCGACGAACGCAGTGTAGCCTTCGCCGCCCTTGGCCATCAGATCACGTGCCCAGGTGCAGAACTCGTCGATATAGAACTGATAGTTGGTGAACAGCACGAAATTCTGGAAATGGGCCGCACTGGTCGCCGTGTAGTGAGCGAGCCGCGCCAGCGAATAGTCGATGCGTTGGGCGGTGAACGGTGCCAGCGGCGAGGGCTGGCCGGGCGGAGGGATATATTCGCCATTGGCAATCTCGTCGTCGGTCGTGTTCAGATCCGGCGTATCGAAAAGATCGCGCATTGGAATGTCGGCAAATGTCGCGGCCGAAGCTTCGACATGCGCCCCTTCGCCGAAAGCGAAATGCAACGGGATCGGCGTCGTCGATTCGGACACGACAATGGGTACGTTGTGGCTGCGCATCAACAGCGCCAGCTGCTCCGTGAGATAGTGCCGGAAAAGTACGGGCCTGGTGATCGTGGTGGTGTAGATGCCGGGCGCCGTGACGTGACCGTAGGACAGCCGCGAATCGACATGTCCGAAGCTGGTGGTCTCGATGCTGACCTGCGGATAAAACGCCCGAAAACGAGCAGAGATCGGCTCCCCCTCGGCGAGTTCGGCGAATTTGCCGATCAGGAAGGCCGTGTTCCTGTCATAGAGCTCGGTCAAAGCATCGACAGCTTTGACCGGATCGTCAAAGGTAACGGGCGCGAAGGGTTCGGGTGATGATACGTCCAGCGGAGAGAATTTGTTGCTCATGCGCCATTATAGAGTGCTGTCTCCAACAAGCAAATGACGGCAACAGTGGCAGCCGGGATTTCCGCAGGATTCTTTGCCCCATCTGGGGCGTCCGGGAAGATGCCAGCCCGCGACCCTTTACTGAACTGTCGAGCAATAGGAGCTTGTCGATTGCAGGCAGGTGAAATTTGCGCCGAAGTGCGATTGCGAACCGCTGCCACCGCTGTGCAGGACGGCTGCCGAAAAGCTGATGGCGAAAACTGCGGAAACCAAAGTGATGATGGTGAAGCGCCGCGCCAGAATTGCCATGTCCATTTCCCCCGTTGTTCGAACGGATCGCCCTTGATCCTGACGCCTTTCTGCCACGGTTCGTCTGAACGGCGGCTGATACGACGGTTCATCCGGCGTTCAGCTTGTCGGGTCGGCCTCAATTCGCATCGCCAAGACGGTAAATTCAGGCAAATACGAGCCGGAAAAAATCACGCGCCAACAATCGCGGCTCGATTCAGGGTTAGCAAAGGGTTGATTTGCAGATCCTAATTTTTCGTAAAATGCCGGGCAAAGTCCTTAATTCGCAAGGCCTGCGATGTTTAACAAAATCCCAAGTTTACCAAGCATTTGCACTTTGTTTGCATCAAATTAAGCAAGCATTTTAAGCGCTTTTTGAAGTCCGTCTGCGATACTCAAATCATCAAACGAGCGGGGAAAACCCGCCACCCGGAAGACTACCAAGCCGCAAAGACGGCAACGGTCCAACGGAAAACAGGGATTGCACTAACAGGCTGAAACAGGGACCGAACCGATGGCACGCTTTGAAATGACGACGTCTGAAATGGCCACCATGGGTGGCGAAAAAAATGCCGATATCTTTTGCGAAATGGGCCTGATGTACGCAACCGGCCGCGGTTGCGACATCGACCTGATCTCAGCCCACAAGTGGCTGAACATCGCAGCCATCAAGGGCTGCGACCGCGCCGCCGAGCTCCGCGCCGACGTCGCTGCCACGCTGACGAAGATGCAACTGGCAGCAGCCCTTCGCTCCGCTCGCGAGTGGATGACCATGCACTGAGGCAACGTCCTCAGGCGATCAATACCAAGAACAATAACCTCGCAAAGAGGGGGAGCGTCAATGTCAAAAGGCAGACGCAACAGCGCTACCGCGACCGGCCGGGACAAGGCCGGCGCGGTTTTTCGCGCGATGATTACCGAAGCGTCTGGATGACCTGCGGCAGGGCCTGCTCGAAAAGGTCGAGATCGGCTTTCTGTCCGACGCTGACGCGGACGCAGCGGTTGAGCGGCGCTACGCCAGGCATCCGGATGAAGACGCCGTGATCGAACAGCCCATCGACAATGGCCTTCGCGTAGATCGCGTCGCGGCCGCAGTCGATGGCCACGAAGTTGGTGGCCGATGCCAGCGGCATCAGGCCGTTGTCGCGTGCGATGATGGCAATCCGTTCCTGGGCGCCGTGGATCTTGCCGATGACCTCTGTGAGATAGCCCTGATCATCCAGCGCGGCGAGAGCCCCGACCGTGGCCAGCCGGTTCATGCCGAAGTGATTGCGCAGCTTGTCGAACGCTGCCACGGTTTCGGGAACGCCGATCGCATAGCCGACCCGCGCGCCGGCAAGCCCGTAGGCCTTGGAGAATGTGCGGGTGCGCAGTATATTGGGCATGTCGATGAAGGCGGCTATCGGCGGCAACGACGATGCCGGAGCGGTCTCGCTGTAGGCTTCGTCCAGCACAAGCATGCAGGTCTCCGGCAAGGCCTTTGCGAAGGCGACGACCCTTTCCTGATCCCACCAGCTTCCCATCGGATTGTCAGGATTGGCGAGATAGACCAGCGGCGCATTCTCCCGCCGAACTGCGTCGAGCAGTCCCTCCAGATTTTCGCGGTCGTCGAGATACGGGACGGTGACAAGCTTACCCCCGAAAGCGGCGACGTGGAAATTGAAGGTCGGATAGCCGCCATGGGACGTGACCACCGGCGTATCGGCGGAAACGATCATCCGGACGATCAGCCCCAGCAGCGAATCGACGCCTTCGCCGATGGCAACGTTGGCTGACCGTATTCCGAGGTGCGCCGCCAGCGCTCTTTTCAGATTGAAATTTTCCGGATCGTTATACTTCCAGATCTCGCCAGCTTCCCGGCGCATCGCCTCGATCACCCGCGGCGAGGGACCGAAGCCGCTTTCATTGGCGCCGATCCGGGCCTTGACAGCGACGCCGCGCTGCCGCTCAAGAGCTTCTGGCCCGACAAACGGCACGGTCGAAGGCAGGGAGCTTGTGAGCGGTGTGAAACGCGAAAAAACAGGCATGCTGGGAGTTCCCGACGAAGCGATTGGAGTCGCCCGCACCATAAGCGCTTGCTGCCGGGTTTCAAGAGATGAGCCGGCTGGCGTCAGCGACGCATGGACCGAGCGGCATTAGCTTCGCGGTTGCCGATCATGAAGTCGGCACGCACCACCAGCCGCAGTGTCTCCGGCGTCAGGAAGTTGATGAACCGAACGCCGATCCTGTCGCCATGCCGGTAGGTCTCGGCGCAGCCGATGCGATAGGCGAGACCAAGGATGTTGAGATAGTAGTGCTGAGGCAATCCCGCCGTGCTGCCGACAAGGAATGTCGCGCCACCCTGGGAGATATCGATGATCTCGGCACTGCGCATCGAGACGCCGGTAAGGCAGGGTTTGACGGCGATCAGTCGTGCTGGCCGCTGGACGAAAAAGCGCTCGAAGCTCCGCTCGTAGACCTCGGATTTGACAGACGCCAGATGCGTTGAGCGAAGCATGGTATTCCCCGGACGGTGCTTACCGAAATCATCTCGGTTTGAAAAATAAGCGTCGCACGAAGGGTTTGCGCATTCGTCAATCATATGGGCGGCATTTTAGTAATCTGACATTTAGCCGCCAGATCAGTCGATTTCAGGAGAAATACCGCGCAACCGCATATCCGCCGCCTGCCGTGGCAGCGGTTACAAAAGTACCCCATGCCATATCGACGATACTGACCATGACGGGCCAGTTCTTCAACGTCGAAAGGTTGGTGATATCGTAGGTCCCGTAGGCTGCAAGGCCGAGCACGGCGCCAAACAGCAGGGCCCGCGTCAACGAACCGGTGCCAACCGCGGGCATAACCGCGAGCATGACGACGGCAACGGCGAAGAACAGGTAGAAAAGTGCTGCGATCCCGAAATTCGGCTGTGGCAGCATCAGGTCGCCCAGCTGTTCGCGATAGAAGGTGCGCGCTACAAGCCCGAGCCATGCGGCATCGAGAACAAGCAGCGTCACGAGACAACCTGCGTAGGCGGTAAGCGCTGTCTTGATCATGGGTCGAGCTCCTTTTCAGAAAGTCCTACGCGGTTAGGCGGCGGCCGGATTACCTTTCCTCAAATGATATTCGAACAGTGTGGGCAATTGGGCGTTGTGTGTGGCGAGACATTGCAAGGATTCTTGTGGCGTCCAGCGAGGCCAGGGCAGAATGGTGCTCAGGTCACGCGGAAACCAGTGACCGCTTTCCCGGTCGGCAAAGTCTGGCGCCATCTGGCTGCTGCTATGTCATCAGGAGAAGGAGAAGCGCGGGGCGGCGGCCCCGCGCTTCTTTGAATCAGGCCGTCAGGTCCTGACGCACTAAGCTACAGCGCAAGCGGGGCCCCTAGGTTCTAGGTCCCCACCTCGAAGTTTAGACGCAAGACGTGGTGTAGAAACTCGGCATTGATCAGCATGTTGAAGCTGACGGTGACCTGCGAACCCTCACGCTTGACGAGGGTGCAGCCGATCTCGTCGCGAATGCCGATGATCTCGAGAAAAAAGTGATTGGGCAGATCGTTGCCGGTGCCGACCTCGAGCGTGGCGCCGGACTGCGACATGATCTTGATCATGCAGTCCGTTTGCACGCTCGTGCTGAGATGATGGCCCACGAAGATGATTTTGCCGGGTCTATCGACAACGAACTCCTGAAGCGCGGGCTGCTGGTCAGTGTTCGTCATGAGGTGCATCTGAAGGGGCATGTTGCCCTCCGCTGGTTGAATGATGTCAGAATAGAACGCTTCGCTTGATGAAGATTTAAGAGACTCCCTAAAAAACCAAGCATGTGTACAAATAAGCCGCAAATGCTTACTGCCTCGGCATTCTTGGGCCGAGATCAGCTGCTATCAGGCCTTCACCAGCCAGGCATGTTCCGGGGCATTGTGGAACTTCCACACCCGTTTCGGCCCCGCCATTACATTCAGATAATAGAGATCGTAGCCGTGGCATGCTGCACACGGATGATAGCCCTTCGGCACCATCGTCACGTCGCCATCCTCCACAGCCATCACCTCGTCGAGCGACCGATCGTCGGTATAGACGCGCTGGAAGGCAAAGCCCTGCGGCGGGTTGAGGCGATGATAGTAGGTCTCCTCGAGAAAGCTCTCGTTTGGCAGATCGTCCTGGTCATGCTTGTGCGGTGGGTAGGAAGAGGTATGGCCGCCGGGCGTGATCACCTCGACGACGAGCAGCGAGTGAGCGGCGCCATCGTCTTCCGGCATGATGTTGTTGACGTAGCGAACATTCGTCCCCTTGCCTCGCGTCAGCGCCGGATGGGTGCCGGGCGGAAGGGCGCGCGCCGGGTGATCGCCGCCGCCGGGTGCCGAGCACACAGCCAGTTCCAGATCCGTTTCCGCCGTGACGGACCAGCTGGACCCGGCCGGGATGTAAAGGGCATGCGGAGCGCCGTCGAATGGGCTCATCCGTTCGCCCAACACTCCGAAATCTACATCTCCGGCTTTCGCCCTGCCTTTTCCGCTCACCCAGACAAGGCAGACCTCCCGCTCACCCGTATCACCCGCTGCGCTCTCGCCCGTCTTCAGGCGGTACAGATCAAAGCCGACATAAGTCCAGCCAGCAGTTTCCGGGGTCACGTGATGGACTTTGCCAGTGGTCCCGCTGGGGCTCACATGCAGGTGGGACTTCGTCATTTTGAGATCTCCTGTAAACACGGGCGAAGGAACGACGGCCGTTTCATCCCTTCGGAAAACCCTGCGTCTCAACCGTATAGCCGGCCGATGTCATGACACGCATCAGTTCAGCGTGACCAATTTCAGCCATCCGTTGCGGCGGCGCATTGCGCGGATCCTGTTCGGCCTCGACCACGAACCAGCCCTCGTATCCGTAGTCGGCAAGCCGCTGGACGATGGCGCCAAAATCGAGCGAGCCGTCGCCCGGCACCGTGAAGGCGCCGAGTGCGACCGCATCGAGGAACGACTGCCGGCTGCGATCAAGTCCGTCGACCACGGGCTTGCGGATATCCTTGACGTGGACGTGGTTGATCCGGCCATGGTGGTTGTCGATGGCGCGCAGCACGTCTCCGCCGGCAAATGCCAGGTGGCCCGCATCGAGCAGCAGCGGAATGCCTTCGCCGGAATGCCGCATGAATGCGTCCAGTTCAGCCTCGGTCTCGACCACGGCCGCCATGTGGTGGTGGTAGGACAGCGGCATGCCCTTGTCGGCGCACCATTCCCCAAACTCGGTCACACGATGTGCATAGGCCTTCATTTCGTCGTCGGACAGGCGTGGCTTGGTGGCCAGCGGCCTGGAGCGGTCGCCCTGGATGGAACGGCCGACTTCGCCATAGACAATGCAGGGTGCATCGACCGCCTTGAACAACTCGATCATCGGCCCGATGCGATCCTTGTTGGCGGCAAGCTCCTCGTCTACAAGCGTGCCCGAGAACCAGCCGCCGCAGAGCGTGACGTCGGCAGACCGAAGGATCGGCAGCATCACGGCAGGATCGTCCGGAAAACGGCGGCCCTTTTCCATGCCGGTAAATCCTGCACTGCGCGACTGCCTGAGGCATTCCTCCAGGGATACGTCGTCGCTCAGTTCCGGTAGATCGTCGTTCCACCAGGCGATGGGCGACATGCCGAGTTTGGCTTTCATCATGCTCTCCTCAAGATGTGATCCGGCTGTTGTCCGCTATCCGATCCGCTGTGCGGCCCGCTTGGCGACATAGTTCTTGTGGGCCTCGTTGACTTCCGTGCGCGAACTCACTTCGGGAACGGCCACATCCCACCAGTGTCCACCCTCCTCGGTGGTGACCAGCGCATCGGTATCGATGACGAAGACCGATGTCCGGTCGTTCGTTCGGGATGCTTCAATCGCCCGCTCGAGCTCGCTGATGGACGACACCTTCACGGCGATGGCACCCATGCTTTCCGCATGAGCGCGGAAATCGATGGCCGGCATTACCTCGTGGTAGGAGTCCTTCAGGAGATTGTTGAAGTTGGCTCCGCCGGTGGCCATCTGCAGCCGGTTGATGCAGCCATAGCCCCGGTTGTCGAGCAGCACGACGGTTAGCTTCATGCCGAGCATGACGGACGTCGCGATCTCGGAATTCAGCATCATGTAGGAACCGTCGCCGACCATGACGACGACATCCTTGTCCGGTCGCGCCAACTTGGCGCCGAGCCCGCCGGCAAGCTCGTAACCCATGCACGAAAATCCGTATTCCATGTGGTAGCTGCCGGGCACCGTCGCCGGCCAGAGTTTGTGCAGTTCGCCCGGCAGGCCGCCGGCAGCGCAGAGCACGATGCTGTTTTCGCCGCCGATCGTCCTGGCCACCGCGCCGATAACCTGCGCGTCGGAGGGGAGGGTGGCGTTTGTCGTCGCCATCGCCTTGGCGGCAGCCTCCATCCAGCGCGCCTTTTCCTGCGCTGCTCTCTCGGCGAGCGCTGCCGGGGCTTTCCAGCCGGCAAGCCCGGCCGACAGAGCCTTCAGTCCCTCGCGGGCATCGGCCACCAGCGGATGCGAATCATGCTTGGCAGCATCAAAGGCTGCGATATTCAATCCCACCATCGAAAGCGCGTCGTTCTTGAACAGCGCCCAGGAGCCGGTGGTGAAATCCTGGCATCGAGTGCCGACGGCAATGATCAGGTCGGCATCCTCGGCAATTGCATTGGCCGCAGACGTACCGGTGACACCAACAGAGCCGAGCGACATCGCATGGCTCTCGTTGATCGCAGATTTTCCAGCCTGGGTGACGACGACAGGAATGCTGTGGGTTTCCGCGAATGAAGTCAGCTCGGCGGTCGCCTGCGAGTAGAGGACACCGCCGCCGGCGATGATCACGGGCTTCGCTGCTTTGCGGATGAGGGCAATGGCGTTGGCGAGTTCGTCGGCATCCGGCCGTGGCCGGCGCTGCGTCCAGACGTGCTCCTCGAAAAGGCTCACGGGATAGTCGAACGCTTCCGCCTGGACATCCTGGCAAAGCGCCAGTGTCACCGGACCGCAGTCCTGCGGATCGGTCAGCACCTGCATGGCGCGCTTCAGGGCCGAGATGATCTGCTCCGGCCGGGTAATCCGGTCGAAATAGCGGGAGACCGGGCGGAACGCATCGTTGGCGGAAACCGTGCCATCTCCAAAATCTTCTATCTGCTGCAGCACCGGATCCGGAGCACGGTTGGCAAACACGTCGCCGGGGAGGAACAGTACGGGGATGCGGTTGACATGGGCCACGCCTGCCGCCGTCACCATGTTGAGTGCGCCGGGGCCGATCGAGGTCGTGCAGGCCATGAAGCGCTGGCGAAAGCTGGTCTTGGCGTAGGCAATTGCCGCATGCGCCATTCCCTGTTCGTTGTGGGCGCGGTAAACCGGCAATTCGTCCCTGATCTGGTAGAGCGCTTCGCCCAGTCCGGCGACATTGCCGTGTCCGAAAATCGCCCATACGCCGCCAAAGATCTGGACCTTCTGGCCGTCGATGACGGTCATTTGCTTCGTCAGGAACTGCGCGACAGCCTGCGCCATTGTCAAACGGATCGTCTTGCCCATCGGGCGCCTCCCAGTTTTCTTCTTTTCCAGTCCGCGCGTCTACAGTCCGCGCGTCTTCAGCCAGGCCTCGGTCAGATGCCGGAAACGGCCGGCCATGTCGGCAATCGCCGCCTCGTCGTCGATCTCGCCAGCAAGCCAGCTGCGCGCTGCTTCGGCAAAGATCGTCCGGCCGACAGCAAAGCCCTTGACCGATGGTGCTGCGAGCGTCGCCTCGAAACCTTTCAGCAGTTCCTCGGCCGGCGCCTCCAGTCCCAAAAGCACGATGCCGCGGCAGAGCGGATCGTTGCCGGTCACCACCGCCTCGATGTTCTGCCAGGCGACACGCGATGCCTGCGGCTCCAGCTTCCACCAGTCCGGCTTGATGCCGAGGTCGTAGAGCTCCTGCATCGCCGTCGAGATCGTGTCGTCGTCGAGCGGTCCGTTCTTGCCGGCGATAATCTCGACCAGCAATTCGCGACCGACCTTGCGCGCCGCGTCGAACAGCGTGCGAAGCTTCTCCTGCTGCTCGGCCTTCAGCTCCGCCGGATCGTCCGGATGATAGAAGCAAAGGCACTTGATGCAATGGTCGACAGGCCATTCCACGAGTTGCGAGCCGATATCCTGGCTAAATTCGAATCGCAGTGGCTTTGATCCGGGCAATTCGACCGGCCGGCCAATCCATGAGAAGTTCTTGGTGGCAGCATCGAAGAAGGCGTCGCGCCCAAAACGTTCGTCGATCAGCATGCCGTAGCCTGGCCGCCCGTCGGCAACGCGCGCCGCTGCCGAGACCGCGAGCCGCTTGAAGGCATTGATTTGCTCATAGGGGACGCCGAGTTCGTCGGCAACGCTGACCAGCTGCGAGCGGTGATCGATGGCCAGCGCCATCAGCAGCGGTATATGACCCTTGCGGGTTGTCGCCCAGTGGATGTGGTTGAGGTCTTCGTCCTTGCGGAGCGCGCGCTGCCTGCTGCCCTTCTGCAGGAAGCTGTCTAGTTCGGCCCACGTCGGATATTCCGGCGAGCAAAGCAGCCGCGATACGGCAAAGGCACCGCAGGCATTGGCCCAGGTGGCGCAGGTCTGGAGAGGCTCGCTCTTCAGCCAGCCTCGCAGAAAGCCGGACATGAAGGCATCGCCGGCGCCGAGCACATTATAAACCTCGATCGGAAAACCGTCGCCGACGATGCCAGCTTCGAGGTCGTCGGAAATTGCGCCATCATAGACGATGCAGCCCATCGCGCCGCGTTTTAGGACGATGGTGGCAGCGCTCAGTTCGCGGATTGTCTTCAATGCGCCGAGCACGTCGTCGGCGCCGGAGGCGATGAGGATTTCCTCTTCGGTGCCGACGATCAGGTCGCAGTCAGGGAGCGTCTGCTTCATCTTGGCCGTGACGCGGTCGGACTTTACGTAGCGCTCGAAACCTTCGGCATGGCCGGCAAGGCCCCAGAGATTGGGCCTGTAGTCGATATCGAAGACCACCTTGCGGCCATGCGCCTTGGCGATGCGGATCGCCTTGCGTTGGGCTGCTTCCGTATTGGGTTGAGAAAAATGCGTGCCGGACACCAGTACGGCCCCTGAGGAGACGATGAAGTCTTCGTCGACATCGTCTTCCGTCAGCGCCATGTCGGCGCAGTCGGAGCGGTAAAAGATCATCGGAGACACGCCTTCGGCCTCTACCGCCAGCAGCACCAGCGCTGTCAGCCGCTGCTTGTCGGTGACGATGCCATCGGTAGCGACACCCTCACGGGCCGATTGCTCGCGGATGAAGCGCCCCATCTGCTCGTCGCCAACGCGCGTGATCAGCCCTGATTTCAGCCCTAGCCTGGCCGTGCCGATGGCGATGTTGGCCGGGCAGCCGCCAACGGATTTCGCAAAGGACGCGATGTCTTCGAGCCTGGAACCGATCTGCTGGCCATAGAGATCGACAGAAGAACGGCCGATGGCGATGACGTCGAGCGTCGGCTCCGGCCGCGCGCCGTTGTTGAGATTTGCCATTGATATCCTCCGTCAAGATTTCCGCCGGCATCTCCCGTTGCCAACGCCGTGCACCGATAATGAAACATCGGTTCCGTAATTTTGTCAATTCGGAATGTTTATTCCATTTTATGTTTTCCGCATTTTGCCATGGTCCACTTTCTGCGCTGCTCGGCGATGGCAACCGGGAAGGCCATGATCAATGCCATGGAAGCAGACAGCGAACGAAACCCTGCAAAATCCGATTCCGCCACTTCGAACCAGTGGGTGGCGCATGCAGCGAGCGGCGAGAATGCCGAATCGGTGATGGCAATGAGCGGCACGCCGCGGTCGACCAGCAGCTGGCTTTGCGCCAGGCTCTCCGCCGCATAGGGCGAAAAACTGGCGGCAATGGCTGCATCGCGCGGGGTGGCAAACTGGACAAGCTCGGTATCGACCCCGTTCGGCGAGGCAACGATCTGGTGGCGGATGTTAAGCTTGGAAAACGCGTAGGTCATGTGTGCCGTCAGCGGGTAGGAGCGTCGCTTGGCGATCAGGTAGATCGTCTCGGCCGCCGCAAGGATCTCGACCGACGTCGCGAAGGTGTCCGTCTGCACGGTTGCTGCCAGCCGGTTGATAGACTGGGTAGCGGACGATATGAAGCCGGCAAGGATAGCCGCATTCTCATCTTCGACGCGCGCTTCCTCCAGTGAGATCAGCCGCTCCTCGTAGCTCAGTGTCCGGTCGCGCAACCGCTCGCGAAAAATGCTCTGCAGATCGGAAAAGCCTTCATAGCCGAGATGGCGTGCAAGACGCACCAGCGTCGAGGGCTGGACGTCGGACGCCGTGGCGATGCTGGCCGTCGTGCCGAAGGCGATTTCATCCGGGTTGTTGAGGGCAAAGACCGCGACCTGCGCCAGCCGTTTCGGCATGGACGCCTTGCGCTCGATGATCGTGCTGCGCAGGCTTTCGAAATCGCGCGGCACCTTCGCCGGTATCGTCACGTCCTCACTCATTCCACGGCTTTCGTTTTTCCCGTTTTTCGGAATATATATTCCATCTGCAATGATAACCGTATCTGCCGATTTTCGCCACAGGCAATTCAAGTGACTGAATTAATTGCCGATTGCGGCAATTATCTCGTATTTTGGCAACGCAGTGCTTGCTGCAAAACGATCCAGATGTTCCAAATCGTCGCGTGTCAAGCTTTGCGGACATTGCTATAGTTGACGCTTTCAGGGCGAGGCGATACGCCTTGCCTTTGAAGCGCGATGCGAGGCCGCCATGGCTTCGCGTCCCCAAATTCTGGAGTGCTTGCGTGACGGGTAGATTGGTCATTGTCGGAGCAGGGCAGGCCGGCTTTGCTGTTGCTGCCAAGCTGAGGGCTCTCAAGGACACGCGGCCGATCACGCTGGTTGGCGCAGAAGAATCGCTGCCCTACCAGCGCCCGCCGCTGACGAAGAAATACCTGCTCGGCGAGATCAGCTTTGACCGACTGATGTTCCGCCACGAGCACTGGTATGCCGAGCACGATATCGACATCCGTCGTGCGACCTGGGCAGAACAAATCCATCGCGACCGGAAGCAGGTCGTCATGCAGGACGGCAGCGCGCTCGACTACGAAACGCTGGTGCTGGCGACAGGCGCAACACCGCGCCGTCTTCCTGCGGCCATCGGCGGCGATCTCGAGGGCGTCTATGTCGCCCGGGACAAGCGCGACGCCGATCTCCTGTCGGGTGAAATGCGCGCCGGCCGCCGCGTCCTTATAATAGGGGGTGGCTATATCGGTCTCGAAGCGGCAGCCGTCGCCCGTCATCGCGGCCTCGAAGTCACCGTCATCGAGATGGCCGATCGCATCCTGCAGCGGGTTGCTGCCAAGGAAACCGCCGACATCATGCGGGTCATCCACGCAGACCACGATGTCGTCATCCGCGAGAAGACCGGCCTCAAGCGGCTAGTGGGCAAGGACGGCCGTGTGGTTGCCGCAGAGCTTTCCGATGGCTCCACCCTCGACGTCGATTTCGTCGTCGTCGGTATCGGCGTCGCGCCGCTGGATCGTCTTGCCAAGGAAGCCGGCCTTGTGGTTGCCAACGGCATTGTCGTCGACGAATACGTCCGCACCTCTGATCCCAGCATCTATGCCGTCGGCGACTGCGCCGCGCTGCCCTGGCAGGGGGAATTGATCCGTCTCGAATCGGTACAGAATGCTGTCGACCAGGCGGAGGCTGCAGCCGCGATCATTGCCGGTGGCAACGAACCCTATGTGCCGAAACCGTGGTTCTGGTCCGATCAGTACGACGTCAAGCTCCAGATCGCAGGCTTCAACAAGGGCTACGACGACACGGTGCTGCGGCATGGCGCCCGCGAAGGATCGGCCTCCGTCTGGTATTTCAAAGCCGGCCGGCTGATTGCCGTCGATGCGATCAACGACGCCCGCGCCTATGTCACTGGCAAAAAGCTCATCGACGCCGGCCTTACGCCCGATCGCGACCTGCTGGCCGACGCCGGCACCGACCTCAAGACCTTGCTCGGATAAGTGACAATGACCCTGCCACCCAATGCATTCAAGATCGCCCTGCGCGAGCGACGCCCGCAGATCGGCCTTTGGGTGGCTATGGCGGATGCCTATGCCGCCGAAATCGTCGGTCATGCCGGTTTCGACTGGCTGGTCCTCGACGGTGAGCACGGCCCCAACGATCTTCGTAGTATAATGGCGCAGTTGCAGGCCCTTCAGGTCTCGCCGGCGGAACCGGTGGTTCGCCTGCCGACCGGGGCGAGTTGGATGATCAAACAATTTCTCGACATCGGCGCCCGCACGCTGCTCATCCCGATGGTCGATTCGGCCGAGCAGGCAGCAGAACTCGTTCGCGCTGTCCGCTATCCGCCGGACGGCATCCGTGGCATGGGCGCCGGCATCGGCCGCGCCTCGCGGTTCAACACCGTTCCCGGCTACGTCGCCGATGCAGGCAAGGATATCTGCCTCCTGGTCCAGGCCGAAACCCGCGCGGCGCTCGCCGACCTCGAGCGGATTGCCGGTGTCGAGGGCGTCGATGGCATCTTTATAGGGCCCGCCGACCTTGCCGCCGACATGGGCTTTCCGGGCGATCTCGAGGCGCCCGAGGTACAGGCTGCGATAGAGGCTGCCATAGCCACCATCGTCAAAGCGGGCAAACCGGCCGGCATCCTTACTTTCAACGAGACTCTGAACCGCCGCTACTTGGAACTCGGCGCCACTTTCGTTGCCGTCGGCGCCGACGTCACCGAATTCTCCACGGCACTCCAGCGCCTTCGCCGACGCTACGGGCCCGAACAGGAAAATGCCGAAGCCGGCCCACGCGGCTACTAGCCCTCGCACTCCCGCGGTTTAGCGCACAGCAAGACACTTTTCTGACGGCATCTTAAAAAAAACCTTGCCTTTCGAGCCTTTGCCCAATAGTCACGGCCTCGGAGAGGTGGCCGAGTGGCCGAAGGCGCTCCCCTGCTAAGGGAGTATACGTCAAAAGCGTATCGAGGGTTCGAATCCCTTCCTCTCCGCCATTTTTCCAAATGTGCGGATTTACCTAATGATTACAGCGCCTTGCGGCGCCAACGGTAAATCGTTTGTGCCAAGTGCTTGTGCCAAAATATTTGTGCCATTGCCGAATCAGGCGAGATCAGCTGCGATCATCTAGTCCGGGATTGGGAACCATCCAATCGAGAGACCGGAAATCGGTAGTTCGGTCCCAGCGGAATGCGCAATTTCCCCGAAGACGTAGGTGATGCTAATGCCGAGTGTAGACATCTTGTAAAAAGTAAAAGTCGCGGGTCGGAGATTGGACCTAGTGTGTTTTACCAAGATGTATTAGCTATATTCAAATGCTAAAATACTTTGCCTCTTCCATGTCGGTAATTACGAAGAAATCGTGCGGCCTATTCCTAATCGCCGCAGTGATGCTTTGCGCTTTTACGATTTCTACGCTTGCTAGTGAGAATGCTGGGTTTCCGGTAAGGATAGTAAGCCAGCCAAAGCCGTCCTTGGAAGATCAGGAAAGGGAGCAGCAGGCTGCCGCTCGAGAGCAGGCCGATCTTATCGCTCAGCAAACCGTGGCATCAGCGACCGTTAGTTTGTTGATGTGGAGCAAGTGGCAATTTATGCTAAACCTTTTGGGAACTGCGGGAATCGCTATTTCGATAATCCTAGCGCGGGAGCAGATCAAAAGCGCTAAGCAGGCCCTTGAGACCACTGAGAGGGCTTATGTGGTCGCTGGGGGGATACGTTACATATCGCATCCATCCCCCACTGGCCTGTTTTGGAGAATGCGTCCTTCTTGGATCAATAGGGGTGCTACGCCCACCCGAAAAGTTCGTGTCAGCGTTGGCTATGAGTTGCGAGACGATGATCTGCCAGGAGACTTTGATTTTGCGGGCAACTTACCACCCCGCATTGCGACAGTTAATCTTCCTCAAGGCGGTGGGTCCATTGAGGCCAATCCTATTGACTACTATGCGTCGGATTTGTTTCTCGTCGCTACAGGCAAAAAGCGACTCTTCGTTTTTGGACAATGCGACTATGAAGACGTTTTTGGTCGGGCTCATACGACGCGCTTCTGTGTAACTGCGCTCAACATTACGGGAGATGTAACGATGCCGTACACGCCCGCCAACAATGTGGAAATTCCTTGGGCCGTTCTAGATAGATTCAATTCTGATGACTGATTTCGTCAGTTTGAGACAACACGCGTTGGCTATCGGGTGAACCCAGCGTCCTCCTTTCGTTATAGCCGGGAGGCGTGAGCCGTTCGATTGCCTTCCCTGTCTTTCGCTCCCACGCTTTGCGGAGTTGCCATGTGTAGCGGGACTTCTCTTTGAAAGACGCGCTCGCTGTCGGCGGCGGTGGTAGTTGGGCTAGGGGTATCCCAGCCTTGATGCACTCAACGAGCCAGTTAGGCTGTGTTCGCTTTGTCGTGGCGTCTTTGCCTGTTCGTATGTCTGCCCTCATTCAGGCCTTCCTTTCGTGGAATACAAAAAGGGCCCGGTGTGAACCGAGCCTGTGTTGACGTTTGATGCGGTGAAATATCGAGGCGGATGTTCTGCACGCCTTATTTTACAGGGCTTCTAGGGCTCTGCTGTCGCCTGTAGGTGGCTAATTAGCCACTTTGGTCGGCAACCCATTGAAATCCTTAGGATCACCTCAGAAATCTCCGTGATCAACGGCAGCCTTGGGCCATTCCCGACTGCCTGTGACAGCTTCCGATACCTCGGTAACCCGGGCAGCAGCAGCGACACACACGGCCCTAGCAGCCTTGTTGCTGGACATCGCCCGCATGCAGGCCATGAACTCGTCCAACTTGGCGACAGCCACCCGGGCATACTCCTTGTCCATGTCTATGGGTTTCAGTTCCATCTCGGCTGTGTCGCCGTCGTCGCAGTTCATCGCCGCGTAGACGGCAGGGAAATCAGACTGCATCCATTTCGGAAGCTGGTGGCGCGAAACAATGCCATTCAAATCCTTGGCCATCTCCCGGGCTGACTTTAGCGCCTTACCTCGGCCCTTTCGGTGCCTCTTGGCTTTGACGTAAGCCCTGAAGACATTCCGCTTGTCGGCTCGGGACAGGGGCAACCCGTGCCGCCTGTTAGCCTCTGCAGCCAGCCAAGGGATTTCCTCGGGTGACCCCTTGACCACAATGGCCCTGATGGTTCGAGAGCCATTCCGCTGAGCCGCCGTGACGCGGTGCCACCCGTCAATCAAGGTGTACCCCTTGTCCCCGCTAGTGCCGTCTGTCGCTGCCACCCGGATAGGCGGGAACTGGTCGCCGCCCATCATGAGGTCAGCATATTGCTTGGCAATTTTCTGACAGGTCGCGGTGCGTATCTGATTGCCCGGGAGCATCAGAGGCTATCGAGACGGATGTCGATTACCTCGGCTGCCGTCCCTCTCTGGTGGTCCTCAGCGATCACTGCAGTCCAACATGAAGGCGTCTTTGGTCGCTCTCGCTCTTGCCCGCCGTTCGTCTTTCTCGACAGCAATGCGGGCCATCGCCATAATGCTGAGTTCCCGCTTTTGCTTGGCGGTCATGGTCTTGGTCTTCTTTGGTCGTCTGTGGTTCAAGCTTGTGTCCTCATTGGTTTCCTCTGGTGTGATTGACGGCTGACATGCTCGGCATGAGGCCTCTGCTCATGGTCTGAGACATAGATAGGCAAATGCGGGCCTGTGACGGTTTCAGCCGGTTCAGTGCATGGAAATGCACACGGCAGCGCTCTAGCCGGTCTTCCCCGTGAGGAGCAGGTTCGACAGACGAGCGCTAGCGTGTGGATTTCAGAGGGGGTAGGCAGAGCGGTAGAAGATCGACACACGCTTGGTAGCGCTATTGGGGGACCTATTCGACATGGGCCAAAATAGCGCCATTCGTGCTATTGGGATATCCAACCCTGCGACCGCCGAAGCACTTCATAGACCTATTGGTGGACCCATTCCCCTCCGCCTCAGGCCAGCCAGCGGGCCTTTGACACAGAGAACAGGTCCGTGTGAAGCTTCCGTAGGCCACGCATTCTTTTTGGAAGCCACCAAATTTCCGTAGCCACAGCGAGGTTGTCCCTGAGAACTTCTCAGGGAGAAGTCAGGTTCTCCCGTAGCCATGGCGAGTTTGAGCGGCGTAAAGTGCAATGGTCGCACTCAGGCTTCCAGAGGTCTCATGGGGTCACCCGCTGCCACGCTCGATCACCCGAGACACCTGTGTCGCTGTCCATACGCCACCTCCGGCCTCTTGACGGCGGTGCTGTTGAGCGATGCTGCTATCTGGGCAAGGGTGGCACTGCTGTCACGCTTGGGCACGATAGGGTCTCCAAACAACATCCACGGGCGCAACTACTTTTTTGGTCGAACACCGATTACATAGTCGTTTCAGGTGTGTGCGGCTTGCCATGTGCTTTCAAATTCCTCCCACTGCTGCAAATGCTGCACGAGTGCAACTAAGTAATTGATATTTAGGCATATTTAGCTTGCCTGATTGTGGGCAGGCCGTAAGCTTCGGCTATTCGCAGCACAAAGGAAAATGGCAATGCCACTGCCAGCGGGAACCGGGATAGGCCTGCCACCGGAAACAAACCAGTTCAGCGCATTCCAAACTACGAGAACACCTCGGGGATATGAAACGGCACACTCCTATTTCTCCCAGAACAACCCTGAAGCGTTCTGGCTTTTGCCTGACGCCGCCCAAGAGGTCGATGCTGATCTAGGTCCGTTGACAGTCATGACGCTGGAGAAGGGCCGGGAGATAATGGTAGTCGATGCGCCGAGGGCACTTCAACAAAGGGGCGTGCGCAAGACACTAGCGTTCCCGGAGGTCATTTTGAGGCGCTTCTATAGGTAAACTAGAACGCACCGTCCGTCTTCGTCGCTGCTTACAGCTCCAGCCATTTCAGATTTGGTGTCTTTGGTCCCGTTCTGCCCGGTCCCCTGCACTTCTCCTGCGCCGTGGCTTTGTTCACAAAAATGCCTATGCAACGTCGGTGCGCTGTCCTTTTGGAAGCCGCCGCGTTCCGTGAGTACAGCAAGTTGACCTAGACGGGTTGTCGGGGTCAGAAGATCAGCTGCTGTACGCTCGTTCACTCGATACGCCTCGCTGTCCATACGCCTCCTCGGGACGTCTGGACCTTGAGCGACGCCGCGATCTGGGCAAGGGCGACGCCGCCTTCACGCACGGGGAAACTAAAGGATTAGGCTTCCTGTCGCTCAGATTGTGCTTGCATCTTTGACCCTTCGACATCTTTTTGAATTAAAAGCACGGCGACGGCGGGTTGGGACGGCGGGTTGGTAAGTACGGCTGGTGCCGCCTTTTGGAGATCGAATTCAGCCTGGTCGTCTAATCCGGTTGTTTGATCCATAACTGTGCTGAGGTGCAAATATGGTTGAAGGTTTAATGGCAGCTGGTACTTCTAGAAAAGATTTGTAAGCATAGCAAAAAGCTTCTTAAGTACTTCCGCCAATGTCCTCGCCGCCTCAGGAGACGTTAGAAGATTGCTGCCAACTCCGCTACCAATCGCTGCAATCGTACTTCCCACAAAGCCTGCTAGAGCCGTCACGCTTGTTCTAAGCTTTCTAAGCTTTTGTTCTTCAGATCGTATAGTTACAGGATTAAGAACGCGAGCGTCGGCTATTTCGACAGCCAGATATTCGCCGGTTTGTATAGCTGGTTTAGAGAGGACCTTTTCTGCTTCTAAGCTATTGAATGCTTCAACAGCGGCTTCTGTGATTTCCTTTAGGGCCTGCTCAGAGAGCTTTGAGGCATCAACGGGGGGTGGTGGTAGTGGTGCATCGGACGATGACGGCGGCGGCTGTATTGGCTGCAAGCGAGGTCGAAGCGCCTCATGGTTTCTACAGAGGCTTTCCGCACTAGTTCTCGTGCTACCCGGCCAGCTGAACTCTTCGTCCATTTCGAGGTAGTATCTGATGTCAGCTACGCTGTCCGATAGGATATACCAAGAGGCTGGGCGTTTTTCCAATTGATTGACATAGTGGGCGAGATCAAACCGAATGGCCTCTCCAAGATTGTTTTCTAAAGCTTCTAAAGCGGCTAACAATTTCTTTGCGAGAGTGTATTGGGCCTCTAGCCTCTTCTCTAGGTCATCCTCGTCAGGGTGCGGTGGGGCTGCTGTCGGTGGGCTATCTCTTGCGCTGATTTTCCCGTCTTCGACAATGCCAGCTAATGGTGCGGCAAATGTCAGACGTTCCTGTATCTGCTCAAACGTCGGTGGGTTGATCTTGTCTTTAATGGACTGGATAAGCTTGCGCATCTCGATATGATCAGCGCTCCCGTCCCAACTTTGAAGATCTGCATACTGCGTCTCTGAAAAGCCGTAAGGAATTGGCGTCCCATCTAACCTAACATGTATGAATTTACCTAGAGTTTGCGCACGTGTCGCTTCTTCCTTAACCGCACTCGATGCCACGCTGTTGGACGTCCAGAAAGTAACTACCGCTGCGGCCTCCGAAAGGTGGTCGTCTATCTGCTCACGCCATCTGCTCCCTGCTGCGATATCCTGGTCCCACCAGGTGGTGATATCGGCGATCGACAGGATCGACCGAATGTGAGAAACGATCTGGCGATCTAAACTTGAATAGGATAGCAGAACCAAGTTTTCTGCATTCTGTGAAGCCTCGTCTGTATGCGTAGGCTCTACGCCCAACCCGTTTTTGTCAGCTACCAGATCAGGGTCCCGCCAATCAGGCCAGCTTTCTGGATATTCAAGACCTGGAGGAAGCACCACACCCCTATCTCCCAAAATGTCATTCAACTGCCTTTGTTGTAGGCCGCTGACGTAATGAAGAGCCACGGCGGGCCCTTCTTCCGAAAGCATGTTAGCTCCCTTCAGCCGTGCATTTAAGAAGTTTGAACGAAATACTACCGCGTGCCTGAGATCGCATTCTCGCAAGTCTGCTCGCTCAAAGTCGCATTCATCAAGACTGGCGTTCCTCAAATTGGCTGCTTGAAGCGTGGCGCTAGTGAGAACCGCCGCCGTAAGCTTCGCAAATTCCAGGTCGGCTCCAATTAGATTGGCGTTGTTCAGGTGAGCACCGATTAAATTTGCTTGTGTTAGATCAGCTCCTGCAAGATTAGCGCCACTCAGCTGGGCTCCGCGCAAATTGACCCCTACCAGGTCAAACCCTCGGAGGTCCGCATTTCTCAAGCTGGGCACGAAGTGTCTGCTTGCTCTTCTGTTGTTCCATGCCGATGGGCCTTGCTTAAGCCACTGCAGATGGCGAGCAATTGCCATGACATACCTCACATTGTTATGAACGCTGAACTTCGAGCAGGCCGTGCATCATTGCAACCCTGTAGTAAACTTTTTTCCGGTTCATAAGACCATATTAGGTGCTTCTCGTCACCCACGGTCACGCTCGATTACCCGAGACACCTGCGTCGCTGTCCATCCGCCGCCTCGTGAGGTCTTGACGCCGGTGCTGTTGAGCGACGCCGCGATCTGAGCGAGTGTGGCCCCGCCGTCACGCATGGGTCCTATCGTCGTCATGAGCTTCTTTGCTTCGCCTGCGGCCTTGTCCTGAATTGCCTCGTTGCGTTTCATGGTCTTGTCGCGAAGACCTCCGAGCTTCGAGCCCCGGGCCTTGGCCACGGCAAGCGCCGCCTTGGTACGTGCTGAGATGAAGTCGCGTTCCATCTCTGCCATGACCGCATACATGTGGAGCATTGCCTTGTCGGCCCTCGGGAGATTGGCGACAGCAAACTTCACCCGCTTGTCTTCCATGAGCGTGGCGATGCAGGCAACCTTTCGGCTGAGCCTGTCAAGCTTGGCCACCAGCAACACAGCGCCGGTCTTCCTACATAGGTCCAGAGCCTTCTGAAGCTCGGGCCGGTCGTCGTTTGCGCCGCTCTCAATGTCTTTAAAGCTGCCTATGACCTCGTAAGGCACGTCGCTGTAGTTCCTCAGGTAGACGTCAATGTCGAGGTCTTGAGCCTCCAGCCCGAGGCCGCTTTGTCCCTGACGTGCTGTCGAAACCCGTGTGTAACGAACATATTGAAGCATTTGTCTCAGTGGCCCCGTTGTGCATGTAACGAGGAGTAGCGGTCCATTTGTCTAATGTCAACGTTCGTTGTGACTGTAAAATTTCCCTTCCATTGTTTTTCCAAGCTTGGCACCCACGTCCCCGCCGGCCAAGGGAGTTGACAAAAGGGGCTCAAGCCGTCCGTGCGAGCTTCGCCAGATCTATACAAAGCGCGAAGGATGACAGCGATAGTTTTGCTAGGCTCATGAGCGGTGCTTACTTGGAGGCAGCCATCCTGACAACTAGATCTATGAAATTAGCTCGAACCGTGTAGTGCTTGCCGCTTTACGGGTGTCGCTCCCTATCAGTTAGAAGACAGGTACCAACGTACACTGGCGTCAGTACTCTCTGCTTCGCTCTAGGTCCTGACCAACGTTAGCCTCGCAGAGCTTCGAAAGCGTCACGTCAGGAGGGGCAGGAGTGCCGTGAGGTGCGGCTTGCGTGGGGTGGCCATCTTAGCCCTTCCGGTGTCGTCTCATTGGTTTGCTGTGGGTGATAGATATCCTGCGAAGAAACTCAGGAAGCAGCGTCGCCTGCAGTGCCAGCACCTCGCTTTTAGCAGCCTTCCTCAAGGGACGCGCATGTCTTGATAAGATCGCTCGCGTAGCGAAAGTTCGTTCTGCGATCCACGGGTGATCAGAAGGGGGGAGGGGGTCGCGCTGATTGCCTTCCATGTCATGCTCCTTGAGATTTTTTTGTGTCTGAAACATTTGACCGCCTAGGTGGTATGGTTACTAGAGCGCATGGTAGTATGCAGCGGTGGCGGCATAGCTAGGGCATCTTTGCTTCAATCCGTAGCGCTTCGTCATTTCCAAGAGGGTATATGCTCTCCCATTCTAACGCCGTCGTGCCAGTAGGGTGCTGGTGTGGAACGGCCATTGCGCTCTGGCGCTATAAAAGCGTCGCAGGTTGCGGCCTCCACAGTTGTGCATTGTCAGCCTTCAGTGTGTGAAACATCGACCATCGCACTTATTAAGTGAAAAGAACGACTTTAAGCTGCAGCAATAAGGTGGTAGCTCAAAAGAAAGTTTATGCGACTCATTAAGGAAGTTCATTTTGATTTTCAACGTCCTCAAGCGTGAAGAGCTTGCGCCAACAACAGGTATGAACGAGGCCTTTCTCAAAATTGATTTTTGGAATGACTACGATTTCAAAACGATGTTCTACGTGTGGCTCTTCGATGCAGATGGTACACGCTATGAATTGGGAAATGTACGAATCGGGATTTTAGGGCAGCGTAAAGAAACTTCCACGTTTAGTACTTTGGCTAGTCAGTTTGAAGGGCTCGATGAAAGCTATTTTTCGTTGGCGACTGATGTAGAATACTACGAAACATTAGGACGCGTCGTTCCGGAAGCCACGAAGGTCGCGTTTTTGAAGGGAATGCAAGACGTTGTAGCTTACCCCGAACGCTTGGAAGGCGCTGCAGGGCAGGACGTTTTACGTGTTTCACTTCTAAGGAATGTGAGCGTCTCCCTTATTAATGGGCAATTCACTAGGGTGCTCAACGGCGGCGTTCCATTGACTGATTTCAGATTAGCCTACAAAAGGCCCGATGATGTCGCTCTTGCTGGAGTTGAGCTTCAGTTCAATGTGAAAGCAAGCTCGAAGCCTAGTACAAACATCCATGCGGTAATCGGTAGAAATGGAGTTGGAAAAACAACTCTTTTGAACGGTATGATTGAGGCGATAACGAACCCCAGGGAATCAAGCGGAAAGTTTTACGAGATATCTTTTATAGACACTCCAATACAGAAAGATTACTTCAGTAATTTGGTATCTGTTTCCTTTAGCGCCTTTGATCCATTCACTCCGCCGCAGGAGCAGCCAAATCCTGAGCTAGGCACTTGCTACTACTATATCGGCCTGAAGGATATGAGCGATGAGAGCGGGACTCTGCTTCGTTCCCTAAGCTATTTGCATGACGAGTTTGTAGATAGCCTATCGGAATGTTTTCAAGCGCGTGGAAAGCGTGACCGTTGGCTGGCTGCAATTAATACCTTGATGTCAGATGATAACTTCTCTGAAATGGACCTGCAAAGCCTTATGAGGTTTTCAGGCGACGAGTTGAAAGACGCATCCCGTGCTCTGATCAAGCGTATGAGTTCCGGTCACGCGATAGTTCTGCTCACGATTACCAGACTCGTAGCCAAGGTCGAAGAGAAGACCCTTGTCCTGTTAGACGAGCCGGAAAGCCACCTGCATCCCCCGCTACTTTCCGCGTTCACCCGTGCCCTGAGTGAACTGTTGTTTGACCGAAATGGGGTAGCGATTATAGCTACCCATTCCCCGGTTGTGCTGCAGGAGGTTCCTAAATCTTGCGTGTGGAAAATCACTCGGTCAAGAATGTCGTTGTCATCCGAGAGGCCTGACGTTGAAACGTTCGGCGAGAACGTGGGTATTCTCACCCGTGAGGTGTTTGGCCTTGAAGTTGCCAAGTCCGGGTACCATGCACTGTTAGCAAAGGCTGTTGAGAACGGTGAAGGCTACGACGAAATCGTCGCGGGTTACGGGGGGCAGCTTGGCCTTGAGGCTAAAGCTATCCTAAGAGCGATGGTGTCTGAGCGTGAATTGGGTGCTGGTGTAATATGAAACGATTGGACCTCCCAGAGTACGACCCGATTGAGGTATTTCTGGAATGCGCCGGCAATGCCGACGAACCACTACGTACTACGTTTGCAGACAGTCGCCCACAAATGCAGCAGGCTGTAGCAGACTTCGATGCCGCAACGGCGTCGGTGAATTGGACTGTTTTACCTCGGGTCGCCCGAGGCAACGGCGGGGTTTTGGTCGCAGGCACCTTAACCAAGGATAACTTCAAGGCGCTGTACACGAATAATATGGTGGGCACAACGGGAGCGGCGAGATCAATCTACGACAAGATATTGGTCGCTGCGCACGGCAAATGCCCGTTCTGCGCGGGGATAGGCCATGCCAAGACGCTTGACCACTATCTTCCCAAGGCAATTTTTCCACTCTATTCGGTATTGCCGGCGAACCTCGTGCCTTGCTGCCGGGATTGCAACCACGGCAAGAACTCTGCATTTCCGAGCAATCCGCGCGGTCAGCCTATCCATCCTTATTTGGATCACGCTCGCTTCTTCGATGAGGTTTGGGTGGTGGCTTCGGTTCTCCAAAGCGACCCCATATCTATGGAGTTCAGACCTGCTCCGCCTCTAGGCTGGTCGCCGGATGATAAGGCTAGGGTTACGAAACATTTTCACGATTACGATCTAGCTTCACGGTTTGCTATTCAGGCCGGTGTAGAGGTTGCGTACTTGATGGATTTGCGCCGAAGGAGCTTGAGGAATTTGCCGGCAGCGGATTTCAGAGACTATCTCAATGATATAGCAGGAAGTCAGGCGCAGGTTGCCAATGGTTGGAAACGCGCGATGTATTCGGCGCTCGCGGGGGACAACTGGTTTCTTTCGCATCCATTCTGATTTGAGAAGTAAATTCAAAGATACGATTTGGAAAATGTAGATTCTAACGAGGCAATAAAAATAATTTGGCCGGCAAAATGGACCGTCATTGCTTACACGGTACTTTGACGGCTTCCACACAATTCACCTTCTGTTCCCAACTTGCGTCTTTGGCATATCGCGACCGCAGCAGGGACTTCTTCTCTCCAGTCTCGTGGCCAATGACATCTTGAATGGTCGCTTCAGGGATGTCCGCATGCCGGGCCTTGGTAGCGAAGGTGCGCCTGAAGCTGTGGAAGTTGACAAGGCTGCGCCGGAAGCCCTCTCGTTTTTCTGAAACGCCTAATGACTTGCGGCGACGTGTGAACGCCTTTGACAGGGTGTCCGATGGATTGCCTAGTTTCATGAACTCCTCGAACAGAAGCCCGGCAGGCTCTCGGCCTTTGCAACGTCGTGTGATGATAGCCACGAGTTTCGAATGGATAGGAACCACGCGAAGTCCGGCCTTTGTCTTCGATTTCCTTTGATCGAACATGCCATCCGCACAGGCGGCAACGGTAAGGTCGGTTATCTCGGCCAAACGCATCCCGCTCAGTACGGAAATGAGGGCTAGCTCCTTCAGCTCATCGTTCCAGTCCAGCTTGCCGCCCCCACGCTTGGAGAAGGCATCTTTGTAGAGGACGCTTTCTAGCTCGCTGTCGGTGAACGGGCGCTCGACCTCCACAATTACGCCCTGCTTACCCCGCGCCTTTGGTATCTGTCCCTCCCATGGGTTCTTATCATTGCTGCTGACATGCCCTCGGGTTCGAAGGTGTTCCCAGTAGCCCGCGATAGCTCCCAGGTGCTTCTTCGCCGTCACCCGGGTCATCTTCGCGGGGTTGAGGAGTTCACCGGTCACATACTGGCCAGCGATCTTCACGTTGATCTCGACGATGCTGAGGCCTTTCTCTTTTGACCAAGCAGCAAGCCGCTTTAGGATGCTTCGGTAGTCAAGGGTGGTCTTGGGTGCCAGGTTGATCTCCGACAGCCACTGCTCGACGTGAGCATCAACATCGGCTTTGCCTTGCCAAGCGTTGTCGAAGGAGGCCTGAGCAACAGGCTTGCGTCCTAGCGCATCACGCATCTGTCCGACGCTCTCTTCTATCTGGGAACGAACGTCAGGGTCTTGTTCAGCTACATACGCCTCTCGGCTCAGCTGAGCGCGGAGGAGTGCATCGCTCAATGTATCGGGAACTAGTCGGCCACTTCGGATGTCCCGAAACAGGTCAACCATTTCCCTCTCGCGTCGGTCTCGCCACCTTCGTGCGGCCATGAGATCGCCGGTACCTGTGCTTTCTACATAGTTCTGCTGGCCTTTGAAGTAGTCGCGGCAGTCTGCAGGAACGCCGATTTTAAACTGGTATTTCGTTCCCTTGAGCCGAATGTGCCTGTTTGGCTTGCCTCGAACACCCGCCATCGAACCCTTCCTTGCTGATTTGTGCCAAAGATTTGTGCCAAATTCAGTTCGGATTACCCAATGATAACAATGGCGTCAATAGGTTAGGGTCCGATGGTGGAGCTTCCCTTCCTCTCCGCCATTTGCCCGGCGATATTCCCTTACTTAATTCTACAGATTGCTGTGATTTATCGGGCGTTTGGATGCCTTGTCGGTCACGCGCGGCGTGTTGGCTCTGCAATGCTTTATGATCCATGAACGATTGCCGTGAAGCATCTCGAAGCTGCAATCGCCTGAACGGCAGTGAATAGCGGCCACGGCTGATGCTTCGAATCGATCCACTTCCATCGCAGATGACCTCCCTATGCTTCGTTGGATGCTTTACGCCTCTATCCCGGAACTCTGCCTTGCCCCTCGAACGCGACGACAGGGTACCGCATGACAACAGTGGCCACCAACATTGCACGAGCGCGCGACGCAGTCGGCTGCATGTCGACTTTAAGCTGTATTAGACTCACTCTGTTGTAGTGACGATTTCTGGCCGAGTGCGCCGAGGCTCATAAAGCTGAAGTGACGACGTTCGCCGGATCGGATGCTGATTCCACATCCGCACACTGTGCTCGAATCGCAGGCAGCAACCGCCTGTGCGAGCCGAATCGACGTCGAAGGCGTGTCCGTTCCCCGATCGGGAATCGTTGCCGGGCTGTTTCCAAATGTTGCCGCCTGCCGTGGAAATGCCGTACATGTGGCAGGGTTTCCGGGGATTTTGTGTGTCAGCGTCCCTCTCGAAAGCCTGTCACGGGCAGGCGCATTGCTGTTAAGTCCGTGCGAGATAAGGCTTTTTCTTAATAAAAGCTAAATAAACCGCCCTTCACCTCACCGTTTTGTGTCCTTTCGGCAACATGAATTGGGGAAGGGTCCCGCCAAAACCCCCTTCCGGCAAGATGTCGATTGCGTGACGGCGCCCGTCGGGTATTTTCAACAACGGAAGCGAGGGCGTGATCGTCCACTTCTTGAAACATGGGGATGGGGCAGGGAATGCCTTCGGGTTAAAAATCCCAGACCCAATTGAAACTTTGAACTGGAGGTCAATCATGAACATCAAGAGCCTACTTCTCGGCTCCGCTGCTGCCCTCGCAGCAGTATCCGGTGCTCACGCTGCAGACGCTATCGTAGCTGCTGAGCCTGAGCCGCTTGAATACGTCCGCATCTGCGATGCATACGGCGCTGGCTACTTCTACATCCCAGGCACGGAAACCTGCCTCAAGATCGGCGGCATGGTTCGTACCGAAGCTCAGTGGCATGACCCCTACGCTGTAGGCGCACGCTTCAAGGTTGGTACAGAATGGCACACCCGCGCTGAACTCAACGTCGACACTGCATCGGACACGGAATACGGTCCGCTGAAGACCAACATGGTCTACCGTTTCGACTCGACCGAAGGCAACAACTCTTCGAAGGTTCTCTTCGCAACCATCAGCCTCGGCGGCTTCATCGTTGGTAAGACCGACTCGCAGTACAACCAGTGGATCGGTTATGCTGGTAACGTCATCAACGACGACATCATCGGCGACGGACCTTACGAACTGAACCAGCTCTCCTACGTTTACGACGGCGGCAACGGCTTCACGGGCGTTCTGTCGGTTGAAGACAGCCAGTCTGGCGCTGGTGCAATCGACCCGAACACGGGCCGTAACGAATCTGACCACTACACGCCTGACTTCGTTGCCGGCCTCGGCTACAAGACTGGCATGTTCGGCCTGAAGGTTGTCGGCGGCTACGACTCGGTTGTTGAAGAAGGCGCTGTCAAGGCTCGCCTCGACCTCGACTTCGGCACGTTCTCTGCCTTCTTGCTCGGCCAGTACAACACTGACGGCAACAAGATCAACCGCTACGCCAATGGCGATGCTAGCGGCGCTTCGACCGGCGATTGGCAGGTTTGGGGTGGCACGACTGTTAAGTTCAACGACAAGCTCGAGTGGAACACTCAGGTTTCGTATGCTGACAGCAAGACACTCTCTGCTACGACGAACCTCAACGTTTTCGTTGCTAAGGGCTTCAAGATCCAGCCAGAAGTCACCTACACCAAGTACGACAACGCTGTTCTCGACGACAATACCGTTTCCGGTATCCTTCGCTTCCAGCGCACGTTCTAATTCAACTCGACTTCGGTCGATTGAAAGGAGCCCGGCTTTCGAGCCGGGCTTTTTCGTTTTTACTTTTTGCTCGTTTACCAGGCATTGTGGCTGTTGCCTTTCAGGCTGCGAGGGGCGTAAGTCGGATGACCGCGTTTCATGACAGAATTATCACAGTTTCGTGACGTGATTTTTGTGCAACGCACCAATCCAAAGCTTCGTCACAAACGGTCGCTGTTACGCATTGATATTTCATTGTTATATTCAATCGCTATGGTCTGCTCAGAACCGAAGCAGACGCGCTTTGGTTCTCCCCAAGGGGGGGTCACAAATACAGGGATGGGGTAGGGCACGCCGAGTTTCGGCGCGACATCTCACGCCCAGTCGTCTTTTGATTGGAGCTAACTGCAATGAACATTAAAAGCCTTCTTCTCGGCTCGGCTGCTGCCCTCTCGGTAGTATCCGGTGCACACGCTGCCGACGCCATCGTCGCTGCTGAACCTGAGCCGCTGGAATACGTCCGCATCTGCGACGCTTACGGCGCTGGCTACTTCTACATCCCGGGCACGGAAACCTGCATCAAGATCGGCGGCAAGGTTCGTTCTGACGTCAGCTGGTACAACGCTTACAAGGCCGGCCAGGACGCTGCTGCTCGCGGCACATACTGGAAGACCCGCGCTGAACTTTCGATCGACACCGCAAGTGACACCGAATATGGCGCCCTGAAGACTGACGCCGTTTTCCGCTTCGAGTCGGCTGAAGGTGCGAACACCAACAAGCTTCTCTGGGCCAACATCAGCCTGGGTGGTTTCCTCGTCGGTAAGAACGACTCGGTCTACTCGACCTTCCTCGGCTACGCTGGCGACGTCATCAACGACGACATCATCGAATACGGCATCAACGGCACCGACGAACTGAACCAGCTGACATACGCCTACGACTCTGGCACCGGCTTCACGGCTGTTGCTTCGCTCGAAGACAGCACCAACGGCACTGCAGCTGGCGCCAATGGCGAGAACAGCTCGGATCACTACGCTCCGGACGGCGTTCTCGGTCTCGGCTACAAGGCCGGCGCTTTCAACTTCCGCGTTGTCGGCGGCTACGACTCGATCGTCGAAGAAGGCGCTGTCAAGGCTCGCGTCGATGCCAAGTTCGGCGGCTTCACCGCCTTCCTCATGGGTGGCTACAACACCGATGGCAACAAGCTCAACAAGTATGCTGGTGCCGGCGGTGCTGGTATCGGTTGGGGCGACTGGGCTGTCTGGGGCGGCGTTGGTCAGCAGATCAACGACAAGCTGAAGGCCAACGTGCAGCTCGCTTACGACGACAAGAAGACTTTCGCAGCAACGGGCAACCTGAAGTTCAACCCGGTCAAGAACCTGCTCATCGAGCCGGAAGTCACCTACGCCAACTACGACAGCGTCAACAAGGATACCTGGTCTGGCATCATCCGCTTCCAGCGTTCGTTCTAATACTAAGTTGATCTAACCTCCTGTCAAAGAGATGGCCCGGTATCCCAGCCGGGCCATTTTTCGTGCCTACAATTTCGTGCCTTTGAGATCGAAAATTTAAGCGTGTGCGAAATCCAATCCTGTCAGTGGCTGGGAGGTGTGCGCACCCAACGAATCGGACAGCTACGGCAAGCCACTTCAGCCGCGTCCGTGGATAAGGTCCTGTTCGATATCGCTCTTTTGTCCAAGCCGAGCCTTGTAGACCTCATAGTTTTCCATCACCCTCTGCACATAATTGCGGGTTTCCGGAAAGGGAATGCGCTCGATCCAGTCGACGACTTCGTCCATCGACTTGCCGCGCGGGTCGCCGTAGCGGCTGATCCACTCGGGCACTTTTTTCGGACCGGCATTATAGGCGACGAAGGTCAGGATATAGGATCCGCCGAATGCATCTATCTGCTCGCCGAGATAATGCGAGCCGAGCGTTGCATTGTAGCCGGCATCTTTCGTCAGCCGGTCGGCGGAGTAGACGATTCCGTGGCGACCGGCCACAGCCTTGGCGGTCTTCGGTAGCAATTGCAGCAGTCCACGGGCATCTGCGGACGAGACGGCCTGCGGATTGAAGGCGCTTTCCTGCCGGGCGATGGCATAAGCCATGGCTTTTCCCGAGCCGGCGATATTGGCATCGTCGGGAATGACGCCGATCGGAAAGGCAAGCGCTGCGACATCGACGCCGCGCCCATAGGCGATCTTGCCGACCTGCAGCGACAGTTGGTGATTGCCGGACTGCTCGGCGCTGGCCGCAAGCAGGGCGATTTCGCCCGGGCTTTGCAGTTGCTGTGCGAGCGCGCGATAGAGACTGTCGGCGCGCCAGCCATTGCCGGCCGCCTCAAGGCGCGCGATTGCCAGCACCGCTTCGCGTGATTGAAAGCGCTGCCGGTCTTCCGGCGAAGGCGAGGGGTAGGTCACGTCCAGCATCTGCCGTCCGAGCTTTTTTGCGGCGAGCTGTCCGTAGAACGTGCTCGGAAGGGCGGCGGCCTTGGCATAAAAATCACTGGCCTTGCCTGGGCCGCCGGCTTCTGCCGCACGTCCGAGCCAATACCAGGCGCGAGAGACGGAGATCGGTCCGTTCGACACGCCGAGGATCTTGCGAAAATGCGTTGCTGCCGTGGCGGGATCCTTCAGGCCGCGCAGCGCATACCAGCCTGCATGAAACTCCGCTTCGCCGACATCGACCGGGGTGACGGCGACGTTGTCGTCGGCAATTCTGTATGCCGCCTTGTAGTTACCTTCGTCGACAAGGCCGCGGCTGACGATTCGCTGCTCGTCCCACCACTGGCTCGCGTCGATCAACAGGCTGCGATCGCGCGGCATTTGGGCCAACAGGGCTGCAGCAGCGTCGTAGTTTTCCTTGCGCCGCTCAAATTCAACCCGCATGAACAAGTATGCCGGATCGCTTTTCCACTGCGGTGAGATGTTGGCAAGCAGGCTCGCAGCCTTGGGGCTTCGATCATTGACAGCTGCCCACGCAGTATAAAGCGATTGCGCCTTGCCGAGATCCCCAAAACGCTGCGCCTGCGCTGTCTTGCTCCGGTAGAGCAGAAGATCCATGCGTGCCTTGTGGTCGGCGGGGCTGAGCAGGCCGCCGAAAGCTGCCAGATATTTGTCCTCGAGCGGTGCGTCCAGCGTCTGGTTTCGCCAGACGTTGCGGATATAGGCGGCGGCCTGGGCGGGCTTTCCGACGGCAATGAGGGCCTTTGACAGCACGAATGCACCTTCCGGCGTTTCCGGTGCGGTGTCTCCGAACGCGGCGAGCACCTCGGCCGTTGGCGGGTTCTCGTTGTAGATCGCCCGCTCGGAGAAGCCACGCAGACTGGCGAGCCCCGGCCAGCCGGCAAGTTCTTGCGAGGCGGAAGCAATTTCTGCGGACGGTATTCCGGTCTGTCCTGACGTGGCGATGGCCCAGGTGAGGATGTGGCGGTCCAGCGTTCCGCGCGCCATGCCGTTGCGAACGGCAATGGCCTGCAGAGGCTTCCGGTTCGACAGCGAGTCGAGGCCGGCCTTAAGATCGGCGCTGGCAGGCGCAATGTTGGAAGCGCGTGGAATTGAGCCGGTGATCAGCGGATCGTTCGGAATTGCCATGGCGACTGAAGTCTGCGGTTGCTGGGCCGGATCAGGGACGCTTTCCATCGGCAGCCCGGCCGCAAGGCAGCCCCAGGCAATGGCAAGGCCTGTGGCGGACACGACCAGGATCGATTTGTTCATCCGGCTACTCACGCGAATTCAGATCCCCTCAATCTGCCGAAAGCCATCTTAACGAAACCTTAGCGCATGCACGAATTATCGATCAATTGTGATACCAGAATTAGCAAACGAAGCTACAAAGCGCGCTTGTCGGAGCCAGATGGCCGCTTTATGGTGCGCAGATTCATAACCAAGGATTGCGGCCGAAGCGTGAAATGCCAGGCCTTGAGGAGTTTGCATGTTCAGGGGATCAATTCCCGCTCTCGTAACGCCCTTCACCGCTGCGGGCGCCGTCGATGAAGCTTCGTTTGCCGCGCACGTAGAATGGCAGATCACCGAGGGGAGCAGCGGACTTGTCCCCGTCGGCACCACCGGCGAATCGCCGACCTTGTCGCATGCCGAGCACAAGCGCGTCGTCGAGCTGTGCATCGAGGTCGCTGCCAAGCGCGTTCCCGTCATGGCAGGCGCTGGATCCAACAATACGCGTGAAGCGATCGAACTGGCACAGCATGCCGAAAAGGTCGGCGCGAATGCGGTCCTGGTCGTCACGCCCTATTACAACAAGCCGACACAGAAAGGGCTCTACGCTCACTTCTCGGCGATTGCGGAGGCTGTGAAGCTACCGATCTACATCTACAATATTCCAGGCCGCTCCGTCGTCGACATGACGCCGGAAACCATGGGCTCGCTGGCAAAGGCGTATGGCAATATTGTTGGCGTCAAGGATGCAACAGGCAAGATCGAGCGGGTTTCCGAGCAGCGCATCACCTGCGGCAATGATTTTCATCAGTTGTCGGGCGAGGATGCCACTGCTCTCGGCTTCAACGCCCATGGTGGGGTCGGGTGCATTTCGGTGACGGCAAACGTCGCTCCACGCCTCTGTTCCGAGTTGCAGAAGGCGACCCTTGCCGGGGATTACAAGGCGGCGCTTTCGATCCAGGACCGGTTGATGCCGCTGCACAAGGCGATCTTTCTCGAGCCCGGTCTTTGCGGTGCCAAATACGGCCTGTCGCGTCTCGAGCGGATGAGCCGCCATGTTCGCTCGCCGCTGCTATCGACGCTGGAGCCGGGCACGGAAGCAGAGATCGATGCTGCCATGCGCCACGCCGGCCTGCTGAATTGATGGGTTGAAGCGAAGGCGGCGGCGTTCGTCGCCGTCGCGTCTTCACAATCCGGTCATACTCCCCTATCTAGGGCGCTGAACATCATTGCGGCCTGCATTTTCCTATGTTTGAGCGCCGCCGGTACCCGAGGGACGGAACAACAGATCATGGCACCCAAAGGCAGCCAACGCGTCGTCAAGAAAGTTGTCGCCGATAACCGCAAGGCCCGCTACAACTACGAAATCCTCGACACCTATGAAGCCGGCATCATGCTCATGGGGACCGAGGTGAAGGCTTTGCGCGACGGCAAGGCAAATATCGCCGACAGCTACGCCTCGGACGAAGGCGGCGAGATCTGGCTGATCAATTCCTATCTGCCGGAATATCTGCAGGCCAATCGCTTCAATCACGAGCCCCGCCGTCGCCGCAAGCTGCTGCTGACCGCCCGCGAGATCAACAGGCTTCGCGTCGGCATCAATCGTGAGGGCATGACCCTCATTCCGCTGAAGATCTATTTTAACGATCAGGGTCGCGCAAAGCTCGAACTGGCTCTCGCCAAGGGCAAGAAGCTGCACGACAAGCGCCAGACGGAAAAAGAACGCGACTGGAACCGCCAGAAGACCCGAATTCTGAAGGACAATGGCTGATGCAGATGGTGAGGCTGACCGTCGGCGATCTGGTGTTCGTCGCGCGATTCGAGAACGAGAAGGCGCCGGAGACCTGCAAGGCATTTGAGGCTTTGCTGCCCTTCGTAAACCAGACGATCCATTCGCGCTGGAGCGGCGAAGCCGTATGGGTTCCGCTCGGCGATTTCGAGTTCGGCGTCGGTTTTGAAAACCACACTACCCATCCGTCACGCGGCGATATCCTGCTTTATCCCGGCGGCTACAGCGAAACGGAGCTGCTTTTCGCCTATGGCAGCTCGTCATTTGCTAGCAAGATGGGCAGTCTTGCCGGAAACCATTTCCTCACCGTTGTCGAAGGTGCCGAGCACTTGCCGGAGATGGGCCGCCGCGTTCTCTGGAATGGCGCGCAGCCGATCCGCTTCGAACCTATCGGCTAACCGCCTGATCCATCCCTTTCAGCCTGATGGACGCCGTCTGCCGTCTATTCTTCCTGTTCGGCCGTCGGTGAGGCATCCACAAGGCGCGCCGGCCGTTCGGTCGGATCCCTGCCGATCTCGGATTTCAGCGAGACCAGGTCGATGAAGTGGTCGGCTTGCCGACGAAGGTCGTCGGCGATCATAGGCGGCTGGGTTGCCATGGTCGAGATGACGGAAACCTTGCGTCCGCGGCGCTGCAGTGCTTCCACAAGCGTCGTGAAATCGCCGTCGCCGGAGAAGATCACCATGTGATCGACGGTCTCGGATTGCTCCATCGCGTCGATGGCCAACTCGATATCCATGTTGCCCTTGATCTTGCGGCGCCCCATGGAGTCGGTGAATTCCTTCGCGGGCTTCGTCACTACCTTGTAGCCATTGTAGTCGAGCCAGTCGATCAGCGGCCGGATGGAGGAGTATTCCTGGTCCTCAATCAGCGCGGTGTAATAATACGCTCGCAACAGATAGCCGCGTTTCTGGAACGCTTTCAGCAGCTTGCGATAATCGATGTCGAAGCCGAGACTTTTGGAGGCGGCGTACAGATTCGCGCCGTCAATGAAGAGTGCAATTTTCTCGCGAGGGTCAAACATGGCTGGTTTATCCATTGCTGCAAAAAGAAAACACTAAAAGGCAATCAAAACAAAGCCTTATCGCTAAAATATAGGAACAGGTCGCTTAATTCACGAATTGTTCATATAAGGAGATTTAGGGCAGGATTCCAGTTATTCCAAGCAACTCTGGATTGAAATGAAAAATTCAATTTCCGCTTCCTCGTCCAGCAGCGGTTGTTATCTGTCGCGTTGCGAGGAAAAACTTGAATTTGCCGCCGTTTGATTGTATCCGGCATCCTAATTCCATACATGTCGACGACATCACGACCGTAAAGGACAGGCAATGGCCCGTGTCACCGTAGAAGATTGCATTGATAAGGTAGAGAACCGGTTCGAGCTCGTTTTGCTCGCCAGCCATCGCGCCCGGCTCGTCTCACAGGGTGCTGCGATCACCATCGACCGCGACAATGACAAGAACCCCGTCGTTGCCCTTCGCGAAATCGCCGACGAGACCCTGTCTCCCGACGACCTGAAGGAAGACCTCATCCACTCGCTGCAGAAGCACGTCGAAATCGACGAGCCTGAGCCAGATCCGGCAACGCTTGCGGCCGCTGGTTCGTCCTCCGAGGAAGACGACGACAAGCCGGAAGCCGTGACCTTCGACCAGATGTCGGAAGAAGAACTGCTTGCCGGCATCGAAGGTCTGGTACCGCCGGAAAAGAGCGACGATTACTGATCGTCAATCTTGATGCTCCGCGTTGGAGCTATATGATGGTGAAATGTCTGTGCGCCAGTCATCCGATTGGCGCGCTTTTCTTTTACCGGAGTAGCGTTGGATGATGCGGCAATACGAGCTTGTAGAGCGAGTTCAGAAGTACAAGCCCGATGCCAACGAAGCGCTTTTGAACAAAGCCTATGTCTATGCGATGCAAAAGCATGGACAGCAGAAGCGCGCCAGCGGCGATCCCTATATTTCCCATCCGCTGGAAGTCGCTGCGATTCTGACGGATATGCATCTCGACGAATCGACTATCGCAGTCGCCCTCCTGCACGATACCATCGAAGACACGACGGCAACGCGGGCCGAAATCGACGAGCTTTTCGGTGAGGATATCGGCCGGCTGGTTGAGGGACTGACGAAGATCAAGAAGCTTGATCTCGTTACCCGCAAGGCAAAGCAGGCTGAAAACCTGCGCAAGCTGCTACTCGCCATCTCCGACGATGTTCGCGTGCTGCTCGTGAAACTCGCCGACCGCTTGCACAACATGCGCACGCTCGACCACATGCCGGCAGACAAGCGCGCCCGCATCTCGGAAGAGACTATGGATATCTATGCGCCGCTTGCCGGGCGAATGGGTATGCAGGACATGCGCGAGGAACTCGAGGAACTGTCCTTCCGCCATATCAACCCGGAAGCGCACGACACAGTCACCAAACGCCTCGAGGAGTTGTCGCAACGCAACGAGGGGCTGGTCAAGAAGATCGAGACCGAGCTCCGCGATCTCCTGGTCGCCAACGGCCTCGATAACGCCGTCGCCAAGGGCCGGCAAAAGAAACCCTATTCCGTCTTCAGAAAGATGCAGTCGAAATCCCTGTCGTTCGAGCAACTGTCGGATGTCTATGGCTTTCGTATCATCGTCGACGATCTGCCTGCCTGCTACCGGGCGCTCGGCATCGTCCACACGCGCTGGCGCGTTGTCCCAGGTCGTTTCAAGGATTACATCTCCACGCCCAAGCAGAACGACTACCGTTCGCTTCACACGACCATCGTCGGTCCGTCGAGCCAGCGCATCGAGCTGCAGATCCGCACCCGGCGCATGAACGAGATCGCTGAATACGGTATCGCAGCGCACGCACTCTACAAGGATCAGAACGCGGCGGAAGGCGATCTGCTGTCCCGCGAAAGCAACGCCTATTCCTGGCTGCGCCGCACTATCGAGGCATTGGCCGAAGGTGACAGTCCGGAGGAGTTTCTCGAGCATACCAAGCTCGAGCTTTTCCAGGACCAGGTTTTCTGTTTCACTCCGAAGGGCAAGCTGATCGCGCTGCCGCGCGGCGCCACGCCTATCGACTTTGCCTATGCTGTGCATACCAACATCGGCGATACAACGGTCGGTGCCAAGATCAACGGCCGGATCATGCCGCTCGTCACCCGGCTTGCAAACGGCGACGAGGTCGAGATCATTCGCTCCGGCGTTCAGGTGCCGCCTGCCGCATGGGAAGAGATCGTCGTTACCGGCAAGGCGCGCGCAGCGATCCGTCGCGCCACCCGCATGGCCATCCGCAAGCAATATGCCGGCCTCGGCCACCGCATACTGGAGCGTACCTTCGAGCGCGCCGGCAAGATATTTACCCGCGACGCCCTCAAACCGGCGCTGCACCGGCTCGGCCAGAAGGATGTAGAGGATGCCATTGCTGCCGTCGGGCGAGGGGAGATGTCGTCGCTGGATGTGCTGCGCGCGGTTTATCCGGATCACCAGGACGAACGGGTCACGGTAAAGCCTGCCGGCGACGAGGGCTGGTTCAACGTCAGGAGCGGCGCCGGCATGATCTTCAAGATCCCGGGCCAGAGCAAGGTCGCGGATCTCGCCAATGCCGGCATTGACGACCTCGAAACCCTGCCGATCCGGGGACTGGCAGCCGATGTGGCCGTGCATTTTGCGCCGACAGGTGCTGTGCCCGGTGACCGTATCGTTGGCATCCTGGAAAAGGGCCGGGGGATCACAATCTACCCAATCCAGTCGCCAGTGCTGCAACGCTTCGACGACCAGCCGGAATGCTGGATAGACGTGCGCTGGGACCTCGACGAGGCCAACAAGTCGCGGTTCGCCGCCCGCGTGTTGATCAATGCTCTCAATGAACCCGGAAGCCTTGCGAAGATCTCGCAAACCGTCGCCGACATCGATGTCAACATCCGCATCTTCAATACCGTGCGCGTTGCAGCCGATTTCACCGAGATGGCGCTCGATGTCGAAGTCTGGGACCTGCGCCAGTTGAACCAGATGCTGCTGCAGCTGAAAGACCTCGACTGCATTGCCACGGTTAAGCGGCTTTATGAATAATTAACCGCATCGTCGGCACTTGAGGCGTCATGTGCATATTTTGTGATCGTTTCTTAGTCATTTTGTCGCAGGTAATGGCCTACGTATGCGTAGAGTGCATGGCTGCACTGGTAATCGGGCGTTGGTCATTAACGCCTGCACAAGCTATATTCACCTCATCGAAAGAAACAAACCAGATGAGGAAATGACAATGTTTGGTCCCTTCAAGAAATTCGCCCGCGCCCTTCGCGTTCCTAGTGTTGAAGAACGCGAAATGGCTTACCTCAACGGTTCGAACGACCGCTTTGATCTTGAGTATCGTCAGCGTCAGGTCGATCGTGGTGCATTCCGCAACCGTTAATCGATAGTAGACTTACGAAATAGGAAAGGCGGCCTGCAAATGCAACGCCGCTTGCGAGTGGTAAGACACTTGCATCATTCGGGAAAAGAAGCGCATGAGCGCTCTTGTCATCGCGGCTTCGCCTGCACTAGATATGCCGCATGTTATTTCGCCGAAGAAAACCACAGAAACTGACTGAAAAGCTGCGCGATATGGTCTGGCCCCGCAAGGGTTTCATGCGTCCTGTCCGCTACTTCCAGAGGCGCATCGTACGCCTCAGTGCTTCGCCGCACGCGATTGCGGCTGGTTTTACCGCCGGCATCCTCGTTTCATGGACGCCCGTGATCGGTGTCCATATCGTCATCGCTTTCGTGCTGGCTTATATCGTTCGCGGCAACCTGCTCGCGGCGACGCTCGGCTGCCTTGCGGCCGGAAATCCTTTTACCTACCCGTTCATTTGGGCCATCACCTGGGAGATCGGGCATCTCATCCTCGGGCGAGACAGTGGCAACCAGGGTGGGTCCATCGACCTCCCGGCGCTGTTCCACCAGCTCGACGTCTGGCAATTGTGGGATGTCGTCCTGAAGCCGATGCTGATTGGCGCCATTCCCCCTGCAATCGTCTCTGGCGTCATCGTCTACAGCATCACGTTCTACGGTGTCCGGGGCTTTCAGCGCCGCCGCAAGGCACGCCTCATGGAGCGCGCCCGCGACCGCGTCACGCTTGCAGTCGAGAATGCATCCAGCGTCTAGGCGCAAGTTAGCGCGTCTACCAGGAGATCCGGCATGATCATCGGCATCGGTAGTGATTTGATCGACATCCGTCGCGTCGAAAAATCGATAGAGCGTTTCGGCGAGCGTTTCACCGGGCGTTGCTTTACCGCCCTCGAGCGCCAGAAATCTGACGGCCGAAAGAACCGCGCGGCGTCCTATGCCAAGCGCTTCGCGGCCAAGGAAGCCTGCTCGAAGGCTCTGGGTACGGGGCTTGCCCAAGGCGTCTTCTGGCGTGACATGGGCGTCGTCAATCTTCCAAGCGGCAAGCCGACCATGCAATTGACGGGTGGGGCTGCCGACCGCCTTGCCTCGATGATGCCGCCCAGCCACAAACCCGTGATTCACTTGACAATCACGGATGACTTTCCGCTGGCTCAAGCCTTTGTGATCATCGAGGCTGTGCCCGTGACATCCTGATGCCTTGCTTCAGTCGCTTTTCATGCGGGTGGCATTGCAGCAGTGATATGAAGCGGCTAGAGAGTGCCTGACAGTCAATTGCGCCGGTGGGGTGCAAAAAAGGAATAAGACTTCGTGTCCGAGAAAGCCGTAAAGCAGCCGAATGCCCTGTGGGAAAACGTCAAAGTCATCGTTCAGGCATTGCTCCTGGCAATGGTGATCCGGACGGTGCTTTTCCAGCCCTTCACAATCCCGTCCGGCTCGATGATGCCGACACTTCTGGTTGGCGACTATATCTTCGTCAACAAGTTCGCCTACGGCTATTCGAAGTATTCCTTGCCGTTCTCGCCTAACGTCTTCAGCGGACGGATTTTCGCAAGCGAGCCGAAGCGCGGCGATGTCGTCGTGTTCCGGTTTCCGCCAAATCCCGAGATTGATTACATCAAGCGCCTTGTAGGCTTGCCGGGCGACCGCATCCAGGTCAAGGACGACCTTCTCTATATCAACGGCCAGGCCGTACCGCGCGCGCCGGACGGCAGCTTCACGTCGGATTACAAGCAAGATCCGGGCGAAGACGTTCCGGTATTTCGCGAGACCTTCGACAATGGCAAGACCTTCGACACGCTCGATCAGTCGCCTGTGTCGCGTGGCGACAACACGCAGGAGTTTGTCGTTCCGCCAGGTCACTATTTCATGATGGGCGACAACCGCGACAATTCGCTGGATAGCCGTTTCGACGTCGGTTACGTGCCGGCTGAAAACCTTGTCGGCCGGGCCAGCGTCATCTTCTTCTCGCTGGGCAATGACACCTCCTTCCGTGAAATCTGGAAGTGGCCGAGCAACATGCGCTGGAACCGCATCTTCAAGGTCGTTCAATGACCAAGCTACAGGCACTTTCGTCGGCCGACCGTGCCAGACTTGAGGCAGCGATTGGCCACGAATTTGCCGAAAAGGAACGCCTCGACCGGGCACTGACGCATGCCAGCGCGCGCACGGAAAAAGGCGCCAACTATGAGCGCCTCGAGTTCCTCGGAGATCGCGTGCTCGGGCTCTGTATCGCCGAACTTCTGTTCAGCACCTTCGGCAAGGCGGACGAGGGAGAATTGTCGGTTCGCCTCAATCAGCTTGTCAGCGCGGAGACCTGCGCGCAGGTGGCCGACGAGATGGAATTGCATCTCTTCATTCGCACCGGTGCCGACGTCAAGAAAACGACGGGTAAGCGGATGCTCAATGTTCGCGCCGACGTCGTCGAAAGCCTGATTGCCGCGCTCTATCTCGAGGGTGGCCTGGAGGTGGCGCGTAGGTTCATTTTGCGCTATTGGGAGGGGCGGGCCATTCGCGCCGATGGCTCCCGGCGCGATGCCAAGACAGAATTGCAGGAATGGGCCCACGCAAAGTTTGCCGTCAGTCCGGTTTACCGGATTGAAGACCGCAGCGGACCGGATCATGATCCCCGCTTCACGGTGACGGTGGAGGTTGCGGGAACAAAGCCTGAGACTGGGACAGATCGCTCCAAGCGCGCCGCCGAACAGGTGGCCGCGACCAAGATTCTGGAGCGCGAAGGCATATGGCAGAGTTCGTCTGCCGGAAAATGACGGAAAAAATGACCGATACTGAAGACACCAGCGCTGTTGACGGCGTGGCCGTAGCCGATGAACGCCCGACACGCTCGGGCTTCGTCGCCCTGATTGGGCCGACCAACGCCGGCAAGTCGACCCTCGTCAACCGCTTTGTCGGTGCCAAGGTGTCGATTGTCAGCCACAAGGTACAGACCACGCGCGCTATCGTGCGCGGTATCGCCATCCACGATCGCACCCAGATCGTTTTCATGGACACGCCCGGCATCTTCAAGCCGCGCCGCAGGCTGGACCGCGCCATGGTGACGTCTGCGTGGGGCGGCGCCAAGGATGCCGACCTGATCATGCTGCTGATCGACAGCGAGCGCGGTCTTCGCGGCGATGGCGATGCTATCCTCGAAGGCCTGAAAAACGTCTATCAGCCGAAGATCCTGGTGCTGAACAAGATCGACCAGGTCAAGCATGAAGATCTGCTGGCGCTGGCGCTGGCCGCCAACGAAAAGATCCCCTTCACCCAGACCTTCATGATCTCGGCAGAAAAGGGCCACGGTTGCGAGGATGTCATGGACTATCTGGCAAAGACACTGCCGGAAGGCCCGTGGTACTACCCGGAAGACCAGATTTCTGATCTTCCTATCCGCCAACTGGCCGCTGAAATTACCCGCGAAAAGCTGTTCCTTCGCCTGCACCAGGAGCTTCCATATTCCTCGCATGTCGAGACGGAGAAGTGGGAAGAGCGCAAGGATGGTTCGGTGCGCATCGAGCAGGTGATCTACGTCGAGCGCGACAGCCAGAAGAAGATTGCCCTCGGCAAGGGCGGCGAAACGATCAAGGCGATCTCGAGTGCATCCCGCAAGGAACTCGGCGAAATCCTGGAACAGACGGTTCACCTCTTCCTGTTCGTCAAGGTCCGTGAAAACTGGGGCGACGATCCGGCCCGGTTCCGAGAAATGGGGCTGGATTTTCCGAAGTGACATCCACTTCGGAACTCCACCCAAAGGCTTCCTAACGGCGGGTCCGGACGGTCTCGCAGCAAGTTGCAAAGTCAGCTATGAGCAAGACCGCCACTACGAACGATACCCGGACCCCATGCGAGCTTTGCCCGCTGAGGGGGAAGCCGAGTTTTCGGGAGTTCGATGCCGACGAACTTGATTTCGTCTCGCACTTCAAGCGTGGCGAACTTGCCGTCGATGCAGGCGCGACCATTCTCGTCGAGGGTTCGCACAGCGCCCACCTTTTCACAGTGCTTTCCGGCTGGGCCTTTCGCTACAAGGTCTTGGAAGACGGTCGCCGGCAGATCCTCAATTACGTCATGCCTGGTGACCTTCTCGGTCTGCAGGGAACGATCATGGGCGAGATGCAACACTCCGTTGAGGCGCTGTCGCCGGTAACGCTCTGTGTGTTCGAGCGCGACAAGCTGATGACGCTATATAACAGGCATGCGTCGCTGGCCTTCGATCTGACGTGGATCGCGGCACAGGAGGAACGCATCCTCGATGAGCACCTGCTCAGCATTGGCCGGCGTTCTGCGCTGGAGAGGGCAGCCTACCTGCTCGCCTACCTGCACCAGCGGGCAAGTGCGATCGAGTTGTTCAGCGGCAGGACCGTCCTGCCTGTCACCCAGCAGCACATTGCCGACACGCTGGGTCTGTCGATTGTTCACACCAACAAGACGCTGAAGAAACTCGCTGAACGTAAATTGATTCGCTGGCAGGAGCGGGGTTGCGACGTGCTGGACGGGCAAGGACTGGCCGATCTGGCGGAATGGAACGGTATTAGCGAAGGCAAACGGCCATTCATTTGATATCCGAATGAAAATACATGTCTTTTTTAAATGCTTAACCGCAGGAAACAGCATAGTTAGAGCGGGTCGTTAAATATTGGCGTTTGCACAACTATGGTAAGATGGCCCGAAACGACTACAATAGGGGGAAGGCAAATGCCTTCCATCGACATGGCTGCGCGGAACGCCGGAGACCAAGATGAGACATCTACTGGCAGACTGCGATTTGCACCGGCCTTTTTGGCAAGAAAGATGCCAATGATTCCGCAGCGAGTTCTCGTTCTTGAAGACAATCTCATCATTGCGATGGAGGCGGAGGAAATCCTTCGTGAAATCGGCTCGACCAAGGTCGAGCTGGCGTCGAACCTAGACGAAGCTTTGGCAGCCATTAACCTCGGCCAATACGATCTGGCTCTTCTCGACGTCAATCTTGGTGAAGCAATGAGCTTCAACTTTGCACGACTCCTGACCGAGCGCGGCATCCCTTTCGGTTTCGTCAGCGGATACTCCGATACGCAGGAGTTCCCGGATGACCTGCAGGATGCGCCACTGCTGGTGAAGCCATTCGACGAACGGGCCATGCTGCAGTTCCTGGCGAAGATGTTTCCGGCTACGGTCTGACGCGCTTCCCGTGACAGCCTGCCTGCTTTCCACTAGAATTGCGTCTTCATAGGGACGAGTGCGTCGGATGCAGTGGCAGGACCAAGCCATAATTTTGGGTATCAAGCGCCTTGGCGAATCCAGTGTGATCGCCGAGGTGATGACTCATGGCCATGGCCGTCATCTGGGGCTCGTCCGCTCCGGCCGCTCGCGGTCGATGCAGCCTGTTCTGCAGGCAGGGAACCAGGTCGAAGTCACCTGGCGGGCCCGCCTGGATGAGCATCTCGGCGAATTTCGCATCGAGCCGGTGCGGCTGCGTGCAGCCCGGCTGATGGAAACCGCGACGGCGGTCTACGGGGTCCAGGCGATGGCAGCACTTCTGCGGCTGCTGCCGGAGCGAGATCCCCATCCTCACCTCTACAACGCGCTCGACGTCATTCTGGAAAACCTGCATGATCCGGCCGATGCCGGCGAACTTTTCGTGCGCTTTGAGTTGGCGGTCCTCAACGATCTCGGCTTTGGCCTGGATCTGGCGGAATGCGCTGCGACCGGCGTGCGCGAAGACCTCGTTTACGTTTCGCCGAAATCGGGCAGGGCCGTCAGCCGCGCTGCCGGTGCTCCCTGGGCAGACAAGATGCTGGCGCTTCCGGCCTTTCTGGCTGTCGGCAACGGCAAGGCTGCAGATGGGGAAAGTCTGGCCGCCGCCTTTCGCTTGAGCGGCTTCTTCCTCCACCGCCACGTCTACGAGCCGCGTGGCATCGATATCGGCGCAACCCGCCACGGTTTCGTCCAATCGGCACTGAAGGCGCTCGATCGGGCAGCCGCCGCTGAGCTTGAAGCGTCCCCGCAGGCGGTTCCGCTTTAGGTTGTCGCGCCACTCAGCGCCGTTTGAACGCCCAGCCCTCGGTGCGCTCTTCTATGATTTTCACGGTGCTACCGACCTCGATCATGCCTTCACCTCGGGGCACAGTATTCCAGCCGAACAGCGGGCCGGGCACGCGCCGGTCTGCGGACATCCTCAGGCGTCCCACGGAAGGCATCGGGTTGGCGACATCGCGAGAGCCGGTGAACTGATCCTGCGTGATCATAATGCAGCGGGCGCAGGGCTTGACAAGATCAAGCCTCAGGCCGTCAATCTCGATTGCCGCCCAACGATCCTCCTGCCACGGCTCCGCACAGTCGATGACGATGTTCGGGCGGAAGCGGTCCATTCCAACCGGCGACGAGCCATGGGTGGCAAGGTCCTCGTTCAGCGCGGCCAGCGAACCGGTTGTCGTCAAAAGGATCTGGAAGCCATCGGCAAAGGTCACCGGCGCTGCATTTCCGACCCAGGCCTCCTCCGCGATGCGTTCCGATGCTTCGTCGAAAATCGCGAGTTTCACATCTCGCCCGAGCCAGCCGGACAGTGACCGGTTGGTTGCCTCATCGGCAACGGCGGCACTAACGATCGACTTCCAGATGTCCACGTCGAGACGCGCGACTAGGCTGGAGCGCTGGACGACGACATCGCTCTTGCCGTCCATGCGCAGGCTTAGCGATTCTTCGGTGATTTCAACGGTTATCCGGGCCAGCAGCGGAAGTTCGCGCTGGGTGATCGCCTGCCCGTCGGGAGCCACCACCATTGCGCGTCGGTCGCCGACGAGGCCGAAGGCATCCACCGCAGACGCCTTCAACGCGACGCCGCGTGCGCTCTTCACGGGGTAGATGAACAGGTCACTGATACGCATGCTGCCTCTCAGATTTCATCGATGAACATCGAAAGCACGGTTTTAAGGCGTTCGTGCCGCGCCTTGGCCATGGCCGCCCCGGTCTTGGTCTGGAATTGATCGGCCAGTTTGAACAGCTTTGTCTCGAAATGGTCAATTGCAAAGCGCTTGTCGTCGAGCGGTCGTTGGGTAGCCAGAGGATCGAGCGGATCGTAGAGGCCGGAGCCAAGCCGACCGGCGATGTAGAAGCACCTGGCAACGCCCACCATGCCGATCGCATCGAGCCGGTCGGCATCCTGCAATATCCTCGCCTCCAACGTCTGCGGCGGTAGGTTGGCGGAAAAGCTGTGGGTGGTAATGGCGTGCGCCACGGCGGCAATGTCGTCAGGCGCCCACCCGATGCCCGCAAGGATGCCTGATGCCTTGTCTGCCGCAAGCGCGGAGGCCTGATGACGTAGGGCCGAATCTTTCTCGACAGAAACACAATCGTGCAGCAGGACAGCCGCCGTCAGGATACGCCCGTCTCCTCCATCCACCGAGAGGATACGCATCGCGTTTTTGAACACCCGCAAGATATGCGCGATATCATGGGAGCCATCGTTGCTATCCGTTGCATGGGCTACAAGAGAAGATGCCAGTGCACCGAACGGAGAAAAGGCATCCGCCAGCAGGGTATCACGCATCGCCGTTCCGATCGTTCATGGAGAATCGGCCCGATTGGACCGGACCTGATCCTAGCTGATCGATGGCGGGAGACGATAGTCGTGATCCACGGTGCTGTTGTTTGCAATCGTGAAATCGCGTGCCGCAGATTGCAGAATCACATTGGTGAGGTCGTTAAGGTGGAACTGACTATGGTTAATGACCATTAACTTTTTGCTTTGACGCGGACCGCAAATCGGTTTAGTCATTAAGAAATCATTTAAATTGTACTGCGTCTAACCGACGTCGCATGAGGCGGCACCTTCCCTAGGAGGTTCCCGATGTCCCATGTATCGGTATCAACATCTTCATATCCCTATCGCGGAACGCTTCTTCGCCTCGATGCCAACGGCGACGGGCTGTTGAGCCGTGAAGAGATTGCTGCAGATCAGCGCCCCGGCATTATGGCTAACGATATCGACGAGCAGCCAAGCGTCAGCACTAGCAGCAGTGCACTCGTCAGTCTGGTCGCAAAGCTTATGCAAATCCCGAGCAATGGAAATGGAGCCTCTCTACTGGGCAGCACCGCCTCTGCGGATTCCGAAAACGACGCTCAGCCAACCGATATCTACCGCAACACCTATGGCCAGTATACCCTGGATGACATGGCGGCCTAACCGGCTTTCTTGAAGATACCTCGCGAATGGCAGGTATCGCCCTCGTTTAACGATTTCGATTTGCGTCCACCTACACTTTTTATAGCCGGCAGACATTGCTGGCCTGATTTGCCTACCAGCGATGATCGCCTGGTTTTCCAGCCCCACCCGTCTTGAGCAGTTGTGATTGCGAAGGCACTTCATACGCCGCAACCGAACCGACGTGCGCCGATGCGCCGAAGGAACGGCCCATTTATTTCCGCTACGGAGACCACGGCAATGTTGAAAACTGTTCATTTTCCGCAAGGAATACATATTCTTGGATCACAGGCCGCTTCTGCCCCCGGTACGGAGATCGAAAGCGGGGTCAGGCACGACGCACTCGAGGAATATCTCGCCGAGATGCAGGCCGAGATGTCCGCCTACACGGACCAGGCCGCACTCCACGATTTCGGCCGTTTTCTACCCGCCAACAGCGCCGTATAATCGGCATATTAGACAGGCTCTTATCTCGAAGGGCGCGCATCAGGAAATCTCGATCTCCTTGGCATCAAGGGATGCCTTGGTCTTGCGCATCATCTCGCGCGTTGTGGTGCTCCAGCCGCCAGTGCTCACCCAGTATTGCAACGTCACGCTGATGGTCCCGCCGAGGCTGTTGACATAGGCCGTCGGCGCGGGTGTTTTTTCGACATTGGGATCGCCTTCTGCTATTTCCATCAGCGTCGCCAGCACGGCGTCGATGTCGCCTTTCGAGCTAACGCCGATGGTGATCTTGTGCTTGCGGCTGGGCTCACGGCTGAAATTGGTGATTGGCGTGTTCCAAAGCGTCGAGTTCGGGGCCAATCGGTAAAGGCCTTCCGCCGTCCTTAGCTCCGTGGCGAACAGCCCGATTTCCTTGACAGTGCCGGTCACGCTTCCCGTCTCGATATACTCGCCGACCCTGAAAGGCCGCAGCACCAGCAGCATGATGCCGGCAGCGATATTCTGAAGCGTGCCCTGCAGGGCTAGCCCGACTGCAAGGCCCGCAGCCCCGAGAGCGGCGATGATCGATGCCGTCTGCACGCCGAACTGGCCGAGCACGGTGACGAACACCAGGATGAGCAGGCCGTAATAGAGCACATTGGTGAAAAAGCGCGCCAGTGTTTCATCGATGCCGTGGACGCGGGAAATGCCTGCGAACGCCCAGCGGCTGATGAAACCGGCCAGAACCCAGCCGGAAATGAGCAGGATCAGCGCTCCCATAATCGAAAACGTATATTGAACGGCCAGCGCACTTGCCTGGGTCAAGGCAGTGCGTGTGGCGACGATGAGGTTCGCTGCCTGATTTTCCATGATGATAGACCAGCCTTTTCTACAATGTCGGGCGGTAGATGGAGCAATTGCCAGCCCGGTCAACCAGCCGGGTCTAGCGGTAAGACAAAAGGCATGTTGCCGTCGCTGTCCGCACCGCGCCCAGCAGACTTGACTGCTGCGACCAGTCGACCCTGCCGCCCGAGCAACTGATCGCCAAAAGCCACCAGCCGTGAATTCGGCGTTGCCTGCGGCGAGGCGCGGCGCAGGCGAGCGACAAGCGCGACGTCATCGACATCGGGATCTATTGCCAGTGACGCGATCAGCGCTGCTGCCGGCGAACGGGAAACGCCCATCCAGCAGTGGATCAGCAATGGGGCGGAGCGGTCCCAACTCCGCGCAAAGGCGATGATCTGCTCGGCATGGGCTTCCTGGGGTGCGACCAGCTTGTCATTGCCGGCAAAGACGATGTCGTTCATGCCGAGCAGCAGATGGCGGTTGGCCGAGATCACCGCGGGCCGGTGGAAGCTGTGCTGTTCGGCCATCAGGCTTATCATCTCGCGGGCTCCATGGCGCACAGCCATCTCGGCAATGCGTTCCAGCGGTGAAACGACGATGTCGCTCATCGTACGGAACTCGCGGATCTGCGTCTCTCTGCCTCCAGCGCCTCGAACCGGGCGAGGAACAGCGCTTGCGCCTCTATGGCGGGCAGGGGGTCGATCGGCAGCATCTCCTGGACGATATCGCGCGGCTGGCCGAAGAATTTTCTAGCCTCCGAAGGAGTGAAACCGGCGAGAACGGTCGCTTCGAAATAGGCGGCGATGGTGTCCGCCTTCTTGATGTTGTCCTTGAGCAAGCGCGACGGATGGGCTGGCAGGCCGAAGCGCAGGTGGATTGCGGCTTCGAGCCGCTTTTCCACGGCCTTGTAGCCGCCGCCGACCACCGCCTTAAACGGCGAAATCATGTCGCCGATGACATATTCCGGTGCGTCATGCAGCAAGGCCATAAGCAGGTCATCGGCAGTAGTCGGCACGATCCGCCGCAGGATATCCTCTACGACGAGACAATGCTGTGCGACCGAAAATGCGTTGCTACCAGACGTCTGGCCGTTCCAGCGGGCGACGCGCGCCAACCCGTGGGCAATATCTCCGATTTCGACGTCGAGCGGCGAGGGATCGAGCAAATCGAGACGGCGCCCCGACAGCATGCGCTGCCACGCGCGCGGTTCTTTCGTCAATGTCACGCCGTGGCCTCGTCGGCCTTGCTTGGGAATGAAAGCCCGGACCATGCGGGCAGGGCCAATGACACCGGCAGTTCGCCTGCAAGGATAGGCATGTCGCTCGCCATGGCCTCTCCCGCCCTGTCGATGCGGACGATGGCAAGGCCTCTGTTGGCGGAGACTGAGCCCAATGTGCCGATCGGCTTCCCGCCGGCAAGAAGAGGCGTTCCAGTTTCCGGAAGATCGGCATCAGCCGAGACCAGCACCAGCCGCTTGCGGGCGGTGCCGCGATGCTGCATGCGCGACACCACTTCCTGGCCGACATAGCATCCCTTCCGGAAGGAGAGCCCGCCGTTCAGATCCATCAGCACATCATGGGGAAATGCGTCCTGCAGCGAAAAGTCGATGCCGGAGGAGGGAACGCCCGCTGCAATGCGCGCGGTATCGTAGATGGCGACGGCACCGTCACCGTGAGCGCCTGGAACGCGGTGAAGTGCAATGCCCGCCTTTGCAAAGCGGCTGTCGGCATAGCCGCTGTTGTCAGCGTCGCCCCAGCTGACGGTAACGCCCTGATCGTCGGAAGCCGTAATCTCGACCGCCGCCCGAAGTCGATACATCGAAAGCCGCTTCAGCAACGCTTCGCCCTGGACGCTGTCCGTCTCGACGACAAAGCCGTCGCCGTTGCGCCAGATCATGAAGTCGAACATTATTTTGCCCTGCGGTGTCAGCAGGGCTCCCGGACGTGCTTCGCTTGCAGCAAGTGCGCCGAGATCGGTGGTGATCAGGTTTTGCAGGAATGATTCGGCCTCTGCGCCGGTGATGCGCAGCAGCGAGCGATCATTGAGAAATACGGCTGGCATGGGCAATCCGTCACGTTTGTGATGAGGCCTGAAAATAGGCATGACGGGAGACGATCGCAAGTTCCCGCCGCTGGCAGGCTATTCGCTGGCCGAGAAGAACTTCCACTTGCCGTCAGGAGTGATTCCCACCCGGTAGAAATTGTAGCCACCGAACTCCAGCATGTCGGAGTAGTCGCCGGCCGTGACGATCCGCATCAGGTCGACCTTTTCAGGCGCCGTCAGCGTCTTGATGTCTTTTTCGGCGAAGTACGGCCACACATACATTTCATTCGGCGTCCCCTGGCCGACATGGGCAAAGCCGGTCGATAGGAGGTCGAGAAGGATCGACATCACCTCGATACCGTCCTTGTCGCCGGAGAGGTCGTGAAGGGACTTGATAGGGTCTTCGCCCGGATCGTCAGCCGTTACCTGCGTCTGGTTAAGACCGCCGCCGACATTCATCAGCGGGCGCAGGCGTTCCGGATCGCCGGAGGCGGCGGCCTCGACGATGGCCTCGCGCAATTTGCGCACCGCGTCAGGCGCCTTGTTGATATCAAAGAGGAATTCGACAGATTTGGTTGGAGTGCCGCTCGCTGGCGCACTGTCGCCCGTGCTTGGCGCAGCCTGGCTGTTCACCAGCGGGTCAGGCATGGGGATGCCCTTGCTGGGTGCTTCCAATGCCTGCAGGACGGGCTTCTCGCGTGGTGTAGCAGGAGCTTGCTTCACAGCATCGTTAAGGAGCGAAAATGCAAAGGCGGGTGCGGCCGACATGGCGCTTGCTGCCAGAAGCGTCGCAGCCATCACGGAGGTGACAGACTGTCGCAGAACATCGCCCATGGCACGCGGCATAAAAGATCTCTTGAGGTTATTGCAGGGAACGGATCGGCGAGAACTCGCCCGACAACATGCGTTCGCGGAGCGATTCGAGCAAGGCCTCGGCACCCTGTTCGCCCTGAAGACGAATGGTCTCGCGCAAGGCATGGGCGATGGCTGCGCCGGCAATGATTTCCGGTTCGATACCATCGGCTACACCGTCAGCCCAGGCTTCGTTCTGATATTCCAGAGCCGCCTGCATCTTCTCATGGACGATCATGTCGTCGATGTCGTTGAGGCTTGGTTCCATCATTTTCTTTATCCTCGAGAACGCCCGGTGTACTTACTGCCCGGTTAACAAGTTTAACAGCCTTTTCCTAAAACGACACGGGTCGCTATGGAAAGAGGTTAATAAAGCGTCAATTTCCGAACCGCGCAGTTATTTCGCCAGCGAGTGTTGCGCCTTCGTTACGGTACTGCTGTTCGGCGGTCATAGCCTGTGGCGTGCAATCCGTATAGACGGAAGCGAAAGATCTATAGCCACGGTTGAATGCAGCAGTCATTCGTTCCTTCCTTTTCGGCTCGTTCTTCGTCTCCGTGTCCAACAGTTTTTGCATGGCTTCGCGCCAATCTTGCGGCTCTGTTGGCGCACACAGGTGCCGAAGATAGGTCACCGAACCCAGAATTTCACCCAGCCGCAGCAGCTTATCGTCGTATGGCGCAGGCGTCCCCGCATCTGCCGGCGGCGGATCCGGTGCAGGCTCTGCCTTGGGCGACGCCGCCTCAGCCTGGATGCAGCACAGCGATAGCAACAGCGAGATGACGATGACAGGCCGTGGAATCATCGCGCCAGTTGACAGGCTGCGGAGGCTGCGAGCAAGTGGTCTGGCCGCTTCTCCCGCAATTAATGCGTTTGCGACAGCTTCTCGACGCATTCGAGCACGCTGTCCGGCACCGGCAATACCCTGATCTCGTCGAGCGTGAACCAGCCGACCTCAGCCGCATCGTCGGCCGCAGTGGCAACCGCATCCTCGTCGGCATCGACCAGAAATACGGAGAGGAAGAAGTGGCTGTCCGCGCTGCCGTCCTTGCCCGGATGGCGAAGATTATAGGTCGCAAAGGGCCGGGGATTGCTGACGGCAATACCGGTCTCCTCCTCGAACTCGCGCATCGCCGTATCGGCCGGTGTCTCGCCGGCCTCCGCCCGCCCGCCCGGAAATGCATACATGTCCTTGGACGGAGGGTTGCGGCGCATCACGAGCAAAAACCGCCCGTCGCGCTCGAGGATCCCGGAGGATGCAGGCTGTGGGGTTGGGGTCATGGGGCGACGTTGATTTCAGGCATTGGAGTGACTTGCGGCTTCACCCGCAGATCGAAACCCACAGCCTTGATTACCCGCAGGATGGTGCCAAACTCCGGACTGCCATTGCCACTCAGAGCGCTATCGAGGCCTTCTTTAGAAAGGCCTGCGTCTTCTGCGACCTTGCTCATGCCCTTGGCGCGAGCGACCTCGCCAAGTGCTGCCGCGATCGTCGCTGCGTCCGCTTCCTCGAAAATAGCTTCCAGGAACAAGGCGATCTTTTCGTCCGTGTCCAGATGACGGGAAACATCCCACTTTTCTGTTTTCAGTGTCATCGAAATTTCCTCGCCGCCTCAGCCAGCGTCCTCGCCTTGGTGATGTCATCGACCTGGCTGCTTTTGTCACCGCCACAAAGCAACAGCACGACTACGCTTTCTAACATCGTGTAATACACTCTGTACCCGGGACCGTAATCAATCCGCAGTGCCAACACGCTATTGCCGAGGCTTTTGTGACCACCAGCATTTCCATTGGCAAGACGAAAAATCCGTGCGTTTATCCGTGCCTTTGCCCGCTCGTCTCGCAGTCGCGAAAACCAGCCGGCATAGACTTCGGTTTCGCGGATCTCGATCACGAGCCAAGCGTAGATCAATCGCTGTCTACAGGCAAGATTTCGATAACTGGCGGCATGGGTTGCGAATGATCACGTACGGGCTTTACGCATTGGCAGCGCTAGCGGAGATTGCCGGCTGCTTTGCCTTCTGGGGCTGGATGCGGCTGGGCAAGCCGGTCTGGTGGCTGGCTCCCGGCATGCTGTCGCTGGCGATATTTGCCTGGCTTTTGACACTCGTGCCGAGCGAGGCGGCCGGGCGCACGTTTGCTGCCTATGGCGGCATCTACATCGTTGCGTCGGTGCTGTGGCTTTGGCTGGTCGAGGGGCGGGCGCCTGACCGGTGGGATATTTCCGGTGCCGTCGTTTGCCTGGCGGGAACGTCGCTGATCCTGTTTGGCCCGCGCGGCTAGCGTGGCCTTGACCGGACCTGCGGTGAATGCAAGACAGATCTCATGTGCGGCCGATTTGCGTTGAAAGCGACGCCCGAGGAGGTGCGGGAATTGCTCGGGCTCCTTGAACTCGAGAGCTTTCCCGCGCGCTTCAACATTGCGCCGACCCAGCCGATCCTCGTCGTCGTTTCCGGTGAACGCCAGGACGCGGGCAGCAACCTCCCGGATCGTCGAGCCCTGCTCGTGCGCTGGGGGCTGACACCCTCCTGGGTCAAGGATCCCAAGGCTTTTCCCCTGCTGCTCAATGCCCGTGCCGAATCTGCGATCGAAAAGGCATCGTTCCGCGCCGCCATGCGCCATCGCCGCGTGCTGATACCCGCCTCCGGCTTTTATGAGTGGCACAGGCCCGACAAGGAGAGCGGCGAGAAGTCGCAACCATACTGGATACGCCCGCGCAACGGCGGCGTCGTGGTCTTCGCCGGATTGATGGAAACCTGGTCCTCGGCCGATGGCTCCGAAGTCGATACCGGTGCCATCCTGACCACGGCGGCAAATCGAACGATTTCACCGATCCATGACCGTATGCCCGTCGTCATCAAGCCTGAGGATTTCGCGCGATGGCTGGATTGCCGGACGCAGGAGCCGCGCGAGGTCGCAGATCTGATGGTGCCGGCCGACGAAGACCTGTTCGAGGCCATCGCTGTCTCCGATCTCGTCAACAAGGTCTCCAACATGGGCCCGGAGTTGCAGATGCCGATAGAAGTGCAGCCGCGCCTGAAGCCGGCGCGCAAACATGACCCGGGAGACGACCAGCTGCGCCTGTTCTGACGTACCTCTACTTCTGCTGTGGAAATCCCCCCATGCCAATTCTCTCCGGCGCCCTGCTCGGTGCCTCGCTGATCATCGCCATCGGGTCCCAGAACGCCTTCATCCTGCGCCAGGGGCTGCTGCGGTCGCATGTCTTCGTGCTTTGCTTGATCTGCGCGCTGTCCGACGCGGTGCTCATCGCCGCGGGCGTGGCAGGGTTGGGCTCAGTCGTGGCCCAGTCGCCGCGGCTGATAGCATTCGTTACCATCGGTGGCGCCGTGTTCCTGGGCACCTATGGCGTGCTGGCCTTTCGCCGTGCATGGCGGCCGCAGGCGATGCGCGCCGCCGGTGGCAACGGGCTGACGCTGTCGTCGGCGATTGCGACCTGCCTGGCATTCACCTTTCTCAATCCGCACGTCTACCTGGATACGGTGCTGCTGCTGGGAAGCCTGTCGGCTGCTTATGAGGGAACGGCGAGATTCGCCTATGGCGCAGGTGCTGCTGCCGCTTCGTTCGTCTGGTTCTTCGGGCTGGGCTATGGCGCGCGGTTGCTGCAGCCGGTCTTTGCCAAACCCGCCGCGTGGCGGGTCCTCGATGCAATCATCGGTGTGGTGATGAGCCTGCTTGCCCTCAGCCTGCTCTATAAATTCTATGCCGGCGCTTAAGCGATCTTCTTGGAGGTAGCAGACTTGCCCTTCAGCATCAGATGGGCGGCAGTCACGGCCTTGAGGCCGATCGGGCGGTAGAGCGATGCGAGGTCTGTCTTGGCCGGCTGTGTCGTACTTGTGTTGATGGTGCTCATGAGGATCTCCTTCCCAGGTGGTTGTAATGTTTTCTCTTTCACGGCCAATCGTGACGAATCGGAGGCGGTGCCGATCAGCTTTTGTGAACGTGCAGCATAATCCGCGAGCCTGACGCGAGGCCTGATTCGCGAATATCCTGTTCAAGACGGGGGAGATCGAAGGCATTACATGGCAATGCGGGCCGCCGGACGCGCTGGCGGGCCGTCAGCATTCGCAGAAAACTTCACTGGAAGTAGAAATCGATACGGCCAGCTGGAGGTGTCAGATATGCCGGCCGATATCGTCGTTGGCGTCATCGACATCGGGGTCTGCGGGGCCGTTGATGGTATAGGTGCCGTATTTGCGCTGCCAGGAGCGGGCGCCAAGCGGTAGAGACAGGAGGTAGCCGGCCACGGTCACGACCATGACCTCCCAGGTGTAGCTCATCAGCAGTGCCACATAGACGACGACGCCGAGCATGATCGGCAGCACGAGGTCACGGCGGATCCGGCTGCCCTCGCTCTTGCCCGACCAGACGGGCAGGCGGCTCACCAGAAGGAAGCCGATGATGACGGTGTAGGCCGAGGCGATATAGCCGAATGTCTTGTCGGGCATGATGCCGAGGAAGCCAAGATAGACGGGTGCAAGCACCAGCATCGCACCCGCCGGTGCCGGAACGCCGACGAAGTATTCGGATTGCCATGGGGCCTTGTTGTCGCGCTCGGCCATCACATTGAAGCGCGCCAGCCGCAGCCCGGCAGCGATCGCATAGATGAGGGCAGCGATCCAGCCGAGAGAATGGGCCTGGTTCAGCACGTAGACATAAAGCACCAGAGCTGGCGCCACGCCGAAGTTGACGATATCGGCGAGCGAATCCATCTGCGCACCGAATTTGGACGTCGCCCGCATCATCCGCGCAACCCGGCCGTCGACACCATCGAGAAACGCTGCAACCAGAACCATCGCGACAGATAGTTCGAAGCGCTCCTCGAAGGCGAGCCGCACACCGGTCAGCCCGGCGCAGATAGCCAGCACGGTGATAAGGTTGGGGACCATCAGCCGCAACGGGATCTCGCGCAGTCGCGGACCGCGTGCTTCTTCGTTTTCGCCCAAGGGTTCCAGCTGAGGAAATGGCGTCTTCATGTCGCGATCTCCCGGTGACGCTTAATCGCGTCGGCTGGTGGTCGGGCCTTTCAGGGACCCGAATTCGGCAATGACGGTTTCGCCGGCAATGGCCGTCTGGCCAAGGGTCACACGCGGTGAAAATCCGGCCGGCAGGAACACGTCGAGGCGCGAGCCGAAACGAATGAGGCCGATGCGCTCGCCAGCCTCGATAGGCTCGTTTGGCTGGGCAAAGCAGAGAATACGACGCGCCACGAAGCCGGCAATCTGCACGACGCCGATCTGGCCGCGCACGGTATCGATGACCATGCCGTTGCGCTCGTTCTCATCGCTGGCCTTGTCGAGTTCGGCGTTGAGGAAGTTACCCTTGCGATAGGCGATGTTGCTGATGCGGCCGCGCATCGGCGCGCGGTTCACATGGCAGTTGAAGACGTTCATGAAGATCGAGATGCGCAGCATCGGCTCGAAACCGAGGTTCAGCTCGGCCGGTGGCGTGATCATCACAACGCTCGATACCTTGCCGTCAGCCGGCGATATCACGAGGTCCTCGTCCTGCGGCGTCAACCGCTCGGGATCACGAAAGAAGTAGGCGCACCAGAGGGTCAGGATCAGGCCGATCCAGAATAGCGGCTTGAAAAACCACCCGAGGACCAGCGATGCCACGAAGAAAGCGGCAACGAAGACGTAGCCCTCCTTGTGGACAGGGACGATCGTATTGCGGATGGTATTGTACAAGCTCATCGATGGCGGCCTTCCGTTGTTAGCCCTGACGCTGACTACAGGCAAAACGGGCGGCAAGCAATGCCGGCGCGACCGCCGCCCCCAGCTGATCGCGCTGCTGATCAGGTCGCCGGCGAGAGGCGGACGACGACGCCGAGGTCGTCGCTTTCGCGAACCTGCTTCAGATGCTCTTCCGCCTGGGTCGCTTCGCGTTGGCGGTTCCACATGGAGGCGTAGAGGCCGTTCTGCTCCAGCAGGCCGGCGTGGGTGCCGCGCTCGGCAATCTCCCCGCTCTTGAGAACGATGATCTCGTCGGCGCCGATAACGGTCGACAGCCGGTGGGCGATGACCAGCGTCGTGCGGTTCTTCGAGACCACGTCGAGCGCAGCCTGGATCTCCTGTTCCGTCGTCGTGTCGAGTGCCGAGGTCGCCTCGTCGAGGATCAGCACCGGCGGCGCTTTGAGAATGGTGCGGGCGATGGCGACGCGCTGCTTCTCGCCGCCGGAGAGCTTCAGGCCGCGCTCGCCGACCTTGGTCTCGAAACCATCGGGGAGCTGGTCGATGAAATGGCCGATCTGCGCCACTTCGGCAGCAGCCAGAACGGCAGCGTCGTCGGCGTCCGGGCGGCCGTAGCGGATATTGTAGGCAATCGTGTCGTTGAATAGCACCGTGTCCTGCGGCACCATGCCGATTGCCTTGCGTAGGCTTTTCTGGGTGACGCTGCGCACATCCTGGCCGTCGATGGTGATCGTGCCGCTCTGGACGTCGTAGAAACGATACAGCAGCCGCGACAACGTCGACTTGCCGGCGCCGGAGGGGCCCACCACCGCCACAGTCTTGCCAGCCGGCACCTCGAAGGAGATCCCCTTTAGGATCGGTCGCGCCGCATCATAGGCGAAATGCACATTGTTGAAGGCAATGGCGCCTTGTTGGATCGTCAGTTCGGTAGCCCCGGGCGCGTCGGTGACCTCGGCTTGAACCTCGAGCAGATCGAACATCTCCTCGATGTCGGTCAGACCCTGGCGAATTTCGCGGTAGACGAAACCGATGAAATTGAGCGGCACCGAGAGCTGCAGCAACATCGAGTTGACGAAGACGAAATCGCCGACCGTCTGGGTGTGGTTTATCACGGCATAGGCCGAGAAGATCAGCATGACGGTGGTGCCGAGACCGAAGATCACGCCTTGGCCGAAATTGAGCCAGCCGAGCGACGTCCAGACATCGGTCGCGGCCTTCTCGTAACGCGCCATCGAGTTGTCGAAGCGCTTGGCCTCCATCTCCTCGTTGCCGAAATATTTGACAGTTTCGAAGTTCAACAGCGAATCGATGGCCTTGGTGTTGGCGTCCGTGTCGCTGTCGTTCATCGTGCGACGGATCGAGATGCGCCAGTCGCTGGCCCGTACCGTGAACCAGATGTAGATGGTGACGGTGACCGCTGTTATCGCGAGGTAGGAGAAACCGTAGCCCCACCAGAAGATCGCCGCCGTCAGCAGGAATTCGACGAAGGTCGGGACCGTGTTGAGGATTGTAAAGCGAACGATCGTTTCGATGCCCTTGGTGCCGCGTTCGATGACCCGCGAAAGGCCACCGGTCTTGCGCTCCAGATGAAACCGCAACGACAACTGGTGCATGTGCACGAAGGTGCGGAACGCCAGCTGGCGCACGGCGTGCTGGCCGACGCTGGCAAACAGAGCGTCGCGCAGCTGGTTCAGGGCGAGCTGGATCAGCCGCGTGACATTGTAGGCGATGACGAGGGCAACTGCGCCCATCATGAAGTTCGGTACGATGCCGTTCAGGTCCATCTTGCCGTTCAGCGCGTCGATCGACCACTTGAAGAAATAGGGGACGAGCAGGAGCACGAACTTGGAGATCAGCAGGAAGACCGAAGCCCAGACGACGCGCATCTTGAGATCGGTGCGGCCGGCCGGCCACATGTAGGGCCACAGATTGAGGATGGTGCGGAACGGATTGCTGGCATCCGCCGAAATCGTCTTCTTGCCGTCTGCCATGCAACTCTCCCGCATCACCGGGGATCTGGAGTGCCGGTAAGATCCGGGCGATCACGCGGTGTAAAAATGCCGCTGGTCTGTATGGCCTCACGGGCCATGCCGGCCGGGGCACCCGGCGCACGCATATACTATTCGAGGGTCGTTCGAAAAGTTTTATGATCACTTTAACGCGAAAGGCCGGGCGAAAATTCTACCCGGCCCTTTCCTGACGCAAAACCATGGTGATCCGGCTAGAGATGCTTGCCCGACAGGCGCTGGCGATGCAGCTCTTCCGAGTTCGGCAGTGCGTCCTTCGGCAGGCCGAAGACCTGTCCGGGCAAGATGCGGTCGGGATTGTGGATCTTGTCCTCGTTGGCAAGATAGATCGTCGTGTACCGCACACCCAATCCATAGGTTCGCCTGGAAATCTGCCAGAGCGTATCGCCCTGGCGGATGATGACCGCGTTCTTGTTGACGGCAAGCGGTGCCTGTTCGTAGGTCTTGACGTCGGAAGGATCTGTTTCGGCCGATCGGGCTTGTGCCGCGGCAACCGATCCGGCTGCAGGTTTCAGCAGCGGCGCGATCAGCTGGTCGAGACGGGCGATTACCGCACCGACTGCCACGGGATCGCGCGGCAGCGGCTCCAGCAGTGCCAGTGCCTTGCCAGCACCGTCGGATGCCATGGACGAGGCCTGTTTCAGAGCCGCGCTGGCATCGATGGCCGGGCGGAAATCGCGCAGCCCCTTCAGCGCAAACTCCGTGCCGGAGCGGGCCGCGGCGAGCTGTTCGTTGCCCGGCATCTGGCCACCCTGGAAAAGGCCCTTGAGCAGCGCGAAGGCACGTCCGAGATCGCTGCGCAGCTTGCCGAGCTGCCCCTCGTCGAGGGCCGCTGCAGGCGCCGGGTTAACGGCGGCGGCGGCCGGCGACTGGGCGGCAACCGTCAGCTGGCTTCCTTCCGGACGGTTGAAATTGACCGCTGTGCGCACGATGACCTTGCCGTTGGCATCAAGGCCATCGACCCGGATGGTATGATCGCCGACCGCCAATGGCATGGCGCCGTCGATGACGAAATGGCCATCGCCGCCGGCCGTGCTCTCGCCGATCTGCTTTTCGTCGGCATAGGCGCGAACCTTGAGGTTGGCGCGCGTGGCTCCGGCGACGAACAGATGGTCGTTCTCGACCTCGACAGCGCTGATGACCAGTCCTGCATGATCGGTGGTCGCCGGTGGGGTGCCGGCATCTGCTGGCGTTGCGGCAGGATCGACGCTTGCCGTGGCGGGTGCGGTAGTGGCGTCAGGCGCTGCCGAAGGAGCCGGCGCCGCCGCCGACTTGGTGGCCGGTGCGGTGACACGCGGCTGCTTGGCTTCCGGAGCGGTCATGATGCGGCTTGCCTCGCCGGGCTTGGTAACCATCGCCAGCAGCTGCGAAGACCCATCCTTGGGAATGGATACGGTTGCAGTCTCCTCGGAGACGACGGATGTGCCGTCCTTGCCAGTGGATTTCAGGGTGATCTCGTGGTCGCCAGCGGGAAGTGGATTGTCGAGCACGGCAGCGAAATCGCCTCCCGGCCCGACTTCGGTCGAGTTGATCACCTTGTCGCCGTCGATGATGTCGAGCTTGGTGCCTGGCGCGGCACGGCCGGCGATGACAGTCGAGCCATCAGGCTCGACGCGCAACACGTCGAAGGCCGGCTTGATGGGGGCGGCCGGTGCCTGCGCCAGCGGTGTGGGATCGCCGAGCAGCACAGCGCGGGCACGGTCGATTGCGGCGACGGCATCGGCGATGTTTTCCGGAAGCGCCTTGATGACGGCCAGGGCCTTGCCGGCACCCTGATGTGACTTGTCGATCAGAGTTGCGGTCGCCGGATCTGCATTGTCGGGTTTGGCGACATCGACGATTGCCTGCAGGCTATTGATTGTCTTGGTCTTTGCGGCATCGAAGACATCCTCTGTCGGTCCCTTGCCATCGGCAAACAGCGCCTTGAGCTCGGCAAGCGCGGTGGTGGCCTTATCCTTTAGGGCACCGATCATGACGGCTATGTCGATGGGCGCTGGCGAAGGTGCCGTTGCCGGTGCGGCCGACTTGGCGGCTCCATCTGCAGCGGGCGCCGTCGCATCTGCGGTCTTTGCCGGCGTATCCGCCGGTTTCGCGGTGTTGTCGGCGATAATGTTGCCCACCTGCGAGCTTGCGTGATTGATGGCGTCGCCGATCGGCTTCTTGTCGCTGCCAATGCGGGGCAGCACGAAGAAGACCATCAGGATGGTCGCAATTACCAGCACCAACAAGGCCAGCAATCCGGCACGGTTCTTCATTATCAAGGTCTCCAGGCGGCATCGTCGTCGCAGTTGTAAAAATTGCTAACGATTTCCGCTGCTTTTACAAGCTTGCTCAGCTATTTCCGGGGAATGAGGCACAGGTTTTCCGTTAAATTTCTTGACTGGGCATCTGCTGCATTGTTGTTTGCAGGCATGAATCAAGAATCTTTGCCAATTCAATCCATCTGCGTCTATTGCGGCTCCCGCCCCGGACGTGACCCTGCCCACATGGAAGCCGGCCGCGCGCTGGGCAAGGCGATTGCCGAAAGCGGCCTCCGTCTCGTCTATGGCGGTGGCACCAAAGGTATCATGGGTGCCGTTGCCTCCGGCGTACTGTCCAATGGCGGACAGGTGACCGGGATCATCCCGGAATTCCTCGTCGACATGGAAGCGACGCGCCATTCGCTCGGCCAGCTCGACGAGTTGATCATCACTCCCGACATGCACACCCGCAAGCACCGGATGTTCGAGCGGGCGGACGCCTTCGTGGCGTTGCCGGGCGGTATCGGCACACTCGAGGAAATCGTCGAGATCATGACCTGGGCGCAGCTCGGCCAGCACGAAAAGCCGATGGTCTTTGCCAATATCAACGGGTTCTGGGATCCGATGATGGAGCTAATCCGTCACATGACCGGCGAGGGCTTCGTCCACACCGCCCACAGGGTCCAGCCGATGGTCATCGATGCCGTCGCCGATATCGTCCCCGCAGTTCTCGCCCACGCCGCCGAGACGAAGGCCGGTCGCGCCGGAGACGAGAGTGTGATTTCCAAGATGTAGACCCGCTGCAGGCTCAGCGCCCGCGGCTGGTTTTCAGCATCGACCACGTGTAGAGCACGAGCCCGGCCCAGATCAGCGGGAAAGCTATCATGCGGGCCGTGCCAAGCGGCTCGTGGAAAACGAATACGGCCAGCAGGAAAACCATGGTCGGCACGATGTACTGCAGGATGCCGATCGTCGACAGGCGTAGCAACTTTGCGCCGTTGGCATAGATCATCAAGGGCAGGGCGGTGACGAGGCCGCAGCCGACCAGCAACATCGTATCGTTGGCGCCAGTGGCATAGAGATGGCCCTGGCCGATGCTTTCCAGATAAACGATATAACCAAGCGCCGGCAGGCCGAGCAGCAGCACTTCAAGGAAAAATCCCTGGTTCGGTCCGACCGGCAGCGTCTTTCGGAAAAAGGCGTACAGCCCCCATGACAGCGTCAGCAGGAGCGCCACCCACGGCGGACGTCCGGCATCGACAGCAAGGATCACCACGGCGATAGCGGCGAGCAGGATCGCCACCAGCTGCGGCATCGAGATCCTCTCCTTGAGCAGCAGCGCTCCGAGCGCGATGCTGAACAGCGGATTGATGAAATAGCCGAGCGCCGCATCCAGCGAATGGCCATTGCCGATCGCCCAGACATAGGTCCCCCAGTTGATCGTCACCAGCAATGCCGTCATCGAGGCCAGCGCGATGGTCCGAGGGCTCCTGAGCGCCGCCTTCAGGTCGCCCGTCCGCCCGAGGAACAGCAGCACGGCGCCCGCCACCGGCACCGACCAGACGATGCGATGGGCGATGACCTCGGCTGCCGGGATATGGGCGAGCGCTTTCATGTAGAGCGGCAGTATTCCCCAGAACAGATAGGCCGCCAGCGCAAAGGCAAAACCGCGCGGACTGTCTTCGTTCTTCACCAGGGTGGCGGTTGCATCGGCAGCCATCGGATGTTTCCATATTTTGTTGTAATGGTCCGATTAGCCGATGCGCCCGCACTTCACCAATTCATTTCCTTGACGGACCTATTCGTGGCGCTCACTCTGCGGCGATCTTGCCGGCCATATGGCGGTTCTTCATCAGCTTGTAGACGACCGAATCCGTCAGTGCTTCGAAGGATGCATCGATGATGTTTTCGGATACGCCGACCGTCCACCAGCGCACCCCGTCGCTGTCGTTCGATTCGATCAGCACCCGGGTGATCGCCTCGGTGCCGCCATTGAGGATACGCACCTTGAAGTCCGCCAGCACGAGGTCCTCGATCTCGGCCTGGTATTTGCCGAAATCGCGGCGCAGCGCCAGATCGAGCGCGTTGACCGGCCCGTCTCCCTCCGCCACCGACATGATCGTCTTGCCGTCGATGATCAACCGCACCACGGCCTCGGAGACGGTCTTCACCCGTCCGTGCGAATCGAAGCGTCGCTCGACCATCACCCGAAAGCCGTCGATCGAGAAGAATTCGGGGATGGTGCCAAGTGTGCGGCGGGCCAGCAGCTCGAAGCTGGCGTCCGCACCCTCATAGGCATAGCCGAAGGATTCCCGTTCCTTGACGATCGAGATCAGCCGATCGAGTTTCGGATCGTCCTTGGCGACGGTGATGCCGCGCCGCTTCAGCGCATTGATGAAATTGGCCTTTCCGCCCTGATCCGAGACCATCACCTTGCGAAAATTGCCGACGCTTTCCGGAGGCACGTGCTCGTAGGTGCGCGGATCTTTCAGCAGGGCCGAGGCATGGATGCCGGCTTTCGTCGCAAAGGCCGAGCCGCCGACATAGGGCGCCTGATGGTTCGGCGACCGGTTGAGCAGTTCGTCGAAGGCATGCGACAGGCCGGTCAGCCCAATCAGCCGTTCGCCGTCGATGGCGGTCTCGAAGCGGGTGTTGTAGGCGCTCTTCAGTGCCAGCGTCGGGATCAGCGTCACCAGATCGGCATTGCCGCAGCGCTCACCGAGGCCGTTGAGAGTTCCCTGGATCTGCCGCACTCCGGCCTCCACGGCCACCAGCGAATTGGCCACCGCCTGGCCGGTATCGTTATGGGCATGGATGCCGAGTGCTTCGCCGGGTACTCCCTCGGCAATGACGGCTTCGATGATGGCGCGGATTTCCGACGGCTGCGTGCCGCCGTTGGTGTCGCAGAGCACCACCCAGCGGGCGCCGGCAGCATAGGCCGCCCTGGCGCAGGCCAGCGCATAACCGGGGTTGGCCTTGTAGCCATCGAAGAAGTGTTCGCAGTCGACCAGAGCCTCCTTGCCGGCGGCAACCGCCGCCTTGACGCTCTCGGTGATACAGTCGAGATTTTCCGCGTTCGAGATCCCGAGTGCGACCTCGACATGGTAGTCCCAGCTCTTGGCGACGAAACAGATGGCATCGCCGCTCGCCTGCAGCAGGCCCGCAAGCCCGGGGTCGTTGGAAGCCGAGACGCCCGCCCGCTTGGTCATGCCGAAGGCGACGAACGACGCGTTCTTGGTTCGCTTCTGGCTGAAGAATGCCGTGTCGGTCGGGTTGGCGCCGGGATAGCCGCCCTCGATATAGTCGAGCCCGAAATCGTCGAGCAGGTTTGTAATGGCGATCTTGTCCTCGACGGAAAAATCGACACCGGGCGTCTGCTGACCGTCGCGCAGCGTCGTGTCGAACAGGTAGATTTTTTCACGTGTCATGGCGACCCTCCCGGGAATTTGCTGCGTGCGGAGGGTTGCCCCCCTCTGTCGGCCGGGCCGACATCTCCCCCACGAGCGGGGAGATCAGTCTGTGGTCAGCCTCCTTGCCCGCAGTCTCGATGCGCGAGGGGCTGGTGGCTCCGACCGAATTACGCCTTACCCGCAAACCGGTCGGTCGCGCGGATCAGCTGGTCGAGAATGCCGGGCTCGGAATAGGCGTGTCCGGCCCCCTCGATCAGGTGAAACTCCGCCTTCGGCCAAGCCTTGTGTAGCTCCCACGCATATTTTGCCGGGCAGGGCATGTCATAGCGTCCGTGGACGATCACGCCGGGAATGTCCTTGAGGCGCACCGCGTCCCGTATCAACTGGCCTTCCTCGAGCCAGCCGGCGTTGACGAAGAAATGGTTCTCGATGCGCGCAAAGGCATAGGCGAATTCATCACCCTCGAACGCCGTGCTGGTGGAAGGTTCCGGCAGCAGCGTGATCGTCTCGCCTTCCCAGATCGACCAGGCCTTGGCGGCGGCGAGGCGCACATGGCTGTCCTCATGGGTCAGGCGGCGGTGATAGGCGAGCATCATCTCGTGGCGCTCGTCAGCCGGAATATGGGCGACGAAGCGCTCCCACTTGTCGGGAAACATTTCGGAGACGCCGAACTGGTAGTACCAGTCGAGCTCGGCCTTGGTCAGCGTGTAGATGCCACGCACCACCAGCTCGCTCACCCGCTCCGGAAACTTTTCCGCATAGGCCAGCGCCAGCGTCGATCCCCAGGAACCGCCGAACACCAGCCATTTCTCCACGCCAGCCATTTCCCGCAGCTGTTCGATGTCGTCGACCAGGTGCCAGGTGGTGTTGGCATTCAGATCTGCCGCCGGCGTCGACTTGCCGCAACCGCGCTGGTCGAACAGCGTCACGTCATAGAGCGCCGGATCGAACAGCCGCCGATGGCTCGGCGATATCGTGCCTCCGGGGCCGCCGTGCAGGAAGACCGCTGGCTTTGCACCGGGCGTACCGATGCGCTCCCAGTAGACGACATGGCCATCTCCGACATCAAGGTGGCCGGAGGCATAGGGTTCAATCTCGGGGTAGAGGGTACGCAGGACTTCGGTCATAGGTTCAAACCTTTGGAGGGCCAGGTGTCGGTGTCATGGTCGGGGTGCTGGAAGGAGATGATCGCTTCCTGGCGGGCATAGAAATCGGGGTCAGCATGAACCGGCTGCTCGAAGATCGTCTCTATCCATGGCAGGCGGGCGTCATGGTTCACCTGGATCTGCGGCGACAGATCGGCGCGCTTGTCAAAGGCGCCGATGGCGATCTCCATCCCGCCGGGATGGCGGTAGGTGAGGGGCGTGCCGCAATCCCTGCAAAATCCGCGCTCGATGTTGACCGACGAGCGGAAATAGCTGGGCTCCCCCCGCGTCCATTCGGTAGCATCCTCAGGCGTTGTAACCAGCGCCGAAAACAGGCCGCCGAACTGCTTCTGGCACATGCGACAGTGACAGATCGACGGCCGCCCGAGCGCTCCGGTGATCCTGAACCGCACCGCGCCGCACTGGCAGCCGCCGCTTCTGGTGGTCTCAGTCATGCTTCGCCTCCGCTGGCCATGTGGCCGTATCGTGATCGGGATGCTGGTAGGAAACGATGTTCGCCAAGAACGGCAGGGCAGCGATGTCCTCCTCCGTCGGGTGACCCGGCAGCTCCTGAAGATGGTCCACGAAGGCGATCTTGGCCTCCGTGCCATATTGCAGCTTAGGTGGCAGAACGGCAGGATTATCGAATGCGCCGGCGGCAAGAGCGATGCCATCCGGCGCTTCATAGGTCAACGGAGTGCCGCATTCGTCACAAAATCCGCGAGCAACGATATTGGACGACTGAAAGCGCTTCGGCGTCCCACGTGTCCACTCCAGTATAGCTTTCCGAGTGGAGACCAGCGGTGCGTAATAGCCGCCGAAGGCCTTCTGGCACATTCGACAATGACAGATCGAAACGTCCTCGAGCGATCCCTCGACCCGGAAGCGCACCGCGCCGCATTGGCAGCCGCCGCTTCTGGTGAGTTGTGTCATGGCGTGTCTCCCGTTGAGAGGACGATGTGAAGGCAGACGGCGTCGATGTCCGTGAGGATGTCGCCGTTCCAGAAGCGGAGAACTGTCCAGCCGTCTTGCTGAAGGCGTATCGTGCGTTGCTGGTCGTAGGAAACCGCCTCTGAATCGCCATGTTGGGAACCGTCGACCTCCACGATCAGCCGATGGCTCGGGCAGGCGAAATCGACGATGTAGCCGGCGATCGGCATCTGGCGGCGGAAGCTGAGTCCCATCAGGCGGTGGGCACGCAGCTCGTTCCAGAGTTTCAGTTCTGCGTCGGTCATCGCCTTGCGCATCTGGCGGGCGTTGGAACGCATTTTTGGAGGGATGGGCATATGCGGCACGTTACCCCCCTCTGTCACTGCGTGACATCTCCCCCACAAGGGGGGAGATTGGCTGGCGGCGTGATTTTGTTGCACACCGAGCACCCGAGTTTCCGACAACTTCTCTTTCCGATCAAGTGAGCGGAATGACAATGCAACAAGGCCGCCGCACCCACCCAATCTCCCCCCTTGTGGGGGAGATGTCACCGAAGGTGACAGAGGGGGGTATGCCGCGGCAGCCGCTGAAGTCACCGCTTGATCTCCCAAGTCGTCACCCGCTCGCCCGTTACCGCGTCCTTGCCGTCCTTCAACTGCACACCCTTCGCGGACAACTCGTCGCGAACCTTGTCGGCCTCGGCAAAATTCTTTGCCTTCAGCAGTTCTAGGCGCATCTGCACCAGCGCATCGATCGCCGCCGTCAGATCGGCGCCGACGTTCTTTTTCTCAGGCAGCACGCCAAGTAGCGCAGCGCTTGCGGCAAACACCGGCAGCACCGCCGGATCGGTATTGGCGGCCTGGGCAAGCGCATGCAATGCCTGAACGGCAGCAACGGTGTTCAGATCGTCGGCCAACGCATCGACCACCGAGGTGGGCGGTGCCGCGTTCGAGGGGCCTGCCGCCGGCCATTTGGCGATCAGCCGTTCGGCTTCCTCCAGCCGCTTCACCGAAAAGTCGATCGGCTCGCGGTAATGCGTCATTAGCATCGCCAGCCGCAGCACTTCGCCGGGCCATGTCCGCCCGCCAAGCTTGTCGGTTTCCAGCAGCTCGGCGATGGTGACGAAGTTGCCGTCGGATTTCGACATCTTGCGGCCTTCGACCTGCAGGAAGCCGTTGTGCATCCAGACATTGGCCATGACAGCCGTGCCGTGGGCGCAACGGGACTGGGCGATCTCGTTCTCATGGTGTGGAAAGATCAGGTCGAGGCCGCCGCCGTGGATGTCGAAGACGTCGCCGAGGTAGCGGCGGCTCATCGCCGAGCATTCGATATGCCAGCCCGGCCGGCCACGGCCCCAAGGGCTGTCCCAGCCGGGTTCGTCGGCATCGGACAGTTTCCACAGCACGAAGTCGCCGGAGTTCTTCTTGTGAACATCGACTGCGACCCGGGCGCCGGCCTGCTGCTCGTCGAGATTTCGCTTTGACAGCTGGCCGTAATCCGCCATCGATTTCGTGTCGAACAGCACTTCGCCCGCTGCCGCATAGGCATGGCCTTTCTCCACCAGCGCCTCGATGATCGAAATCATCTGGCCGATGTTGTCGGTGGCGCGCGGCTGCACGGTCGGCTCGAGGCAGCCGAGCGCCATCACATCCTTCTGGTACTGGCTGTCGGTCTTTTCCGTGACCAGCCTGATGGCAGCATTGAGCTCCATGCCGGGATAATCGCGCAGGGCGCGGGCGTTGATCTTGTCGTCGACATCCGTGATGTTGCGCACATAGGTGACGTGCTCGGACCCATAGACCTGCCTGAGAAGCCGGAACAGCACGTCGAAGACGATGGCCGGGCGGGCGTTGCCGATATGGGCGAAGTCGTAGACGGTCGGACCGCAGACATAGAGGCGGACATTGCTCGCATCGATCGGTACGAACACGCTCTTTTCGCGCGTTAGGGTATTGTAAAATTTCAGCTCAGGCGTCACGCCCATGTCCACTCTCCCAGATGCACGATCGAAAAAAAATCGTCGCGGCCGGCGGACCGGGCGTTTCATCTTTGCGCAATGGGGAGACGAAAACGGCCAGGCCAGCGGTGCGCTAGCGAATAATTTTCCGGCAGATGCTGCAAATAGCTGTTTTCATGGCTGGCTTTATGGCGCGATGCAGGATTTTGGTCAAGAGGAGCGCAGGCTTCGCGGATGTAGTCTTGCGATTTATTGACTGACCCAGCGCTGGCTCTATGCGCTCATCGGTTTAGAAGTCCGTTTGCCGCGCGTTCTCGGCGGATCTGGTCGGCGTCTTGGCCGATCTGCAGGCTGAGCTTCTCCAGTCCCGACCGCGTGGCGACCTTCGCCGCCGCTGGTATCGAAGAATCAGGATGCAGCCTGTCCCACTCAAGGACGGATGCGATTGTTCGCTGCAACTGGGGAATATCGCCAAAGGCCCAGCCGTTGATCTCGGGACCTATCGTTTCGAAGAGTGCGGCGAACAACGCCGGGCCGCCTGATGGATCCTGGTCGGGATAGGCATTCATGAGCGCGCGCGCGCGGAGCTGGCCGGCGTAGTACCAGAACACGGCCTCGTCTTTCCGTCCTGCTTTGAAAAGCGGGGGTGCTTTCATCATGAGTTCGCTTGCCTGGAGCGTCGTTGCCTGCTCTGCACCTTCGGGAAAGCCGGTGTTGTCAGCCAAGGCGAGGTTGGGACTGAGCGATAGTCCGGCACAGACGAACCAGATCAGAAGGCGGCGGTTCAGCATTGAGTTCCTTTGGACCGCAGGGCGTGGTCCCGCATGAGGCGCTGTGACAATCCAACTGCGCGTGACGTCGGTAGATCGATCGCGTCTACTCAAAGTCAAGTGCATCGATCACCGTCTTCACGTCGCGGTATCGCAACCGAAGTTTTCGTTCGGCGCCTTCGACACTTTCGCATTTCAGCTTCGTCATGGCTGCGATGATCTCGGCCTCCCTGTCCTTGTCGTAGGGATCTTCACCGGCCCAGTGCGTGCATTGCGTTCTTCGTTCCAGAAAGGCTGCGACGTCGGCAGGATAGGCGGCGCTTTGTCCGGTGATGGCCACCCAGAATAACAGTGAAATCATAGGCCCTCCAGGCCGCAGGCGTGCTGTTAAGCCGCGCGCCGCTCACGATCGACTATGTCGGACGGAGCCGTCGCTGTCGAGGGTCGGGCCAGACGCCAAGTCCCAGAGATCTATTCCGGCAGCCGGTAGTCCAGCAGCTTGTTTTCCCGCACCACGAAAAGCTTGCCCGTCTCCGTCACCTCGGGCCCGACCAGTCTCATGATGACATCAGCGACATCTCGGGGATGTTGCACGGTCTCGGGGTCTTCGCCAGGCATCGCCAAAGCCCGCATGGCGGTGCGCGTTGCGCCGGGATCGAGGCTGGTGATGCGCAGCGGTGTGCCTTGCGTTTCCCCGGCCCAGGTTCGGGCCAAGGCCTCGACTGCCGCCTTGGATGCAGAGTAGGGACCCCAGAAGGGCCGACATTTGTGAGCTGCGGAGGACGACAGGATGACGGCTCGGCCGGCCTCAGAGCGCACCAGCAGCGGTTCAACGGAACGGATCAGCCGCCACGTCGCGGTGACGTTGATCGTCATGACCTTCTCGAAGACTTTTGCCTCGACATGGCCGATGGGTGAAATCGTGCCGAGCACCCCGGCGTTGGCAACGAGAATATCGAGCTTGCCCCAGCGCTCGAAGATCGAGCCGCCGAGCCTGTCGATCGCATCCATGTCGGCAAGGTCGAATGGCACCAGCGTTGCCCGTCCGCCGGCAGCCTTGATGGAGTCGTCCAGCTCTTCCAGGCCGCCGACCGTACGGGCGCAGGCGATCACGTGGGCGCCAGCCTTTGCCAGTTCCAGAGCGGTGAAATATCCGATGCCGCGCGAGGCTCCGGTGACCAGGGCGATCTTGTCCTGCAGGTTGACGCTCATGATGCCGAATTCCGTTCGCGATGTTATGGGGCGATAACATGCCCCATACCAGACTAACGGTCAGTCCATCAAGCGCGGCCCTCAGCCCTCAGCCGTTGCCAGCAAGCACCGATAGCTTGCGGACATTGTTGATGCTTTCCCGGTCGAGCAACCGGGTCGGATAATCGCCGGTGAAATAGTGGTCGGTGAACTGGGGTGCGACGGGATCGCGCGGCTCGCCGCCGACAGCCCTGTAGAGACCGTCGATGGACAGGAAGGCGAGGCTATCGGCGCCGATGAAGGCGCACATGGCTTCGAGGTTCTCGTACTGGTTGGCGAGCAGCTTGTCGGCATCCGGCGTATCGATGCCGTAGAAATCCGGGAAATAGATCATTGGGCTGGCAACTCGGATGTGCACCTCGCTGGCACCGGCCTCGCGGATCATCTGGACGATCTTCACCGATGTCGTGCCGCGGACGATGGAATCGTCGACGAGCACGACGCGCTTTCCTTCGAGGATGGCGCGGTTGGCGGAGTGCTTCAGCTTGACGCCGAAGGCGCGGATCGACTGGGTCGGCTCGATGAAGGTCCGCCCGACATAGTGGTTGCGGATGATCCCCAGTTCGAACGGTATGCCGCTCGCTTGCGCATAGCCGATTGCCGCTGGCGTGCCGCCATCTGGCACTGGAACGACGAGGTCAGCCTCGACCGGCGCTTCATGGGCCAGATTGATGCCCATGTTGCGACGGGCGACGTAGACATTGCGGCCGCCGACGACAGAGTCCGGGCGCGCGAAGTAGACATATTCGAACAGGCACAGCCGTTCGGGCTCGGGCTGATCGGCCTTGCGCGAATCGATGGTGATCGAGCCGTCGCTCTGGATCTCGCAGATGATGACTTCACCGTTCTCAACGTCGCGGATGTATTTCGCGCCGATGATGTCGAGCGCGCAGGTCTCGGAACAGAAGATCGGCTTGCCATCGAGTTCGCCCATCACCAGCGGCCGGATGCCGATCGGATCGCGGGCGGCAATGAGCTTGGTACGGGTCATCGCCAGCATCGAGTAGCCGCCTTCCATCTGGCGGATGGCATCGATGAAGCGGTCGGAGGAGGAGGCATGCTTGGAACGGGCGATCAAGTGCAGCACGACTTCGGTGTCCGACGTCGACTGGCAGATGGCGCCGTCGGCAATCAGCATGCGACGCATCGAGAGGCCGTTGGTGAAGTTGCCGTTATGGGCGATGGCGATGCCGCCGACCTCAAGTTCGGCAAACAGCGGCTGGACGTTGCGAAGGATCGTCTCGCCCGTGGTCGAGTAGCGAACATGGCCGATGGCACGGTCGCCGGGCAGGCGGGCAAGGGTTGCCGGATCCGTGTAGTGGTCGCCCACCAGTCCCATGCGGCGCTCCGAATGAAAGCGCTGACCATCGAAGACGACCATGCCGGCTGCTTCCTGGCCCCGATGCTGCAGGGCGTGCAGGCCGAGCGCCGTCAGCGTTGCCGCGTCCGAGTGTCCGAGTATGCCGAACACGCCGCACTCTTCGTGCAGTGTGTCGCCGTCGATGTCGTTATCGATTTCAGGGGAGGGTGACAGGGTCATGGCTGAAGGCCTTTGCTCTCACGGGGTTCTGGCAGCGCTGGGGCTGGGATCCAAAATAACTGAAAATCCGGCCGGGCGATATGCCTGGCCGGATAGGGTCGTCGGTTCCGGTCAGATGGCGATGGCCGCCAAGCGGGTCAAGCCTGGTGACACATCGTCAATTATTCGTAGCCGGAGCGGCAGGTGTCGTTGTCGGTGCCGCCGGCGAGGCGGGTGCGTCGTCCGATGGGGCTGCATCGCTCGGTGCGGCCGCGTCATCGTTCAACTGCTGCTTTTCCGGCTGGATCTTGTCGATAACATTGGTCCGAATCATCTGCGCGAATTTCTCCGGCAATGCGGCTTCCAGCTTTACCACCATCGAATCGAGGAAAGGCTTGGACTTGGCATTGTTGACCCAATCGGGGCGATGCGCTTCGTCGACCAGCCAGTTCCAGAAGGCAACGGCGACGACCAACAGCAGCACGCCACGGGCGGCGCCGAAAAGGAAGCCGAGCGTGCGGTCGAGCGCGCCGATGCGGCTGTCGATGATGAAATCGGCGATCTTCATGGTGATGAAGGAGATGATGATCAGCGCGATGAGGAAGACGACGGCGGCCGAGCCGACGATGGCGATACGGTCGTCATCGGTGTAGTGTTTGGCGTAAGGCACCAGCTTCGGGTAGAGATAGTAGGCCGCAACGGCCGAGCCGCCCCAACTGACGATCGACAGAATTTCGCGAGAGAAGCCGCGTACCATGGCGAGAACGGCGGAAAACAGCACGACGCCGATAACAATACCGTCGAAAATCGTAATGGGCATCTATACTTTACTCCAAGACCTGCCATGGGCGCCATGGCTATCGTCTGCCTGAATGCGTCGTACCTCGTCGCCATGGCGAAGAGGTTCAGTCCTCGTCTTCCGTCGGCCGCAGTGCGCCCTTCGATCCGGCGACCCTGACCACCATGTCGGTCAAGCTGTCGATCTCGTTCCAGCGGCCGCCGCTGCCTTTCGGCAGTTCGGCCGAGCCTGATGGCAGCAATGCTTGCGCAAAGCCCAGCTTCTCGGCTTCCTTCAGGCGCTGTGCTGTATGGCCCACGGGCCGGACGGCGCCAGAAAGACTGACTTCGCCGAAATAGACGCAATCGGCCGGAAGGGCAATACCGGCAAGGGATGAAACCAGTGCAGAGGCCACCGCAAGGTCGGCCGCTGGTTCCGAAATCCGGTAGCCGCCGGCGATGTTCAGGTAGACATCGTGGCTGCCAAGCCGCACGCCGCAGTGGGCCTCGAGCACCGCGAGGATCATCGATAGCCGCGACGAATCCCAGCCGACGACTGCGCGCCGTGCCGTTCCGAGCGACGTTGGCGCCACCAGCGCCTGCACCTCGACCAGGATCGGCCGCGTTCCCTCCATGCCGGCAAAGACGGCAGCACCGGGCGATTTGGAATTGCGCTCGCCCAGAAAAAGCTCTGACGGATTGGCGACTTCGCGAAGCCCGATATCGGACATCTCGAAAACGCCGATCTCGTCCGTCGGTCCGAAGCGGTTCTTGACGGTGCGCAGGATACGGTAGTGATGGCCACGGTCTCCTTCGAAGTAGAGCACCGCATCGACCATGTGCTCGACGACCCTTGGCCCGGCGATCTGGCCGTCCTTGGTGACATGGCCGACCAGCACCATGGCGGAGCCCGTCTGCTTGGCAAAGCGGATCATCGCCTGCACGCCGGTGCGAACCTGGGTGACGGTGCCGGGCGCCGATTCGGCAAGTTCGCTCCAGAGCGTCTGGATGGAATCGATGATGACCAGATCCGGTCGCTTGCCCTCGGCGAGCGTCGCCAGGATATCCTCGACATTTGTCTCGGCCGCCAGCATCACGTCGGTATCGGCGGCCTTGAGCCGTTGCGCCCGCAGCCGGATCTGCGCCACCGCCTCTTCGCCCGACACATAGACGATCTTGTGGCCCCGGCGTGCAAGGGCAGCCGCGGCCTGCATCAGCAGTGTCGATTTGCCGATGCCCGGATCGCCGCCGACCAGCACTGCCGAGCCACGCACGAAACCGCCGCCCGTCGCCCGGTCGAGTTCGGAAATGCCGGTGTAGATCCGCGGTGCTTCCTCGATTTCGCCCGAGAGAGCAACCAGCGTCACCGCTCTGCCCTTCTTCGGCACGCGGCCAGGGCCGGAGCCGATGCCGCCCATCGGGTCTTCCTCGACGATGGTGTTCCAGGCGCCACAGGATTCGCATTTTCCGGCCCAGCGATTGTGGATGGTGCCGCAGTTCTGGCAGATGAATTGAGTTCTGGCCTTGGCCATCAGGCAATGCTTTCGGTAAAATCTTCTGGTGATGTGTCCTCGTGTGCATGAATCACGCGCACCACCCGGAGCGCAATATCACTGACAACGAAGTAAAACACTCTTTGTCGATAGGAAAAGCTGCGGAGGCCGGGTCTAAGATGGTCGCGGGCGATACCGGTCAGGCCAAGCCTCGCAAATGACTGCGCCTTCCGCTCAATGTCGAGAATGAATTTGTCTGCTGCGGCAGAGCTGCTCTCCGCGATATAGCGATATTGGCTCATGAGATCGGCCCGGGCAGTTCCGGACCAGATAAGCCGGCGTCGCTTAATGGTCAGTCTCCGGCGTGGATTGCTGGGACGCGGCCATTTGCTGGATATCTTTCAAAAATTCTTCAGCCGTCTCGTACTCGTAGACGCGACCATTTTCGATGTCATCGATGCCCTCTTGGATCAGCCCCCGCAATCTCGCAACTTTCTCGTCACGTTTGCGCAGGAGCGCGAGTGCTTCGCGCAATACAGCGTCTGCATCCTGATAGGCGCCGGTCTCGACCTGCTCGTCAACGAAGGCCTGCTCTCTCGAGTCCAGTCGAATGGTCGCCATAGCCATCTCCCAATGTTCTGCTTTTATACCGCAGCCCCCCTTGGAATGCTACTCCTCGACCAGATACCGCCGCTGGTGGCGGAGGCCCATGCTGGTGAGCATTTCGTAGCCGATCGTGCCGGCGGCGCGGGCAGCATCGTCGACGAGGACATTGCTGCCGAACAGTTCCACGTAGTCGCCGGCCCGAACGAGCCCGTCCGGCAGGTCGGTGATGTCGAATATCGTCAGGTCCATGGTGATACGGCCGGCGACGGGCACGCGATGGCCGGCGATGAAGCCATGGCCGGCGGCAATCCCTGTCTGGCGCAACGGCACGCCGCCGCTGGACTGGCTACGCATGTAGCCGTCCGCATAGCCGGCGCATACAACCGCCAATGTGCTGTCGCGCGTCAACTGCATGGCGCGGCCGTAGCTGACGGCTTCGCCGGCCTTGACTTGCCGCACCTGCAGCACCCGGGCCTCTGCTGTGGCGACCGGGCGCATCGGATTGGCAACGCCTGGTACCGCTTCGCCGCCATAGAGCGCGATACCGGGACGGGTCAGGTCGAAATGGTATTCCGGGCCAAGAAAAATGCCGGCCGAGGCCGACAGGCTCGATTCGATACCTTCGAAGGCGCGGCTAACCTCACGAAATGAATCGAGCTGCTGCCGGTTCATCGGCGAGGCTGGATCGTCGCCGCAGGCAAGGTGGCTGATCACCAGCACCGGTGAAAAGCTGGCGGGACGGGACACGTCGTCGGCGAGCGCCATCGCTTCCGGGACCGTCAGGCCTAGCCGGTTGAAGCCGGTATCGACCTGCAATGCGCAAGGATATTCGCCATAGTCGGACACAACTGCCATCCAGAAAGCCAGTTGCTCCTCGGATGATATGATTGGAACCAGATCGTTTTCGAAAAACAGCCGCTGCATGCCCGGCCAGATTCCGGCAAGCACGAAGATGCGGGCATCTGGCGCATAGAGCCGCAGCGTCACGCCTTCCTCGACTGTTGCGACGAAAAAATCGCGGGCTCCGGCGATGTAAAGGGTTTCGCCGACCTCCTCGATGCCGAGGCCATAGGCATCTGCCTTGACGACAGCGGCGGTACGGGCGCGACCGGATCGCCGGGCCATGTCCTGCCAGTTGGCGACCAATGCCCCCAGATCGACCGTCAGCCGCAGGCCGGCGGCGTCAAAGGCATCGAGTTCGTCGTCGAAGTCTTCGGAAAGGTCGGTCATGAAACCTCAATAGAATTGGCCGGAGAGAAATGTCCGCGACCATGATAGAGCCGATTCAGGTTGAAATGAAGACAGCCCCCGCTGCCAATCCCGCATCGCCTGGCGTCAATGCTCTTCGTACGGCGTGAACGACGAATCCGCGAGATCTGCGAAGCGCGTGAACTCGGCCTGGAAGGCGAGCTTCACGGTGCCGGTCGGTCCATGGCGCTGCTTCGAGATGATAACGTCGGCGGTGCCCTTGACCTTCTCGAACAGCTGTTCCCATTCATTGTATTTAGGGTCGGCCGGATCGCGGGGCTCCTGGTTCTTGACGTAATATTCCTCGCGATAGACGAACAGCACGACGTCGGCGTCCTGCTCGATCGAGCCCGACTCGCGAAGGTCGGAGAGCTGCGGCCGCTTGTCGTCGCGGTTTTCCACCTGACGCGACAGCTGCGACAGGGCGATGATCGGCACGTTCAGTTCCTTGCCGAGCGCCTTCAGGCCGGTAGTGATCTGGGTCACTTCCTGCACGCGGTTCTCACCCGATTTGCCCGAGCCGGTCATCAGCTGGATATAGTCGATGACCAGCACGTCGAGGCCCCGTTGGCGCTTCAGGCGGCGGGCGCGGGCGGCGAGCTGGGCAATCGAGATACCACCTGTCTGGTCGATGAACAAAGGCACCTTCTGCATCATCATCGAGCAGGCGACCAGCTTTTCGAAATCGGCATCGTTGATGTCGCCACGTCGGATTTTCGACGAGGACACTTCCGTCTGCTCAGAGATGATGCGGGTCGCCAGCTGTTCGGACGACATTTCCAGCGAATAAAAACCGACGACGCCGCCGTTCTTCGCCTTGGTCGAGCCGTCTGCCTGCACTTCGCCCTCGTAGGCGGCGGCGATGTTATAGGCGATGTTGGTGGCGAGCGACGTCTTGCCCATGCCCGGACGTCCGGCCAGCACGATCAAGTCCGAGCGCTGCAGTCCGCCCATCTTGCTGTCGAGCGAATGGATGCCGGTGGAGATGCCCGAAAGCCCGCCATCTCGCTCCTTGGCGACGGCAGCCATGTCGATTGCCATGGCGACGGCATCGTTGAAGGCCTGGAAGCCGCCGTCGTAGCGACCGTTTTCAGCGAGTTCGAACAGCCGGCGCTCGGTGTCCTCGATCTGGCTTTGCGGCGGCATATCCAGCGGTGCGTCATAGGCGATGTTGACGACGTCCTCGCCAATGGTGATCAGCGCGCGACGCAGGGCGAGGTCGTAGATGGCACGACCGTAGTCTTCGGCATTGATGATCGACACGGCCTCGGCGGCAAGGCGCGCAAGATACTGCGCCACCGTCATGTCGCCGACCTTCTCGTCGGCCTTCAGGAAGGTCTTGATGGTCACCGGGTTGGCGATCTTGCCCATGCGGATAATGTCGCCGGCAACCTCGAAAATCCTGCGATGCAGCGGCTCGTAGAGATGCACGGGCTTCAGGAAGTCCGAGACGCGGTAATAGGCGTCGTTGTTGACGAGAATTGCGCCCAGCAGCGCCTGCTCCGCCTCGATGTTGTTCGGGGCTTCACGGTAATGTTGTTCGGCGGGAGCAAGTGCTGCGCTCTTGCGACCTGCGTCGTTCATCACATCCATCTCGATCTCCTACCTTCACTTCGCGGTGGTGTTCGACCCTGCGGCCTTGGGCGTCAAGGCCGTTCGGCCGATAATGCACCCGGCATGGGTGATTCGTCCGTCCTATGCCCGTTGTCCACAGGGCCACAAAAAAGCGTGCAATCTTTGTATTTGCCGCTTGCTCCGCATGGAGGGCCCGACTCACCCGTGCCGGAGGGCAAATTAGACTGTTTGACTTTTGTCTGTCTTCGAACGCGACACAGCCGTCGCTTGAAAAGATGATAGAAGCCGGTAATCTGACAGCCCTCAGAGCAAGACAAAGCGTGAAACATGCCCGACAAAGCGACGAGCCGTGAATTCTTCGATGAGCTTTCTGCTTTCAACAGGAAGTTGCGGGCGGGGTTCGATGCTCTCGTTCGCAAGCGCGGCATGACGCTTGCCCGCGCCCGCGTGTTTTTTGCACTGGCCAAGAAGGACGGTATCAACCAGCGCGAGCTGGCCGAGCTTCTGGAGCTCGAAACGCCGACCCTGGTGCGCATTCTCGACGCCATGGAAGGCCAGAAGTTTATCGAGCGTCGCGCCGTCGAGACCGACCGTCGCGCCAAGCAGATCCACACCACCGAGGCCGGAAAGGTCATCGCCATCGAGATCGACGCGCTGGCAGCGCGGGTCCGCGCCGATATCCTCGAGGGCATATCCGATGCGGATCGGGCGACTGCGCTTAAGGTGATCCGCACAATGGCTGCAAACCTGCCGAACATCGGCAAAGACGAGGTAGCTTGAGCGCCGCTGACGCCACCGGCGGAGACACAGCAGCTGGTGCTGCCAGCAATCCGGCAGCGTCGCCAGCAGCAGCCGATCCACCGGCGATGCCGGGATGGAAGGCACTCTGCTACATGCTGTCCTCAGTGATGTTCTTCCTGACGCAGGGGCTGGGGATGAACCTCGCGCTTGCCAACCTCACCCAGATCCAGGGCAGCATTGCCGCGACGACAACCGAATCCGCCTGGCTTTCGGCCGCCTACATGGCGCCGAATGTCAGCTTGGCGATTTTCCTGGTCAAGATCCGCATGCAGTACGGTGTGCGCAACTTCGCCGAGATCAGCATCATCGGCTTCGTCGTCGCCTCGCTGCTCAATCTCTTCGTCTCGGACCTGCAATCGGCAATCATCGTCCGCTTTCTCAGCGGCATCGCCGCGGCGCCATTGTCGACGCTGGGCTTTCTCTACATGCTCGAAGCTTTCCCACCGGCAAAAAAACTGACCGTGGGCCTCAGCCTGGCGATGATGAACACGACGCTGGCAGCACCGATCACGCGGCTGGTGTCGCCGACGCTCCTTGATTTCGGTGAGTGGCGAGGTCTCTACACGCTGGAAATGGGGCTCGCGCTTTTAGTGATGCCGATCATCTATCTGCTGCCGCTGACCGCCCCGCCGCGGGTCAAGATTATCAACTTCGGCGATATCGTCGTCTACCTTCTGGTCGCTATCGGCTTCGGCTGTCTCGCCGTCGTTTTATCCGTCGGCCGGCTCTACTGGTGGCTGGAGGTGCCATGGCTCGGCGTTGTCCTCGCCGTCAGCATCGCGACGCTGGTGGTGGCGGTGGTCATCGATCTCGACCGAACGACGCCGCTCATCGATATCCGCTGGCTTCTGACGTGGCCGAACGTGCGCCTGACCATCGTGCTGCTCGTCTTCCGCATGATCGCGGCCGAGCAGAACTCGATCCTGCTGATCTACTACCAGAATATCGGTCTGCTCTACGATCAGCTGCAGATGCTCTACACCATCATCCTGGTGTTTTCGCTCGTAGGCGGACTGACCTGCGCGGCCCTGATGAATGTCGGCTACACTTGGCAGATCCAGATGATCGCGTTGCCGATGATGATCGCAGCCGCCTTCATGGACAGCCAGGTGACAAGTCTGACGCGTCCCGAGCAGATGTATCTAAGCCAGGCGCTGATGTCGGCCGGCATCACGCTCTTCCTGCCGCCGGCACTATCGCCCGGATTCCGCGCCGCGCTTTCCAAGGGGCCGTTCTATCTGGTGACCTTCTTTGTCATCTTTCTTTTTACCCAGAGCATCGGCTCGCTCATGGGGACTGCCTTCTATGGCACGCTGATTACCATCCGCGAGAAATTCCACTCGAGCGTTCTGGTCGAGCACGTTCTTCTTACCGATCCGATCGTTGCCCAGCGGGCGGCGCAGCTTTCGGCCTCCTACGGCAAGGTCATCACCGATTCGCGCCTGTTGAACGGCGAGGGGCTCACGCTGCTTGGCGCCCAGGTCACGCGCGAGGCCTACAGCCTTGCCTTCGGTGATGCTTTCTTCGTGGCCGGGGTGATTGCAGTCATGGCATTTGTCGTATTGATCGCAAATCGGCTGATCGCCTTCATCCGCACAAAACCGGCGGATGCGCCGACCATCGCATCCGCGACCTAAGGAACGCTGCACCATGTCCAGGCTTGTCCGATCTCCTATCGAAGTGGTTGCCGTCCTTGCCGGCATCGGCGGTATCATGCTGGTTCTCTACGCTTGGCACCTGCCACCCTTCAGGACCTCGGTGGCAACTACGGACGATGCCTATGTCAAAGGTTACGTAACGGTCATTAGCCCGCAGGTCAGCGGCTACGTCACCGACGTTCGCGTCAAGGACTACGAGAGCGTCAAGCAGGGTGAGGTGCTGGCCAGGATCGACGATCGCATCTACCAGCAGAAACTCGCCCAGGCGAGCGCCAACCGCGACGGCCAGAAGGCGGCACTCGCCAATTCCCGCCAGCAGGAACTGGTGGCCCGCGCCGAGATCGCCTCGAGCCGGGCGGCAGTCGATAGCGTGCAGGCGGGGCTGACACGTGCGCAGCTCGCCTGGGAGCGCGTCGAGACGCTTGTCCAGAAAGGCGTGTCGACGACCAGCGACGCCGAGACCGCCCAGGCGACGCTCGACCAGGCAAAGGCTGCGGTCAACCAGGCGCTGGCAGCCGTCGAGGTCTCGCGGCAGAACCTGACGACGATCATCGTCAACCGCGCGTCGCTTGAGGCAGGCGTTGCCGGCGCAGAGGCTGCGATGCAGCAGGCGTCCATCGATCTGCAGAATGCCACAATCATGGCGCCGAGGTCGGGCAGGCTAGGTGAAATCGGCGTCCGGTTGGGCCAATACGTGACGGCAGGCACACAATTGCTGGCGCTCGTGCCCGAAGACACCTGGGTCATCGCCAATTTCAAGGAAACGCAGCTCGATGGCATGCAGGTCGGCCAGCCCGTGGCGATTTCCGTCGACGCCTTCGGCCACCGCCGGCTGAATGGTCACATCCAGAGTTTCTCGCCAGCTGCCGGCTCCGAGTTCGCGGTGATCAAGCCCGACAACGCCACCGGTAATTTCACCAAGGTAGCCCAGCGCGTGGGCGTCCGCGTGACGATCGACCCCGGCCAGCCGGAAGCCGCCAATCTAGCCCCCGGCCTCTCCGTCGTCGTCTCCATCGACAAGGCATCCAGGCCGGACGCGAATTAGGCCTGAGGCCACAAAACGCAAAAAGCCCGGATCGCGAGATCCGGGCTCAAACGCCGCCGTGAAGCGAAAGCGGTGACTATTCGTCGTCGCGGTTGCCGTCGGCATCCGGGTCGAAGAAGTCTTCTGGACGCAGGGCATTTTCGTCAACGCCGTAGATGGCGTCGGCCGAAGTGAGGGTTTCACCCTGCTTCTGGCGTTCGGCTTCTTCGATTGAACGGGCAACGTTCAGTTCGATGGCGATTTCGACTTCGCCATGCAGGGCCAGCGTAACGCTGTGCAGGCCGATGGTCTTGATCGGTGTGTTCAGTTCGACCTGGCTGCGGCCGATGTTGAAGCCTTCGGCAGCAAGGATGTCGACGACGTCGCGGGCAGCGACCGAGCCGTAGAGCTGGCCGGTTTCGCCTGCAGAGCGGACGACGTTGAAGGACTTGCCTTCGAGAACGTCGGCAACCTTCTGGGCTTCGCTCTTGCGCTCCAGGTTACGGGCTTCGAGCGTCGAACGCTCGGCTTCGAAACGGGTCTTGTTGGCAGCGTTGGCGCGAAGTGCCTTGCCGAGCGGCAGCAGGTAGTTACGGGCGAAGCCGTCGCGGACTTTTACGGTCTCGCCCATCTGGCCGAGCTTGGGAACGCGTTCGAGAAGAATGACTTGCATCGTGGTATCCTTTCAATGTCAGGTTTTTGGATCGGGTTTGTTCGAGGCATTCGCATCCTTGTTCGGGGTCAGTGCGATAGCCTTGCGGGTATCGGACAAGCCTAGAACGAGGATGAAGAAGATTGGCAGCACCATGGTGGCCGCCAGATAGCAGAGGATAAGGACCGGCAGTTGCCAGTCCTTGCCGCGGGTCTTGAAGTGGAGCGTCGAGAAGCCTGCGAGCACAAAGCCGGCGCCGAATGCTCCGAATACGGTTGCGCCGACCATGGCAAGAATCCCGCCCGCAAAACAGGCAACCAGGCCGGCTAGAAAGATGAAGATCGCATTGCGGTTCATCCTGAGCGCCGAAGGCACATCCTCGCGCGGCCGGAAATTGCGGCCCGAGGCGGTGACGATCCGGGTGGCAATGTAGTAGGCGGCAAACAGCATGATGACCCAGATGGCGGCCTGCAGGGCCGGCAGCATCAGGACGATCAGCGATTTGGTCTGGGCGGTGGCATCCGGGTCCGGCTGGAACGAAGGCTCCTGGGTCGAAAGCGCAGTCATCAGCGCATCGACCATCTTGTCGGTGAGCTCGGGTCCGTAGCCGATCATCACGCCGACGGCGATGACGCCGATGGTGACGAGCCCGCAGAGCTGTACCACCATGTCCGACAGTGGATACCAGGCCATCAGGTGGTCCGGTCCGCCGATTTCATCTGCCGGCCGCGCCAGGTTCGCCAGATGGCTGATCCAGCCGGCCGGAACCAGCGTCACCAGCGCCATGACGAAGGCAAACGATGGCGATATGGCGACCGCGCCGAGCACGAAGGCGGTGACGATCGAGACGATGGCGGCAATATTTCCCCAGCCGAGGCCCGCGATCAGAATGGGGAGGGCGGAGGCGGCATAGAGGACGGCACTGAAAGACGGCTGCGCATTCGCACCCAGCACAAGCAGGGTCGCGGTAATGCCGGCGAGCACGCCGGTCAAAAGCAGTCTGGAATTCAAGGTCTTCAAGTCGCTGTCCTGCTTGTTCAAGCAGTTAGAGGTTCGCCCTGAATAAAATCTCAGCAGCGCAGCCCCAACATGGGTTTCAAACGGTTTCGATCCACGCCCACCGTGGAAGGAAGAAGGGAAGGCATCGCTGCCTTCCCTCAGGTCTCGATCAGTCAGCCGCGATTAAGCGACGACGTAAGGCAGCAGGCCGAGGAAACGGGCGCGCTTGATGGCCTGGGCCAGTTCGCGCTGCTTCTTCTGGGAAACGGCCGTGATACGCGAAGGAACGATCTTGCCGCGCTCGGAAATGTAGCGCTGCAGAAGGCGAACGTCCTTGTAGTCGATCCGCGGTGCGTTGGCGCCGGAGAACGGGCAGGTCTTGCGACGACGGTGGAACGGACGACGGACCTGCGAAGAGGAGGAAGCTTCAGACATATTCAGATCTCCTTAAACGCGGTCTTCGCGCGGACGGCGCGGACGGTCTTCGCGATCACCACGATCCGGGCGAGGACCACGGTCGCCGAAGCCACCACGGTCCGGACGGTCGCCATCACGACGCGGACGATCGTCACGGTCGCGCTTCTGCATCATGGCAGACGGGCCTTCCTCGTGCTTTTCGACGGCAATCGTCATGTAGCGCAGGACGTCTTCCGAGATGCGCATCTGGCGTTCCATTTCCTGCACGGCGGCAGGAGGAGCGTCGATGTCCATCAGGGCGTAGTGAGCCTTGCGGTTCTTGTTGATGCGATAAGTCAGGGACTTGAGGCCCCAGTTCTCGATACGCCCGACTTTGCCACCGTTAGCTTCGATGACACCCTTGTACTGTTCTACGAGGGCATCAACCTGCTGCGCGGAAACGTCCTGTCGGGCAAGGAATACATGTTCGTAAAGAGCCATGATGAGCTTTGCCTTTCTTGCGTTTGTGAAACCCGGTATCGGCGGCTAAGCCTCAACGACTGCTCCTGTAAGGGGTTACCCCAGCAAGAAAGCGTTAATCCGAGACGGTCGAGAGCGGAGACACGGGAGGCTGGAACGCTTCCGTTCCGAACGATTTCCAAGGAAACCGGCCCTCCGTTCAGCCACCAGCCAGATGACCGGGTTTGCGAACACGGCGGCTTATACGGGATTCTCGGCGAAAGGCAAGGGAGAGGGGAAGGAATATGGTGAAGTAGCTGTGTCTCCTTCCCCCCGCCGAGGGAGAAGGTGGCCCCGAAGGGATCGGATGAGGGGGAGGTTGTTGCTCACGCGATGCACCCTATCCCGGGCGTCCCCCTCATCTGCCCTGGCGGGCATCTTCTCCCCGGCGGGGAGAAGATGGAGGCAAGCCGCCCGCGCAACAAATCCCTCAAATCGGCATCGGATACTGGCGATGGACGGCATTGATCTCGGCCAGAACCTCGGACGACAGCGTCAGGTCGCCGGCGCCGATGTTGATCTTCAGCTGCTCCATGGTTGTCGCACCGATAATGGCCGCTGCCATGAACGGACGGGTGAGGCAGAAGGAAATCGCCATCGCAGACGGATCGAGGCCGTGCTTGCGGGCGATTTCGAGATAGGCATTTACGGCCGGCTCCTGGAGCGGCTGCAGGCGGCCGCCGAGATCGCCGTTGATGGCCGCGCGGGATCCCTCTGGCTTGGCCCCGCCGACATATTTGCCGGTGAGCAGGCCAGCTGCGAGCGGCGAGTAGGCCAGCAGCCCGACATCCTCGTGATGCGACAGTTCGGCAAGGTCGAGATCGAAATGGCGGTAGAGGAGGCTGTACTCGTTCTGGATGCTGGCGACGCGCGGCAGGCCCTTCTGTTCGGCCAGCGTAAGATATTTCTGCGTACCCCAGCTGGTCTCATTGGAAAGCCCGATTGCGCGGATCTTGCCTTCCTTGACGCATTCGCCAAGCGTCTCGAGGATGTCCTCGATGTTGGCAACGACAGCGGCGCGGTCCTGGGTGAAGGGGTTGTAGTTCCAGCTCTGGCGGAAGTGGAAATGGCCACGGTTAGGCCAGTGGATCTGGTACAGGTCTATATAGTCGGTTTTCAGGCGCTTCAGGCTGGCCTCGAGCGCCAGGCGGATATTGGCGGCGTCGGCGCCCTGGCCTCCGCGCAGATAGGAACGTCCGTTTCCGGCAACCTTGGTGGCGAGTACGATATCCTTGCGCTTGCCGGTCTTTTCGAACCACGTGCCGATATGCTCTTCGGTGCGGCCCTGCGTCTCGGCCGACAGCGGGGTAACGGGGTACATTTCGGCTGTATCGAAGAAGTTGATGCCCTTCTCGACGGCGAAATCCATCTGCTCATGGGCCTCGGCTTCGCTGTTCTGCGTGCCCCAGGTCATGGTGCCAAGGCAGATTTGCGAAATCGAAATGCCTGTGCGGCCTAAATTCTGATATTTCATGGGAAAACCTTGGATCTGGCGGGGATGCATGTCCGGGAGGACGGCGGGAATTTAGGTCTAATTCTCGCAAGTGCAAGAAAAATTCGTGAGCCTTAGCATTCGCAAAAGCCCGGTGCCGTCAGGCCTGCGCTCTTGACTCCGGGGACAAGAATGCCGATTGGAAAGCCAAACGAGGACGCCAAACAATGACTGTTGCTTTCACATTCCCGGGTCAGGGAAGCCAGGCCGTCGGCATGGGCAAGGATCTGGCCGAGCAGTTTCCCGAAGCCCGCGCCGTCTTTGCTGAAGTCGATGACGCCCTCGGCGAGGCGCTTTCCGAGACGATATTCAACGGCCCCGAAGACAAGCTGACGCTGACGGCCAATGCCCAGCCAGCGTTGATGGCCGTATCGATGGCAGCTTTCCGGGTTCTGCAAGCCCGCGGCCTCGATCTCAAGGGCAAGGTGGGCTATGTCGCAGGCCATTCGCTCGGCGAATACGCGGCGCTCTGTGCTGCCGGCACCTTCACGCTCGCCGACACCGCCCGTCTTCTGCGCATTCGCGGCAACGCCATGCAGGCAGCTGTCCCCGTCGGCACCGGCGCGATGGCGGCTATCATCGGGCTCGAGCAGGCAGACGTCGTTGCCGTCTGCGAGGAAGCATCGGCGCTCGGCGCCTGCCAGATCGCCAATGACAATGGCGGCGGCCAGATCGTTATCTCGGGCGAGAAAGTCGCTGTCGAGAAGGCGGCAGCACTGGCAACCGAAAAGGGCGCCAAGCGGGCCATCCTGCTGGCGGTCTCCGCACCCTTCCATTCCAGCCTGATGGCACCGGCCGCAGACGCGATGCGCGAAGCGCTCGCCAACGTCAAGATGTCCGATCCCGTCGTGCCTGTTATCGCCAATGTCCGTGCTGCTCCCGTCACCGATGCCGGCGAGATTGCCGCGCTCTTGGTCGAGCAGGTCACCGGCCAGGTTCGTTGGCGCGAGACGGTTCAGTGGTTTGCCGCTAACGATGTGACAACGCTCTATGAAATCGGTGCCGGCAAGGTGCTGACCGGGCTTGCCAAGCGCATCGACAAGGCCGTGACTGGCATCGCCGTCAATTCGCCCGCTGATATCGAAGCAGCGCTTGCCAGCCTTGTCGGTTGACCGAGCGCGCCACCAAGCACGCAACATCCAGGAATGAGGAAACTCACATGTTTGACCTGACCGGCCGCAAGGCCCTGATTACCGGCGCCACTGGCGGCATCGGCGAGGAAATCGCCCGCACGCTGCACGCTCAGGGCGCCATCGTTGGCCTGCACGGAACCCGCGTCGAAAAGCTCGAGGCACTGGCCGCCGAACTCGGAGATCGCGTCAAGATCTTCCCGGCCAACCTTTCCGACCGCGCCGAAGTCAAGACGCTTGCCGCCAAGGCAGAGGCAGAGCTCGAAGGCGTCGATATCCTCGTCAACAACGCCGGCATCACCAAGGACGGCCTGTTCGTGCGCATGAGCGACGAGGACTGGGACAATGTGATAGAGGTAAACCTGACCTCGACATTTCGTCTAACCCGTGAGCTCACGCATCCTATGATGCGCCGCCGCTACGGCCGCATCATCAACATCACGTCGATTGTCGGCACAACCGGCAATCCGGGCCAGGCCAACTATTGCGCCTCGAAGGCCGGCATGATCGGCATGACAAAATCGCTGGCCCAGGAAATCGCCACGCGCAACGTCACGGTCAACTGCGTCTCGCCGGGCTTCATCGCCAGCGCCATGACCGACAAGCTGAATGACAAGCAGAAGGACGGCATCATGGGCGCCATCCCGATGAAGCGCATGGGCACCGGTGCCGAGATCGCTGCAGCCGTCGCCTATCTCGCATCCAGCGAAGCTGCCTACGTGACCGGGCAGACGCTGCACGTCAACGGCGGCATGGCCATGATCTGAAATAGAAATTGCGGTTGGGGAGAGAATTTGTCCCCAACAGCTTGTCGGGCGGGCCCGCGGGGTTGATTTTCAGGCTTTGCGACAGAGATAAAGCATGTTAATCGGGCCATGACTGTGAACAGTCGTCCCGAATACGCAGATTCTACATGCCGTTATTGCGCGGTTTTGTGGTATCTCAAGCCGGGTTGAACGGGTTTGCCAACGGTGCTCCGATTGAGTGCTGCAGGTTGAAAACAGGGTAGGGGTGCCAGACGGCATTCTGATCAGGAAATAAGGTCGAGGAAACCGACATGAGCGATATCGCAGAACGCGTTAAGAAAATTGTTGTTGATCATCTTGGCGTCGACGCCGAAAAGGTTGTTGAAGGCGCCAGCTTCATCGACGACCTGGGTGCGGACTCGCTCGACACAGTCGAACTGGTCATGGCATTCGAAGAAGAATTCGGCGTTGAAATCCCGGACGACGCTGCCGACTCGATTCTGACGGTTGGCGACGCTGTAAAGTTCATCGAAAAGGCCCAGGCTTAACAGCTTGGCACTATCAAAGGGCGGGCTCATGGAGTCCGCCCTTTTTCGTCCGGTCATGCCGGACTTTACATATGTTATGCATGGCATGCGCGAAGACAGGGGCTGAGGGCGATGAGACGTGTCGTTATCACGGGTACCGGCATGGTATCTCCTTTGGGGTGTGGCACGGAGGTGTCCTGGACGCGCTTGCTCGCTGGCCACAACGGCGCCCGCCTGATCACCGACTTCGAAGTTTCCGACCTGCCTGCCAAGATTGCCTGTAGGGTTCCCGTCGGCGATGGCAGCGATGGCACGTTCAATGCCGACGACTGGATGGAGCCGAAGGAACAGCGCAAGGTCGATCCGTTTATCATCTATGGCATGGCCGCCGCCGAAATGGCGTTGACTGATGCCGGTTGGCATCCGAAGACCGACGAAGACCAGATCGCCACCGGCGTTATGATCGGCTCGGGCATCGGTGGTCTGGAAGGTATCGTCGAGGCCGGGTATACATTGCGTGACAAGGGCCCCCGGCGCATCTCTCCGTTTTTTATTCCAGGCCGTCTGATCAACCTTGTGTCCGGCCAGGTCTCCATCCGTCATAAGCTGCGCGGCCCCAACCACGCCGTCGTTACGGCCTGTTCCACCGGGGCCCATGCCATCGGCGACGCCGCCCGCTTCATCGCCTTTGGCGATGCTGACGTCATGGTTGCCGGCGGTGCCGAAGCTCCCGTCTGCCGCATTGCAATGGCTGGATTTGCCGCCTGCAAGGCGCTATCGACCCAGCATAACGACGACCCGGAAAAGGCCTCGCGTCCTTACGACAACGACCGCGATGGCTTTGTGATGGGCGAGGGCGCCGGCATCGTCGTGCTCGAGGAACTCGAACACGCCAAGGCGCGCGGCGCCAAGATCTATGCGGAAGTGGTCGGCTATGGCCTGTCCGGTGATGCCTACCACATCACCGCACCGTCCGAAACCGGCGAGGGCGCTTTCCGCTGCATGACATCCGCCTTGAAGCGTGCGGGCGTCACGGCTGCCGATCTCGACTACATCAACGCACACGGCACATCGACCATGGCCGATACGATAGAGCTAGGCGCCGTCGAGCGACTGGTCGGCGATTCCGCTTCGAGGATCTCGATGTCGTCCACCAAGTCGGCGACCGGACATCTTCTCGGAGCGGCCGGCGCAATCGAGGCGATTTTCTCGGCGCTTGCAATCCGCGACAATATCGTTCCGCCGACGCTCAACCTCGACAATCCGGAGCGGCCAACCGCGATCGATCTGGTACCGCACACCGCGCGCAAGCGCGATGTCAACATTGCGCTGTCGAACTCCTTCGGATTTGGCGGAACCAACGCTTCGCTCGTTCTGCGACGCTATGAGGCTTAAGGGCAGGTAGCGGCTGATTTTTCGCGCACTACGTGTGCGCGGAAGATCCTGAACCTGTTTTTGCTGCATTGCTTGGTCAAGAGCGGACAAAGACAAGAAGAAGGGACTGCCGGTGAACGACACGAACCAGAACGGGGATACGCCGGCCGGCCGCGACGGCCATCCCGGGCAAAAGGGACCGATCATTCCGAAATCACCAAACGAGGCGCTGCGTCCCGAACGCGTGCCGGAGCCACCGAAGCGGTCCCGCAAGGCCCGCAGCCAGATGGTCATCTTCCTGAACTTCCTGATGACGCTTGTCGTCTTCGTCATCGCGCTGGGCGTCATCGGCTTCTACTACGTCGTATCGACCTACCAGTCGCCCGGGCCGCTCACGACCAACGCCAACTTCATCGTCCGTAGCGGAGCGGGTCCATCCGAGATCGCTTCTCGGCTGGAAGCCAGCAACATCATTTCTGATGCGCGGATATTCAAATATCTGGCGGCCCGTCAACTCCGCGACGGCGATACGCTGAAGGCCGGCGAATACGAGATCAAGGCCGGCGCTTCCATGAAGGACATCATGGAGTTGATGGAGTCCGGCAAGTCCATCCTCTATTCAGTCACGCTGCCGGAGGGCCTGACAACTCGCCAGATCTTCAACAAGCTTCAGGCCGATCCCATCCTCGAGGGCGAACTGCCGTCTGCCCTGCCGCCGGAGGGAAGTCTCGAGCCGAACACCTACAAGTTTTCGCGCGGCGCGAAGCGTGCCGAGATTGTCGACCAGATGGCTGCGGCCCAGAAGAAGCTGGTCGACCAGATCTGGGAAAAGCGTGACGCCAACCTGCCATTCGCCAACAAGCAGGAACTCGTCATACTGGCGTCGATCGTCGAAAAGGAAACCGGCCTTGCCGACGAGCGTGCACATGTAGCGTCTGTTTTCATCAACCGCCTCGCAAAAAACATGCGCTTGCAGTCTGATCCAACCGTGATCTACGGTCTGTTTGGCGGGGACGGCAAGCCGACCGATCGGCCGATCTACCAATCGGACCTGAAGAAGGAAACGCCGTACAACACCTACATCATCAAGGGTCTGCCGCCGACGCCCATTGCCAATCCCGGACGCGATGCACTGGAAGCCACGGCCAACCCCTGGAAGTCGCAGGATCTCTACTTTGTAGCCGACGGCAGTGGCGGCCATGTCTTTTCGGCGACGCTGGAAGAGCATAACGCCAACGTCAAGCGCTGGCGCAAGATCCTGGCCGACAAGGGCGTAAACAGCACCGATATCGTTGTCGACGGCCAGCCTGAAGAAAATGGTGCCGTGACGCCGGCAAAGAAGAAGTAACCCGAAGTAAAGCACGGAGACGCTGATGGCACTGCAATCCATGACAGGATTTGCCCGGCGTGAAGGCACCAGCGGTCGCTACCGCTGGGCCTGGGAGCTACGCTCGGTCAACGGCAAGGGGCTCGACCTCCGCCTGCGCCTGCCGCCCGGCCTAGAGCGTCTGGAACTCGACATCCGGCGCCTCGTTCCGCTGCAGTTTTCCCGTGGCAACATTCAGGCAAGTCTGTCGATCTCGGCCGACGAGAACCGCTTCGAGGCGGTCGTCAACCAGGCGGCGCTCGCTACCGTTCTTGCCATGCGCGATCAGCTGGCCGGCATTATCGATCCCGCGCCGCTGAAGCTCGACACGCTGATGGCGATCCGCGGCATCATAGAGTTTCGCGAGACCCCCGAGGGTGACGATGCAGTCGCCAGCCGCGACGCCGACATCATGGCTGGGCTCGAGGGTGCCCTCTACGACCTCAGGGCCATGCGGGAGCACGAAGGACAGGCGCTGGCCCGCGTTCTGCTCGACCAGGTCGCGACCATTGAGACGCTGACGGATACCATAGAGCGCGATCCCTCGCGGTCGCCGGCTGAAATCGCCACGAGGCTTGCAGCCCAGGTCGCCTTGTTGATGGATGCAGCCTCCGGTCTTGACCGCGACAGGCTTCACGCAGAGGCGGCGCTCATCGCCACAAGGGCGGATTTGCGCGAGGAGATAGACCGGCTGAAGGCCCATGTTGCCGCCTCTCGCGAATTGATGAGGAAAGGTGGCCCGATAGGGCGCAAGCTCGATTTTCTTGCACAGGAATTTAACCGCGAATCGAATACCGTCTGTTCGAAATCGAATGCCGCAGCCGTTACCAACGCCGGCATCGAATTGAAGGTGGTCATCGACCAGTTTCGCGAACAAGTTCAGAATTTGGAGTGAACGATGAATACGGCGACCTCGCCATCGTTGCCAATCGCCCGACGCGGTCTGATGCTGGTCATCTCCTCGCCATCGGGCGCCGGCAAATCGACGATTGCCCGCACGCTGCTGGCAGACGACAAGCAACTCAGCCTTTCCGTCAGCGTCACCACGCGCCAGCGTCGCCCGAGTGAAATCGCCGATGTCCACTACCACTTCGTCTCGCAGCGCGAGTTCGAGCGGATGCGGGATTCCGATGCGCTTCTGGAATGGGCCGAGGTTCACGGCAATTTCTACGGCACGCCGCGCGAGCCTGTCGAGACTGCCATGGCCGAGGGCCGCGACATGCTGTTCGATATTGACTGGCAGGGCGCCCAGCAGTTGCAGGACAAGATGGCGGCAGACGTCGTCTCGGTCTTCATCCTGCCGCCAACCATGACGGAACTTCAGTCCCGCCTGCATCGCCGTGCCGAAGACTCGGAGGCGGTGATTGCGACGCGGCTGCAGAATTCCCGCGCCGAAATCGAGCACTGGCGGGAGTACGATTACGTCCTGGTCAACGAGGATCTGAACACAGCCTTCGATTCGGTGCAGTCGATCGTCAAGGCCGAGCGTCTGCGCCGCGACCGTCGCCATGGCATGTTCGATTTCATTCGCGGCTTGCTGGAAGAAGTGCCCAAACTCTAGAGGCAGTCCGCCAGCCGGCAGAACTCTTCCACGGACAATGTTTCGGCCCGCCTTGTCGGGTCGATGTCGGCGCGCGCCAGCAGCGCTTCCCCACCAAGCGATTTCACACTCTGGCGCAACATCTTGCGGCGCTGGCCAAAAGCTGCCTCTGTGACGCGCTCGAGCTTTGCGACCGAGCAGGGTATCGGGTTTTCGCGCGGTGTCAGGTGGATCACCGACGAGGTGACTTTGGGTGGCGGCGTGAAAGCCTGCGGCGAGATATCGAAAGCTGCGTAAGCTTCAGTCCGCCAGCCGCAGATCACGCCCAGTCGTCCGTAATGATTGTCACCCTCGGCGGCGACGATCCGCTGGCCGACTTCCTTCTGGAACATCAGTGTCAGCGATTGCCAGAACGGCGGCCAAACGGCTGGCAGCAGCCAGTTCAGCAGCAATTGTGTGCCAACATTGTAGGGCAGGTTGGCGATGACGCGCACGGGGCCATCTGTCGCCAGCGCGGCAAAGTCGATCTTCAGCGCGTCGCCCTCGATCACCTCCAGCCGGCCGGGATAATGGGCAGCAATCTCCGCTAGCGCCGGCAAGCAGCGCGGGTCGCGCTCGATTGCTATGACCTTCTTGGCACCGAGCGCTAGGATTGCCCGCGTCAGTCCCCCGGGACCGGGCCCGACCTCGATGACGGTAACGCCCTCGAGGTTGCCGGCGGTCCGCGCCACGCGCTGCGTCAGGTTGAGATCGAGAATGAAATTCTGTCCCAGCGCCTTGCGTGCATCGAGCCCAAACCGCTCGATGACGTCGCGGAGGGGAGGCAGCCCGTCGAGAGCGGCCATCAGGCAGATATCCTGCCGATACGGGCAAGGTCGGCAGCAAGCTTCAGGGCTGCCACGAGACTGTCCGCCTTGGCAATGCCCTTGCCGGCGATGCCGAAGGCGGTGCCGTGGTCCGGCGATGTGCGAACGAAGGGGAGGCCAAGCGTCACATTGACCGAGTCGTCGAACCCGAGCGCCTTGGCCGGGATCAGCGCCTGGTCATGATACATGCAGATAGCCACATCGTAGCGATGGCGTGCGTCGTCGTGGAACATGGTGTCGGCCGGCAGCGGCCCGAAGGCGTCGATACCCTCGGCGCGCAGCACCTCGATGGCGGGGTGAACGATGTCCTTGTCCTCGTTGCCGAGCGTCCCGTCCTCGCCGGCGTGAGGATTGAGGCCGGCCACCGCAAGCCGGGGGCGGGCAATGCCGAAACGGGCCTTGAGATCCGCATGCGCAATCCGGCAGGTCTCGATGATGAGGTCCACGGTCAGCGCTGTCGGCACGTCTTTCAGCGGAATGTGGATTGTCACAGGTATGGCCCGCAATTTCGGGCCGGCCAGCATCATCACAGGCATGAAGCGCTTTCCGCTGTGGCGGCTTGCAAGGTCGGCCAGAAATTCCGTATGACCGGGAAAGCCGAAGCCGGCCTCGTATAGCACGGACTTGGCAATCGGGTTGGTCACTACAGCCGCAGCCTCTCCGGCCATTGTCAGCTGTACGGCAGTCTCGATCGCAGCGATGGTGCCGCGCGCGGTCGAAACATGCGGCACGCCAGCAGCCACGTCGACACCCGAAGCCACCGGCAGAACCGGCAGCGCGGTGGCGAAGATCGAGAAGGCAGTCGCAGCATCGCATTCGCGAAGGGGAATCTCCCGTCCCAGCAACCGGGCGCGCACTGCAAGGGCAGCCGGGTCGCCGATGAACAGGAACGGCGCGAGCCCCAGCTCCGTGCGGCGCATCCACGCGTCAAGTGTTACGTCGAGGCCTATGCCGGCAGGGTCGCCCTGGGTAAGCGCCAGTGGCAGCATGTGGAGCGATGTCATTGGCAGAGATCAGCGATAGATGATCTGCGCCTTGGAGCGCAGTTCATCCACGTATTTCTTCTCGTTGCCGGTGGCCTCGCCCTGAGCGTTCTTGCCAAGATCTTCCTGGCGGAAGACGGCAGCGGCGGCGACATCGTCGCTGACCTGGCGCTTCGAGCAGATCGCCAGATATTCGACACCACGGTCCGTGACGATGGAAGACGTCGTATTGCCCGTCGCGCTCTCGATCAACGGCTTCCACTGGGTCGGCAATTCCGGCGCAAGAACGCGGCCGAGGTCGCGCACCGAGACGTCATGCATCGTGGCGGCAAAGACCTTGGCCTGTTCGCATCCTGGGAATTTCGCGCGCGAAGCGTCTGCCTCCGCCTTGCGCTTGGCTTCCAGCGTTCCCTTCTTGGCGGCGGGCACCACGAATATGACCTGCTTGAGAAAATATTCCGTGGTCGACGTGTTGTTCTTGTTCTGCGTCATGCGGGTGATGAGTTCGTCCGGCGAGAGCTTGCCGCTGGCGCCGAAACGCGCATTGAGCACGCGTGGCCAACTCATCTGGATGGCGATGTAGGCTTTGAAATGCGCCGGCGTTACTCCGGTCTTTGCGAGGACCTCGTTCAGCTGCTCGGTCTTCATTTTGTTGCTGGCGGCAAAGCGCGCATAGGACGCATCGACGTCCGTGGTAGAGACCGACATGCGAACTCGCTGGATTTCCTGTCGCTTTAGCAATTCCGTGACCAGTTGCTCCTTGGCAAGCTTGGGCAGGTCGCCGGTCTGGTGCTGCAGGCGCATGAAGTTGATGCGCTTGGCGATGTCGCCGCTGGTGATGACTTCGTTGTTGACGAGGACCTTGACCTCGCTGGTACCCGATACGACGGCCGGAGGAGCAGCCCGCTGTTGTGGCGCAGCCTGGCCCGTGATCGGCAGGGATGTGGCAATGGCCAAGGCGACAGCGCCGGTTAAAATGGCGCGTACCGGGTTCTGTCCAGCAAACATCGACTATCCCTCTCAAAGGTCCCAGCGGTTGGCCGCTCGTATCCCGGACTTATCCGGACAGGCCAACGTTTCCTGCCGACCATCTACAGCAAGGCTATGGAATTGCACAATCCTTGCGGCGAAACAATGACATGGATTTTGCACGGAATGGAGTCTTTGGGCAGCGATATCACGGTGAGCGGATCGGAATCCGCTCACCGTGCGCTTGCCGCTAGAAGGTAGTGTCCGACGCGCTGCCGACATTGATGTCGCCAAGGGTGCGGAAGGTGATCTTGGCACCGATGGACCAGTCGCTGGCGGTCTGGTCCACGCTGTCGCTTTTCGACAGGTAGGAGATGCTGAAGATCGTGCATTCGTCGCTGTAGGAAAGTCCGACGCCGCGACGCGTCACATCGTTGTTGTTCAGGTCGTAGCTGACCGTCCCGAAGATCGCCCAGTAGTCCTTGAAGTTGATCTGGGCGCGTGTCTGGATTTCGTCGTTGTCGGAGGTGAAGCCGTATTCGGGCTGCGCCTTGATATGCGTGTAGGTCACCGAGGTCTGGAAGTCGGCATTCGCATATCCAAGCGTCGAGTCACCACGCTTGAACGACATGTCCTTGTGGTCGAGACGGTAGGAGCCCGTCAGCGACAAGCCCTGAGGTGTCGACAGCGACGCCATGGCGACATAGTCGGAAACGCTGTCTTCGAGGCCAGACTCGGCACCGGCGTTGACAAGGTCCGCCGTGTCGAAGGAGTTCTGTCCAGCCAGCTGGTAGGACTGGCCGACAATGCTCGTCAGCTTGTAGCCGCTGTCGAAGCTGCCGGTGTAGCGGATACCGACATTGGCGCGTGTGCCTCCCTCGATACGGTCGAAGCCCGAGAACTTGTCGCGATTGAAGAGGTTGCTGGCGTCGAAGACGAAGCTCTGCGCGTCTTCGTTCGGCAGCCGGCCTGCCAGCGTCTCGTTCGGACGAGCGTAAAGCTGTGCAATCGGCTCGAACACGTGTGTGCTGTTCGCCGTCGAGACCATGATCGGATACTTGGCTTCGATGCCCGCCGTCAGCATGCCCTGGGCGGCCGTGCTGCTGTCGTCGTAGTTGCCTGAATAGCTGTAGTTGGTGCCGATCGAACTCGGCGAGTCCATGCCGAGGCCGTATGCATCGCCACGTGCTGCCATCAACGGGGTGAGGAGGAGGCCACCCTGCGTCGCGAAAGTCCGCTGCCACTGCAATTCTGTCGTCATGCGGCTGGTGTCGCCCTTCAGTCCTTCAAACCGATCCTTCGTCGTCAGGTCGCTGAGGTCGCGCGCAGCCACTTCCTGGCGCGAGATGTTGGTAAAGTTCATCGTCGCCGAAAGTTCGCCGCCGTAGACAGGCTTGGGATCGACATAGTGGTAGTCGATGACCGGAGCAGCAATCGCCTGCTGTTTCTCGCTATCGCTGTTTTCGTTAGCGTCCTGAACGTCGTAGTAGAAGCCGCGCATATCGAAATAGTTACGCTTGCCGAGACCCGTCAGATAGACCTCGTTGGTGTGGGTGCTCTGGTTGAGACCCTCGATGCCGTAGGTACGGGCAAAGTTGTTGTCCGTCTGCGCCATCACATCCCAGCCGAACGTCCAGCGTGGATTGATCTGGAAGTCGCCCTTGGAGGCGATCAGCGCGCGGGTCTTGGATTCCGCGTCGCTCGTGCCTGCAGTGAAGGCATCGGGCTTGTTCTGGTCGATGCCGGCAGCCCGGATCGTATAGGTACCGTTTTCAAGCCGCTGGCGGAATTCGCCTTCGAGCAGGAAGCCCTGCGTGGTGTAACCCGTCGCGCTGACGGTTGCGTCCATGCTCGGCGAGATGACGTAGTAATAGGGAACCTTGGCACCAAAACCGAGGTTTTGCGAGACGCTGAAAGTCGGGAATAGGAAGCCGGACTTGCGCTTGACCGTGTTGTCCGGAACTTCGATCCAAGGAATGTAGGCAATCGGCAGGCCGAACAGTTCGAAACGTGCGTGCTCGAGGCGAACGGTGTGCGTTACGCCATTCTGGACGACGCGCTGCGCCTTCACCTGCCACAGCGGTGCCTTGCCGAGCTTGGTGCAGGCGAGGCAGGCCGTGTAGATGCCCTTGGTCAGGATCATCTGCGTGCCGCCAACCCGTTCGGCCTTTTCGGAGGCGAGGCGGGTGTTGTCCGGCATTTCGATACGCAGCGAATCGACGAAGCCATCCGAGAAACTGTCGGTGACGTCCATCTTGTCGCCATACATGCGATTGCCGTCGGGCGTGATGAGCTCGACATTGCCAAGCGCCATCATCCGGCCGGTCTTCTGATTGTAGACGACCTGCTGGGCGACCATCTTGTAGCCGCCATAGTTGATCTGCACCGCGCCGTTAGCGGTGACGACCTGCGTGTCCTTGTTATAGATCAGCTCGTTCGAGGACAGCACCAGCTTCGAATCAGCCGGTACATTGACCTTCGCGGTTTTCATGGGCGAGCCGTCCTGGCCGAATACGGCAGGCGACGTCGCGACGTAGGCACTCAGTGCTGCCAAGACGACAGCCGAGAGCTTTCTGATCTGTTTGCGGTTAGTGACCGCCACTAGCCATCCTCCTGATGAAGCAGGATCGTTGCGCCCAAAGCCAAGGCGACGACCACGGGTATCCAGGTCGCCACGAAGGGAGGCACAACGCCACTGCTTCCGAATGCCTTTACAAGCACGTTGACGACATAAAGCACGAAGCCTGCGAGTATTCCACCCAGAATCACGGAGCGTGACTGGTTGAAACGGCTGAATTTTAGAGACACGGTTGCGGCGATGAGAGTCATTGCCACCATGAGGAAGGGTTGTGAAAGCAGGGAGTTAAACTGCGTCTCCAACGCCTTGGTAGATATACCAAAGCTTCGCGCGATCTCAATTCGATTAGAAAGATCATAAAAAGCAATGGTTTCAGGCTGTGCCAGCCGCTGGGACACGAAATCCTGTTTCAAATTCGTACGCACGCGCACCGAAGCCTTGTGCGCCGGGACCTCCCCCGGGGCACGCTCCACAACGCCGGTAAGAAGCCAGTAACCATCTTCCAACTTAGCCGAGTTTGCGTCCTGCCGGAGCACCACGTCGCCCTGTGGATTGAAGTGGATGAAAACGGCATTCATCAGTGTCATGCCGTTGTCGACGACGGTCTTGGCGCCGATGATGACGTCATCGTCGCGGGCGATCTGGCGCAACCACGGAACGGAGAGCCGGTTGTGATAGGAAGGGTCGCCGCGCAGGTCTGCCTCGAGTGCGTCCGCTTGCCGCTGGCCCGCTGCAGCGATCGGGTTCAGCACCAGCATGGTCAGCAGGCCGACGATAAACGCGCCAAAAATGAACGGCGCCATGAATTGCCAGACAGAAATGCCGGCAGCCCTGGCAATCACCAGTTCGTAGCGACGGTTGAGCCCGATCAGCGTCGTCATGCCGACGAACAGCACGAGGAACGGCATCGTCTGCTGCAGGATGAGCGGCAGGCGGACCGCAGTCATCAGCAGCCCGATGGCGACAGAGTATCCGGGAAGGCCGGAAAGCCTGCCGGCATTTTCGCTGAAATCAGCAAGGAAAACGATCGCCGTCACGCCGACGAAGAACCAGCCGGTGGTGATGGCGTAACGGAGAAAGAAATAGCGGTTCAGGGTGCCAAAAATCATGCGTTGCCTCCGCTCGATTTCCCGCTGGAGGCCGGCAGTTTAGCCTGTGCGCGCAGCCACCAGCCGCTGATGCGATTGCGCAAAGTCGTCGGCATGGTCCGCTTTTTCGTGCGCGACAGCAGGAAGATGCAGATCAGGATCGAACCGATATTGATGGCATAGAGAACGCCGATGAAATAGGGCGCCGCTTCGATCTGGTTGGCGGCATAGAAATCCGCCCAGCGAAGGCCGAACGAGATGGTGAGCGCAGACACCATCGGATGCAGGCGTGCCTCACGATGGGACCGGGCGTCGCCGGCAATGACGAGGGAGATCAGCGCAAAGATCGCCGGCAGCATCCAGTCCGTCAGGCGGCGGTGAAGTTCGGCTCTGTAACCTGTCGGCTTTGCCTTGTAGTCGGCATCGTTCGGATCGGGATGGAGCAGGAACGGCAGGCTTCTGTCGCCGGAGCGAAGATTGGCCTGACCACGGCTCTGGCTGAGGTCTGAGAGATCGAAGGAATAGCTGTCGAACTTGATGACCGAGACGTTGCCATCGACGGTTTTGCGGTGCACTTCGCCGTCATGCATCAGCAGCGATTTGCCGCTCGGATCGACGGCGCCTTCCTTGGCATAATAGATAAGGTCGAAGGCCGGGTCGCGGGAATCGGCGACGAACAGGCCCTTGAGGATACGGCCGGACATACGCTGAGAGATCTCGACATAGAGACCGTCTTCGATGCGGCGGAAGTTTTTTTCCTCAATGACCGTGGACAGAAGGTCGGCATAGGCGGCAGCGACCATGTCGCGCGCTGCGACGCGCGCCTTCGGCTCAACCATGTTGTCGACGGCAAAGGAGAAAATGCTGACGGCGACGGCCAGAAGCATGATCGGGCGGATGATCACCATCCGGTTGGCACCCGCGGCCTCCATCACCGTCAATTCCGAATCGGTGTTCATGGCCGTCAGCGTCTGCGTGATGCCGATCACCAGGGCGAAAGGCAGCACGACGGGAATGATCGTTGGGAGGATGAGGGTGGCAAGCGTCGCGAACGACCCCATCGACTGGCCGCTGTCCGTCACCAGATTGATGCGCTGCAACACCTGAGTCGTCCAGATGATGGCAAGAACCGGCAGCAGCGCCACCAGAAACATCAAACCGACACGCCGGGTAATATAGGATTCAAGTAGTTTCATGCCGGCCCTTGATGCGACGCGTCTCCGAAGCCCTCAGGCCTCGCAGTTCAATTCCTCTACGCTGTTTGTTATTTTTTTGCGACAAGCGGCACGCGAAAATTTCGTTAATTTCTCGAAATATTTCCATGGTGTGTCGTTTGTGATCGGAGGCGGTTGGCACCCGCTTTGCGGACCCGGCAACTACGCCTTTCGCACTGCAGATTTCTCACGGACGTAAAGTCGTCGGGTAGGGGTTCGCTAGGGTCGGCACGCGGTTTTTGCTGCGAACTAATGCAGGCTTCGTGGTCCCGAAGCTTGTATTCAATGGGGAAACCCTAAATGATCCCACACCAGAGACCCGGTATCGGGCACATCGTGGAGCTGACATGTCTGTGAAATTCGAAATCTCCTTTGCACCCTCGGCGCGGCCGACGACGGGACTGGCTGTGCTTTTGCAGGGTATCGGCAGCGAGCGACCGGCCGGTGCCGAGCAGGTCGATCCTGCCAACACCGTCGCCAAGGCAACCCGCATCGCCGGTTATTCTGCAAAGTCGCTGAAAACCCTCGATATCGTCGCGCCGGAAGGGTCCCCCGTCGACAGGATCCTGGTGATAGGGACGGCTAAGCCGGCCGACATAACGCCGCACGACTGGCTGAAGCTCGGCGGCGTCGCTGCAGCGCGCATGAAGAAGGTCGAGACGGTGACGGTTTTCGTCGACAGCCCCGGCGCCGACGTCGCTCCGCAGAATGCCGCCGATTTTGCGCTGGGCATGCTGATGCGAGCGTACAGCTTCGACACCTACAAGACCCGGAAGGGTGAAGACGACGAGAAGACCTTCAAGGCGATCAAGGTGACCATCGTCACAACCAAGGCTGCGCAAGCCGATGTACTGTTCGGCGATTCGGAAGCGATTGCGGCAGGCGTCAATCTGGCCCGTGACCTGGTCAACGAGCCGCCGAACGTGCTCGGCCCCGTCGAATTTGCCGCCAAGGCCAAGGAGCTGGAAAAGCTCGGCGTTACCGTCGAAATCCTGACGGAGCGTGACATGCGGACCCTCGGAATGGGCGCGTTGCTCGGCGTAGCCCAGGGGTCGGTCCGCCCGCCGCGCCTGGCAATTATGCAGTGGAACGGCGGCAAGCCCGGCGAGGCGCCGATTGCCTTCATCGGCAAGGGCGTCGTCTTCGATACCGGCGGCATTTCCATCAAGCCATCGGCCGGCATGGAGGACATGAAGGGTGACATGGGCGGCGCCGCTGCCGTCATTGGCCTGATGCACACGCTGGCGGCACGCGGCGCCAAGGCCAATGTCGTCGGCGTCCTCGGCCTCGTCGAGAACATGCCCGATGGCAATGCCCAGCGCCCCGGCGACATCGTCACGTCCATGTCCGGCCAGACGATCGAGATCATCAACACCGATGCCGAAGGCCGCCTCGTTCTCGGCGATGCCATCTGGTACACAAACGACCGGTTCAAGCCGCAATTCATGGTCAATCTGGCGACGCTCACCGGCGCCATTGTGGTTGCCCTCGGCAGCCAGCATGCGGGCCTATTCTCCAACGACGACACCCTTGCGGAACGCCTAACGGCCGCCGGTCTTGCCACCAACGAGCGCCTGTGGCGGATGCCGCTGGGCAAGGATTACGACAAGCTGATCGACAGCAAGTTCGCCGACATGAAGAATAGTGGCGGCCGCCAGGCCGGATCGATCACCGCCGCCCAGTTCATCAAGCGCTTCGTCAAGGATACGCCATGGGCCCATCTCGATATCGCAGCGACGGCTCTCGGCTCGCCGCTCGACGAGATCAACCAGTCCTGGGGTTCCGGCTTTGGCGTCCGCCTGCTCGACGAACTCGTGCGCCGGCACTACGAGCAGTGACCGGTCAAAACGGGATCGCCCGATGACCGAGGTGCTGTTCTATCATTTGACGGAATCAAAGCTCGAGGACGCCCTGCCGCCATTGCTCGACAAAAGCGTCGAGCGTGGCTGGCGGGTGGCGGTGCAAGGTCGCGACCCGGCTCGGCGCGACCTGCTCGACAGCCATTTGTGGACATTCCGGGAGGACAGTTTCCTTCCTCATGGCACCGATGCCGGCGAGGCGCCGGAACACCAGCCGGTGCTGCTGACGCTGTCGCCGGAAAATGTCAACGATGCCAAGGTCCGCTTCTTCGTCGACGGTGCGGAAGCTGAAGAGATCGACATCTACGACCGCGTCGTCTTCATGTTCGACGGCTACGACCAGTCACAACTGGAAGGCGCCCGGGCCCAGTGGAAAAAGCTGAAAGCCGAGGGTCACAAGCTCACCTACTGGCAGCAGACCCAGGAAGGGCGTTGGGAGAAAAAGGCCTGAGGAGGCCAGATCTCCCCCTCGCGGGGGAGATTTGAAGGCGATCAATCGTGGAACGCTTCCACGAACTTGCGCTTGCCGAGCATGAAGGCGTCGGCGACGTGGCGGAGGGGGGCGAGGTCGACGTCGGATGTTCCGGCCTTGACGATTTCGGCGAAGCGGCGGTACAGCGACGGGTATTCCGCCTCCGGTTCGGCGAGCTTTAGTTCTTCGTCGACGAAAAGCTTGGCGCCGCCATCGGCCAGCCGCATCGTGCCCGCCTCTGTCTCGACGATGATATCCCAGCTCTGCTTGCCTGTCTGGCGCCAGTCGAATTCGGCGTGGACGGGCACTCCCGTGGCGTCCTTGAAGTGCAGGTCGGCAGCGATGGGTGCATCGCGGTTTTCCGGGAACTCGAGGGTTGCGCCGGTGAGGAAGATGGCGCGAGGCAGGATGTGAGTGACGATCGAAAGGGCGTTGATGCCGGGATCGAACACGCCGAGGCCGCCGGCCTGCCAGATCCAGTCCTGGTTCGGATGCCAGTGGCGCACGTCTTCCTTCCAGATGACATGCATGTTCTTGGTTGTGGTCGCGGCAAGAAAGTCCTTTGCGGCCTCGACGCCCGGTGCGTAGCGCGAATGCCAGCTGGCAAACAGCGACACGCCCTTGGCCTTCGCCAGCGCTTCGAGATCGTGGACTTCGCTCAGTGTCGCGCCCGGTGGCTTTTCGAGAAACACGTGCTTGCCCGCCGTCAGCGCCTTGTAGGCGGCCTCATAGCGGTATTGCGGCGGCATGCACAGCGACACGGCGTTCATCGCAGGAACAGTGGCAATCATCTCGTCGATGGTCGTGAAGCTCTGGATGCCGTCGACGGTGCCGTTGCGGCTGGCCGTGGCGATCAGGTTGTAGTCCGCATTGGCCGCGATCGACGGCAGGTGCTGGTCGCGGACGATCTTGCCGACGCCGACGATGCCGAGCTGGATGGGGGCGGAGGGATTGGAAGACATGGGCTTGCTCGCGTTCCGGTGTTTCACTCAAAAAGTATGATTATTTTTGAGCTGTTTGTATCAGAATGCGGGCCGCGAGCAAGGCCGGGCTTGGTGCGAGCGGCGCCTTAGCGGCTCATTTTCAGATCGGCCATGGCAATGACGTTGCCCGGTGCCGCGTCACGCCCGTAGCGGAGAGTAACAACCTTGTAGCCTTCCTTCTCAAGTCTGTTGAGAAGGCCCGGCAGCATGATCGCTGTGCGCTGGTGGATATCGTGCATGAGGATGATGCCGCGACCGCGCCGATGCAGTTCCTCCATGGTCCGCTCGAGGACAACAGCCGGCTTGACGGTGAAATAATCCTTGCTGTCGATATCGACATCCATGACGATCATGTCGCGCTGGGCAATCGCCGAGCGCAGGCTTTTCGTGTCGGCGAGATAGGGGAAGCGGAAAAAATTGACATCGGTGCCGATAGCTTTCGAGACGGCATTCTCGCCTTTGACGACCTCGGCTATGGCCATGTCGAAGCTCATCCTTGCGAGATCCGGATGGCGGTAGGTATGGCTGCCGATGGCATTGCCGTCGTCGAGAACCTTGCGGGCAATCGCCGGATGGGCGGCGGCCATCTCTCCGACCATCATGAAGGCACCCTTGACGCCGAACTGGTCGAGTGTTGCAAGAATTTTCTCGGTCTTTCCCGGCATCGGGCCGTCGTCGAAGGTGAGGATGACTTCCTTGTCGGCAAGCTTCAGGTCGTGAAGGGACGAGACCGTCAGTGTGCGACCGGCAAGATGGTGCCAGTAGCCTCCCCAGGCGGTCGGCTCCATGGCCACGGGATCGTGGGCCTTGAGCGGCGCAGTGACAGTAGCGCCCGGTGCGTAGGAGGTTTTCAGCGACATCTCTGTCGTCGGTTTTGTCGCGCAGCCGGCGAGCATCAGGCTGGCCAGGAGGCCGGCGACAACAGGACGTGAAAACATGGGAATCGCTCAATCAAGGGAGGAATATTGAGACGATATTTTCTGATTATGGTTAACGAGGTGTTGACGAACGCGGCCCGCCCGCAGATGCCACCGTGGTCCCCGCGCGCATGTTGGCGACTGTTGCCGATCGGCATCAACGTTGGGTTGATCGGCGCGACCACACGTCCTTCAGACTGGGGAGGGAGCGGAAAAGCAAACAGGCTACATCAAGGTGCGCCTGCTTGCCTGGAGGAGATGCGACGCTGGCGGTCACCCAGCCATCGCTGCCTCGTATTCGTCCGAAAGCAACATCCACTGCTCTTCGCTCTTGGCGATCTTGGCCATCAGGTCGGCGCGTTCCTTAACCTTGGCTGCGGCCTTGTCAGGAAACTTGTCGTAGATCTCCTGATCTTCCAGTTCGCGGTCGAGAGCCTGAATCTGCTTCTGCAGTTTCTGGGTCAAAGCCTCGACATCGTTGATCTTTTTCTTCAGCGGCGCGTTTGCGGCGCGCTTGTCGGCGTTGGCCTTGCGCTGCTCGGCCTTGTTGGCCTTGTCTTCCGGGCTCTTCTTGCCGCCCTTGCCGCCGCGCGATGCGGCGACGATGGTGTTGCGATAATCCTCGAGGTCGCCGTCATAATTCATGACGGTGCCGTCCTTGACCAGCCACAGCCTGTCGGCAGTGGCTTCGATCAGATGGCGGTCATGCGAGATCAGGATGACGGCGCCGGAATATTCGTTCAGCGCCTGGATCAGCGCGTTGCGGCTGTCGATATCTAGATGGTTGGTCGGTTCGTCGAGGATCAAAAGGTTCGGCGCGTCGAAGGCGGCAAGCCCCATCAGCAGGCGGGCTTTTTCACCACCCGACAGGTCCTTGGCGGCAGTTTCCATCTTGGCGGTGGCAAGGCCCATCTGCGCAACGCGGGCGCGGACCTTGCCTTCGGTGGCGCCGGCCATGCGGCGACGCACATGCTCGACGGCCGTCTGCTCGGGAATGAGGTCGTCCAGCTGATGCTGGGCAAAGAAGCCGATCTTGAGGCCCGATGCTGTCTTGACCGAACCCGGTGAGCCCGGAAGGCGGCCGGAGATGAATTTGGCGAATGTCGACTTGCCGTTGCCGTTCGAGCCGAGCAGCGCGATGCGGTCGTCGGTGTCGATGCGCAGGGTCAGGTGCTGCAGGATTGGCTTGCCGGGCGCATAGCCGACGGAGCCGCTTTCGATAGCGATGATCGGCGAGGCGGCTTCCTTCTCCGGATCGGGGAACTTGAAGCCCTGGACATTGTCCTCGATGACCGACGAGACGGTGCCCATGCGCTCCAGCGCCTTGACGCGGCTCTGCGCCTGGCGGGCCTTGGAGGCCTTTGCCTTGAAGCGGTCGATGAAGGATTGCAGATGCTTGCGCGCCGCATCGTTCTTGACCTTGGCCTTCGTCTGCAACTCGTTGGCTTCGGCGCGCTGGCGCTCGAACTGGTCGTAGGAGCCGCGATAGAAGGTCAGCTTCTGCTGGTCGAGATGAACGATCGCGTTGACCGCGGTGTTGAGCAGGTCGCGGTCATGGCTGATGATGATGACGGTGTGCGGATAGCGGCTGATATAGTCTTCCAGCCACAGCGTGCCTTCAAGGTCGAGATAGTTTGTAGGTTCGTCGAGCAGCAGCAGGTCGGGCTCGGAAAACAGCACGGCGGCGAGTGCCACGCGCATCCGCCAGCCGCCGGAAAAGCTTGAGGCCGGACGCATCTGCGCCTCGGCGTCGAAGCCGAGGCCGGCAAGGATGCTGGCAGCCCGCGATTCCGCCGAATGGGCGCCGATGTCGGCCAGCCTCATGTGGATTTCGCCGATGCGGTTCGGGTCGGTGGCCGTCTCGGCTTCGGCCAGCAGCGCCTCGCGCTCCTTGTCGGCCTTCAGCACGATTTCCAGCAGGGGCTCTTCCGTACCCGGCGCTTCCTGCGCGACCTGGCCGATGCGGGCGTTCTTCGGAATGGAGACGTTGCCCGTCTCGCTTTCCATGTCACCGGTGATGATCTTGAAGAGCGTCGACTTGCCGGCACCGTTCTTGCCGACGAAGCCGGCCTTGATGCCGGCCGGCAGCGCGATGCTTGCCTGGTCGATGAGAAGGCGCCCGGCGATGCGGGCGGAAATGTTGTTGAGCGTGATCATGGGGCGGTTTTGACCGAACTTGCCCTTGAAGGCAAGAGTGTGCGCTGCAATACGGCTCGCGCGACGGCAAACAGTCCGCCGAAGGTTTAAGGGCGCGCGTCCTGGCTGAACAGCTGTATCGGTTGGCGGCGGTTGGCTTGCGCGCTGGCAAGTGCCGCTTCGGCGTGGGCCATCAGCTGGGCGGCCGAGGGAGCGTCGGTGCTGAGCGCAATGCCGGCAGAGATACTGAGCCGGCCCGGATCGCTCTTGTCGGAAGTCGCATAGACCAGCGTTTCCTCGACCGATGTTCGAAGCCGTGCCGCGATTGCCCGGGCGCCTTCGGTATTCACGTCTGTGACCAGGAAGCAGAAGTCGTCTCCTGTCATGCGAACGACGAGATCGTTTTTCTTGATGCTCTTGCGGAAAAGTCCGCTCAGCTTCTTCAGCAGGTGATTGGCGGCCTGCGGTCCAAACTTGGCGTTGAATGCCCCGAAATCGTCGATATCGACCATGACCAGAGCAATCCCCAAGGCGCTGTCCTCCTCATACAATTCTATAAGCCGGTTTATGAGGGCGATCTGGTTGGGCAGACCGGTGATGCGATCGGTGGCAACGGCTGTGCGGATTGCCGCGTTACCCTTTTCCAGCGTGTCGATCCTGTCCATCTGGTCGGTCAGCTTCTCCGTAAGCCCGGTTTCGTAGATCATCAGGTTGGTCAGCGAGGCGTTGAGGAAATCCATCTCGGCGGAAAATGCAGCGAGGCTCTGCATCGGGTCTTCGTTGACAGACTGTGTCACCGTTTCGACGGCCTGAACAAAACTTTGCTTGTGCTTCAGCCCCTCGGCCAGTTGCCCGGCGACGTCGCGCAGCATCCGTGCTGTCTCTGACTGGGTGTTCTCGGCAACCAACCCGCAATGGCTGACAAGACGGTACCTGAGGCCGATCTCGTCAAGCATGGCCTGCGATGGCTGGCTGCCGAGCATGGTGATCTCGTTCGATAGGCTGCGGTCGGCGCCGAACAGCGCCTCGTGAAAAAGCTGGTAATTGCGCGGCAATCCGCGGACCTTGAGCTTGGCCATGGCGTGGCCGACCTTCTGGAGGTCGACCGGGCCGAGCATCGAATTGGCCGAAGTTGCGGCAGCGCCTGGCGTTGGATGTTTCATCGCTCTGTCCTGCTCGTGGTCGTCCTGCGCCTGGCCATCGGCTTGCCGCTCTCGATTTGCGGCCTGCCGGGTTAAAACGGCTTTAAGGCTGCCCGGGAAGGCGCGGGTTTTCGAGGGTATTGCCTTGCGGGGTTAACGGGCGGTTGCAGCCAGACGACTGTGACGGTCCCGTGAAATTGCCGCATCCCCCTTGTTTTCAGGCGGGCAGGCGGGTAAAGACCGCCAACTTTTGACGTAAAACGAAGGATTTAAACCATGGCCACTGAACGCACCTTTTCGATGATCAAGCCTGATGCAACCAAGCGCAACCTGACCGGCGCGATCACAAAGATTCTCGAAGATGCCGGCCTCAAGGTCGTTGCTTCCAAGCGCGTCTGGATGAGCAAGCGCGAGGCCGAAGGCTTTTACGCCGTGCACAAGGATCGTCCTTTCTTCGGCGAACTCGTTGACTCCATGACATCTGGCCCGACGGTCGTTCAGGTTCTCGAAGGCGAAGGCGCCATCCTCAAGAACCGCGAAGTCATGGGCGCAACCAACCCGGCTAACGCTGCCGAAGGCACGATCCGCAAGCTGCACGCCCTGTCGATCGGCGAGAACTCGGTTCACGGTTCGGACGCTCCCGAAACCGCTGCCGAAGAAATCGCTTACTGGTTCTCCGGCACCGAAATCGTCGGCTGAATCAAGCTCTCGGCATCTTTGCCGAAGCCATTGAAGTAATTGTCGAAAGCCGGGTCGTTCGCGTCCCGGCTTTTTCGTGCCTGCGATCAGCCGGCGGGGCATTTTTCAGGCGAGAAGTCGATGCTGCCATCCGGCCTTACCAGGTCCGGATTGACGGTATAGCCGGGCCCTACGACCAGCGGCTTGGCCGTCAGGATCGATTGATCGACATCCGATGTGACCTGCGTCTTGATGGTCTGGAATGTTTTGCCGTCGCCATCCACCAGCCGGATGTTAACGGCATAGGGCCGATCCTTGCGGACGCAGTGGACGGCGGGGCTTTGCAGCGTGATCTTGTCCCAGAGCGGAAAGATCTTCTCCCTCACCACCAGCGGATCGCCACCCATCGGGTTTTCAAATTCGGCAATGGCAAAGCTGCCCTCCGGGATATCAGCCTTCAGCGCAAGATTGACGAGGTAGGTCGCAGTCGAGACGCGGTAGTTGAAGATGAAGTGACGGCCGTTCAGTTCGGTCGGACCGTCGGTGTCCTGCCGCTGGCAACCACCCACCGCCAGCAGTGCCATGATGACTGCGAATATCTCTCTGGTTCTCACGACGGCACCTCCTGCTTCTTGCGCCTGTAGTGCCGGCTTGCCTTTACCCGGTTGCCGCAGACGGCCATGTCGCACCAGCTGCGCCTGCGGTTCTTGCTGCGATCGACAAACAGCCAGCCGCAATTGCCGCAGATTTTCATGCGGTCCTGTTCCGGGGTCGCGAGAAGCCGCAGCGTCGAATGGACGGTGGCGCTGGCGAGACCGTCCGGCGTGGCGGCATTGCGCAAACATGTGGCCATGGCCGCGAGCAGATCGGCCAGCAGCGCATCCGACGTCGTCCCCAGCACCAGCGCCCGGAAATGGCCGTCGATCGCTTCCCGCAGATGCAGGAATGCGGTGGCCTCCGAGGGTCTCAGCGGCTTGATGTCGCCGAACAGGGCCCGTTCCGCGCAAAATTGCGCAGCCGCAGGCGCAAAGTCGTCGAGGTATGCCGGTGTCGCAAAGCGGTCGATGCTGCGTGTCTCGTCGTGTCGCAGGATGACGCTGTTGGCGACATCGAGCGCAAGCGCGCCACCGGAAAAGCGATGTGGGGTCCAGGAAAAGCTCATGCGAGAAATTATAACTGGTAAAAGCTATTTTGCCAGTTATTCTTTGTATCGTGGGGAGGGGCGGCATGGCCTATCTGTTTCAGCAACTGGCGAACGCAGTGCCGCTTGCAGCACTCTATGCTGCCCTGGCTTTCGGCTATGCCATTGCCTTCGGTGTCACCAGGCGGCCCGATATCACCTATGGTGCGCTGTTCGCCTTTGCCGGCCAGATGTTGCTGCTGTTCAGCGATGTCGGCTACAACAGGCTCATCCTCGTTCTGCCTGCAGCGCTGGCATTCGGGGCGGTACTTGCCTCCGCCTACACGCTCGGCGCGGGTCTGCTCATTGGTCGCTCTGTCATCCAGCCGCTGGCGAAGACATCGCCGAACACGGTGATCGTCGCCGCCTTCGGTGTCCTGATCGTGCTGATGGAGACTGCGTCGCTGGCGATGGGCAGCCGGCCGCGCTGGCTGCCGCCGTTCCTCAATGCACCGGTGGTGCTCTGGAACGACATCAGCTTCCCGGTGACGCTGACGGAAATCCAGCTGCTGGACACGGTCCTCATGTCAGCGATCGTCCTCGGCGGCGCGGCGGTGCTGCGCTATACCGCCTGGGCGCGCATCTGGCGCGCCGTCAATGAGGAGCCGCTGGCCGCCGAACTTTGCGGCCTGTCGACCAGCCGGGTCTTTCTCACGGCCTATGGCAGCGCAACTCTGATTGCCACGGTCTGCGGGCTGCTGTCGACGTCCTACTACGGCACCATGGATTTCGGCGCCGGGATGATGTTCGGATTGAAGGTGCTTTTGATCGCTTCGGTCGGCGGTTACGGCAATCCGCTGAAATCGGCGGGCGGCGCAGCGGCGCTGGCATTTGCGGAGACGCTGTGGAGCGCCTACGGGCCGCTGCTCTGGCGCGATCTCATGGTGTTCACGCTGCTGGTTGTTTTGCTCGTCAGCAGCCGGCGGGAGCGGGTCATTCCCTGAGCGTCACCTGTCTGCCGTCCATCTCGTCCGCGCCGCATCGTCCGCATCGCGAGCCGCCACCCAGTCTCCGGCCTTGCCGTCGGCTGCATGTTCCTTTTTCCAGAAGGGGGCCGCCGTCTTCAGGAAATCCATGACGAAGTTGGCGCCGTCGAAGGCGGCCTGCCGATGGCTTGAGGCGGCGACGACAAGCACGATGTTTTCGCCGGGCAGGATGCGGCCGAAGCGGTGGATGGCCGTCAGGCCGCGCAGTTGGAAGCGTTGAATGGCAGCGGTGGCGATTCGCTCCATCTCGGCCTCGGCCATGCCAGGATAATGTTCGAGTTCCAGCGCCGCGAGACTGGCACCTTCGTCCCGGCAGAGGCCAGAGAAGGTGACGACGGCGCCGATCTCGTGGCGTCCTTGCGACAGCTTCGCCACCTCCGCCTGCAGGTCGAAATCGTCACGCTGGACGCGGATCGTTGGCAGAATGGGTGGAACGTCGCCCATCCCCGTCAGCCGCCTGTCATCGGCGGAAACAATGCAATCTCCCGCGCGCCGACGATGCTCTCGTCATGCTCGACATGTTCCATATTCACGGCAATTCGGATGGCATCCGGAAATTCCAATGCCATCTCGTACTCTTCGCCTAGCGTCTTCAAATGATTGAGGAGATCGGCACCGGTAATCACAGCGGCCGGAAGAACCAGTTCGTCCTCGCCACGGCCGATCCGCTCGCGCACCCAGGCGAAATAGACGAGTTTGGTCATCCCTCGTCGTCCACGATGTGCTTCAGGCCGACACGGAAATAGTCGTAGCCGGAATAGATCGTCAGGATCGCCGAAATCCACAGCAACGCTATGCCGATCTCCGTCGTGTGCGGCAGGATTTCCTCGCCGGCGGGGCCCGCCAGCAGGAAGGCGATGGCCACCATCTGCGCCGTCGTCTTCCATTTGGCGATACGCGTCACCGGCACGCTGATGCTGACCTTCAATTGCGCCAGATATTCACGCAGTCCCGACACCAGAATTTCGCGGCAGAGGATGATGATCGCCGCCCACAGCGACCAGCCGGCAATCGTCTGGTCGGCTGCGACCAGCAGCAGGATCGAGGCGATCAGCAGCTTGTCGGCGATGGGATCGAGCATGCGGCCGATATTCGATGTCTGGTTCCATATGCGGGCGAGATACCCGTCGAGGAAATCGGTAATCGAGGCGATGATGAAGATCCACAGGGCGACCCAGCGCGCCGTGTTGCTGATCGAAAGCTTTCCCTCGACGAAAAAGCAGATGACGATGAGCGGCACAGCGAGGATGCGTCCGTAGGTGAGGAGATTCGGAATGTTATATGCGCGCGATGCCATGAAAATCGTTTCGTTGGAGCGTCCGGGTAGAATGACGGTCATTGCTCTATAGCGTCAATATTGTTTCAGTTTTTCCGCCGTCATTGCGTAGAATTTGCGACCTGCCGCTTTTATTTCGCGGCGTCGTCGTGAAAGTGATTGTAGACGATCTTCGCCACGGTCTCGGAAATCCCCTCGACGGCAAGCAGATCGGTGTAGCCGGCCCGCGAAACGGCCTTTGCCGTCCCGAAGTGCTGCAGCAGTGCGCGTTTGCGGGAAGGGCCGATGCCGCCGATTTCGTCGAGCGGATTCTTGACGAACTCTTTCTTGCGGCGTGCCCGGTGCGATCCGATGGCAAACCGGTGCGCCTCGTCGCGCAGGCGCTGAATGAAATAGAGAACCGGGTCGCGCGGAGGGAGGGTGAAGTTGTCACCGGACGGCGGAAAGAATCGTTCTCTGCCCGCCTCGCGGTCAACGCCCTTGGCGACGCCGATGGCAATGACGCTATCGGTGATGCCGAGTTCGTCGAGAATCGCCCGCACAGCCGTCATCTGTCCCTGGCCGCCGTCGATCAGGATGATGTCCGGCCACGCCGGAAAGGGCAGGTCGACCGCATCCTCGCTCTGCGCCTTGGTCCGGTCCGGCAGGCCTTCCTCTTTCAACAGGCGCGAAAAACGCCGCATCATCACTTCGCGCATCATGCCAAAATCGTCGCCGGGCGTGATCTCCGTCGATTTGATGTTGAACTTGCGGTACTGGCTTTTGACAAAACCTTCCGGTCCGGCAACGACCATGCCGCCAACGGCATTGGTGCCCATGATGTGCGAGTTGTCGTAGATCTCGATGCGCTGCGGCACATAGGGAAGCTTGAAGGTCTCCTTGAAGCCTTCGAGAAGCCGCGACTGCGAGGCGGTCTCGGCCAGCTTGCGGCCATGCGCCTCGCGGGCATTGCCGACGACGTGGTCGACCAGGTCCTTCTTCTCGCCGCGCTGCGGCACCAGGATGGCAATCTTGTAGCCGGCCTTTTCCGACAGCGCCGCCGCCAGGAGCTCGATTTCCTCGACCGTCTCCGACAGCAGGATCTGGCGCGGCACCGGCTTGTCGTCGTAAAACTGCGCCAGGAACGAATTCAGTACTTCGGCACCTGAGAGCGATGGGTCGGCGCGCGGAAAATAGGCCCGGTTGCCCCAGTTCTGGCCGGTGCGGAAGAAGAACACCTGGATGCAGGATATGCCGCCCTCGTGGTGGATGGCGAAGATGTCCGCTTCCTCGACGCCGGCCGGGTTGATGCCCTGATGGCTCTGCACATGCGACAAAGCCGAAAGCCGATCGCGATATACGGCGGCGCTTTCGAAATCGAGGTTCTCGGCCGCCACGTTCATCGCATCGGCAATGTGCGATTTGACGTTCTGGCTTTTGCCCGACAGAAAATCCTTGGCTTCCTGCACCAGTTCGCCATAGCCGTCGTCGCTGACTTCGTGGGTGCAGGGGGCGGAACAGCGCTTGATCTGGTGCAGCAGGCAGGGCCGGGTACGCGTCTCGAAGACGCTGTCCGTACAGGTGCGGATCAGAAAAGCGCGCTGCAGCGAGTTGATCGTCCGCCCCACGGCACTGGCCGAGGCAAAGGGGCCGAAATAGGCGCCCTTACGACTGCGCGCGCCACGATGCTTGAAAATGGCGGGTGCCCGATGATCACCGGTAATCAGGATATAGGGAAAGGATTTGTCATCGCGCAGCAGCACGTTGTAGCGCGGCCGCAGCCGCTTGATGAGGTTGGCCTCCAGCAGCAGCGCTTCGGTTTCGGTGCGGGTCGTGACGAACTCCATGTTCGCCGTCTCGCGGATCATCTTGGCGATCCGGTTCGAGTGGCCGCGACCGAGAGCGTAGTTGCTGACGCGCTTCTTCAGGCTGCGGGCCTTGCCGACATAGAGCACGTCGCCCGCCTCGTTGAACATGCGATAGACGCCCGGCGCATTCGGCAGCCGCTTGACGAACTCGCCGATGAGTTCGGCGCCCTTCAGCCCGGTCTCGTTCTTTCCGCCTTCGTTCCAGTCGACGGCAACAGTCAGGGCAGGGACGGCGATGCCGCCGCCCTCTACCTCGATGTCGTCGTCGGTATCGTCCGATTCGTCGTAGAGAACGCCGCCCTCGGGCAGCTTTCTGGCATTCATTCAGCGGTCTCCGGCACGTCAGGCGTCTCCCAGGCCAGATGCTGGCCTCCATCCAGGGCAATCATTTGGCCCGTGATCGAAGGCGTGTCAAAAAGAAAGCGGACCGCCCGGCCGAATTCATCGAGCCCCGGGCCTGCCTTCAGCAGCAGGCCGTCGATCTGCGCCTGGAAATCCTCCGGCGCCTGCCGGCTGCTGGCAAGTGTCGGGCCCGGCCCGATCGCGTTGACCCTGATTCGCGGCGCAAAAGACTGGGCGAGGGTTTGAGTGGCCGTCCAGAGCGCCGCCTTGGAAAGCGTGTAGGAATAGAAACGCGGATTGAGAGCCCAGACCCGCTGGTCGATGATATTGACGGTCAGTCCGGGCACACTCACCGGAAGTTGGCGGGCAAATTCGGCCGCCAGGATGGAGGGTGCCCGGACATGCACCGCGAAATGCGCCTCGAATGCCTCCGCATCGAAGGCGTCAGCCGTATCCGAGCGGAAGGTCGAGGCATTGTTGATCAGGAGGTCCAGTGGCCCGAGGGCCGAAACCGTCCGTTCGACAAGGCTTGAGACCTCGTTATTATTTTGCAGGTCGGCCTTGACTGCAATTGCCTTTATGCCACGAAGCCTCAATTCCGCCGCCAAGGCTTCCGCCTCGACCATCGATGTATCTGCGTGAATTGCAATATTGAATCCGTTAGACGCGAGATCCCGGGCCATTGCACTGCCTATCCGGCGGGAAGCGCCGGTGATCAGCGCGGTTCGGAGTTTGTTATCGGTCAAAGTGTCGCCTTTTCACTGCGTTGGTCGGATCAGCACTTATATAGGGAGCCGATAGACCATAGGAAGCCACTCCGATGCAGGGTTGGGCGAGGCGAATGTTCTAGGTAAATCTTGAGATATATTTGAGTAAAATTAAGTATAGTCTCTTTAATAATTTGTTATGGTTAACGATTGTCCTGTGGCGTTAAAGCAACATCGAATTTCAGCCATTCGGTTGCCACAATGATTTCACAATTTAGCTCTTCCAAATCCGCAATTGCATTCCAATTTACAGTCATCCGGGAGGGAATATCCAGGAATTGCTCGGACCGTTCGAACGCTAGGACAGTAGGCGACGGAACGAGATTATTAGGAGAATAAAAGTATGCGTAACATCATCACGACCCTCATGGCTTCGGCTTTCGTTATCGGTGGTTTCTCGGCTGCTATGGCTGCCGACGCTGTCGAACAGATTCCTCAGCCTCCCGTCGCTCAGGACGCCCCCCAGGTCAGCAACTGGGCCGGCTTCTACCTCGGCGCGGCTGGCACCTACAACATGGGCAAGATCAAGGGCCAAGGCGGCAGCGCTGACGCTTTTGGCGGCCAGGTCTACTCGGGCTACAACTGGCAGGACGGCCAGATCGTATACGGTGTCGAAGGTGACGTAGGCTACTCCGGTGCCGACAGCACGAAGAACGGCATCACAGGCAAGAACGAAACCAACGGTTCGGTTCGTGCTCGCCTCGGCTATGACTTCAACCCCTTCATGCTGTACGGCACGGCCGGTGTCGCTGCAGGCCAGAACAAGATGTCCGACGCGACTTCTTCTGACAAGAAGACGGCTGTCGGTTGGACGGTTGGTGCTGGTGCCGAAACGATGGTTACCAACAACATCTCTGCCCGCCTCGAATATCGCTACACCGACTACGGCAAGAAGAACTTCGATCTCGACTCCGGCAGCGTATCGCGCGGCTACGACGAAAATAGCGTCAAGGTCGGTATCGGCTACAAGTTCTAAGACTTGGTCTGATGTTACGGAGGAAGCCGGGTTCGCCCCGGCTTTTTTTCGTTTCTAGGCCTGTGAGAAGGCAAGGTCGGCAGCGAAACCCTGCCGTTTGCTATCGCGCCAGCCAATCTTGACCGGGGCGGCGGCGTCAAAACCTCCTACTGCGGCTTCAATTCCGGAAATGCTGGAAAGCGCTTTTCGAAGTCACGCAGCCAATAGATCAGTGCCTTGTGATCGTCTTCCCACTCTCCGGCGAATCGCAGCTGCAGGTAACCCAGCATCGCAGCCATGGCAAAATGGCCGCCGTTCAGCTTGCGGCCGATCTTCGGTGTGTCTTCGTTGAGGTAGGTAAGCGCTCGCAGGGCCTTGGCCCACTGGCGGTCGATCCACGGCTGGAACACCTTCTCTTCCGTGCGGAAACGCCGCTCGTAGATGATCGACAGCAGGCAGTCGCATGTCCCGTCGCAGAGTGCCTCGAGGACATCGGCCTTGGTGCGCTTGGCCTGGCTGCCGGGATAAAGCCGCTTGCCTTCCATCCGCCCGAAATAATGGTTGATGCCGCGGCTGTCGAAGACAGAAAGACCGTCGTCGGTAATCAGTGTGGGAATTTTACCGAGCGGGTTGTTGTCGAGGAGAATTGCAGGGCCGGCATTGGTGTCGACGTTGATCTCGATGAGCTTGATGTCCAGATAGCGCGCCGTCATCCTGACCTTGGACGAGTATGGCGATGTCGACGAGCAGAGGAGCTTCATGGCTGTCTTTCCTGAACGGGAAGGGAACTCTCAGATGTCTTCGTTGGCATCGGGCTTGCGGCTCGGCTGTTCGCCGCGCAGCCAGAAGGCCCGGTTGGAGGAAAAACGGTCCTGTGCCAGGATATCCTTCAACACCGGCAACAGGGCGTGCAACTCGTCCTTGAGCGTGAAGGGCGGATTGACAACGATCAGGCCGGAACCTGACAAGCCGGTGAAATCGCGTTCGGTGCGCACGGCAAGTTCGGCACACAGCATTTTCGGGATCTCGAGCGCCTGTAGCGCCTCGTGAAACGCCTTGATCGGCGCATCCTTCTTCAGCGGATACCACAGGCAATAGGTGCCGCCTGGAAAGCGGCGATAGGCGCGCGCCAGACCATCGACCAGCCGGTCATATTCGCCTTCGATTTCGAATGGCGGGTCGACAAGCACGATGCCGCGCTTTTCCTTCGGTGGGAGATGGGCGCCGAGCGCCAACCAACCGTCGAGTTCCGTGACGCGCACCTGGTGGTCGCCCTCGAACAGCCGGTGCAGCCGGCTGGCGTCTTCCGGGTGCAGTTCCATCGCCGACAGGCGGTCCTGCGGCCTGAACAGCAGGCTCGCCAGCTTCGGCGAGCCGGGATAGAATTGCAGCCCGCCATCCGGATTGAGTGCATTGACGGCTGTGAGGTACGGCTCGAGCAGTTCGGCCGCCTGGGCTGGCAGGTCGGCGGCCATCACCCGGCCGATGCCATCCAGCCATTCGCCGGTCTTCTGGGCTTCCTCCGACGACAAATCGTAAACGCCGATCCCGGCATGGGTGTCGAGCAGCCGGAAGGCTTTGTCCTTCGCCTGCATGTAGCGGACAAGCCGCGCCAGGACCGCATGCTTGAAAACATCGGCGAAATTGCCCGCATGGTAGATGTGCCGATAATTCATTTTCGGTGATGCCTGCATGAAATGTTGCGATGCACCGGTTTTGCTCTTTTTGCCGGCCTCGCCTTGAAATATACAGTTGCGATGAACATTGCGACCCCCATTCCGGCAAAAGCGAGAATCGGCCACACCGCCTGTCCGCACGACTGTCCGTCCACTTGCGCCCTCGACGTCGAGATTTCCGAGGATGGCCGCATCGGTCGTGTTCGCGGTTCAGGCGATCATTCCTACACAGCAGGCGTCATCTGCGCCAAGGTCGCCCGCTACGCCGAGCGGCTCTACCATCCCGACCGGCTGATGAAGCCGGTGCGCAGGCTTGGGGCCAAGGGCGAGGGGCGCTGGGGAGACATTTCCTGGGAGGCGGCGCTGGATGAGATCGCCAACGCCTTTGTCAAGGCGGAGGCGAAGGACGGAAGCGAAGCCATCTGGCCTTATTTCTACGCCGGCACCATGGGCTGGGTGCAGCGCGATTCGATCGAGCGTTTGCGCCATGCAAAGCGCTATTCGGGGTTCTTTTCGTCGATCTGCACCAACCCGGCCTGGACCGGTTTTACCATGGCGACCGGCGTGTTGCGCGGTCCCGACCCGCGCGAGATGGGGCGTACCGATTGCGTGGTGATCTGGGGCACCAATGCTGTGGTCACCCAGGTCAATGTCATGACCCACGCGATCAAGTCGCGCAAGGAACGTGGCGCCAAGATCGTCGTCATCGATATCTACGACAATCCGACGATGAAGCAGGCGGACCTTGCGCTGATCGTCAAGCCAGGCACCGACGCAGCGCTTGCCTGCGCGGTCATGCACATCGCCTTCCGTGACGGCTATGCCGACCGCGCGTATATGGCAAAATACGCCGACGATCCGGCTGGCCTCGAGGCACATCTGAAGACCCGCACCCCGGCATGGGCCGCCGACATTACCGGGCTGACGGTCGAGGAGATCGAGGCTTTCGGTGCGCTCGTCGGCCGCACGAAGAAGTCCTATTTCCGCCTCGGCTACGGCTTTACCCGCCAGCGCAACGGCGCCATCGCCATGCATGCGGCAGCCTCGATCGCCACCGTGCTTGGCTCCTGGCAATACGAGGGCGGCGGCGCCTTCCATTCCAACAGCGATATCTTCCAGATGAGCAGCGCCGAACTGACCGGCCGCGCCATGAAGGACGAGGATATCCGGATGATCGACCAGTCGCAGATCGGCCGGGCGCTGACGGGCGATGCCGAAGCCCTTCGCCATCGCGGCCCGGTCACCGCGATGCTGATCCAGAACACCAATCCGGTCAATATCGCGCCCGAGCAGCGGCTGGTGAAGCGCGGCTTTGCCCGCGACGACCTGTTTGTCGCCGTCCACGAGCAATTCATGACCGACACGGCATCGATGGCCGATATCGTCCTGCCGGCGACGATGTTCGTCGAGCACGACGACATCTATCGCGCCGGCGGCCAGAACCACATCCTGCTCGGCCCAAAACTGGTCGAGCCGCCGGAAACGGTGCGCAGCAATCTGTTCGTGATCGAGGAACTCGCCAAACGCCTCGGCGTCGCCGACCGCCCGGGGTTCGGCTTCACGGCCCGTGAAATGGTGGACCGCATCTTGGCCGATAGCCAACTTCCGGATTACGACTATTTTCTCGAGCACAAGTGGTTCGATCGCCAGCCGGATTTCGACAAGGCGCATTTCATCGACGGCTTTGCTCATCCCGACGGCAAGTTTCGCTTCCGGCCGGACTGGAGCAATCAGCCTGCGCCGAACCGTCCGCCCAAATCGATCGGCCTGCTCGGTCCGCATGCGGAATTGCCGACCTTTCCTGATCAGGTCGACGTGATCGAGGTCGCTGATGTCGAGCATCCTTTCCGGCTGGCGACATCGCCGGCCCGAAACTTCCTGAACTCCAGCTTTGCCGAGACCAAGACCTCGCGACAGAAGGAAGGTCGCCCGGAAGTCATGATCAATCCGAGCGATGCGCAAGCCCATGCCATCGCTCATGGCGACCTCGTGCGTATCGGCAATGTCAGGGGCGACATCCGCCTTCATGCCCGCATAACCACAGAGGTTAAGCCGGGCGTACTGATTGCCGAGGGACTTTGGCCAAATAGCGCCCATGTCGACGGCGAGGGGATCAATGTCCTGACTGGGGCCGATCCTGTCGCGCCCTATGGCGGCGCTGCCGTCCACGACAACAAGGTCTGGCTGCGCAGGGATGCCCAATGACGAAGTTTGACAAAGCCGGCGTGGCAATCGTCGCGCAGACCACGCTGTCGAAGGGCTGGACCGAACTCAGCAGCTACGACATCGACTACACCGCCTCGGATGGAGCAACCCACCGCCTGAAGCGCGAGATCTACCATCGCACCCCTGCGGCCACGATCCTGCTCTACGATCCCCACAAGGAGACTGTCGTGCTCGTCCGCCAGTTCCGCCTTGCTGCCCATCTGAACGGCGACCCCGGCTGGATGATAGAGACGCCGGCCGGCCTTCTCGACGGCGAGGAGCCGGAGGCGGCCATTCGCCGCGAGGCGATGGAGGAAACGGGATATCGCGTGCGGGACGTCAGGTTCCTGTTCAAGGCCTATATGGCACCGGGTGCAGTGACCGAGGTCGTCCACTTCTTCGCTGCCGTCATCGACACCGGCGATCGCTTGTCGGAAGGCGGTGGACTGGTCGAGGAGCACGAGGATATCGAGGTCATGGAAGTGCCGCTATCGGAGGCGCTGTCGATGATAGAGACCGGCGCCATCATCGATGGCAAGACGATTATGCTGTTGCAATGGGCCGGGTTGAACCGCGACCGTCTCGTCTGAGTGCTTCCGCTCATTCGGTCGCCGACGTTCATGCAACGGTCATCGACCACGGTTAAGGGCTGCGCCTCGACATGCCGGCATACGCCAAGGAGATTCCCATGTGGCTCAACAATTTCAAGCTCGTCCTTGCCGATGAAGTGATCGACAACGGCGCCGTCCGGATCGATGACGGGGCGATTGCCGAGATCAGGGCAGAACCCGTGGAGGAAGCCACATTCGAAGGCGGCGGAAGGTTGCTGATGCCCGGTTTCGTCGACCTGCACGGCGACATGATCGAGCGCGAGATCGCGCCGCGGCCGAATGCGATGATGCCGATCGATTTCGGTATCCACGAACTCGACAAGAAGCTGGCGGCCTCGGGAATCACCACCGCCTACGCCGCGCTGTCATTCGCGACCGAAAGCGTCTACGGCCATATCCGCTCGCTGGAAAATACCCGCGCCATCATCGAGGGCATCCATCGTCTGAAGGCTGGCCTGCTCGTCGATCACCGCGTCCATGCCCGCTACGAAATCACCAACCTCGCAGCCTCGCCGGTGCTCGAAAAGCTCATCGAGGACGATCTCATAGACATGGTGTCGCTGACCGACCACACGCCAGGCCAGGGACAGTACAACGACGTCGAAGCCTATAAGGAGCGGATGTCCGCGCAGCGGGGAATTTCGGCAGAGGCTGCGGCCGAAGTCGTCGCCCTGCGCGTCGAACGGCGCAACAATCCCGAGGTTGACAAACGGCTGCGCGAGATCACCGATCTGTCGCTGAAGCACCGCATCTCGCTCGCCTCCCATGATGACGACAGTGCGGCCAAAGTGGTCGAGATGAACGGTTTCGGCATCACCATCAGCGAGTTTCCGGTGACGCTCGAAGCTGCAGAGGAAGCCCGTCGGCTCGGGCTGTGGACGCTGATGGGTGCCCCGAATGCACTGCGTGGCCTGTCGATGATCGGCAACCTCAGTGCGCTCGATGCCGCCCGCGCCGGACTGCTGACCATCATTGCTGCCGATTACCATCCGGCCGCGTTCCTGTCCGCGACTTTCAAGATCGCCGATGCGTTGGAGGGCAACCTTTCTGCAGCCGTCGCAATGGCAACCCGTAATCCGGCGCGTGCAGCAGGCCTGATGGACCGGGGCGAGATTGCTGTCGGGCAGAAGGCCGATCTGATCGCCGTTGAGCCCGGTGCCGTGCCGCGTGTCCGGGCAACATTCCGCAATGGCCGCGTGGTTTACAGCGACGGCACGCTGCATCCGCTCCACCTGCATCCGGCGCTGGTCGCCTGAAAGCGGGAAAAGCCGCCTGTCAGGCCTTGTCGGGATCAACCAGCAGGGCGATCAGCTTCTTCAGCGCGGGTGGGATCAGCGTTCCGCCGGCCTCGTTGGTGGTGACGGTGACGCCTTTTTCCATCCGCACTTTGCCCTCGGCAATCAGTCTGAGCGCGAGGGGATAGAGCTGGTGCTCGATGGTGAGCACCCTGGCAGCCAGCGTCTGTGCGTTATCGTCGACCAGCACCGCGACCGAACCCTGGCCGATGACCGGGCCTTCATCCATGCCTTCGGTGACGAAATGCACGGTACAGCCGACGATCTTCATACCGGCGTCCAGCGCCCGCTGGTGGGTGTTCAGGCCGGGAAACAGTGGCAGGAGGGAGGGGTGGATATTGATGATCCGCCCCTTGTAGCGCTTGATGAAATCGCCGGTCAGCAGCCGCATGTAGCCGGCAAGGCAGATGATGTCTGGTTGAAGCTCGTCGAGCCGCTCAAGAATGGCCGCTTCATGGGCTTCCTTGCTTTTGAAGTCGACACGCGGGATGGCGAAGGCCGGGATACCTTCCGCTTGCGCCTTGGCAAGGCCAGCGGCCTCGGCCCGGTCGGAAATGACGCCGACAATTTCGGCAGCATAGTCAGGCGCCTGTGCCGCCTTGATCAGCGACATCATGTTGGAACCGGTGCCGGAGATGAAGATGACGGCGCGTTTGCGCATTTCGCTCATAGGGCGAGGGTTCCTTTGTAGACGGTGCCTGCAGCGCCCTCGGCACGAGCGATCATCCGGCCGAGAACGATAACGCTTTCGCCTTCAGCCTCGAGGGCTTGCGTGACGCGATCGACATTCTCGCCTGCAACGACGACGATCATACCGACGCCGCAGTTGAAGGTGCGCAGCATCTCGTTAGCCTCGACGCCACCGGTCTTGGCCAGCCACGAGAAGACGGGCGGCACCCTGACGGCGGAAAGATCGATCTCGGCGGCAAGGTTCTTCGGCAGCACGCGCGGTATGTTTTCCGGAAAGCCGCCACCCGTGATGTGGGCCAACGCCTTCAGCGCACCGGTCTCGCGGATCGCCTTCAGCAGTGGCTTGACGTAGATCCGGGTCGGCGTCAGCAGCGCCTCGCCGAGGGTCTTTCCCTCTGCAAACTGGGCAGGCGCATCCCATGCGAGGCCGGACAGCGTGACGATCTTGCGGACCAGCGAGAAGCCGTTCGAATGGACGCCGGAGGAGGCAAGTCCGAGAATGACGTCGCCTTCGGTGATATCGCGCGTCGGCAACAATTGGTGGCGCTCGGCAGCACCGACGGCAAAGCCGGCGAGATCGTAGTCGCCATCCGAATACATGCCCGGCATTTCAGCCGTCTCGCCGCCGAGCAACGCGCAACCTGCCTCGCGGCAGCCGGCAGCAATGCCTTCGACGATGGCTGCTCCCTGGTCGGTGTCGAGCTTGCCGGTAGCAAAATAATCGAGGAAGAACAAGGGCTCTGCGCCCTGGACGACCAGATCGTTGACGCACATGGCGACGAGATCGATGCCCACGGTGTCGTGATAATTGGCGTCGATGGCGATCTTCAGCTTGGTGCCGACGCCGTCATTGGCAGCGACCAGGATCGGGTCGGTAAAGCCTGCGGCCTTCAGGTCGAACAGGCCGCCGAAACCGCCGATTTCGCCATCCGCACCGGGCCGGCGCGTCGAGCGCACCGCGGGCTTGATTTTCTCGACGAGGAGGTTGCCGGCATCTATGTCGACGCCTGCGTCGCTATAGGTAAGGCCGTTTTTTCCCGACTGGCTCATGCTGCGTCTCCGGTCGGCGCTCTTGCGCCCTGGCAATAGGGTTTTGACCGGGTCGCCATTGCATGGCAAGTCTCTTTATGCAAGGCGTTGGCGATCAAACCCCCGATTTTCGCCGACCGTCGCCCGATCCCGCCATTGCCCGTTATCATCTTGACGCTAGTTGAGCGGCTATCCTATGTGCTAATTCAACGTCACCAGCAGCAAAGATCAGGAATATCATGGAGCAACAACCATCGAGCGTCACCGATCTGAAGCGGCAGGTCTTTTTCTGGCTCGCGATCCTTGCTTTCTTCATTGCCTTCCTTTTCCTGTTCAGCTCGATCCTGCTGCCCTTCATCGCCGGCATGGCCATCGCCTATTTTCTCGATCCGGTCGCCGACTGGCTTGAGCGTCGCGGTCTCAGCCGAACCATGGCGACCCTCGTCATCCTCGTCGTTTTCGTGCTGATCTTTGCGCTGGCGCTGACGATTCTGATCCCCATCATCGTCAACCAGTTCAACGACTTTCTCCAGCATTTGCCGGGCTACGTGGAGCAGTTCCAGCAGTTCATCACCAACACCCAGAACTCGATCGTGCCGCAGTGGATCCGCAATCAGGCAGGCACGATCAAGGACAACATCTCGACGATCATGTCGGATGGCGTCAGCTTCGTTGCCGGACTTTTTGGGCAGCTCTGGAGCTCCGGCAAGGCGCTGGTCAACATCGTCTCGCTGATGGTCGTCACACCCGTCGTTGCCTTCTACATGCTGCTCGATTGGGATCGCATGATTGCCAAGGTCGATGCCTGGATCCCGCGCGAGCATGTCGGTTCCGTCCGCCAGATCGCCCGCGAGATCGATCAGGCAATCGCCGGCTTCATCCGTGGCCAGGGGTCGTTGTGCATCATTCTTGGCGTCTACTACGGCGTGGGCCTGTCGCTGGTCGGCCTGAACTTCGGTCTGCTGATCGGCATGTTTGCGGGTATGATCAGCTTCATTCCCTATGTCGGTTCCTTGGTGGGCCTGTTTCTCGCCGCCGGCGTCGCGCTGGTGCAGTTCTGGCCTGATTATCCCTGGATCGCGCTGGTGCTGGCCGTCTTTTTCACGGGCCAGTTCCTCGAGGGGAATATCCTGCAGCCGAAGCTGGTGGGCTCGAGCGTCGGCCTGCATCCGGTCTGGCTGATGTTTGCCCTGTTTGCCTTCAGTATAATGTTCGGCTTTGTCGGACTGCTGATCGCCGTGCCGGCAGCGGCCGCCTGTGGCGTGCTTGTCCGCTTCGCCCTTTCGCGGTATCTTGAGAGCGACCTTTACCATGGACGCACGCTGATCCTGCCGGCGCGCAAGGTTATTGACAGCAACATCGAGAAATAAAGCGACCATGAGCGATGTGAGGAAGGCTGATCCGAGGCGCCGCGGCGCCGAGCAGCTGCCGCTGGCATTCGTTCACGATGCCGCCAGCGGCCGCGACGACCTGCGCGTATCCGCACGGCTGCAGGCAGCCGTTGCCATCGTCGACAGCTGGCCCGCCTGGCCGTCGCCCGTGGTCATCCTCGCAGGCCCCGTCGGCTCCGGCAAATCCCATCTTGCCAGCATCTGGCGCGAGCAAAGCGGCGCCGTCGAGATCCACCCCCTCAAGGGGGGGCATGCCGCGCTTGCAGCGGCTGCGGGACCGGTGATCTTCGAGGATGCGGACAGAGCGGGCTTCGACGACACCGAACTCTTCCATGTTATCAACAGCGTCCGCGAAAACCGCACCAGCCTGATGATCACAAGCCGGCTGTGGCCGATCTCCTGGCCGGTGACACTTCCGGACCTGATCTCGCGTCTCAAGGCGGCAACGACCGTCGAGATCGGCGAGCCCGATGAGGAGTTGCTGTCGCAGGTCATCGTCAAGCTGTTCGCCGACCGCCAGCTTTATATCGATGACAAATTGGTCCTGTATATCGTCGGCCGCATGGAGCGTTCGCTTGGCGCCGCCCAGACCATTGTCGACCGGCTGGATCGCCTGGCCTTGTCTCGCGGCACCCGCATCACGCGAGGACTCGCGTCTGAGGTATTGAATGAATTGGGCAATTTCGATTCAATGTGATTGACTGTGACAGTTTCTTCGTCAAATTGATGTCCAACGCAGACAAACAGGGGCAAGTGCATATGGAGTCTTCAGTCGCAGAACTTCCGGAGGAAGGCGAACCGGAGATCGTTGCGAAGCCGCCGATCAGCGATCTGATGAACAGTCCGGAACGCTTCATCAACCGCGAGTTTTCGTGGCTGCAGTTCAATCGGCGCGTCCTAGAAGAGACCTTGAACACCGCCCATCCGCTGCTCGAACGCGTGCGCTTCCTGTCGATCTCGGCCGCCAACCTCGACGAGTTCTTCATGGTCCGCGTCGCAGGCCTCGAAGGCCAGGTGCGCCAGAACATCGTCGTGCGCAGTCCTGATGGCAAGACTCCGGCCGAGCAGCTGAACGACATCCTGAGGGAGATCGACAACCTGCAGATGGAGCAGCAGGCCTCGCTCGCCGTCCTGCAGCAGTACCTTGCCAAGGAAGACATTCTCATCGTCCGTGCGGCTGCGCTGTCCGAGGCTGACCGCCAGTGGCTCGCCAACGAATTCGACCAGTCGATCTTTCCCGTGCTGACGCCCCTGTCGATCGACCCGGCCCATCCCTTTCCGTTTATCCCCAATCTAGGCTTTTCCATCGCCCTGCAGCTGAACAGCATGCGCGGCCATGAAGCGATGACGGCGCTGCTGCGCCTGCCGCCGGCGCTCGATCGCTTTATCCGTCTGCCGGACGCTAATGGCGTCATTCGCTACATCACGCTTGAGGACGTGGTGAACATCTTCATCCATCGTCTCTATCCGGGTTACGAGGTACAGGGATCCGGCACCTTCCGGCTTATCCGTGACAGCGACATCGAGGTTGAGGAAGAGGCCGAAGACCTGGTGCGGTTCTTCGAGACGGCGCTGAAGCGTCGCCGTCGCGGTTCGGTCATCCGCATCGAGACCGATTCCGAAATGCCTGCCCCGCTACGACACTTCGTCGTGACGGCGCTCAGTGTGCCGGACAATCGTGTTGCCGTGCTGCCCGGTCTGCTGGCGCTGAACACGCTGTCCGAAATCACCAAGGCGCCGCGTGAAGACCTGCGCTACCAGCCTTACAATGCCCGCTTCCCGGAGCGCGTGCGCGAGCATGCGGGCGACTGTTTTGCTGCCATCCGCGAGAAGGACATGGTGGTCCACCATCCTTACGAATCCTTCGACGTCGTCGTCCAGTTCCTGATCCAGGCGGCGCGCGACCCGGACGTGCTGGCGATCAAGCAGACGCTGTACCGAACCTCCAACGACAGCCCTATCGTTCGCGCCCTGATCGACGCTGCGGAAATGGGCAAGTCGGTGACTGCGTTGGTCGAACTCAAGGCTCGTTTCGATGAAGAGGCCAATATCCGCTGGGCGCGCGACCTCGAGCGCGCCGGCGTGCAGGTCGTCTTCGGCTTCATTGAATTGAAGACCCACTCTAAGATGTCCCTGGTCGTCCGTCGCGAGGAGGGCAGGCTGCGCAGCTACTGCCATCTCGGCACCGGCAACTACCACCCGATCACCGCCAAGATCTATACCGACCTTTCCTACTTCACCTGCAACCCGAAGATCGCCCACGACATGGCGAACATCTTCAATTTCATCACCGGTTATGGCGAGCCGGCCGAGAGCATGGAGATCGCGGTTTCGCCCTATACGCTGCGCTCGCGTATCCTCAAGCACATCGAGCAGGAAATCGTTCACGCAGGCGAGGGGCGTCCTGCCGCGATCTGGATGAAGATGAATTCGCTGGTCGACCCCGAGATCATCGATGCGCTCTATCGCGCCAGCTATGCAGGCGTCGAGATCGACCTCGTCATTCGCGGCATCTGCTGCCTCAGGCCGCAGGTGGCCGGGCTTTCCGACAATATCCGCGTCAAGTCGATCGTCGGCCGCTTCCTCGAGCACAGCCGCATCTTCTGCTTCGGCAACGGTCATCGCCTGCCATCGGACAAGGCTCTGGTCTACATCGGATCTGCCGATATGATGCAGCGAAATCTCGACCGGCGCGTCGAAACGCTGGTGCCACTTCTTAACCCTACAGTACACGAGCAGGTTTTGTCGCAGATCATGCTCGGCAACCTGATTGACAACCAGCAGAGCTACGAGATATTGCCCGACGGTACCTCCAGGCGCATGGAAGTGCGCAAGGGGAAAGAGCCGTTCAACGCGCAGCAGTATTTCATGACCAATCCGAGCCTGTCCGGGCGCGGCGAGGCCCTGAAGTCCAGTGCGCCGAAACTCATTGCCGGCCTGTTGTCGCGCCGGAAGTCATAGCTGGAATCGCATGGTGGAATCAGAAGCTCAGGGGCGCCTTCCCGGAATTGCCCCCGTTTCCGTCGTCGACATCGGCTCAAATTCCGTGCGGCTTGTCGTCTATGAAGGCCTGTCGCGTTCGCCGACGATCCTGTTTAACGAAAAGGTCCTCTGCGGCCTCGGCAAGGGTCTGGCGCTAACCGGCAAGATGGACGAGCAGAGCGTGCTGCGCGCGCTGGCAGCGCTGCACCGTTTTCGGGCTCTATCCGACCAGGCACGCGCCCGTACCATGTATGTGTTGGCGACAGCGGCTGCCCGCGAGGCCAGCAATGGCCCCAACTTCATCCATCAGGCGGAAACCATTCTGGGCCGCAAGGTGCGCGTGCTGTCGGGCGAGGAGGAGGCGCTTTTCTCCGCCTATGGCATCATCAGCGGTTTCCACGCTGCGGACGGAATTGCCGGTGATCTCGGCGGCGGATCGCTGGAATTGATCGACATCAAGGGAAACAAGTTCGGCCAGGGGATCACCCTGCCGCTCGGCGGATTGCGACTGTCCGAATATGCCGACGGGTCGCTCGCCAAGGCGCATACCTTTGCCCGCAAGCACGTCCGCACCGCAAAACTGCTCGGCGGTGGCGAGGGACGCACCTTCTATGCGGTCGGCGGCACCTGGCGTAACATTGCCAAGCTGCACATGCAGGTCCGCGATTATCCGCTTCACATGATGCAGGGCTATGAATTGCCGCTCGACGAGATGCTGCGCTTTCTCGATCAGGTGGCCGTCGCCAAGGACAGCAAGGACCCGATCTTCCAGTCCGTCTCGAAGTTTCGGCGCTCGTTGCTGCCCTATGGCGCCATTGCGCTGCAGGAAGTCCTGCTGGCAATGAAGCCGGCGCGTATCTCGTTCTCGTCGCAGGGCGTGCGCGAGGGCTATCTCTATTCGCTGCTCAACGAGCACGAGCGCCATGCCGACCCCCTGCTGGCCGCTGCCGGAGAACTCGCCATCTTGCGCGCCCGTTCGCCGGAGCACGCGCGGGAGCTTGCAGACTGGACGGGTCGCATGATGCCCTTCTTCGGGGTCAATGAGACCGAGGAAGAAAACCGCTATCGCCAGGCTGCGTGCCTGCTGGCCGACATCAGCTGGCGTGCCCATCCCGACTATCGCGGCCTGCAGGCGCTCAACGTTATCGCCAACTCCTCCTTCGTCGGCATCACCCATGCCGGTCGTGCATTTCTCGCCCTCACTAGCTATTACCGCTACGAGGGCCTGAGCGACGACAGCGCCACCGGTCCGCTGGCGACGATCGCGACGCCTCTCTTCATCGAGCGTGCCAAGCTGCTGGGCGGCCTTCTGCGCGTCGTCTATCTGTTTTCGGCGTCAATGCCTGGCGTCGTCAGGAACCTGACATTCCAGCGGTCGAGAGATCCGGATGTCGACCTCGACTTCGTGGTTCCACCGGAATATCGCGATTTTGCCGGCGAGCGCCTCGACGGGCGCCTGCAGCAACTCGGCAAACTCACCGGCAAGCGCCTGGCCTTCCGCTTCGAATAGTATCGTCTTTTCCTTCTCCCCGTCGGAGAGATATGCCGAGGCGATGAGGGGAGCCGCAACTTCCGGCGCCGCCCCTCATCTGTCCTTCGGATATCTTCTCCCCCGCTAGGGAGAAGACAGGTTCAACTTACTTCGCGTTCAGGAACTCGCCGACCTCGAGAAGTACGAACTCGTTGTCGTCAGCCTTGCCGAGTGTCCGGCCGGAAGAGAACGGCAGGTTGTTGTCGTTGCCAACGATGATATGGGTCGCATCGACCCGGTCGACATTCTCGATGGTCACGAACGGCATGTCGTAGAAACCTTCGCCGCCGCCCTGGCGCTTCTTGTTGTTCGGGTCGGCAATGTCCATCAAGTCGATATAGCCAATCTTGCGCACGGCCTTTCCGACGTTTTCTTCGGTCATTTCGATCTTGTAGACGCGCTTGTGCTTGGCGGCGACGGCAAAGCAATCGGGCTTTGGCGTCTTCGGATCGGCGCAGACCTTGTCGCCCGTGCCGGCGCCGTTGTCGCGTTCGATCACCAGCCCGGTGCTGGCATCGAGCATGTTGAAATCGCCGATCGATTCGCCGCCGGGCGAGAACGGGTATAGCCAGGAACGTCCGGTCCAGTTTTTCGCAGTGACGTCGAGTTCGATGATCCGCAGTGCCGGCTGACCGTCGACCTTCTCCACAGACCCGTCGTCCTGATAGAGCGCGCCTTCCAGCAGAGCATAAAGCTTTGTGCCGTCCGGCGACTTCGCAAGCCCTTCAAAGCCACGCGAGCGAGCAAGATTAAAGGCTGGCAGCTTGAGTGTGGGGTTGGCCGGCAGCGAGATCGTCGGATTGTCAGGTGACTTGACCGGCTTGCCGTTGACGACGGTGGATATCACGTCGGTCAGTCGGCCCTCGGTGTCGAAATGCAGCATATAGGGACCGAATTCCTCGCCCGTCCAGAAACCGTCGGCCACGGGCTGGATCGATTCGACGTCGAAATCAGCACCGGTAAGGTAGCGCTTCTCGGCGCCTTCGAGAACGATCGGGAAGGGCGCCTTCTTGTCCGGGTCGGAGAGGAAGACTGTCTTCAGAAGCTCGACCTTGCCGCTGTCCCAGTTGAACTTGAGGTGGTGATACATCAGCGCTGCATCGCTGGAATTCGCCTTCGAGCCGAAACCATTGTCGGAGAGGCTCCAGAAGGTGCCATCCGGCATGGTCTTGATGCCGGAGAAACCCTGCACTGCCTGGCCATCGAAGGGCAGCGCGAGATCTGTTTTTACCAAGCCGTCCATGCCGGGAACACTGCCAAGAGCCGTTGCCCGCTTGCGATCCGGCGTGGTGAACTTACCTTCCGTCTTCAGGAAGTCGGGCGCATCGGCAGGCGCTGCAATGATCGTGTTGGCAGGCAGAATGGCCTGCGCAGTCAGGGTTGCCGGAAAGGCTTTCTCCTCGGCGAAAGCCTGAGACGACATCAATAGGGAAAGCGCCACGGAGGCGTAAAGGATTTTGGTCATAATTCTCACCAGTTCCGGTCGGGATTGACACCCGAGGAGTTACGGTGAGATCGTGTCTGGGAGATTATACTCGGATTAAGTTTTGATGACAGAGAACCACAACTTCAGGACGCTTTCCCGAGATTGAGCGAAAGCTGCGATGGCGGGTGGGCAATTCCATCGCCAAGGTCGGTCAGAGCGACGACCCCCACCTCCCGGCCACGTCCCTTGACGGCATGGTTGCCGAGATATTCGGCATGGATGCCTCTGGGCAATGTCATGAGGTCGGCAAGGTCGGATGAGATCAGGACATGCCTGTCCAGCGTCTTCGAAAGGCCCTCGAGGCGGGCCGTGGTGTTCACTGTATCGCCAAAATAGGTGATCTTGTGACGATCGACGCCGATTTCGGCTGTTATCACCGAACCGCCGTGCAGCGCTGCTCGCAGACGCGGGACCTGGCCATAGACCTTCAGCCAGACATCCTTGTTCTTTTCGATGTTCGCGAAAATATCGAAAAGGCAACGGACGCAGCATCCGTCCTTGATGCCGCGTTTCAGCGGCCAGGTGACGATGGCAGCATCGCCGATGTAATCGTCTATGGCACCGTTATGGCGGCGGATCTGTTCGGCGAATGTCCCGAACAGCGAGCCGAGATACTGCTGCGTCCTGAGGTCGCCATGTTGCTCTGCAAAGGCCGTGGAGCCGACCAGATCGATAAACAGAAAGACCCGCTCCTCCGGCACCGGGTTGCGGTAGCGGCCTGTCAGCAAACTGATGAAGACGTCGCGGCCCAGCAGCTCGCGGACGCGCATGATGAATACCATCAGGGCAGTGACCGACAGCGCATAGACCAGAACCTCGGCGGACAGGATGGTCGCCTCCGCCCAGCTCCCATTGGTGATGCCCGTGATTTTCAGGAGGCTGCCGGAAATCGCATAGCCGACGCTGATGAGGGCAAGGTCGATCAGCAGCGCGATCGGAATATAGGCCGGTGTCGGCAGCCGGTGGACGCGATAGTAAAGACCGGGCAGCACCAGTCCACGCTCAAAGACCAGCACAGGCATGCCGGTCGTCAGGGCAAAGATAGCGCCGATATAAAAGTGCGATTCGGGATAGAAAGCCGCGCCGTAAAAAACACCGGACAACGCAACGACGGCAGCGATAGCAAGCCAGTTCAACGCCGTGGGCAGAGTTCGCATGGTTCGTTCCGACAGGCTGATGACAGACGTCTGCCGTTATTGATCCCGCCCAACTGCTGCGGTCAAGCCTTTTCGGTCCGAAGACGGTCCCCGCTAGATGGCGATCGTCTCTACCTTCTTGTCGACAAACCGCAGCGCGACCTCGCCCTTGATAAGTTTCAGCGCGGTATCGCCGAACAAGTCCCGACGCCAGCCGGAGAGCGCCGGTACGTCGGCCTTGTCGCCTTCGGCAGCGATCCGCTCGATGTCTTCGCTGTTGGCGATCACTTTCGGCGCAACGGCGTTCTTTTCCGCAATCAGCTTCAAAAGAACCTTAAGTAGCTCGGCAGCAGCAGCTGTTCCTTCCGGGGCCTGCGTGTGGCGCGGCACATGCGGCATGTCGGCCTTGGGCATGTCCAGCGCGGCGTTGATCGCTTCCAGCACCGCGCCGCCGGCCGACGAGCGTTCCCAGCCCTTCGGCACGGTACGCAGGCGGCCGAATGCCTCCACGTCGCGCGGCTGCTGCTGGGCGATCTCGTAGATCGCATCGTCCTTCAGCACCCGCGAGCGCGGCACGTTGCGGCTGCGCGCCTCGCGCTCGCGCCAGGCGGCCACGTATTTCAGCACGGCCAGTTCCTGCGGCTTGCGCAGCCGCATCTTCAGCCGCTGCCAGGCATCGTCAGGATGAAGGTCATAGGTGTCGCGTGATTCGAGGATCGCCATTTCCTCGGCAAGCCAGGAGGCGCGGCCTTCGCGTTCCAGTTCGTCACGTAGAAAAATATAGACGTCGCGCAGATGGGTGACGTCGGCAAGCGCGTAGTCGAGCTGCTTTTCAGTTAGCGGACGGCGTGTCCAGTCGGTAAAGCGCGAGGTCTTGTCGATCTGAATGTTTTTGATGCGGCTGACGAGCTGGTCGTAGGAGACCGAGTCGCCGAAGCCGCAAACCATCGCTGCAATCTGCGTGTCGAACACCGGATGCGGGATCAGGTTTCCGCGATTGTAGATGATTTCGATGTCCTGGCGCGAGGCATGGAATACCTTCAGCACCGACGTGTCGGCCATCAGCGCGAAAAACGGCGCAAGATCGATGCCGGGCGCCAACGGGTCGACGATCACCTCGGTTGTCGGGCTCGCCATCTGTATCAAGCAAAGCACCGGCCAGAAGGTCGTCTCGCGAAGAAATTCGGTATCGATGGTGATGAATTCTGACTTGGCCAGCTCTTGGCAGGCCGCCTCTAGTTCGGCGGTAGTTACGATCATTTGGACACATTCATACGAAATTAGTTCTTGAACCTTCCTTTCCCTTTCGCTTCGATATGTCAATAAGCTGACGTGCCCGAAGGCTAAACGACCCGCAGATAGCTGGTCATGCCAGTCTTTTGATGCTCGATGATGTGACAATGCAGCAGCCAGTCGCCGGGATTGTCTGCGACGAAGCCAAGCTGGACCTTTTCGTTCGGCTGAATGAGATAGGTGTCGGAGACGAATGGCTGGACAGCTCCGGTGGTCGAGGAAAGTACCGTGAAGCTCATGCCATGCAAGTGGATGGGGTGCGAGTGCGGCGTCAGGTTCTCCATGTCGAAGACGTAGCTCTTGCCGAGCTTCAGTTCCGAGAGCGGGGCGGTCGGATCAGGCGTGTCGCCCGGCCATGGCACCTTGTTGATCGCCCAGAAACTGTAGCCGAGCGAGCCACAGATGCTGTCAGTGGACGTATCCTCCGCCGTCGCGCTGAGGATGATCGGGATATGCTCCGCAGCCCCGACATCGGCTCTGGCCACTGGGTTTGCGGCCAGCGGCGCCAGATCGCCCATGTCGCGCTTGAGCGAGCTACCGACCGCCTTCAGCGTCGCCAGCGTCTTCGGGCTGGTGCCATGGATATCCTCGAGGGTAACCAGCGTCCCTTCGCTGTCCGGCATGCGGATCGCCAGTTCCAGCCGCTGGCCCGGCCCGAGCTGCAGCACGTCGAGAGGAAAGCGCTTTGGCACCGGATTGCCGTCGATGGCAATGACCGCGGCCTCTGCGCCGGCGATCTTGAACGAAAATATCCGCGTCACGTCGGTAATCGCCAGCCGCAGCCTGACGAGGCCGCCGGCGGGCGCGTCGTATTGCGGTTCGACCTGCCAGTTAGCCGAGCGTACCGTGCCGTAGGTTCCGGATCGTGCCGCGTCGCGCGGCTTGAACTGGGCGATGAACTGTCCGTCGCCACCAAGCCGCCAGTCGCGCAGATTGACGACGATCTCGGCATCGAACTGCGGATCCTTCGGATTGTCGACGACGATCACCCCGGTCATGCCGTGACCCATCTGGATCAGGGTGTTGCAATGGGGATGATACCAGAAGGTGCCGGCATCCGGCGGCGTGAAGGCATAGTCGAATTTTTCGCCGGTATAGACATAGGGCTGCGTCAGGAACGGCACCCCGTCCATGGCGTTGGGGATGCGCATTCCGTGCCAGTGGATGGTGGTCGGCTCGTCGATGCCGTTGATCAGCCGTGCCGCAAAGGGTGCGCCCTGGCGCATGCGCAACACCGGCGGCATGCCGGCGGCACCATAGGTCAGCACGTCCCTTGTCATCTCGGTGCCGGTGATGTTGGCCTGGATCTTGTTCGCCTTCAGGATAACCGGTTCCGGCGCTGCCTCGGCATGTCCGAAGCGGCCCGCCAGACCCATGCCGACACTGTAAACGCCGGCGACGGCTGAAGCCTTGATGAGATTGCGGCGGGTGAAGACGGCCATGCTACGCTCCGGACGGGGTCGAACCGGTCCTGTTTAAAGTTGAGCGCACTGTTCAGCAATAGCACCTATTTGGCCAACTGCCGCAGTCACCTATTGTTTATCGCGCTCGGAAGGCGGTGTGGCCAGCTTGTTGAAGTAGGTGGAGGTGCGCAGCAGATTGCGGAAGCGCAGGCGCCGCCGCTCGGTCGGGACGCCCTCGCGCACTGTCATGCGCTGCAGCGTGTAGAGCATGAAGAAAAACAGAACGGCGGCCATGTAGGCAAACAGCACGCGCGGGCCGAACCTGTCGAGCATGAAGGCTGCAAACATCGGCCCGACGATGGCGCCGACCGACCAGAAAAACAGTGTGCCTGCGGAGACCAGTGCATGTTGGCCCTTGGCGGCATGGTCGTTGGCGTGGGCCGAGCAGAGCGAGTAGAGCGGCATGCAGAAAGCGCCGAACATAAAGATGCCGATAAAATTGCGCCATTCGCTGCTGCCAGCGACAAGCGCCAGGAACAGGCAGCCTACGAGCCCCCCGATGGATGAGACGAGGATGATCAGCCGCCGGTCGAGCCTGTCGGAATAGGCGCCTAGCGGATATTGCAGCACGATACCGGCAAAGATCCCGACGCTCATGAAGGTTGCGATCCCCGTCACCGACAGGCCTATGCCCTGCGCATAGACCGGACCCAGCGAGCGGAACACCGAGTTTGTCAGCCCAACGACGACGCAGCCGACGGTGGCGAGCGGCGATATCCGCCACAGCGTCTTGATATCGAAGCGGATGGCCTCCGGTGCGCCCGGGCTCGAGCGGTCGGCAAAGGAGATCGGCACCAGCGACAGGCTGAGCGCCATCGAGATGATGGCAAACAGCTGGAACCCGTCGATGCCGACGGATGGTATAAGATATTGCGCCAACGTCACCGAGCCCAGGTCGACGAAACGATAGACCGACAGCGTGCGCGCCCGGTTGGAGTTGGTCACGCGGGCGTTCAGCCAGCTTTCGACAACGGCAAAAAGCCCTGCAAAACACAGGCCCTGCACGAGCCGCATGCTGAACCAGAACCATGGCACGATCAGCAGCACCATGGCGATCGACGCCGCCGATGCGATGGCGGCCAGCGCCGAGAAGGCGCGGATATGGCCGATAGAGCGGATGATGCGGGTGACATAGACGCAGCCGATGGCAAAGCCGATATTGTAGCCGGTGCCGACGAGCCCGATGGTCGAAGCCGAAAAGCCTTCGTGCAGTGCGCGCAGCGAAATGAACGTCGCCTGCAGACCGTTGCCACCGATCAGGATACCGGCCGTGACGAGCAAAGGAATAAGGGGTCGGATCTGGCTCATCGGGGAGGCCTGCAAACGAATCGAACCACGACCGCGACCGGCCCGGCAACATGGCTGTCTTTCTAGGCGGGGTTTGGCTATAAAGACAACCTCAAACGCGACGAGGCGTGGCAAGTCTTGACAAATGAGGCAGGCCATGCGCTTTTCCGCCCGATTTTCTCGACGGGGAGATCGCGGCATTTCGACCGCCTCTGCCACCGTCCGCCAAGCCCAGGAATAATAAAATGCATCGCTATCGCAGCCATACATGCGCCGCTCTCAGCAAGTCCGACGTCGGGTCGACCGTGCGCATCTCCGGCTGGGTCCATCGCGTCCGCGACCACGGCGGCCTGCTGTTCGTCGACCTCCGCGACCACTACGGCATGACGCAGATCGTCGTCGATCCGGACTCACCGGCCTTCAAACAGGCTGAACTGGTCCGCGGCGAATGGGTCATCCGCGTCGATGGCCTCGTCAAGGCACGCACCGAGGACACCGTCAACAAGACGATGCCGACAGGCGAGATCGAGCTCTACGCACAGGAGATAGAGATCCTGTCCGTCGCCAAAGAGTTGCCGCTGCCGGTTTTCGGCGAACCGGACTATCCGGAAGACGTGCGCCTGAAATACCGCTTCCTCGACCTTCGCCGCGAAACGCTGCACAAGAACATCGTCAAGCGCAGCCAGATCATCTCCGACATCCGCAACCGCATGACGTCGGCCGGCTTCGGCGAATACACGACGCCAATCCTGACGGCCTCGTCGCCGGAAGGCGCGCGCGACTTTCTGGTTCCGTCACGCATCCATCCCGGCACGTTCTTCGCGCTGCCGCAGGCGCCGCAGCAGTACAAGCAGCTGTTGATGGTGGCCGGCTTCGACCGCTACTTCCAGATCGCGCCCTGCTTCCGCGACGAAGACCCGCGCGCCGACCGCCTGCCGGGCGAATTCTACCAGCTCGACATGGAAATGAGCTTCGTCACCCAGGAAGATGTCTGGGACACGATGGCGCCGATCATGACCTCGGTCTTCGAGCAGTTTGCTGAAGGCAAGCCCGTCACCAAGGATTGGCCGCGTATTCCTTATGACGTGTCGATCCGCAAATACGGCTCCGACAAGCCCGACCTGCGCAACCCGATCGAAATGCAGGCCGTCACCGAGCATTTTGCTGGCTCCGGATTCAAGGTGTTCGCCGGCATGATCGCGTCGAACCCGAAGGTCGAAGTCTGGGCTATCCCTGCCAAGACCGGCGGTAGCCGCGCGTTTTGCGACCGCATGAACGTCTGGGCCCAGTCACTCGGCCAGCCGGGCCTAGGCTACATCTTCTGGAAGGAAGAAGACGGCAAGATCGTCGGCGCTGGTCCGCTCGCCAAGAACATCGGCGAAGAGCGCACCGAAGCACTGCGCGTGCAGCTCGGCCTCGAAGCCGGCGACGCCAGCTTCTTCGTCGCCGGCGAACCGGCCAAATTCTACAAGTTTGCGGGCGAGGCGCGCACCAAGGCTGGCGAAGACCTGAACCTCGTCGACCGCGACCGCTTCGAGCTGTGCTGGATCATCGACTTCCCGTTCTACGAATGGAGCGAGGAAGAAAAAAAGGTCGACTTCGCGCACAACCCGTTCTCGATGCCGCAGGGTGGCCTCGAGGCACTGCAGACGCAGGATCCGCTGTCGCTGAAGGCCTACCAGTACGACGCCGTCTGCAATGGCTTCGAAATCGCCTCGGGCTCGATCCGTAACCAGTCGCCGGAAGCCATGGTCAAGGCCTTCGAACTGGTCGGACTCAGCCAGACCGATGTCGAGGAGCGTTTCGGCGGCATGTACCGTGCATTCCAGTACGGCGCCCCTCCGCACGGCGGCTGCGCCTTCGGTATCGATCGCGTCGTGATGCTGCTGCTCGGTGCGAAGAACCTGCGCGAGATCACGTTGTTCCCGATGAACCAGCAGGCCCAGGATCTGCTGATGAACGCCCCGTCTCCGGCAGCGCCGAAGCAGCTCATGGAGCTGTCGCTGCGCGTTATTCCGCCGATCAAGAAGGACTGATCTCGGTCTCCAGACCGTTGTAAATTGGAACCCGGTGGCGAAAGCTGCCGGGTTTTTTCCTACAAAAAACCCGGCGATACGATCGCCGGGTTGTGTTCATACATTCGAACTGAGGATCAATCGTTGGCTGATACCTTCAGCCCGATGACCTTTGGAATGGTGTTCGGCGCACCCATGGCGGCGCCGACGATCATCGGGAAGGGGACCGGCTTTTCCGGCGAAGCATTCAGCGTGAAGCTCTGCGGATTGTCGAGGTAGCTGTTGATTGCGGCAGAGACCGAGTTCTGCAGTTCCGGGATGTTCAATTGCGCCAGCATGATCGGTGCCAGGCCCTTCAGCGTGTTGGCCATCTGCGCGCCCGTGACGTTCTGCGTCGAACCGGCATAATCCAGCAGCCGCTTGGTGATGGAGGCGTCCTTGAAGTGGATCTCGGCGCTGTCGAGTGTCAGTTGCTGCATCAGCCCCATCATGGCAAGGCCGGTGGCCTGCTGGGCTGCCTGCTTGTCGGGGTTTGCCTGCGCAGCTTTTGCAGCCTCCTGCAGCGACTTCATGAACTCCATCGTATAGCCGGAGATCGCCAGCGACAGGTCGAGGCGGCCGATATTGTCGAGGTCGAGGCCGAGGTCTTCGACTGTGACGGTGCCGGGCTTGATCTCCCATCCGCCCTTCATCGTCAGTGCGCCGGAAACGTGCTGCAGGGCAAGCTTGTTGATGGTGTCCTGCGATGCCGGATCCTTGACATCGGACAGGTCCGCCTTGATCGCGTTGACGTTGCCGCTAAATTCAAAGCCTGAATCGTCATGGGTCGGCGTCAGCGCGAAATCCATGTCTTTCACCGACAAGACTTCCTTGCCTTCCTTGGTGACCGTCAGAGGGCCCGTGTGGGCTTTGGAATAGAGCAGCATTCCGTCGATGCCTTCGGCATTGGCGTCGGCCGGTACCGTTACTCCACCCAGGAACATGTCGCTTGCGGTATAGGTCACGCCTTCGTTGGTCACCGAAATATCCGGAAACGTCACCTTGTCGATGGCATAGCCGCCGTCGCTTTCTTCCGTGACGTCGCTCATCGTTACCTTGCCGAGGAGAACGCCCTGGCCGCCGGACAGCGGCTTGAACGAAGCGCCCTTGAGCATCACCGTCGTGTCGTCGACATCGACGCTATCAGTTTCGAGAACGACACCCTGCCGAGCATAGGCAGCATTCATTTTTTTCAGGAGATCGTTGCCATCCAGCGCGAAGGCCGAGCTTGCGAGTGAAAGAATGGCGGCGCTGGACAGCATCAGCCGGGTTGTCCGGTAAAAAGTCATGTCGGGCTTTTCCTCATTGGCCAAGTGACAAATCGATATGTAGTGTAGACGTGTGGAGCCGGGTTTGTATCGCCCGTGTCTAAAATTCTGGTGAATTGCAATAGGGAAATGCGCTCCAAGTCTCTTCACTGTTGCATTGCGGTCAATCTAGGGCGCTGTGCGGGTTAATCCACAGGCTGATACCCCTGTATTCCTTGCCGGACATCATCTTCTCCGCTAGGCAAAGCCTATGGGACAAGAGATTTTGCCGCCTTCTGGCGGGGGCGATGACGGTATTCTGCCGATTGATCTGAAGGCGGCGCTCGAGGAGCGATATCTTGCCTATGCGCTATCGACGATCATGCACCGGGCGCTGCCTGACGTACGCGATGGCCTGAAGCCCGTCCATCGCCGCATCATCCACGCGATGAGCGAAATGGGCATCCGCGCCAACTCGTCGTTCAAGAAAAGCGCCCGCATCGTCGGCGATGTCATCGGTAAGTTCCACCCGCATGGCGACCAGTCGGTCTACGACGCGCTCGTCCGTCTGGCCCAGGATTTTTCGCAACGCTATCCCATCGTCGATGGCCAGGGCAACTTCGGCAATATCGATGGAGATAGCGCGGCTGCCTATCGATACACCGAAGCCCGCATGACCGATGTGGCGACGCTGTTGCTCGAGGGTATCGACCAGGACGCAGTCGACTTCCGTCCGACCTACAACGAGGAAGACAGCGAGCCGGTCGTCATGCCGGGCGCCTTCCCGAACTTGCTCGCCAACGGCACGTCCGGCATCGCCGTCGGCATGGCGACATCCATTCCGCCGCATAACGCTCACGAGCTCTGCGCCGCCGCGTTGCATCTGATCAAGCATCCGGATGCCACGGTCGAAGACCTGATGGCCGATCCGAACAATCGCGAGAAGGGTGGCATCGAGGGCCCCGACCTGCCGACCGGCGGTATCATCATCGACAGCCGCGAAAGCATTGTTGAGGCCTACAAGACGGGGCGCGGCGGTTTTCGCGTTCGCGCCAAATGGGCGGTCGAGGATCTCGGCCGTGGCGGCTACCAGATCGTCGTCACCGAAATCCCGTTCCAGGTGCAGAAGTCGCGGCTGATCGAAAAGCTCGCCGAGCTGCTCAACGCCCGCCGCCTGCCGCTGCTGGAAGACGTGCGCGATGAATCCGCCGAGGATGTCCGGCTCATCCTGGTGCCGAAGAGCCGCACGGTCGACCCGACGATCCTGATGGAATCGATCTTCAAGCTGTCGGAGCTCGAAAACCGTATTCCGCTCAACATGAATGTGCTCTCCATGGGCCGCATTCCGCGCGTCATGGCGCTGAACGAAGTACTGCTGGAGTGGCTGGCACATCGCAAGGACGTGCTGATCCGTCGCTCGAAGTTCCGGCTCGCAGCGATTGATCGCCGGCTCGAAATCCTGGGCGGTCTGCTGATTGCCTATCTCAACCTCGACGAGGTGATCCGGATCATCCGCGAGGAGGACGAGCCGAAGCCGGCCTTGATCGCCCGGTTTGGCGTCACCGACATCCAGGCTGAAGCCATCCTCAACATGCGTCTGCGCAACTTGCGCAAGCTCGAGGAATTCGAAATCCGCACCGAATTCGATGCCCTGTCGAAGGAGAAGGCAGAGATCGAGGCGTTGCTTGCCTCCGATGAAAAACTCTGGGCGACGATTGCCTGGGAGATCGGCGAAGTCCGCAAGAAATACGCCAAGGCGACAAAACTCGGCGCCCGCCGCACCGTCTTTGCCGACGCGCCCGATACCGATCTCGAAGCTATCCAGCAGGCGATGATCGAGAAGGAGCCGGTCACCATCGTCATCTCGGAAAAGGGCTGGATAAGGGCGCTGAAGGGTCATATCTCGGACACCTCATCGCTGACCTTCAAGGAAGGCGATGCGCTGCGCCTGGCGTTCCCGGCCCAGACAACCGACAAGCTGCTGATCGTCACCACCGGCGGCAAGGCCTACACGCTCGGCGCCGACAAGCTGCCCGGCGGGCGCGGCCATGGCGAACCGCTGCGTCTCATCGTCGAGATGGAAAACGACCAGGACGTACTGACCGCCTTCATTCATGATCCACATCGCAAGCTGTTGATCGTCTCGACCGAGGGCAACGGCTTTATCGTTCCTGAAGCGGAGATGGCTGCCAACACCCGCAAGGGCAAGCAGATCATGAATGTATCGATGCCGGCAGAGGCCAAGCTGCTCGTGCCGGTCAAGGGTAATCATCTGGCAGTGGTCGGCGAAAACCGCAAGATGGTGGTCTTCCCGCTTGCGCAGATCCCCGAAATGTCGCGCGGCAAGGGCGTACGCCTTCAGCGCTACAAGGATGGCGGAATTTCTGATGTCCGTTGCTTCAGCCTTGCCGACGGGTTGACCTGGGCTGACAGCGCAGGCCGCAGCTTTACGAGATCGAAGGATGACCTGATCGAGTGGCTAGGCGACCGCGGTGCCGCAGGCCGAGCCGTGCCGAAGGGCTTCCCTCGCAGCGGTAAATTCTCGGGCTAGCGAGCGAGGCCACCTGCGTGGGCTACTCCGGCAGGGGCACGCTCATATCACGCAGAAAGCGCGTCGCGCCGTCTTCGTCTATTTCGCCGGCGGCGATGCCGAGGACGAACGTGTAAAGATTGACGTCGGTCGTCTCGATTTCGAACCCGTTTTCCATCAAGAACACGGCAGCTGCGACGATGCCGATGCGCTTGTTGCCGTCAATGAACGCATGATTCTTGACGAGCCCGAAAATATAGGCCGCGGCAAGTTCGAAAATATCGTCGCAGCCATAACTTTCTTTGTTAATGGGGCGAGCAAGTGCGGATTCCAGCATTCCTTCATCGCGCAGCCCGGATGCACCGCCAAACCTCTCGATCTGCATTCGGTGCAGTTCTTCGACGAGGGAGCGGCCGAGAAAGATGATCTCCATCACTCGGCCAGCTTTTTGAGAGCCACCTTGTACTTTTCCATGAAGCGCTGGGCGTGATCCATCTGCCGGGAAATATCCTCGGCAATGGGTCGCATTTGCAGATTGCCATTGTCTGTACTCAGAGCCAGCTGATCGCCAGCCTTAAGGCCTAGGCGATCGAGAACCTCCTTCGGCAGGATCACACCTTCAGAATTGCCGATCTTGCGAATGATGACGTTCATAGCTCTCGCTCCGATGTTGTAACTGTGTTATAACACGAGCAACGACGGGCTGCAAGTCCGTGTCGTTATCCAGCCAGCGCTGCTTGACGACCCTTCGTTCGGGCCTGCCAGAGCGAGTGGCTCGCCAGCGCGACCATCATGACGGAGCCGCCGATCAATGTCATCGGGCGCGGTGTCTCCTCAAAGATCATCCAGATCCAGACAGGTGCCAGGATGGTTTCGAGCAGGTAGAACATCGCCACCTCCGGGCCGGACAGGTATCGAGGGCCTGTGGCAAGGCACCAGAAGGCGAGCGGCATCATCAGGCCGCCGTCGAGGAGGATCCAGAAGGGGTGATCGACGACCAGCCCTGAGGGCAGGGCATAGGATAGCCCGATCGCCGCCGGGATGACCGTCGCCAGCAGCGGCATGAAGCCCATTCCCCGCTTCGAGCCCCGGCCGATGGTGATGGCACAGGCGGTGGTCAGCGCCGAAATGGCCGATAGCAGGTCGCCGAGCCAATGTCCGCCGCCGACGCCATCGCCAACGATCAGCCCAACGCCCACCAGCATGGCAAGCATGGTGGCTATTGTGACGTTCGACGGTCGCTCGCCGATCACGAACCATGCGAGGAGGGCCGCAAACATCGGATTGAAGGCGAGGATGAACACCACATTGGCGGCGCTGGTGTAATAGACCGCGAGGATGAAGGTGACAGTGCCGATACCGTAGAACAGGCCAACCCAGAGGCCGGTTGCGCCCGGCAGCAGCAGGCGCCATGGCTGTCCGCCCGCCCTGAGGACCAGCAGCAGGATAATGCCGACAGAAAGGGTGACGATATTGCGCAGGCCGAGGATCGACCAGGCTTCACCGCTGGAAAGACGGATGAGCGGGATGTCCATCGATAGCGCGAGGCCGCCGATGGTCGTCAGCAGGAGGCCCTTGCCATGGTCGGATAAGGCTGAAAATCCCATTCAGACAGCGTTGGGGTCGAGGGAGGCCGGGTCAAATCGTTCCCATCCGCGCGGGGTCAGATGCTCCTGCGGCTGGTAGCGCGTCTTGTAGTCCATCTTGCGAGAGCCGTTGACCCAGTATCCGAGGTAGACATGCGGCAGGCCGAGCAGCTTGGCGCGGCGGATATGGTCGAGGATCATGAAGGTGCCGAGCGAGCGCTTGTCGAGTGCTGGATTATAGTAAGAGTACACCATCGACAGGCCGTCGCTCATGACGTCGGTGAGGGCTGCGGCCATCAGTTCGCCTGTCGGACGCTCCTGCAGGCCAGAACCTTCCTCGCGGCGGCGATACTCGATTATGCGTGTATTGACATGGGTATCCTCGACCATGATGGCGTAGTCGAGCACCGTCATGTCGGACATACCACCCTGCTGGTGTCGGTCATCGAGATAACGGCGAAACAGCGAATATTGCTCGCTCGAGGGCTGGGCCGGAAATTCCGTTGCGATGATGTCCTCGTTTGTCGCCACGACGCGGTTCATGGATCGTGTCGCTTGGAACTCCTGGGCGAGGATACGCACGGAGACGCACGCACGGCACGCTTCGCAAGCCGGGCGATAGGCAATGTTCTGCGAGCGCCTGAAGCCGCCCTGGGTAAGGATGTCGTTCATCTCCGTGGCGCGTGCGCCGACCAGATGCGTGAACACCTTCCGCTCCATTTCGTGCGGCAGGTAAGGGCAGGCAGCCGGAGCGGTCAGATAGAACTGCGGAGATGGCGTTGTCTGCGTGTTCATCAGCCGAAAATCGACCTCTCGTCAGTCGTCAAAAGTGTGCCCGTTCAAGCATGGCGAAAGAATGCGAAACGTCAACACCGGTAATTGCTCCCGGGCTGACGTTTTGTCGCTTCTGCGAAACAAACTTCAATACTGCAAAGATATAGGCGCGACTTGCCTCAAATCGAGCGTACGGTCACCGTTCCGATCAGCAGGTCGTGCAGGAGCCTGCTGCGGTCGGTGAACAAGCCGACGAGCAGCACCAGCGGCGTCAGTACCGAGTTGAGGATCCAGAACAGCACGAGATGGACGATTGCCGTCATGAAATCGATGCGCTGCCCGTCGATGCGGCGCATGCCTATGCCGACCGAGCGCATGCCGAGTGACGCCTGCGCTGGTCCGCCGACAGTCATGCCGAAATACAAGCCTGCAACGATGACGAACAACGCCGGATAGAGGAAGAACCCGAGCCCAAGCGTGGCCACGGACACGATGAACAGCAGGATGCCGGCCGGAATGCACAGCAGGGCAACGATGAAGTAATCGAGGATGAACGCGAACACGCGGCGGCTGAGGACGCCGCTATAGGTGCGCCAGTCGTCCTGTACGGCGGGAATTGGGCTAGGGTTCAACGACATCATCGTGCTCCGCGTTTACGTCTGTAGAGATATGGTATGGCCGCCGGGAAATCGCAAGAGCACTGAGAAAACGGCCCCCGCCATGAGGGCGAGGATGAGGGGAGGCGGGAGACGCGCCGCAAACGAGGTCCTCCGTGCAGCAACGGGCATGCCCAATAGTGTCATCGCGGCGCCACAGCAATCACCTGCCCCTCCCGACAGCAGGTTGCTCTCACCTCTTGGCAAGCGCCTTGGCGACGTCGATGGCGAAATAGGTCAGGATGCCGTCGCATCCGGCGCGCTTGAAGGAGAGCAGGGTTTCCATCATGGCCCGGTCGCCGTCAATCCAGCCGTTCATCGCCGCCGCCTTGATCTGCGAGTATTCGCCAGACACCTGGTAGGCATAGGTCGGCAGGCCGAACGCCTCTTTCAGCCGCCAACAGATATCGAGATAGGGCAGGCCGGGCTTGACCATCAGCATGTCGGCGCCTTCCTCGACGTCCATCGCCGCCTCGCGCAGCGCTTCGGTGCCGTTGGCGGAGTCGATGTAATAGCTCTTCTTGTCGCCCTTCAGCAGGCTGCCCGTGTTGATCGCCTCGCGGTACGGGCCATAGAACGCGGAGGAAAACTTCGTCGCATAGGACATGATGCCGACCATCTGGTGGCCGTGCGCGTCCAGCGCGCGACGGATCGCGCCGATGCGGCCGTCCATCATGTCCGACGGGGCGATAATGTCGGCGCCGGCATCGGCCTGGACGATGGCCGCCCGGACGATCTGGTCAACCGTCTCGTCATTGATGATCTCGCCATCGCGGAGGATGCCGTCATGGCCATGGCTGGTGAAAGGGTCGAGCGCCACGTCGGTGATGATACCGATGTTGGGAACTTCCCTCTTGATGGCCCTGGTTGCGAGATTGATCAGGTTGTTCGCCTCAAGGCTCTGCGAGCCCGTCTGGTCGCGCAGTGCCATCTCGACGTCTGGAAAGGTGGCAATCGCCGGAATGCCGAGATCGGCGGCCGTCCTGGCGGCCTCGACCGCCTTGTCTATGGTCATGCGGTTGACCCCGGGCATGGCCGTGATCGGATCCACGATACCGGTACCGGGAATGAGAAAGATCGGCCAGATGAGATCGTCGACTGTCACCCGGTTTTCCTGCACCATGCGACGGGTCCAGTCGGCCTTGCGATTGCGGCGCATGCGCCGATGGCCGGTGATCTCGTCCACCAGGTGGGTCTTGTCCGACATGTCGGTCGTCCTTTATCTATGTCCTTGTATAGGCCGCTCATTAGCATGGTGGCGACACAAAATAAAACCAGACGAAAGGCCGCAGCCATCAAGCCGCTGGCGAGGTGCCAATTGCCTGCCTATGATTTGCCCATGAAACATGATTCTTCCGCCATCCCGAAACGCAGCGTCCTGGACATCCTGTTCATCGTCTTCTTGCGCCTGATCGCCGTGTCCTGCCTATGGTTCGGGCTGCAATACTGGTCGATGCTGGTGGGCTATTCGCTGGCTGGCCAGGGCCGCTTCGATTTGCTGAGTCTGCCCTGGAAGGTCGCCGGCGCAGGCCTTGCCGTCGTTTTTCCCGTTGCAGCCCTCGGCCTGTGGCTGACGGTGTCCTGGGGACCGGTGATCTGGCTCTGCGCTGCGGGCGGCCAAGCGCTTATGTACGGGGTTTGGCCGCAGATGTTCGGCAGCAATCCGCTGGTGATGATACTGCATGCCGCAGTGGTCATTCTCTACTGCGTTTTTCGCGTCATGCTCTACGTGGAGAAGCGGCAGCGCCGCAAAAGTGTAACCGTTGATTTACCCTGAGACACATCGGGCCTTTGGTAAGGTGCTGTTAAGCCTGCAGTTTAAGTAGAATTTTATGTGTATTCGATAGTGTCTGTCTCAAGGCGGGAAGAAAACCAACACCGCCAAACAAAACAGTGAGGCAGTCATCATGAACACGAAAATCAAGCCGCAGGCCGTGTCTCCCGCCCAGGACGTCAAGGTCGAAGCCATCCGCGATCTCTACATGGAATCGCTGCATCTGGTCGAGCGTCTCCACCGCCGTCTCCTCGATGTCATCAAGGACGAGTTCGACCGCCAGGGTCGCAGCGACGTCAACGCCATCCAGGCACTTCTGCTTTTCAACATCGGCAACTCGGAACTGACCGCCGGCGAACTTCGCTCACGCGGCTATTATCTGGGCTCGAACGTTTCCTATAACGTTAAGAAGCTCGTCGATCTCGGCTTCATCAATCACCAGCGCTCCCGTATCGACCGTCGCTCGGTCCGCATCAGCCTGACCGACAGCGGCCAGGACATTGCCGAGACTGTCGCCAAACTCTATGAGCGCCACATCGGCTCGATCGACAAGGTCGGCGGCATCGGCACCGACGAATTCACTCAGATGAACAAGCTCCTGCAGCGCCTCGACCGCTTCTGGAACGATAGCATCATGTACCGCTTGTAAAATCTGCCGGGCCGTTATCCCAGATGGCCCGACCGAGACCTCCAGTTGGTCATGAAGGTGCAATCATGCGGTGACGCGTGGTTGCACCTGCTGGCGTTTGTGCGGGGAAGACGAGGTCCCGATGGACTGCGACCGGCGGATCTACCTGTCAGATCGACAAGGTTTTCCGTGCAGCGTCAGGCATGACCGCGAGGATTTCCGCAATGCTTTCGTCGACGGACAGGCGTGCGCTGTCGAGAATGAGGTGCGGGCTATCCCATGGCTCGTAATGGCGATGAACGACATCGTCCCAGGTCGGCAGCTTCAATCCTTCGACAGTCGACGGTCGATTTTCCACACGATGCCGATGCATCTCTTGGTCAGAACATACGACCTCGACCTCGATGAGGCCAACTTTTACCTCGGCTGCGATGTCCCTGAAGGCTGCACGGGTAATTTCGATAGGATTGACAGAGTCGGCAATCACGAATTGACCCAGGGCGAGATTGTCTGCAGCAATGCGGTATCCGGTCATGTAGCCGGCCGCACCTACGTCCATGTCAGGCGGTAAAATCTCGGCAGCACGAATGGCCTGCTCGATGGAGTCTATGCGCAGATAAAATGCCTTGGTCCGGCTTGCCAAGGCTTGGGCGATGGTGCTTTTTCCGCTGCCGGGCAGTCCGCCAAAGATAACAAACATTCGACAATTCCCCGTCGTTCGCACACGACTTCAGTTGCCCCCACGTCTCACGGCGGCGTCGGCGATATTCTACCGTTGCCTCTGCAACAGTTCTATCATCGCCTCTCGATTGTTCGCGAATTCCAAATGCAGCGTTTTACCTTTCGCCGCCAAGTCGTCACAGAAACGTAACGAAAACAATGCTATTTCGACCCTGCGAGATCACGTGCCATCTGCAAATTTTGACGGGCCGTTATCCCAGATGACCCGGCAGAGACCTCCGGTTGGTGCCTGAAGGGCGCGACAGCGCAGCGATGTGCGGTTGCGCCCGCTGGTATTTCGGGCGCCACCTGTCGTGGGGATATTAGCTGGCAGTCGTGATTATCTAGCAGTCTTGGTCATCAGGGCGCGACCGGCATTGCGGATGGTCAAAGCCGAATCGGCCATCGGTGCGACGAGGCCGGCGGCGATGGCAGCCGTCAAGGCTTCTGCGTAATCTTCGCCTTCGAGGCCGTGCTTCTTGGAGTGATTGAGGACGGCGCCGCGGGTGGAGGTCGGCGAGGCGCCGAAACGGCTGTTCTGAAAGGCGTTGACGATGATCAGGTATTTTTCGTCCAGGGTCATGATAGCTCCGATGCGGTTCCGGTGGTGCTACCAGTAAGCGAGGCCAAGCGATACCTTCGTTCTGCACGGGTGGCGGATTTCTTGCAAGATTTGGCTGTCCGTCCGTTTTTTTGCGCATGTTTCGGTCTGCCCTGACACGGGTCAGCCAATCTCCACCTAGCCGCGCCGGCGCGACTTCGGTCTGGACGCCAGCTGATCGAGGGCGCCGGGATGGGCTTTTCCCCAGTTATAGAGCATCTCGATCGGCTCGACGAACTCGATGCCGAGCGGCGTCAGGCTGTATTCGACGCGCGGCGGGACAACGTCGAACACCTGCCGCGTCACCAACCCGTCATTTTCCATCTCTCGGAGCGTCTGCGTCAGCATCTTCTTGCTGATGCCGGGCAGGCTGCGCTGCAGAACGCCGGTGCGGCAGGTTCCACCGTGCAGCGTATGCAGAGCGTGCAGCACCATGCTCGTCCACTTGACGCTGAAGAGTTCCAGCACCCGGCGGGGCGCGCAGTCTTCTTCGTGGGTCGGTATATCGTCTTTCATGGGCACCTCCCGGTGGCTATGGCACTTAACGGTGCCTTCTAGCAGAGCCTGCGCAAATTGCCTATTTCCTCTTCAGCAAAAGGAGTTTGGAAACATGACGAAATCAGCCCTCATCATTGGCGCCACCGGCATTGTCGGCAATAATCTCGCCCGCCATCTCATCGACAAGGGTTTCGAGGTCGCAGGCCTCGCCCGCAATCCGGCAAGCGACATTGCCGGCCTGCGCCCAGTCGCAGCCAACCTGCTCGATCCCGAAAGTCTCGCCTCCGCCGTGCGCGACCTGAAGCCGACCCATGTCTTCTTCAGCACATGGTCGCGTCAGGCGACTGAACTCGAAAATATCCGCGTCAACGGCGCGATGGTAAAGAACCTGCTCGATGCGCTCCGCCCACACAAGTCGGTGGAGCATGTGGCGCTGGTCACTGGCCTCAAGCATTATCTCGGGCCTTTCGAGGCTTACGGCAAAGGCGTGTTGCCGGCCACACCGTTCCGCGAGGAGCAGGGTCGCCTCGAAGTCGATAATTTCTACTATGCCCAGGAAGACGAGGTTTTCGCCGCCGCCAAGACCGATGGCTTTAGCTGGAGCGTCCACCGCCCACACACCATCATCGGCTACGCACTCGGCAACGCCATGAACATGGGCGTGACGCTTGCCGTCTACGCCTCGATTTGCAAGGCGACCGGCCGTCCCTTCATCTTCCCGGGCTCGCCGATGCAGTGGAACGGCTTGTCGGACATGACCGATGCCCGCCTGCTCGCCCGCCATCTGGAATGGGCCTCGACCACGGACGCAGCCCGGAACAAGGATTTCAACGTCGTCAACGGCGATGTCTTCCGCTGGAGCTGGATGTGGCAGCGCATCGCCGCGTGGTTCGACATCGAGCCACAGCCGCTGCCATCCGAAATGACGACGCTCGAATCGCAGCTCGCTGATGCTGGCCCGATCTGGGCGGACATTGCCGCCAAGAACGGTCTTGCGGAACATGACATCGACAAGCTCGCCTCCGCCTGGCACACCGACGCCGATCTCGGCCGCCCTATCGAGGTCATGACCGACATGAGCAAGAGCCGCAAACTCGGTTTCCTCGACTACCAGGCTACCGACGACAGCTTCACGGACCTCTTCACCCGCCTCCGGGAAGCCCGCATCATACCCTGAGTGAAGACAGCACGGCCGGGGATGGGCATGGTTCCGTCCACCCCCGGCCGTGCTTCTATCATCCCTGGTCACGTAGCTCGTAATCCTTGGCCCCGTCGCTCGTCATCCTCGGGCTTGACCCGAGGACCCACGACCTCCGAGTGTTTTATGGCTCCTCGGGTCAAGCCCGAGGGTGACGAACTCTCGAGGCTCTTCCACCACCATCACACTGCCCACCATCAACGCCCGCGATAGACGAACGGCGGCGGGACCGCCAGCGAATCGGCTTTGGCCTGCGCTGTCAGCTCATTGCGCAATGGAGAGAATGTGCAGACGGGGTCTGTCGCTGCGGGATCGCCGGCGAGCGCCATGGCCTGGCATCGACAACCGCCGAAATCGATATGCTTGCGGTCGCATGAACGGCAGGGTTCCTGCATCCAGTCGTCACCGCGATAGGCGTTGAAGGCGGCGCTGTCGTACCAGATTTCGGAAAGCGGCCGTTCCGTGGCGTTGTCGAAGGCGAGGCCGACGATGGTCTCGGCGGCGTGGCAGGGCAGGACCTTGCCTGAAGGCGTGACGTTGAGGCCGATGCGCGCCCAGCCGCCCATGCAGGCTTTGGGGAAACGCGCATGATGATCCGCCGGCACATAGTCGATGACCAGCGTGCCTTCAAGCCGCTTGCGCGATGCTTCGACGAAGGCATTCGTCGCCTCCACCTGCTCCAGCGTCGGCATCAGGGCCTGCCGGTTGCGCTCCGCCCAGCCATGGAACTGTACAGTGGCGATCTCGATGCGCCGGGCGCCGAGCGCGATGGCGAGATCGAGCATGCCGCCAATCTCTTCCATATTCTGCTTGTGGCAGACGGCGTTGACCGTCAGCGGGATACCGGCTGCGCGCGTCCATTCCGCAACTGCCATCTTGCGCGCATAGCCACCCCTGTAGCCACCGACCTGATCGGCTTTTTCAGGCGTGATGCCCTGGATCGATAGTTGCAGGTGGTCGAGGCCGGCATCCGCCAGTTCGGCGATGCGAGCCTCGGTGAGGCCGACGCCCGATGTGATGAGATTGGTGTAGAGCCCGAAGCCGGCTGCAGCGCGGGTCAGCTCGACCAGATCGCGACGCGACGCCGGCTCGCCCCCTGACAGATGCAGGTGCAGGACACCCATGGCTGCCGCCTGGCGGAAGATCTCTATCCACTGTTCGGTGGTGAGCTCCGCATTGGCCCGCACCAGCTCCAGCGGATTGGAGCAATAGGGGCAGGCGAGCGGACAGCGGTGCGTAAGCTCGGCCAGCAGCGCCATCGGCGGTGGAGCTGTGATGCGGCGCGCCTCCGCCATCGATTTGTCTGCTGAGAAGACGACCGTCATTGGACGATCTCCAGCATCCGGCGATTGGCGAACTCCTGCGCAAAGGCAATGATGTCGGCCAGCACGTGGTCCTTCGGAGCACCGAAATCGCGGGCAAAGCCGTCTGCAATCTGATCGAGGCTCTTCACGCCATCCAGTGCGCGGACGATGGCGACGGCGATCTCGTCGAGCGCCAGCGCCCGCTCCGGCGCCAGCAGCACCATCTGCTTGCGCACAGGATCTTCATGCAGACGCACGCCGCGTGGCAACTTGATGACGGTTTCGGCGGTGATGGTGACTGTCTGTTGGTCGCTCACAGGCGCTGTCCTTTCGGAAGATCGTCATCCGGCGAAAACGCTACAACGGCTTCGTGGCCATCCCACCCTCCGGGCGGAATGCGGCCAGGCGTCACATAGGCGGAATAAAGCGTGTCGAGCTGAGACCAGAGCACGTCTGTCTTGAATGTCAGCGCCGATGCCGCCGCATCTTGCTTTTCCAGCGTGTCGGCATGGTCGAGCACATAGCCGAGCCCGAAGGCTACCTCCTCTGGTGCTTCGTTGAGACGCTGGCGGAAGTAGGCGAGTGCCCGATCGTCGGCAAATGCGTAGTGCTTCAGCAGTCCGGCAATTCGGTCGGAATGGATTTTTGGCGCGAACATCTCGGTCAGCGAGGATGCGACAGCTTCCAGCATCGGCTTTTCGCGCACGAAATGCAGATAGGCGTCAACGGCAAAACGTGTTCCCGCCAACACGCCTTTCGTCGAGGCCACGTAATCGGGATCGAGCCCGACTGCTTCGGCGAGCTTCAGCCAGCGGCGGATGCCGCCGCCTTCCTCGATGCCGCCATCATGATCCTCGATCCGCCGGCGCCAGGCGCGGCGGAGGTCGGGGTTGTCCGAGCGAGACATGAACGCTGCGTCCTTCATGGGAATGCGGCTCTGATAGTAGAACCGGTTGATAACCCAGGCGCGCACCTGCGTCAGGCTGCACTCGCCGCCGTGCAGCATGACGTGGAAAGGGTGTTTGTCATGGTAGCGTTCCGCGCCGATAGCCCGCAGGCGATGTTCGAAACTCTGTCGGTTAGGTGTCTGCTGCAAGATCGATCTCCATGCCGTCATGGCCGACCTCGAAACCCGCATCATAGACTTTGTCGCGGGCAGGGCCTTGTCGCCAGATCGGATTGGTATTGTTGATATGGACGTAAACCTTTCGGGCGACAGTCACGCTAGAAAGCGCCTCCAGGCTGCCGCCAGCGCCATCAATCGGCATATGACCCATACGCCGGCCGGTCTTCTGGCCTGTGCCGCTGACGAGCATCTCGTCGTCGGTAAACAGCGTGCCATCGAAGAGAAGAAGGTCGGCGCCATCGATGCGGGAGGCGAGCTTTTCCGTGAGCGCAGCGCAGCCGGGAATGTAATAGGCGCGCTGGTTTCCCGACTTAAGCTCGATGCCGATGGTCTGCTCGCCTTCGAGACCGATCTCCGGATTGTCGTCCTCCAGAAATAGCGGAACTTTGCCCGGCACGGGGAACAACTCCGCCGTCAAGCCGGGGAGAAGCTGGAAGGGGGTGCCGAGAGCGATCGTTTGCCGCTGGACGAAGGCGGGGTCGAGTGCCGAAAAAACCGGATTGCCAGACAGGATGTCGGCCAGGGCTTCGGTCATGAAGAGCCCGAATGCCTGCTTTTCCCGCAATACAAGCAGCCCTGCGATGTGGTCGATATCGCCATTGGTGACGACAACGCTGCGGATGGGGGAGTGCCGGAGTTCGCGGGGGTGGAGGGCGCTGTTGTCCGCTATCTGCTGGCGGATATCCGGCGAGGCATTGAGGATAGCCCAGTTTTCACCGTCAACGCTGACCGCAACGGAAGACTGCGTCTGCGGGCGCAGTCCGGATCCCTCGATCCGGGCCGACCTGCAATTGTCGCAGCCGCAATTCCATTGCGGAAGTCCGCCGCCGGCTGCGGTCCCGAGCACGAGAAAGCGCATATCTGTCAAACCCGTGCTCCGGTTGTTTCAGTCCTAGAATAGGACGGGTTCGCTGCCGTCGGCCGGAGCGTAACGGTTGATTTCCATGCCGCAGCTGACTTCGATGAATTTTGGTGCATGCCATTTCATGATGGAATCTCCTATTCGTGAATGTAAGGGCAGGGCTATCTGCTCCCACCCGTAAACTTCGCCCGGCCCAGTTCCGTTCCGAGCGATAGCGTCGAAAAGGGCAGTTCTTTCACCATCTTGGTTCACTTACCCGTGACAGGATTGCGAGTGCCTAGCTGGTGCAGCCAATATCGACGCGCTTATCGTGCTCTGAAGCTGAATCCAAGACGCCCGCCGGTGACAATTCTGACCGCAAGCGATGGGAAAGTAAATTCAAATCGATAGCAAGGCTAAGAATGTTACTGCGGCGGCTCCGACTTGCCAGCAGTCGGCTGGCTATCTATCCAACATTCTATTCCAGCGCGCCGTCCGGCAGCGGGGCAGGCATCACCTTCTTCGGCGCGACCTTCTTGCGCACGGTCTTTGCCTTGCTGGCCTTGCTGACTTTTAGCACCCGGCCAGCTGCCTTTGCCTGCTCCAGCATCATTTCGATCTGGATTTGCTGGATCTCGGTCAGCCGCTCCCACTGACGATTGAGCAGGTGGTCGACTTTTTCATGCAGGTGGCGGATTTCGAGCTCGGCCTTGAGGTTCACCTTGTAGTCGTTGAGCGCCCGCAAGCGGTCTTTCGCCTCCTGTCGACGCTGGCTCATCATGATGACCGGAGCCTGCAGGGCTGCAATTGTCGAGAGAATGAGGTTGAGCAGAATGAATGGATAGGCGTCAAAGGCCTGGGTGGCTCCCATCACGACGTTGATGAGCATCCAGATGGCGAGAAACGCACAGAAGGAGATGATGAAGGTCCAGCTGCCGCCGAAGGAGGCGACAACATCGGACATGCGGTCGCCGATCGACCGGTGGTCCTCGTAGTCCTCTTCGATATTCTCGGCCAGCGTGTCGTGCGTCTTAAGGCTCTCGACGACTTCGTCTTCCAGCGTCGACAGTTCGCCGCGCTCGTCCTTCAGCAGTTCGGCGATATACTGGCCGCGGTACTCGTCCATCGCCTTGCGGCTGAGATAGTCGTCCGATCGAATGCCCGGATGCTTCTGGCGGACGAAATCGGCGAGCGACGGGCGCAGGTCGTCGAAATGCACGGCGTCCTTCTTCTTCAGGGCCGCGCCGGTGATTGCGTCGATCAGCTTGACGGATTTTGCCTTGGCCTGCGCGAGGCTCCGCGTGTAGTCGTCCATCTCGACGGTCGCGGCTTCACCCTGACCGGCGTCGAAATCCACCATGCCTTCTTCTGTCTCGATCGCATTCTCTTCAGCCATGGCGAATCCCTTCTTTCGATTGTTTGTCCGTCTAGACAGGCTTCTGAACAGGATTGTGACCGGAGTCCCTCGTGCGTCAGCTCTTGGTACGAGTGATGAGCACGATTTCCAGGCGACGACAAGAGGCGATGCCAACCATTGCCTACTGTGGATTTTCTGCCACGCCGACGACCTTGTTTCGAGTGCAATCACAAGGGCCGCGAGTCGCTGATTGACGCCTTCGCCGGATGCACTATGAGCATGCAAACCGTCTTGTTTCAGCAACACTGAATGATCATTTTTCGCCGTCGGGCCACGCAAGCAAGTTCCGTGCCTGACGACACGAATCGGCCATATTGGTATGACAGCGAAGCGGGATGGCAGACGTGCGCCTCCAGCCCGAATGCCTTGTTTGCCAAGGCTTTGACCTCTCATAATCGTGATGGTCAAAAATGAGGTTCGGACCGGTGTGGACGCAACAGATCGATGCGTGCCGCGTTATGCAGTACTAGTGTGTCCAGGATTTCGCTTTTTGGCCGCAGACGATCACCGTCGCCGGCGTGGAATGGTAGGGTAATGTCGAAGAAAAACGGAATTGTAGACTTCTCACGCCGCGCCTTTCTGCGGTCGGCAGCAACCGTCGGCGCCGTCGCGATTGCAGGCCCGGTGTTCGCTCAGTCGGCAATGGACGATATCATCAATGCGCCGCGGCGCGGCTCCTGGGACGACCAGTTCGACGCCAAGTCCGCATCCCGCACGGCCGCCGCGATGGTATCGAACACCCCAATCCTGAGCCCTGACTCGATTTCCAACATCCAGCAGGCGATTTCCCAGTATCAGGCGATTGCAGCGAACGGCGGATGGCCGCAGGTGGACGTTGGCGACAACAAGCTGCAGCTCGGCGTGTCCGACCCCATCGTCGAAACGCTGCGGCAGCGCCTTGCCATCACCGGCGATCTTCCGCGCGAGGCCGGCATGTCGCCTGCGTTCGACTCCTATGTCGACGGCGCAGTGAAGCGTTTCCAGGCCCGTCACGGCCTGCCGCCAGATGGCCGTCTCGGCGAATACACCGTCAAGGCACTCAACGTTACGGCAAACGTCCGCCTTCAGCAGCTGAATACCAACCTGATCCGCCTCCAGACCTTCCCGGCAGACCTCGGTCGCCGCCACGTGATGGTCAATATTCCGGCGACCTATGTAGAAGCCGTGCAGGACGGCCAGGTGGCGCTCCGCCATATGGCGATCGTCGGTCGTATGGCGCGCCCGACCCACATCATCAACTCGAAGATCTTCGAGGTGATCCTGAACCCTTACTGGACTTCCCCGCGCTCGATCGTCGAAAAAGACATCATGCCGATCATGCGCAAGGATCCGACATACCTGGCGAAGAACAACATCCGCCTGTTCGATCCTAAGGGCACCGAAGTCGCGCCGGAATCGGTGGACTGGAATGCCGACAAGGCGCCGAACCTGATGTTCCGTCAGGATCCGGGAAAGAACAATGCCATGGCATCTGCGAAGATCAACTTCTACAACCCGAACAACGAATATATGCACGACACGCCGGAGCAGGGTTTGTTCAACAAGCTGATGCGCTTCGACAGTTCGGGCTGCGTGCGCGTCCAGAACGTCCGCGATCTTGTGGTCTGGTTGCTCGGCGAGACGCCGGGTTGGCCTCGCCAGCACATCGAAAGTGTCATCGCCAGTCGCGTCAACACGCCGATCAAGTTGCCCCAGGAAATTCCGGTGTATTTCGCCTACATTTCTGCATGGGGCGCCGGCAACGGCGTGGTGCAGTTTCGCGACGACATCTACCAGCTCGACGGCAACGCCCAGCTGGCTCTGGATACGACGCAGGGCATGGAAAAGCCGGTTCAGTAAGCTCCACGTTGTAATATCGGACGAAAGCCGCGCATCTTGCGCGGCTTTCGTGTTTCTGCGGGCAGGACACCGCGGTTTGCCCAGCAAATGTCGCGGATCGTCTTGCCCTCGCAAGGCCGCGACGCTAAGACGTCATGCATTCCAGATCCGGAGATTTGACGATGACCCATCCTTCGACCGAACCGTTCTTCAATCGCCCGCTATCCGAGGCCGATCCTGAAATCTTCGGCGCGATTACCAAGGAACTGGGTCGTCAGCGACACGAAATCGAACTGATCGCCTCTGAAAACATCGTCTCGCGCGCCGTGCTGGAAGCGCAAGGTTCGATCATGACCAACAAGTATGCCGAGGGATATCCGGGCAAGCGCTACTACGGCGGCTGCCAGTTCGTCGACATCGCCGAAGAACTGGCGATCTCGCGTGCAAAGCAGCTGTTCGGCGTTGAATTTGCCAACGTCCAGCCGAACTCCGGCAGCCAGATGAACCAGGCCGTCTTCCTGGCGCTGCTGCAGCCGGGCGACACCTTCATGGGCCTCGATCTCAATTCCGGCGGCCACCTGACGCACGGTTCGCCCGTCAACATGTCCGGCAAGTGGTTCAACGTGGTGTCATACGGCGTGCGCGAAGGCGACAACCTGCTCGACATGGAAGAAGTCGCCCGCAAGGCCGAGGAAACCAAGCCGAAGCTGATCATCGCCGGCGGCACGGCCTATTCCCGCACATGGGACTGGAAGCGTTTCCGCGAGATCGCAGACTCTGTCGGTGCCTACCTGATGGTCGACATGGCCCACATCGCCGGTCTCGTCGCCGGTGGCCAGCATCCGTCGCCGTTTCCTCATTGCCACGTGGCGACAACGACGACCCATAAGTCGCTTCGCGGTCCGCGCGGTGGGATGATCCTTACCAATGACGAAGGCCTGGCAAAGAAATTCAACTCGGCCGTCTTCCCGGGCCTGCAGGGCGGACCGCTGATGCACGTCATCGCCGCCAAGGCCGTCGCATTCGGCGAAGCGCTGAGGCCGGAATTCAAGGAATACGCTGCCCAGGTCGTGAAGAACGCCAAGACGCTCGCTGAAACGCTGATGGCAGGCGGTGTCGACGTCGTCTCCGGCGGCACAGACAACCACCTGCTGCTGGTCGACCTGCGCAAGAAGAACGCCACCGGCAAGCGCGCCGAGGCAGCCCTTGGCCGCGCCTACATCACCTGCAACAAGAACGGCATCCCCTTCGATCCGGAAAAGCCGTTCGTCACCTCGGGCGTCCGTCTCGGCACGCCGGCCGGCACGACGCGCGGTTTCAAGGAAGCCGAATTCAAGGAAATCGGCAATGTCATCATCGAGGTGCTTGACGGTTTGAAGGTTGCCAACTCCGACGAAGGCAATGCCGTTGTCGAAGCTGCTGTCCGTGAGAAGGTCCTGGCGCTGACCAATCGCTTCCCGATGTACGACTACATCGGCTGAGGGATTTAAATGCGCTGCCCATATTGCGGGACCGAAGACACCCAGGTGAAGGATTCGCGTCCGGCGGAGGATAACACCTCCATCCGCCGGCGGCGCATCTGCCCTGAATGCGGCGGTCGCTTCACGACCTTCGAGCGCGTGCAGTTGCGCGAACTCATGGTCACCAAGAAGACCGGCCGCAAGGTTCTGTTCGACCGCAACAAGCTGGTTCGTTCCTTCGAGATCGCGCTCCGCAAGCGGCCGGTCGATCGCGACCGCATCGAGCGCGCAGTCTCCGGCATCGTCCGTCGTCTGGAAAGTTCCGGCGAGACCGAGATCTCGTCCGAGCAGATCGGCCTGCAGGTTCTGGAGGCCCTGAAGACGCTCGACGATGTCGCCTTTGTCCGTTACGCTTCTGTTTATCGGGACTTTTCCCATGCCGAGGATTTCGAAAAGGTCATCGCCGAGATCAACGCAAAGATCGCCCGCGATCCACTGGACGGCTGAGCGATGACTGGCCCAACGTCGGCAACCGATGAATTCTTCATGGTCGAGGCCATCGCCCTCGGGCGCCGGCATCTCGGCCAGACCAGCACCAACCCCTCCGTCGGCTGTGTCATCGTCAAGGATGGCAGGGTGGTCGGCAGCGCGGTGACGGCTCTCGGTGGCCGCCCGCATGCAGAGCCGCAGGCTCTGGCCGCAGCAGGCGAGGCGGCCCAAGGCGCTACGGTCTACGTCACGCTCGAACCCTGTTCCCATTACGGTCGCACGCCGCCCTGCGCAAATGCGCTGATTGCAGCAGGCGTTTCGCGCGTTGTCGTCAGCGTCGGTGATCCCGATGCCCGCGTTGCCGGTCGCGGCCTCCAGATGCTGCGGGTAGCCGGCATTACTGTCGAGACCGGCGTATTGGAAACGGAGGGCCGCCGGTCGATGGCTGGCTACCTGATGCGGCAGACTCAGGGCCGGCCCTTTGTCACTGTCAAGCTTGCGGTTTCCGCCGATGGCATGATCGGCAACGCAGGTGCGGGACAGGTTGCGATCACCGGCCCGCAAGCCCGCGCTGCCGTCCAGCTTCTGCGCGCCGAGAGCGATGCCATCCTCGTCGGCATCGGCACCGCCATTGCAGACGATCCGCTGCTGACCTGCCGGGCGCCAGGTCTCGAACACCGCTCTCCAATCAGGGTGGTGCTTGATCGGAGGCTCGAATTGCCGCTGGCCTCGAACCTGGCAAAGACTGCCCGGGAGGTGCCTGTAATCTCGGTCACGCTCGGCAATGACGTGGACCGGCGCGCGGTACTCCAGGCTGCCGGGATCGAGATCCTAGATCAGGATCCGACAGATCTGGCGATGCTGCTGACGACGCTCGGTGGTCGCGGCATATCCTCGCTGCTGGTGGAGGGCGGCGCTAAGACTATCCGCAGTTTTCTCGCGGCCAGCCTCGTCGACCGCATCCTGCTATTTCAAGCCCCCATCACCATCGGTACGGACGGCCTTGCATCGCCGGTTCAAAGCACCGATATCCCTGCAGGCTTCACCCATGTCGGCACCGAAGTCTACGGCGACGATCGCTGCGAAATTTATGAGAGAGACATCTGATGTTTACCGGAATTGTCACCGATATCGGCACCGTCGAACAAGTTTCCCCCATGCAGGAGGGCATCAAGCTTCGCGTCGCCACCATCTACGATCCGCAGACCATCGCCATGGGCGCGTCGATCTCCCATTCGGGCATCTGCCTGACGGTGACCGGCCTATCCGAAGGCAGCAGCAACGATCGCTGGTTCGAGGTGGAAGCCTGGGAGGAGGCCCTTCGTCTGACAACGGTTGGCAGCTGGACGGCAGGCACCCGCATCAATCTCGAGCGCTCCCTGAAGATCGGTGATGAACTCGGCGGCCACATCGTCTCCGGCCATATCGACGGTAAGGCGGAGATCCTCTCAGTCACGGAAGAGGGCGAGGCCACTCGTTATCGCCTGCGCGCGCCCGAGCACCTCGCCAAATTCGTGGCGCCGAAGGGATCGATTGCCCTCGACGGCACCTCGCTCACCGTCAATGCCGTGAATGGCACCGATTTCGATGTGCTGCTCATCCGCCACACGCTCGAGGTCACCACCTGGGGCGAGCGCAAGGCCGGCGATTTCGTCAATTTCGAAGTCGACACCATGGCGCGATACGCCGCGCGACTGGCAGAGTTCCCGGCAGCGCATGCGGGTTGAGGCCTGCGACCATCATCAAACCGCGACATTCGCTGCATTTTCGTAATCTTGGCGTAAGAAATTTGCGCTAGGCGCTACGGGTGCGCAAGATCAATGCGCACTGTTGAAAACTGCGGTATCGATGGGATCCGACCGTTGTATCCATGTATGCCTCATCTGCGTTGTAGCTCCGACGCCGTGTAACGGAAAAGCAGGAAATCCAATGTCCATCGAATCCTTGTCACCAGCCCGAGCCGGTCGCGCTATGCGATACGACAGCTGGACAATCGCCCTGCACTGGGTCTCGGCATTGCTCGTCATCGCCCTGTTCGCCTCTGCGATTACCTGGGATTACCTGCCGAGAGGCACGCCGCTCCGCAAATCCCTGCAGTCCCTGCATATTTCCATGGGTATCCTGCTCAGCGTCATCTTTATCGCGCGCGTTTTCTGGCGCACGACCGGTGGCCGTAAACTTGCATCGCTGGAAACCGGTATCCAGCGCGTCCTGTCAAAGAGTGTCCACCATCTGCTCTATCTCTTGCTGGCGGCGCAGATTGTGCTCGGCTACCTCTTCCGCTGGGCGCAGGGCGAGCCGTTCATGTTCTTCGGCCTGTTTTCGATCCCTAACCCTATCGGGGAGAACAAGGAGCTAGGCCACTGGTATTCCTCTTTCCACTACTACGTGGGATGGACGATTATCATCCTCGCATGTGGCCACGCCGTCGCCGCTCTCGCCCACCATTATCTGGTGCGCGACGGTGTGTTGAGACGGATGCTGCCGGCACGCGTCTGAGCCTTAAAGACGGCGTGCACACTCCAGCAGTGTGACCTCGGAACCGAGGTAGGAAGTGGCGGTGATCTTCTCGAAGCCGAGCTTTTCAGCCACCCGCAGGGAAGCGCCGTGTTCGGAGGCGATGATGCAGGTCATGCGTTGCTCGGGGAAACGCTCCCGGCCCCAGGCGATCATCGCCGAGACCGCCTCGGTCGCATAGCCCTTGCCATGAAAGGCGGGGTTCAGCACCCAACCTGTCTCCAGCGTTCCCGCAATCGATGGTGTCATGTCACGCATTGCCTCCAGGAACCCGGCTTCGCCGACAAACGCGCCGCTTTCTTTTTCTTCGATGGCCCAGAAGCCGAAACCCAGCATCTGCCAACTCCCGGCATAGCGAAGCAGCCGCGCCCAGCTTTGCTCACGCGAAAACGGCACCCCTCCGATGAAGCGCACCACGGCAGGGTAGGCCCAGAGTGCCGTACAGGCCTCGAGATCGTCGAGCCGGTGCGCCCGCAGCACCAGACGCTCGGTTACGATCACCGGCACATTGCCATCATCTGCGGCCACGTTCATGCACCTGGCTCTCCGTTCCAGTAATCGACGGCGCTGTCTTCCTGGCCGACAAAGCTGAAGCGTTTGACCATCTCGTTGCCGATCCGCGTCTTTGCCATGAACTTTCCGGAATCGGGATATTCGCAGATCTCGGTTTTGGCCATCGTCGAGATGGCGACGAAGACGAGGGGCGCATCGCCGGTGTTGACCAGCTGATGCGCCGTCTCCGGGCCGCCTGCGGGCGCGCCGAGCACATCGCCGGCCTTCACGGGAAACCGCCGGTCGCCGAACCGGTAGTCGCCCTGACCGGACAGGATGATGAATGCCTCGTCCTCGACATGGTGGTTGTGGAACGGGCAGCCGGACTTGCCGGGAGGGACGATGTTGTAGCTCATCCCCAGCTGCGTCAGCCCGATCATCGCCCCGAAGGAAGCGTCGCTGCCGCCGTAATATTCGCCCTGTTGCCATTCTTCCAGCGGCAGCGTGTCGAGGCTGACGGCAATCTTGTCTGTGTCGGTCATTCATCACTCCCTGTGGCGGCGCCAGATTAGCTGAACCCGTTCAGAGCGGGAAGGGCAGTCTTGCGCGGTTCCGGGGCGCTCTATTCCCCGTCTGAGACCGAAAAACACTTGCCAACCGCGATATGGCATGGTTTGACGCCCGCCATGTCAGGCGTTCGCGCCGCTCAAGATCCAGGTGCCGTATGTCCAGCTCATCCAATGCGCATATTCTGATTATCGAAGCCCGCTTCTATGACGATATGGCCGATGCGCTTCTCGACGGCGCCAAGCATGCGCTCGAAGAAGCCGGCGCAACCTACGACATCATCACCGTGCCCGGCGCGCTGGAAATTCCGGCGACCATCGCCATGGCGCTCGACGGCGCCGACAACGGCGGCACGGCCTATGACGGTTTCGTTGCGCTTGGAATGGTCATTCGCGGCGAGACCTACCATTTCGATATCGTTTCCAACGAATCTTCGCGCGCATTGATGGATCTGTCCGTCAGCGAGTCGCTCGCCATCGGCAACGGCATTCTCACCGTCGAAAACGACGAACAGGCCTGGAGCCGCGCCCGCCGCAGCGACAAGGACAAGGGTGGTTTTGCCGCCCGCGCCGCCTTGACGATGATTGCCGTCAAGCAAAAGCTGGGTGCCTGAGCGATGAGCAACGAGGAAGTCGAGCGCCCGGTCAAGACCGCCAACCAGCGCGGCGCAGCGCGTCTCGCCGCAGTACAGGCGCTCTACCAGATGGATATCGGCGGCAGCGGCGTGCTCGAGGTCGTTGCCGAGTACGAGGCGCATCGCCTCGGGCAGGAAGTCGACGGCGAAACCTACCTGAAGGCCGATGCCTCCTGGTTCCGCTCGATCGTATCGGGTGTGGTGCGCGAGCAGACGCATCTCGATCCGCTGATCGGCCAGGCGCTGCAGGACGACTGGGCTTTGTCGCGTCTCGACAGCACCGTGCGTGCCATCCTGCGTGCAGGCACATTCGAGATCGTCGATCGCAAGGATGTGCCGGTGGCCGTCATTGTCACCGAATATGTCGAGATCGCCCAGGCATTTTTCGGCGACGACGAGCCCAAGCTCGTCAACGCAGTGCTCGACCGCATTGCAAAGCAGGTTCGGGTCGAGACGAAGAAGTGATTCTCGCCTGAGTCGCCTGACTCCTTCGAAAATCCACCCTTCCGCACCGCTTCGTCGTGATCCCGTCCGGCTTTTTCATCTCTGATTTGGCTGGCTTTGCAAGATCTTCTGCGCTCCCGTGCATAACGACTGCTGTTTTTGCCACCCATGGCATTTAGCCCGCCGCCCGACTTGACGCGCGGTTGTCCCGCAAGCAATCTCGCCTTCCGCAAAGGCCGCTATCCTTGGAGGAGGCTGGCGACCGATGCCTTTTGCGGCCGGGGGAGACAAGCGCCGGCTTTTTGGGAGGGAAGATCGAATGCTTATACTTTTTGGCGTCATTGCATGTGGGGTGCTGTCGCTGCTTTATGCAGGATGGGCGACTCGCTCGGTGCTGGCTGCCGACCAGGGCAATGCGCGAATGCAGGAAATTGCCGGCTATATTCGCGAAGGCGCGCAGGCCTATCTCACGCGTCAGTATAAAACCATTGCCATCGTCGGCCTCGTTGTCTTCTTCGCCGCCTGGTGGCTGCTTTCGGGCGAGGCGGCGATCGGCTTCCTGATCGGCGCCGTGCTTTCCGGTGCCGCCGGCTTCATCGGCATGCACGTCTCGGTGCGCGCCAACGTCCGCACCGCACAGGCGTCGTCTGTCAGCTTGTCGGCAGGCCTCGATATAGCGTTTAAATCCGGTGCGATCACCGGGATGCTGGTGGCCGGTCTCGCTCTGCTCGGCGTCTCCGTCTACTACGGCGTCCTCACCGGCATCCTCGGTCACGATCCAGGCTCGCGCGACGTTGTCGATGCGCTGGTGGCACTCGGCTTCGGCGCCTCGCTGATCTCGATCTTTGCCCGCCTTGGCGGCGGTATCTTCACCAAGGGTGCCGATGTCGGTGGCGATCTCGTCGGCAAGGTCGAAGCCGGCATTCCGGAAGACGATCCACGCAATCCCGCGACCATTGCCGATAACGTCGGCGACAACGTTGGCGATTGCGCCGGCATGGCAGCCGACCTGTTCGAAACCTATGCCGTCTCCGTCGTCGCTACCATGGTGCTCGCCTCTATCTTCTTTGCAGGCACCGCAATCCTGCCGGTCGCCATGGTCTACCCGCTGGCCATCTGCGGTACCTGCATCATCACGTCGATCATCGGCACCTTCTTCGTCAAGCTCGGCCCCAACGGCTCGATCATGGGTGCGCTCTACAAGGGTCTTGTTGCCACCGGCCTGCTGTCGATCGCAGGCCTTGCCATCGCGACATCGGCGACCATCGGCTGGGGCAAGATCGGAACAGTCGGCGGTGTCGATGTCTCCGGCCTCAACCTGTTTTATTGCGGTCTCGTCGGCCTGCTCGTCACAGCCCTCATCGTCGTCATCACCGAATACTACACCGCGACCGGCAAGCGCCCGGTGGTCTCGATTGCCCAGGCATCGGTGACGGGTCACGGAACCAACGTAATCCAGGGGCTGGCCGTCTCGCTCGAATCGACGGCACTGCCCGCCATCGTCATCATCGGCGGCATCGTTGCCACCTACCAGCTCGGCGGCCTGTTCGGCACCGGCATCGCTGTCACGGCCATGCTGGGTCTCGCCGGAATGATCGTCGCGCTCGACGCTTTCGGCCCTGTCACCGACAATGCCGGTGGCATTGCCGAGATGGCTCATCTGCCGCCTGAGGTCCGCAAGTCCACCGATGCGCTCGACGCTGTCGGCAATACGACCAAGGCCGTTACCAAGGGCTATGCGATCGGATCTGCCGGCCTCGGCGCCCTCGTTCTGTTTGCCGCCTATTCCAACGACCTGAAATATTTCGCCGCCCATGGTGACCTGTTTCCCTACTTTGCCAACATGGGGGCGATTTCCTTCGATCTCGCAAATCCCTACGTCGTCGCCGGCCTGCTCTTTGGCGGCATGATTCCCTACCTGTTCGGCGGCATCGCCATGACAGCGGTGGGCCGCGCCGCCGGTGCGATCGTCGAGGAAGTCCGCCGGCAATTTCGCGAAAAGCCCGGCATCATACTCGGCACCGAGCGCCCGGATTACGGTCGCGCCGTGGATATCCTGACGAAGGCGGCAATCCGCGAGATGATCGTCCCTTCGCTGCTGCCGGTGCTGGCGCCGGTGGTGGTCTATTTCGGGGTGCTGCTGATATCCGGGTCGAAGGCCTCGGCCTTTGCAGCACTTGGCGCCTCGCTGCTAGGCGTCATCATCAACGGCTTGTTCGTCGCCATCTCGATGACATCGGGTGGGGGCGCATGGGACAATGCCAAGAAGTCGTTCGAGGATGGTTTCGTCGACAAGGACGGTGTGCGGCACATGAAGGGGTCGGAGGCACACATGGCCTCTGTGACTGGCGATACCGTTGGCGATCCCTACAAGGATACGGCCGGTCCCGCCGTCAACCCGGCGATCAAGATCACCAACATCGTAGCTCTGCTGTTGCTGGCAGTGCTGGCCCGGTCTGCCTGATACAATAAAAAAGCCCGCGGCGCATGCGTGCGTCGCGGGCTTCTTCTTGACTGGTGGGCTTACTGGCCCGGGTTGATCGTGTTCATCAGGTTCTTGGCGCCATTGGCACCCGTGCCGCTGCCCATCAGGACCTGCTGCAGGAATGTCATGTCCTTGCCGCCTGTTGGCGTCGTGCGCGAAATCATGTCGAACGGCTTGCCGTCCTTGAGCGAGTAGTTCGCCCGCTGCTTCACAACACCGTCCTTGTCGAAATAGATCGCCAGGATCGACTGGGCGACCAGGTGCGGCTTCATGAAGGCCACCGGACGCGTACGCTTCTGGGAGATGTAGTAGAACACCTCGCCGTCGAACGTCGCCGTCGTCGATGGCGTGCCCAGCGACAGCAGTACCTGCTCGCGGCTGGAGCCTACCGGCACCAGATCGAGCGACTGCTGGTCGAAGATGTAGCCGCCATTCATGACGTCACCGGTCTGGCAGCCTGCAATCCCTGCGGTAGCAATCAGCAGGGCGATGGTTGCGCCCCGAATGAAAGTTCTGTCCGACTTGAAATCCCGTCGCGTCAACGACATCTCCCTATCTATCAATCCTGCGGCCGACCGCCCGGAACACTTGCTGCGCACATCATTATGGCGTTTCCGCGATAGGCGGAAAATCCGGTGATGGACGAATGGCCCTGAAGCGCCTGTCCTGGCACCAGGGCCGGACAGATCGGGCGGTTCCCGCAAGGGCACCAACGGCATTGCAATTCGCGCCTGCTTCGGTAAACCAGCTTTTTGATGGATGCAACAAGGGCCGGCGCCATGCGGCGCGCCGAATGGGCCAATTCTGGGAAATTCGATGATCTTCGGGCTCTTTGCTAAAAAGAATCACAATCGGACGATCGTCGAACGGCAATATGCGGCCCTGACCGCTGCAGCCCGCCAGCCCGGCTTTTATGCCGTGCTGGACGTCCCGGACACGGTGATGGGCCGTTTCGAAATGCTGTCGGCCGTCATGATCCTGTTTTTTCGCCGCACCCGGTCGTCTCGGACCAGCGGCCAGGAGATCGCCCAGGAAATTGTCGATGCATTCTTCCAGGATATCGACTATTCGATCCGGGAACTCGGCGTTGGCGACAACGGCGTGCCGAAGCGGATGAAGAAACTGGCAGGCATGTTCTACGGTCGGCTCGAATCCTACGCTGCGGCGATGGATGGCAACGATCGTGAGGCACTCGCAAAGGCGCTACGCCGCAACATATATCCCGAACCGCGCGACGATGCGCCTGACATGCTGGGACTGGCCGACTGGATGATGTCGGCGGAAAAGCATCTGTCTGGCATTTCGGAAGTGGATATTGCCACAGGCTCGGCGTCACTGCCGGTGCCGGCATAGGAGGCAAAGATGAAGAACAAGACGGCGACAGCCGAAAACCCGTTTTCCTACAACGTCAAGGTCGGGCACATCTCGCTCAATCCGATCGAGGTGCGTCTCGAAGCCGACGAGGCTGAACGCATGGGCCTGGCTGCTCTGTGGAATGTCGTCTCGGTCGACGATCTGAAGGCCGAACTGAAGATCTCCCGCTGGAAGCGCGATGGCGTCAGGGTGAGGGGCACTGTCAAGGCGCGGATCGTCCAGGAATGTGTCGTCTCGCTCGATCCGGTCGCATCCGAGATCGACGAGGAGTTCGACCAGCTGTTCGTTCCCGAGGGATCGAAGCTTGCCCGCGTGCCGGTTCAGCCCTCCGGCGAATTGGTGCTGAACCCAGACGGTGACGACCTGCCCGAGACCTTTGTCGGCGATGTCATCGATGCCGGATCCATCGTCACGGAATTTGCCGCAATGGGCATCGAACCCTATCCGCGCAAGCCCGGTCTGGACTTCGAGGACCATATCGAGGATACCGCCGACAATGACGTCAAACCGTCAGCTTTTGCTGCTCTAAAGAACTGGAAGAAGGAATAGGCTTCCGCGGCCCCTTCGGCACAATTCAGTTGTAAGGCAAATGAAAAACGGTATTTTGGCCGAAATTTCGCCAAATGTGGCGGAAAAAAAGGATCAGTCAGGCGTGATCAGAATTTCTCTCGACCTTATGGGTGGCGACTTCGGCCCTGGAGTTGTCGTCCCCGGTGCTGCCAAGGCGCTGGAAAGGCACCCGGAAATCTCCTTCTTGCTATATGGCCGGAAAGACCTCTGCCAACCGCTGATCGACAAGTTTCCCAAGCTTAAGGCAAAGTCCGTGTTCTACGATTGCGAAGTCGCAGTCGCCATGGACGAGAAGCCGAGCCAGGCGCTGCGTCGCGGTCGCAATGTCTCGAGCATGTGGCGCTCGATCGAAGCGGTGAAACTCGGCGAGGCCGACGTTATCGTGTCCGCCGGCAACACCGGCGCGCTGATGGCGATGTCGAAGTTCTGTTTGCGCACCATGGCCAACATCGAACGGCCCGCCATTGCCGCGATCTGGCCGACGCTGCGCGGCGAGAGCATCGTGCTCGACGTCGGCGCCACCATCGGTGCCGATTCGCAGCAGTTGCTGGATTTTGCCCTGATGGGCGGCGCAATGGCGCGGGCGCTGTTCGAGGTGGAACGACCGACGGTCGGGCTGCTGAACGTCGGTGTCGAGGAGATGAAGGGACAGGAAGAGGTCAAGGATGCCGGCCGCCTGATCCGCGAGGCCAATCTCGAATCGCTGGAATACTTCGGCTTCGTCGAAGGCGATGACATCGGCAAGGGCACCGTCGACGTCGTTGTCACCGAAGGCTTTTCCGGCAACATCGCCCTGAAGACGGCGGAAGGCACAGCCAAGCAGATCGCCGGCTATCTGCGCGCCGCAATGAACCGGACCCTGATGGCCCGCATCGGCTATCTTTTTGCCAAGGGCGCATTCGATATGCTGCGTGAAAAGCTAGATCCGAGCAAGGTCAATGGCGGCGTGTTCCTGGGCCTCAACGGCATCGTCATCAAGAGCCATGGCGGCGCTACCGCCGAGGCTTTCGCAGCGGCTATCGACGTCGGCTACGATATGGCCAAAAACGGCCTCACTCAGAAAATAGAAAACGATCTCAAGAGATATCATGCCATGCGTCTGCCGCCCATCGGGCCGGAAGCTGTCATGAGCGACGAGGTATAATCAGCATGATCCGTTCAGTAGTCCGCGGCTTCGGGGCAGCGCTTCCGAAGCGCGTGATGACCAATCGCGAAATGGAAACGGTCGTCGATACGTCCGATGACTGGATTGTCCAGCGCACCGGCATCCGCCAGCGCTATATCGCCGGCGATGGCGAGACCACCGCATCGCTCGGCGAAGCCGCCGCCCGTGCCGCGCTCGACAATGCCGGCCTGACTGTCGCCGACATCGACCTGATCATCCTTGCCACCTCGACGCCTGACAACACCTTTCCAGCGACTGCGGTCAATATCCAGAACCGTCTGGGCATGCACCACGGCTTCGCCTTCGACCTTCAGGCGGTCTGCAGCGGTTTCGTCTATGCGGTTACCACCGCCGATGCCTACATCCGCGGCGGCCTTGCCAACCGTGTGCTGGTGATTGGCGCAGAGACCTTCTCGCGCATCCTGGACTGGAACGACCGCACCACCTGCGTGCTGTTTGGAGACGGGGCCGGCGCGCTGATTCTGGAAAAGGCTGAAGGTGATGGCACCGTCGCCGATCGCGGCGTGCTGACCGCCAGCCTGCGCTCCGATGGGGCACACAAGGACAAGCTCTTCGTCGACGGCGGGCCATCCTCGACAGGCTCCGTCGGCAAGTTGCGCATGGAAGGCCGCGAAGTCTTCAAATATGCGGTCGGCATGATCACCGATGTCATTGTTGCCGCTTTCGAGGCGACCGGCACAACCGCCGACGATCTCGACTGGCTGGTACCGCACCAGGCCAACCGCCGCATCATCGACGGTTCCGCCAGGAAGCTCGGCATTCCGCCGGAGAAGGTCGTCATCACCGTCGATCTTCACGGAAATACTTCGGCGGCTTCCATCCCGCTGGCGCTTGCGACTGCTGCCGGAGACGGGCGGATCAAGAAAGGCGATCTGGTGATGCTGGAAGCCATGGGCGGCGGGTTTACCTGGGGTGCGGTGTTGCTGCGCTGGTAGCCGCGCAAACCCAAATTCCGATTCCGAACAAGAGCTTGACCGTTCGGCGCAAGGGCAATACTCTCTTGCGGCGACCACAATTCCAGAACACAATGGGCGGGGAACCATGACCGGTAAGACAGTCACGCGGGCAGACTTGGCAGAGTCGGTGTTCCGGAAGGTCGGCCTGTCCCGTACCGAATCCGCGGAACTGGTCGAAACCGTGATCGACGAGATCTGCAACGCCATCGTGCGGGGCGAAATCGTCAAGCTTTCGTCGTTTGCGACGTTCCAGGTGCGCGACAAGAACGAGCGCATAGGCCGCAATCCGAAGACCGGCGAGGAAGTGCCGATATCACCGCGCCGGGTGATGACATTCAAGGCATCCAACGTGCTGAAGACCCGCATCCTCAAGGCCCATACAAGCCGCAAGACAAAGGTCAAGCCCGCAGCGCCCGTGGCGTGATCGGGCTCACCGCTTGCAGCGGGCATCTTCGATCAATTTTCCAACACATATTTTCGCATGATGCCGGTGTTCATTGTGTAGCACCTGCAGACTGCACTTGAAATGCGTGTCGCAAACCTTTGAAATATAGCGATTCGTTACCAGATGGCGAGAATGGTCGTGCAGGGAGAGTGACGTTGGACAAAAGCCCGGATGCTTTCCGCACGATCAGCGAAGTCGCTGACGATCTCGATCTCCCCCAGCACGTGCTGCGCTTCTGGGAAACCCGCTTCCTGCAGATCAAGCCGATGAAGCGCGGCGGCGGTCGTCGGTATTACCGACCGGAAGACGTCGATCTGCTGAAGGGCATCCGTCATCTTCTCTATGATCACGGCTACACCATCAAAGGTGTCCAAAAGCTTCTGAAGACGAATGGCAACAAGTTCGTCATCGCTGTCGGCAGCGGCGATCTTGCCAGCGTCGAGGCGCTTGCTGCGGCAGTGCAGGAGCCTGCTCCGTCCGAACCACGGGTCAGCAACGCCGAGGAAGACCAGATCGTCGGCCGCGCCAAGACGCCGACCAGCCGCCGCTTCTTCAATTTCGGTGGTGGCGAAGAGGGCGCTCCGGAGATTTCACTGGGCGGGTCGACTGTCGGCAAGGAAGATCGCGCGCTGTTGCAGGAAGCGCTTTACGATCTGCTGGAATGCAAGCGTCTCCTCGATCAAGTTCGCTGACCGGAGACCTCAGCCGATTTTAAGGCTAGCAAGTGCTGCTTCGAGCTGGTGTAGCTGGTAGGGCTTGTTGAGCAACTGACGACCGCTGCCTTCCATGCCCTCAGGCAGAACTCCGTAGCCCGTGGCGAAGATATAGGGCTTGTTCTTCTCATCGAGCAGGCGTGCAACCGGCAGCGAGCTCTTGCCCGCAAGCGACACGTCGAGAATGGCCGCATCGAACGCGCCACCTTCCGCCATTTCCAGGGCTCCGTCCACGTCTGCTGCCGTACCGGCAACCGCATAGTCGAGTTCCGAAAGCATATCTTCCAAAAGCATGGCGATCAGCGCATCGTCTTCCACGACCAGAATTCTGCGGTGTGTCACGGACATGTTTTCCCCTGTTTACCCTACAAGCAGCTTATTTGGCTTGAAACGACGGGGTGTCAAGGTCCGTTAGCGGACTGTCTGCCTTTTCGGCGCTGGACGGCTCTTTGACGCGGTAGGGACGTGCCGGCAAAGCTCTAAATACGAGCCGGTAATCACCTCAAAACAAAACGGACGCCGAAGGCGCCCGTCGGTCGGTCTCGTGGATTTCAAACTACCGGAAAACGGGGCGGCGCTGGGCGTTCATCAGCAATTCGTGTTCGAGTGCGAACGGACCCAACAGGGCCAGCAGCTTGTTTTCCTCAGACTTGTCCAGTCGGTAGCGCCGCGCAAATTCGGACACGCTCCATACTCTTCTGTTGGCAGCACTTTCGATTGTCTTGCTGTCGATATAACTGCTCATGATGCCTATCCTCCTGTAGCCTGTCTCGCTAACGTCGGGGACCGGGAAATGTTCCTGAGGAGCGATGACGAGTTGCGGTTGTCGCCGGGCTTGCACCCTGTGTGGGCCTATGGCATCCGTCAGCCATGACACTGGAAACTGTAAGACGCTTTTTCGAAGCCAACGCGCCGGACCTGACGATTATCGAAACTGCCGAAAGCTCGGCAACCGTCGCTATGGCGGCCGCCGCCCATGGCGTAGAACCGGGGCAGATTGCCAAGACGATCTGCGTGAGGGTCGGCGACAAGGTCATCCTCGTCGTCATGAGCGGCACTGCGCGACTTGACAACAAGAAAAGCCGAGTAGCGTTCGGGTCCAAGCCCCGGATGCTGGATCTGGAGGAGGTCGTGTCGCTCACTGGCCACCCGGTAGGGGGTGTCTGCCCCTTCGGTCTCGCAACGAAATTGCCTGTCTGCTGCGATGTGTCATTACGGGATTATGGGGAGGTTCTTCCAGCCGCCGGGGCGACAAACTCCGCGGTGAGACTATCGCCGCAGCGCATGGTAGACCTTGTGGCAGCCGAGTGGGTCGACGTCTGCCAGTAGTCGAGGTCCACTCCTCTCACCGCCAGAAGCGCTGGCGGCTGTTGGCGCCGGACGAATGCCCGAGAGCGTAGCCAAGACCGAATGCAAGTGCGCCGACAGTCACCAGCAGCGCAGTCACAGTGTGGGGGTGTTCGGCGGCTGCAGAGGTTACTGCATTCGCCTCAGCCTTCAGGCCGGAGACGACGGCTTTTGTTTTTTCAGCGACGCCGTCTGATGGCGCTGCGGGTGTCCCGGTAAAGCCGGCATGTAGGTATTCGTCGTTCGTTGCCATTGCTGCTCTCCTCTATCGTTGAGAAACAGGTGAGCGGCTGGGAAGTTCCGGTAGCCGTTCAGATCAGGTGGACTGCTTGAATTGGATGGACTGCCCGCGTTGCGGGCAGTCCAGACATTTAGCGACGGCAGACGCGGGTCTTGCGAACCACCCAATGGCCGTGGTGACGGACCTTCGTAGTCTTGACGTAGCAGTGACGGCGCGGCGGCTGATGCCAGCCGCGGTGCATGGGCCGTTCGCTGGTCGTGACGGTGACGGTATCGGCGTAGGATGCCGGTGCGAAAGACACGATGGAAGTGACCGCAATTGCAGCGGCCATGATCAGGTTTCTCATGGGTTTTCCTCGGTTCGGATGAGCGACGGAAAACGCGGGCATTGCCTCGTTCGTTCCCCGTCGCAAACGCACTTTATGCGACGATCTCAGTAGTCGTCGTAGTGGCGGTGATGGCGCCATCTCCGGTCACCCCAGTAGGGTGGCGGCGGGCGATGGTGACCGTAGAAACGCGGTGGTGGTGGTGGCGGGCCGCGGCGCCAGCCGTTGCGTCGGCAATCGCCCCACGGTGTCTGGTGGAAGCCGGGACCGCAGACGTAATCGACCTGCACGACGACGGTCGGGGCCTTGGCAATCAAGACCGCAGGCATTGCGCTCGCGCCCGTCGCGAACAAGCCGCCGACCAGAATTGCAGAGGCAATAATCATGTTCTTCATCAAACTTCCTCCTATTGGACGGCTTATTTAGCGACTGGAGGTCTGAACGGCTGATGAACCGAGTTAGGCCATTTCCGGGCAAAAATCGGGCATTCTGGGAACGCTGGCATATGGCGCTGGACTGGAAACTCAACCTGCGCCGAAAATTCATTCGGCACCCGGCATTTTTTCGCTTGCGTCCAGAAAGTCGAAAGACTAATCAGACCAAGCCTTTTAGGCGGGTCGGGGCGTAGCGCAGCCCGGTAGCGCACTTGACTGGGGGTCAAGGGGTCGCAGGTTCAAATCCTGTCGCCCCGACCAATTTAAAACAAAGAATTACCCCCAGTGGTCTTTGTAAATTTTCCTACTTTATGCCAGTACAGCTTAGAGGCTAAATCCGTTATCCTCGTCACCGCAACGATCGGCACTATCTTGTCGAGGTGAGTTGCTGCATTTGCCGGATGATTCAGAAGCTTAAGTCAAACGACTTCGAAATCAGCATTGTAATGCGACGAAGCATTTCCATCATTCGGGTGGCGAGAGGTTCGCAACGACGATGAACTGCTGGCGGGAGCTTGCGTATCACAGGCGACGGTACGCCGCCTGTGACTGCAGTCCAATCTACGCCTATCTGCCCGAAAGCCTAGACCGTCATGATGACGCGACCGATGCGGCCGCGTTCTTCGGCCCGTCGGTGGGCTGCGGATGCCTCTGAGAGGGGGAAGGTGGCATCGATCGGGACATTGAGGGCGCCGTCCCTGGCCATCGGGAACAGTTCCTCGATAAGCCTGCGTGCATCCGGATCGGTCATCGCCGTACCGAGCAGGCAGCCGATGATGACGTGACGGTGCATCAGGATCTGGCCTGCATCAATCATGGTGCTACGGCCGCCGAAGACGCCGATCAGCACGGCCTTGCCGCCGTCCTTCAAGATCTTGAGGGCATCGACGAGCGCGTCGCCACCAACATTGTCGATGATGAGATCGACCTCGTTGCCCCCGAGAAGCGCGCGGACCTGATCGCTCGCCGGCCTGTCAGCGGTGACGATTGCGTCGGAAAGACCATAGGACTTTAGCTTTTCTAAACTCTCTGCCTTTGTGCCGGTTCCGATCACCCGTGCGCCGGCCTTGGCGGCAAGCTGGACGGCGGCAAGACCGACGCCGCCGCTCGCGCCGAGCACGAGGACGGTCTGTCCGCTCTGCAACGCACCGAGCTTGAGAGCGTAGGCTGCCGTGCCTGGGCCGACCGGAATGGCGGACGCCACGCCGATATCGAGGTCATCGGGAACGATGAAGCAATTTGTCGCCGTGACCGCGCGAAGAGTGGCATGCGATCCCTTCCATTGGAAAGTTGCAACGCGCTGCCCGACGGAGAGCCCTGTGACAGCCTTGCCAACCTGCAGGATCGTGCCTGCTGCCGCATAGCCGACCACTTCATCGGCACCCTGGCGGGTCAGCGCCCGGTTAATCAGGTCGCCGCCCTCGATGCTGATAGCCTCGACGCGGATGAGCACCTCGTCATCGGCGGGAACAGGATCGGCAACCTCGCCGTAATGAAATACATCCGGGGTGCCTGGTTCGCTGTAGATTGCAGCTTTCACTGGCTTTTCTCCTTGTGGGATAAGTCGCCATTGGGCGACAGACCGCGCAGATGTAGTGTGCTGCTCGCGGCAGACAAGCGCGCCAGTGGCGACATTGTGTAGTAGACCTAATGATTAGGCTTCAAATCTAAAAGTGGTGTGAATTCAGAGGCGGCTGATCCTGAGCGCTGTCTCGGATGGCGGTTGATCACTGCACCGCCCGAAAAGGATGTAGGCGCCTTAGCTGCTCATAGAAGGAAACACTGTTCAAATGGAGCACGCGGTCGGCAGCGTCGCGAGAGGCGGCCGACCCCGGTCGGTCATTTCTGTTCGACGGAAACGCCATTCTTGCCGATGGTGAGTTCGACACCCTCGGGCTTCTGCTTTTCGTGATAAACATAGGCGCCGAGGCCGATGACGGCGACGATCAGTGCGCCGATGATGAGATAGAGCCCGTTGCTGCGATTCAAGATGTCCCCCTGAGCGTAATGCGGGGGCGGAATGCGCGGCTGCCGTTTTTGTTCCATGCGTTGCGGGAATTATTGCGAGCGGAGCAATGATGTCGAAACGTTAAATTCAGTCGTCGTTGGTGGAATTGAGGTTTTCGGGGCGTGTGCCCTCGTCGCCGTGGGTGTGTTTCAGCCTCAGCCCGGCACCGCCTCCGTCCTGGCTGCCATCGGCGAGAAACTGTATCCCACTTGATTCGAGCGCAGCGCGGATGGCCGAGACTGCGTGGCTGTTGGCGGTTCTAGCGCCGGTTTCGATGGCTTCGACCTCGGCGGACGTGAGCCTGGCGGCGTCGGCCAGCTGCTGAAGGGAGAGGCCGGTCATGGCGCGGGCGGCGCGGATTTGTGCTGCTGTGATCATGCCTTCAACTCTAGGGCATTCTCCGGCGTTCTCAAGAGGGTCGGCAGGCGATGGCCGAGCAATTCGAAATAGATTTCCTCCGTTTCGTCGGCCATGCCTGACAGCGTGTATCGGTTGCGGCGGCGCTGCGCCTCGGCGGTGAAGATCGTCCTGGTCTCCGGCTCGGCAGCGCTCAACATCGCGGCTGCCAGCTCGGCCGGATCGTCGCCGTTGGCAATCCTGATCCCGTTGCGACCGTCTTCGAGCACCGTGCTGACGCCGCCGACGTCGGTCAGGATCAGAGGCTTGGCGCCCGATGCTGCCTCCAGCATGACGTAGGACATGGCCTCGTAACGGCTCGGCATGACGACGATATCGAAAGCGTCGATGGCGACAGGGCCGGGGATGCTGCTGTCAAGATGAGCACGGTCTCCGAGACCGACCGCCGCCATGCGCAGTCTGACCTCGTGCTCGAGCTCGCCGCTGCCGATCATCAGCAGCCTGGCGGAAGGCAGCCGTTCTGCTACGCGTGCAAAGGCGGAGACCAGACGTTCCGGCGCCTTCTGGGCGGAAAGCCTGCCGACGAAGCCGAAGAGGATATCGTCCGGAGCAATGCCAAAGCGGGTACGAATTGCCTCGCGTTCGCCGACCGGCGGTCGGGCGACGCCGTTATAGACGACCCGCAGCCGGCGTCTGGGAATGCCGATCGAGACGGCGTGGTCGTATTCGTCGCGCGAGACGCAGATCACACGGTTAGAAAAGAACGTGCCGAGAAGCCGCTCGATGCTGCCGAAGACAAAGCGCGGCTTTGCTCCGAGCGCGGGATCCATCGTCCGGAAGGCGTGCGGCGTATAGAGCACCGGCGTCTTCGACCAGGGGAGCCGCAGGCGCGCGAGAGCCCCGGCCTTCGAACTATGGCCATGGATCAGGTCGAACGGGCCATGCGTGGCGATGATCCGGCGGATTTCCAGCCAGGCGGTGAAGTCGGCCGGGCCGAGAGCCCGCTTCATGCCGACGGAATGCACGGCGGTGAGGCCCATGCCCTCTAGTTCCTCGATAAATTTCTGTTCGGCGCGCACCGGTGAATAGATCGCCGTCACGGCATGGCCACGGTGTTGCATGGCCCGGCAGAGGTCGAGGAAATGCCGGCCGGAGCCGCCGCCGCCGGGCTCGAGGATCTGCAGCATCGACAGGTGCGTCGTCGCGGTGCTGGCGTTCATGCCGCGATTTCTCCCCGGGCAAGCCGGTGCTGGTGGCGAACTTCGAGCGCACCGCAGCCCCAGACGATCCCGATCAGCATGTAGAGATGGCGCCAGTGATCCGTGTCGATGACGTTGCCGATGCCGACGTGGCCGAGAACGACGATCCAGGCAATCATCAGGAACGGTTGCCAGGGCCGTTCCTTCAACACGTTCTTGAAGCCGATATAGATGGTCCAGCAGATCATGCTCACCCAGCAGAAAAACCCGATCCAGCCGTAGGTCGTCAGCGTCTTCAGCCAGATGTTGTGTTCGTCCTCGCGGAACATTGTCGCAAACACCAGCGGACCGATGCCGAGCGGGCGCTGCATCGACAGCAGGAAGCCGATCCGATGGCGCTCGAAGCGCCCTAGGTGCCCTCCGTCATAGTCCTGCACGAGCTGGGTGCGGGTCGAAAACAGGTCGCTGACCTGGTGGAACTGCAGGGCGACCAGAAGTGCGGCTCCGAGCAGGAGGATCGCCGTCAGCGTCATGACAAGGATGCGCAGGCGAAACGTGTTGCTGCGGTGCTTGAGCAGCATGAAGAACACCAGCGCCACGGACGAGAAGCCGAACAGGCCCCATGCGGCGCGCGAAAACGACAGGAAGATGCCGAGTGCGAGGATGGTCAATCCGATTGCCTTCAGGGGCGCCTTACGGAGGTCGTCGATGATGATGCCATGGATGAGATACAGCGTCGGCGCCACGAGATAGGGACCGAAGACGTTCGGATCCTGGAAGGCGCCCATTGCGCGGTCGTAGCGTGTGAACATGCCGGCACCGGGAAAGGCATGGAAATAGCCGAGAATACCGAGCAAGGCCGTAATGATGGCAGCAGCCACCCAGACCTTGAACATCAGCTTCAGCACATTGGCGTTGTGCTCGATGATGGCGGCATAAAACACTGCGCTGAGGGCAAGAAAGGTGGAGACGGCGATATAGATCGGTGCGTCCATTTCTGCGCTGCCGAGATCGCGCATCTGTGTCATCGACAGCATCCCGCCGATGTTGAATGTCAGAAACAGCACGAGCAACGGCGCCACGCTGCGCGATATGCGCAGTCCGAGCATGAACCAGAGGCCGATCAGCATCGCCATCCACAGTTCGTACGGCGCCGGTTCCGCGACGACGAAGCCGGAGAGGAAGACGCCGAACGCAACGCAGCCGGTGCCGATCAGCCGCAATGCGGCGAGTTGCGGTTGGGTGACCTGCGGTGATGGGGTGGCGAACGTGCTCATCGGGCTCAATAGGCGTTTTCGGTGTTGAACAGGCGGATCGGCGTCAGGAACAGGATCTTGAGATCGAAAAGCAGCGACCAGTTCTCGATGTAATAGAGGTCATAGGCCGTGCGGAATTTGATCTTGTCGTCATTGTCGATCTCGCCGCGCCAGCCGTTGATCTGCGCCCAGCCGGTAACGCCGGGCTTGACGCGGTGGCGGGCAAAATACCCCTCGACGACATCGCCATAGGATCGGTCATGGCTGGCGGCGGCAACCGCATGGGGGCGTGGGCCGACCAGCGACAGTGTGCCCAGCAGCACGTTGAACAGTTGCGGCAGTTCGTCGATGGACGACTTGCGGATGAAGCGGCCGACGCTGGTAACGCGCGGATCGCCCTTGGTGACGGCATTGCGGGCTGTCGGGTCGCCCATGTCGGTATACATGGAGCGGAACTTGAAGATCTTGATGATCTCGTTGTTGAAGCCGTGGCGCTTCTGCATGAAGAAGACCGGCCCCTTCGAGTTTACCTTGATGGCAATCGCCGCGCCGACCATCACCGGCCAAAGCAACAGCAGTGCCAGCACGCTGAAAAATACGTCGAAGACCCGCTTGGCGACCGAGTCCCAGTCGGGGATCGGCTTGTTGAAGATGTCGAGCATCGGCACAGAGCCGACATGCGAATAGGCCCGCGGCCGGAAGCGCAGCTTGTTGGCATGGGCGGCGAGCCGGATATCGACCGGAAGCACCCACACCTTCTTGAGAAGCTGCAGGATACGCTCCTCCGCCGATATCGGCAGGGCGATGATCAGCATGTCGATACGGGTGACGCGGGCAAATTCCACGAGCTCGGCGACTGTGCCGAGTTTCGGATAGCCGGCGACGACGACGGGCGATCGTCTTTCTCCGCGGTCATCGAAAATGCCGCAGATGCGGATATCGTTGTCGACCTGATCCTCCAGCGCCCGGATTAGCTCCTTGGCAGGTTGACCGCCGCCGACGATGACCGCGCGACGTTCCATGATGCCGTTTCGCGCCCAGCGGCGAATGCCCCAGGCAAACAGCAGCCGCTCCGCAAACAGGAACGCCATGCCGATCAGGCACCAGCTCATGATCAGCCGCGGCGGAAAAGTCGGCAGCATCTTCAGGGCAATCGCAAACAGCGGCATTGCGACGAACGGCAGTGCCCAACCGAAAACGATGCGGCGGAGATGGCGCGTCGGCGCGCGCAGCACCGGTATCTGGTAGGTGTCAAAAACTTGCAGCGAGAGAATATTGATCCCGGCGACGAGCACCGTGACCGGAACCTGGATCAGCGCTTCGTAGGTCGGGCTGCCGAAACGCAGGTAAAGCAGCAGCAGTCCCAGTGCCAGCAACGATAGGAACTCGAACAGCATGAACTGGCCGATGATGATCGACGGCGTGTAATTGCCTTCGCGAAACTGCTCGGCGATCTGACGCGCAAACGGATTGAGCTTGACGCTGCCCTCGGCCTCGACCTTTTCGTCGGGACTGCGAGCACGGATTTCCGAGACGCTCTTGCGAATTTTGTCGAGGTCGAAGTCATCAGGCTTTTCGATATTTGTCATCGCTCTCGATCCGTCTCACTGACGTATCAATTTCTATCGAAAGGCCCCTAAGGATGGCTTAGTAAGGTAGGTTAAATTTTAGGAACTGGCCCGGAGATCCAGTATATCTGTATATAGCTTCAGAATTTCGCCTGCCATAACGGGCGCTGAAAATCTTTTGTGTATCATTTCGAGACCAGGCATCACGCGGATACGCCAGTCCGGTTCGGTGATCGAGGCAGCCATGATACGCGCAAGGTCTGCCACGTTGCCGGCTTCGGCAAGGCCTCGGCTGGTTGCGCCCAGCACTTCGGGAATTCCACCGACTGCCGATGCGATGACGCCCTTGCTGGCCGCCAGTGCCTCGAGCACGATATAGGGCATGGATTCGGCGCGGGAGGGAACAACGACCGTCTGCGACATCGACAGGGCGTCCTCGATACGCATGGCGGGAAGAATACCGACCCGCGGATAAAGTCCGTCCGCGACTATCATTCTCATGTATTTGTCCCTGTCCTGTCCATCGCCGATCAACAGCGCGGACAATGGCCGACCGACCAGTCTCTCGGTCTGCCCAAAGGCCTCTATAAACAGATCGGGACCCTTGAGGTCCCGAAGCATGCCGATATAGACGAAGTCGACGGAGTCTGATCGGGTTGGAACAGTCCTGAAATCCCGCTCGTTGATGCCGTTGTAGACGAGCCTCGAGATGGGGGAGGGAGGGCCGACCTTGGCCTCGTAGGCGTGCCTCTCGAAATCGCAAATGAAAATCAGCGCGTCCGTCAGGCGCTCCTGCAGGCGTTCCATCGTGAACACTGCGCGTCCCTTGAGGGACGCCTTTGAAAAATGCAGGCTGCCTCCATGGGCGGTATAGACGCGGGCAACGCGATACCTGTTCACCCGCAACACTGTGCCGATGACGCGCGCCAGCATGCCGCCTTTGGCGCCATGTCCGTGCAGCACGTCCGGCCGCAAACTCTTGATCGTCCCGTAGCCCCGCCAAATCGCCGGTACGTCCGCAAAACTCACCGAACGGTGGATCGGCATACGCGTCAGACCAAGCGCCAGGAACGGCTTTATTTCGTCAAACAGCGCATCCTCGTGCGCTCCGCCGGTCAGGCTGTCGCAGACGATCCCGACGTGATGGCCGGCCCGGCTGTGCTGCTCGGCCAGATCGCGCACATGCCTGAAGATCCCGCCAACGGGCGACCTGAAGCAATGGATAATGCGCAAAGGCTTCGCCATCGAAAATCAGAACAGCCTTTCGCGGACGTAGATGGTGTCGCCTGCAAGCACCGCATCGGAGATCCCGACGCGCCCTGTCATCACATGGCCGTTGATCTTGCGGGTCACGTCTGTATTGCCCTGATAGGCGCGCGGCGTAAAGCCGCCGGCGGCGGCTACCGCATTCTGGATCGTCATGCCCGGGACATAGGAGTATTGGCCGGGCTGGCCGACTTCGCCCATGACATAGATGGAGCGATAGCGGTCGACGTCGATGGAGACGTCCGGGTCGCGCAGGTAGCCCTGCTTGAGCTTCGACGCGATCTCGCCGGACAGTTGCTGCATCGTCTTGCCACGGGCGGTCACCTGGCCGATCAGCGGCACCGAGATATAACCGGCCTGATCGACCGTATAGGTATTTGTGAGCGCTTGCTGCTCGAACACGGTCACACGCAGGCGGTCACCGCTATCGAGCCGGTAGGGCTGGATAGTCGCTGCGCTGAACGCCTCTGGCGCCGGCTTATAGCTCACGCAGCCGCTCAGGGCGATGCCGAGGACAGCCATGCTCAGGACGACGACGATGTTACGCTTAGCGAATGACATCCGCGTGCTCACAAAGGAATAAAATCATGAACCCGTTATCGGTCTGTTAGGGTTAACAGACGGTAAATCGGGACGACAAATTGCGGAGATTGCGCCGGTTCAGCGGAAGAAGGGCCTTAACCCTTGCGTTACCATAGTCGTCTACGGTTGCCGCCAAACGAGTATCGGAGTGCGGTATGCCCGGCGTAAACAGCAACCAGCAGGATGTCGACATAGACTTGAGCCAGCTTTTCCGGGCCGTATGGCGCCGGCGGCTGCGCGTGGTACTCATCGTCACTGCCGCCGCTCTTGGCGCCTTCGTGATCGCCAAGGTCGTCTCGCCCGAATATCGCAGCGAGACGAGGGTGCTGATCGAGCCGCGCGCTGCGGCCTTTGCCACTACCAGCAACCAGGCAAGTGCCGGCAGCAACGATGCGTCGCTGCTCGATGAACTCAATATCGCCAGCCAGGTGCAGATCCTGCAGTCGGCCGACCTGATCAAGCAGGTGATTACCCAGCTGAAGCTCTACGACCTGCCGGAGTTCGAGGACAGCGCGCGGTCGTCGGCGCTGTCCGGTCTGTTGGTCACCCTGCATCTGAAGAAGCCTTCATCCGACAAGGCACCGGAGGAGCGCATTCTCGATGCTTTCACCGAGCGGCTGCAGGTCTACCAGATCAACACGTCGCGCGTCATCGGCATCCAGTTCACCTCGCGGGATCCGAAGCTGGCAGAGAGCGTTCCGAACGCCATGGCTTCGGTCTATCTGTCCATGGAGAGCGGTGCCAAGCTCGATTCCAACGCCGAGGCAACCCGCTGGCTGGAGCCGGAGATCGCCAACCTGCGCATAAAGGTGGCGGAAGCCGAAAAGAAGGTGGCCGACTATCGCAGTGCCAATGGCCTGCTGCAGACCAACGACACCACCAGCTTTTCCAACCAGCAGCTGACAGACATCTCTACGCAGCTTGCCCAGGTGCGCGGCGACAAGGCGAATGCCGATGCCCGGGCCCAGGCCGTGCGCAATGCACTGGCCTCCGGCGGCCCCACCGACACGCTGAACGACGTCAGCGGCTCGCAGACCATGCAGCGTCTCAAGACGACCGAATCCGGTCTTGAATCGCAGATCTCCGACCTTTCGACGACGCTGATGGACGGTCACCCTCGGCTGAAGAGCCTGCGCGCCCAACTGGCTGATATCCGCTCGCAGATCACCCGCGAGACCCGCAAGATCCTTACCGGCATCGACAACGAGGCAAAGATCGCCGCGATGCGCGAGCAGCAGTTGTTGGGCCAGTCAAAGCTTCTTAAGGCGGACAGCGCCCGTGCCGGTGAAGACACAGTCGGCCTCAACGCCTTGGAGCGTGAGGCAACTGCCGAGCGGCAGCTGCTCGAGACCTATCTTGCCCGCTACCGCGAGGCGGCCTCCCGTTCCGACAAGAATTCCAGCCCTGCCGACGCACGCATCGTGTCGAGTGCCGTCGAGCCGGTCGACCCCTACTTCCCGAAGGTCGGGCCGATCGTCGTCATCGCCGCCGTCGCCGCCTTCGTGCTCAGTGCCATCGTCATCATGCTCATGGAGCTGTTCAGCGGTCGCGCCCTTCGGCCGGTGGGCCTACCCAACGACAGTGCGCGCCGTGAGACCGTGTTCGAAGACGATAGCCCGCTGAGCGCGACGGCTGCGCCGCTACGCCGTGCTGTGGTGCCCGCAAGCCTGCTGTCGGCAACGCGCAGGGTGCCCGAACGGGCTACTGTGCAGCCGGAGACAATTATTCAGCCCCCGCCGACCGCCGTCGTCGTCGAGCCGGAAGCGCTGCCTGCCGCAGCTGTCGAGGCGGTGGAGGACTTCTCGATCCCATCGGTCGCCGAATACTTCATCGATGCCAAGGTGCCGATGGCGATCGCCGTGTCGCCGGATGGTGACGCCGGTTCGACTGCCACCGTCATGCTGGCCCGCACCATCGCCGACAGCGGCCGTCGCGTCGTGCTTGTTGACATGACCGGCACAGCCTGCCCGACGCGCCTGATGGCCGACAAGCCAGGACTTCCGGGCGTGACCGATCTTTTGTGCGGTGAGGCAGCGTTTGCCGACACCATTCATCCCGACCGCCTCTCCGACGCCCATCTGGTGCCGCTCGGAGCAAGCGATCTTGCAAGCGCCATGCACGAAGCCGACCGGCTTTCGCTGATCCTCGAAGCACTGGCGTCGGCCTATGATCTGGTGCTGGTCGAATGCGGGGCGGTGAAGGTCGACGGCATTGCGAAATTGACGCGCAGCAAGGATGTAGAGATTATCCTCTCCATGCCCGTGCCGGATGAGGTGAAGTTCGTCGCCGTCATGCATGATTTCCAGCAGGCCGGCTACGAGCATCTGGTGCTGATGTCCGGCATCAGCAGCGACGGTGACGAGGACCGGCACCGCACCGCCGCCTGAGGCTTGCTTCAGGCTTCGTCCGGCGTTGTCGCCTGCTGGCGGCGAGCCCTCAATTTCTGGATGGCACTGTACAGGCGCGGGTTTCCTTTGATCAGAGCCTTTGCCCGCGTCATGCTTCTCTGCCCGAAAGCGGCGACCCTCCCGAGTGGCGAGACCGGCAGCAGGATATCGTGCTGCACCGTCTGCACCGGGCACCACGAGCGCTTGTAGAGCTGGTCGCCGATGCCGAAGTCGAACAGCGCGACGCCGGATTCCTGGCACTTCTCGATCATCACCCAGAACAGCAGTTCGCCGGGGCTGGCCTCCGGGACGACGCTCTCGTCGATTGAGGCAAACTGGCAGATGACGTGGTCTCCCTTGCGCGACAGGGCTGCAATTGCCGGCAGATGACCGTCATGCCGTCCCTTGAGCCTGATGGCGTGCAATTCGAGCGCGATGCTGTCGCCCTCGACATTTTTCGTCGCGAGCAAGCGCAGCAGGAAGTCGCGGGCGTCGCTTCCCTGGAAGACATCCGGCAGCCCGGCCGCTCTGAACCGTTCTGCTTTCTGCTGCAGGAAAAGATCGAGCATCCGCCGCTTTTCCTCCGACGTCGTCGCGACGACATGCTCGAAACCACCGATTTCATTCAGTAACTTCGTCTGGGACCGATGCTTCTTGCGACGCCTTTTCGCATTGACCTGGCTGAGCGTTTCCTCGAACGAACCCAGCAGAGGCAGCTGGAAGGCACGGTTTTGGTTTTCGACGAAGGGTAGTGAGGCGAGGGGGCTGACACGACCGCGCCACTCCAGCGGCAGGTTCGACAGCAACAGCAGATCGGCGTGCCCGCGCAACGCGACAGCGATGGCCGCCTGAACATCTGCCGAAAGGGTTGTGACGTCGGCAAGAAATTTCGCGGAGAACAAGCCGGTATTGATGTTGCTGCGTGGAGCGCCGATGAAGCGCGCGGTTCTGACGCCATGGCTGCGGACGATTTCCAGAGGCAGAATGAAAGCCACTTCGGAACCGATACTCGCGTGCAGGATGGCAAGCGTCGGCCGATAAGTCTCGACCCAGGCCGCGCACCACCCGAAACTCTGGTGCAGGGAGATCAGCCTGTCTCGCTCTAACCCACGCCATTCCGCTTCCAGAGGCACCATGTTGTCGCTGACGGTGATCGTCAGCGCGCCGTTGCCGGCCTGCAAAGGCGATGCTGGCCGAGGCTGTGCGACCACTGCGGTTTCGCCATCGGTCGATGTTCCGGTTTCGCCTGTCGCCGTCCGCACTTTGGCCTCCGCGCCTGTTCTGCAGGCGCACGCTAGGGGCGAGGCCGTCTATTTTAGGTTTAAGCGCAGGTTTGGCCGGTGTCTTCCGGCGATCATGCTTAGCCGGCGGTTAACGCGGCAGGCAGCTAGCCCTGCTTCGGTCCAGACATCCATTTGATCAATCCCATCGCCGGCAGGATCCACAATAGGCCGGTGAGGAAGAAGTAGGTGAGGTGCACCCACCAGGGCGAGGCTCCGAGCGCATTGACTGCCACGGTCGTCGCCAGCAGAGCATAGCCGAGCACCAGCACGATCAACAGGATGGTGCCAATGAATTTGCGCAGGCGGATGGGCATGATGGCACTCTCCTCGGCAGTCGATTGCGGGGACGGGGAGTTGCGACCCCATGCCGCAAAGGCGCAGCCCTTGTTTTGCACCGCGCGCTGGGGCAAATCAACAGGCAGATTGAAGGAGCCCACCATGGCTGTTGCACATTTTTCCACCGAACAGGCCGTTCGCGGCGAGGTTGCCCGGCAGGACCGCAATCGCCGCGCCGTCCGCATCTGGCTCGGCCTCGTGCTACTGTCGCTGTTCTGCCTGGTTCTGGTCGGCGGCGCGACGCGGCTGACCCAATCCGGACTGTCGATCACCGAGTGGAAGCCGATCCACGGCGTGATCCCGCCTTTGAACGCCGCCGAGTGGCAGGATGAGTTCGATCGCTACAAGCAGATCCCACAATTCAAGCTGCTGAACAGCGACATCACGGTCGATGATTTCAAGAGCATCTTCTGGTGGGAATGGGCGCATCGGTTGCTTGCGCGTGCCATGGGCGTCATCTTTGCCGTGCCTCTGATCTTCTTCTGGGCGACCGGCCGCATCGAGAAAAGCCTGCGGCTGCCGCTGGTTGGCATTTTTGCGCTTGGCGGCCTTCAGGGCGCCATCGGCTGGTGGATGGTGTCGTCGGGCCTTGAAGCCCGCACCGATGTCAGCCAGTACCGGCTGGCCACGCATCTTGTCACGGCCTGCCTGATCTTTGCTGCCTGTATGTGGGTGATGCGGGCGCTGACCCCGCATTCGGACGACGCGCCGCCGAGCAGCCATTCCGGCCGGATTGCCGGTCTGATTGCCCTGATGGCCTTGTTCCAGATCTACCTCGGTGCGCTGGTCGCAGGCTTGCATGCCGGCCTCAGCTACAACACCTGGCCGTTGATGGACGGCGCCGTCGTTCCCGGCGACCTGTTCGTCCAGAACCCGTGGTGGATCAATTTCTTCGAGAACCCGAAGCTCGTGCAATATGTCCATCGTCTTGGGGCCTACGCGCTGACTGCCGTGGTGCTGGTCAACATGATCGTCTGCCTGCGTGTCACACCCGGCAGCACCCACACCCGCCGTGCCGTCGTACTGGCGTTTCTGGTGCTTTGCCAGGCCGGGCTCGGCATCGCCACGCTGCTGATGCAGGTGCCTCTGCATCTGGCACTCGCGCACCAGGGCGGTGCCCTTGTCGTGTTCGGGTTCGCTGTGGCCAACTGGCGCGGTTTCTACGGCGAATATCCGCGCGACACCACGGTGGTTGTTGGCGCCTGACGCTGCCGGCGATCATGCCGCGCGAAGTCATTGGCCGAATCGGCAAATAGTTGCATTCTGCGCAAAAGCGATGGGATGCAGATGAACTGGCAGCTACAAGACGAAAACAGCGGCGGCAAAATGCCTCTGCTGTCGCTGGTCGTGCCTTTCTACAATGAGGAAGAGACGGTTGCGGTCTTCTTTGCCGCCGTCGTCCCGGCTCTGGAGGTCATTCCTGCGCTGCGCTTCGAGATCGTTTGCGTCAACGATGGTAGCCGCGACGACACCTTGCGCCTGCTCCTTTCCGCGGCCCGCAGCGACCCTCGCATTCGCGTCATCGATCTCACCCGAAATTTCGGCAAGGAGGCCGCCCTCTCGGCTGCCATCGACGAAAGCCGTGGCGATGCTGTCGTTCCTTTCGATGCCGACCTGCAGGATCCGCCCGAACTGATCGCAAGGCTGGTAGAGCGCTGGCGTGAAGGATATGACGTCGTGCTCGCCCGTCGCACAGATCGCCGCTCGGACGGCGCTGCCAAGCGGCTAACGGCGTCCTGGTTCTATCGTCTCCACAACGCCGTCTCGGATGTGCAGATCCCGGAAAACGTCGGTGACTTCCGGCTAATGACGCGTGAGGTCGTCGACGCCGTCAAGCAATTGCCGGAGTCGCATCGCTTCATGAAGGGCCTGTTCGCCTGGGTCGGCTATGAGACGGCAATCGTCGATTATACCCGCGAGGCGCGCGTTGCCGGTCAGAGCAAATTCGCCGGCTGGCGCCTGTGGAATTTCGCCCTCGAGGGCATTACCAGCTTCAGCACGCTGCCGATGCGTATCTGGACCTATCTCGGGGTCGCCGTCGCGCTGGTCGCTATCGGCCGCGCCGCTTTCCTCATTCTGCGAACCTTGATCGAGGGCGTCGATGTGCCAGGCTACGCGTCGCTGGCGACCGCAATCCTTCTCCTCGGCGGCATACAACTGATCGGCATCGGGACGCTCGGGGAATATATCGGCCGCATCTATCTCGAGTCGAAGCGCCGGCCCATCTACCTCATCAAGCGTCGCCATGAGGTCGTAGTCTCAGGACTGCCACTTGCCACGGCGCACCAGGACCATGTCTGAGGGACCCGCGGATGCCGGCCGGGCGCGTGGCCGGAGTGGGATGTCGCTGAGGGGATTGCTCGCCAGGGATGCGCCCCTCGGCACCCGCATATTCTGGATTGCCTGCGTCGCGATAACGTTGCTCGGGCTTGCGTTGCGGCTGCCCAACCTGGCTACCCGGTCGCTTTGGCTGGATGAGGCCTATACGGCATGGTTTGCCGCGCTGCCGCTGCGTGCGCTGTGGACCGAGGTGCCGCTCTACGAAACCCATCCGCCGATGTACTATACCCTCCTCAAGGGCTGGACGATGCTGTTCGGCAACTCGGAGGCCGCTCTTCGCATGCCTTCGGTACTGGCAAGCGTCGCCACCATCCTGCTGGTTACGGGAGCCGGTCGCGTCCTCAATGCCGGTCCACGTGGCGACCGGATTGCACTGCTGGCGGCGCTGCTGCTGGCGATCAACGCGGGCAGCATCAATTATGCGCAGCAGGCGCGACCCTACGCGCTGGAAACTTTTGCAGCATCTATTGCCGTTCTCTCGGCGCTGATCCTGCTGCAGCGGCTGCGGGCCGGTGCTGAGCAGTCTTTTCTCATGCGCCCTCTCGTACCACCGATGGCAGCTCTGGGGCTCTCTACGGCCGCGACGATGTGGCTTCACGACACCGGCATCCTGGTCGCCCTCGGGATATGGGCCGGGCTGATAACGTCGCTGCTTGTCTTCGTTCCCGGCCGCCGGGCAGGGCAGGCTCTAGCTGTCGCCTTGCCGGGCGTCGTGGCACTCCTGCTGTGGTCGCCCTTCCTGCCGATGTTCATCCGGCAAAATTCCGGCATGGCGTCGCTCGAATTCTGGATCACCTTCTCGCCCTGGGACCTATTGACCGCCTGGTTCCTGGTTGCAGGCGGCTATCTACCCTTCATTCCGGCTGTCCTGCTGTTCCTCGCAGGCATGGCGTCGGTCTGGCGCAACCAGCGGCCCCTGGCAGCGCTCGTCCTGGTCGTGGTGTTCCTGCCATGGGCGACAATGCTGGCGATCAGCTATTTCATAAAGCCTGTCTACATCGACCGCCTGTTCGAATGGATGGCGCCGACGGTGCTCGGATTGATCGCCATCGGTATGCTGGCCAGAAGCCGCTGGGCAAGCCTGCGACTGGTGACCGTCGTGCTGTTCATCGGCATGTGCCTGATGTCGACCAACGCAGTCTATCACCTGGACACAGAGGACTGGCGCGGCCTCGTCGCATCCATTGCGGCAGATGCCGAGCCCGGCGATCTGGTCATAGCCTCCCCGAACGAACTCGATGCTCCTCTGCGGTACTACATTGTCCGCACCCAGCCATTCCCGGATTTGATGGTGCTGCCTGCGCCGTTTCCAGCGCTTGGGTTGCCACGCGTCTACGTCAGCAATCGCGGCGCGCCGAAAATCATGCCCGAGGATCGCCAGCAGGTTAGGGCAGCTTTGGAGACGCACCGACGCGTCTGGCTGATCGAGCGGGCAACCGATCTCTACGATCCGCAAGGCCTGATGCGCGCCGAGATCATGACGAGCCGCCACAAGATATCGTCGCGCATCAGCGACAGCATCTCGCTCGATCTGTTCGAATGAGCGATGCAATCTGCTTCCGCTACCGGGATGTCCCTTCAATGAAGCAAGTTTCCCGCAAAAACCGTCGGCTCACGAAGGATTGACTCGCCTGTTTACGAAATATGCTCCGAATCGCTCTATCGACTGTGTTTGACGGCTCGCTGCATGCTAGGGCGAGCCCTGATTCTCTAGGAGTGCTTAGTACGTGCGGTTGCCTTCGACCTTTCGGACCATCGGCCAGACCATTGGCGTCTTCAGCATTGCGGCGCTCCTCGGCAGCGCCGTGCCAGCCTCTGCCGTCCAGCAGTCGGGCTCCTTCCCATCCTGGCTCGATGCCCATGTCGGGCTCGGACCGGGCCAGATTGCGCGGCCTGTCCTGAAGCGCGCCCGTGTTCTCTACCAGCAGCGCGTCAGCGAAGGCAGGGTCCGGAACCCCTGCTATTTTGCAATGGATGCCACCAAGCCGAACGATCCCGGCAGCGAAACCTCGGGTGGCCGCTTCTACATCATCTGCGAGGCCAGCCAGTCGTTTCGCGCGATCGCAGCCGGCCACGGCAGCGGTACGAAGCTTCCAGGTGTCGTCGATTTCTCCAACGGCCGGGAATGTGCCCGCAATTTCGGCAACGCTATGGACTCCAACCTGACGACGGGTGGCTCCTATGTCACCAGCGAGGTGAAGACCTCCTTCAAGGGATATTACAAGTCATCGGGCGTTAAGGACGCTGTCTTCATGCGATCCTTCCTACAGTTCGACGGCGAGGGGGATACTGCAAATGCGCGCGCCCGCGTTATCGGCGGTCACGCAGCCGCGAAGGTGGCCGCCATGTGCATGATGAAGGCCCCGGCAAGTCCCTACGCCAACAAGGACGGCTATGTGCCGTTCGGCAATCTGGTTAATTACGCCGGCGGCCGTAGCAATGGCTGCACCAGCTGGTCGCCGACCGATGCCAACCAGGTCATCTCCATGGTCAAGGACAACCCGACGACGCTTTATATCTATCCGGAGTCATCAGACATCTCAGCCGTTGCCAAAGCCGCTGCGTCCCATGCATCGCTGTCGCAAGCGAGGCTGTACTGGAACGATCAATGCCTGCAGAAGATCGGCACCCCGAAATTCTGGTCGAAGACAACTCTCGAGCCGGTGATCGCCAAGTATAAGGCCGACAATCCCCCGAAGCCCGGCAGGCCGCTTCCCGTCTGCGCGCCGCAATAAACGGTCCCAAGCATCGGTAGAGCTGAAGTCTGTGGGGCATCCGGTCTAGCGGAAGATGCCATCCAGCGCCGGCATACCGAGCACAGCAGACGTGCCGATCAGCGCATAGCAGATCCAACGGAAGGTGCTTTCGCGGGCGAGGCCGAACAGCCTCGCTCCACCGTAAAGGCCGAGCGCATAGCTCGGCAGGATCACAACCGTCAGCGCAAACACCTGCGCAACGAACAGGCCGCCGGCATAGTAGCTGACGACGCTGAGGATGGTCGAGATCGAGAAGTAGAGGATGATGTTGGAGCGGACGCGGGTAAAGTTGCTTTTGCCACCGAGCCAGAAGGCAACCACCGGCGGCCCACCAAGCTGGGCCGCGCCACTGAACAACCCCGCTATGAAACCGACCGCCGCCGTCAACGGCCGCGTCGGCTCGCCGTGGTAGCGCCAGCCGGATACCAGCAGCGTCAGCAGGCATGCGGCGATTGCGGTGATCAGCCAGCGCAGCAGCAGCGGATCAATCAGCGCGAGTACGGCGGTGCCGAGTGGCACGCCGATGATAGCCCCGGCCGCCATCGTCACCACCTCGCGCCGGTTCGCCAGATGAAAGGCCGGACGTACCATTCCAAGCGTCGCCAGCCCATCGACCACCAGCAGCACCGGAGAAATCAACCTTGGGCCAATCAGTGCACCACCGAGCGGAATGAGGATCAACGCCGCGCCAAATCCTGAAAAACCACGCGCAAGACCGGCAACGAGGGCGATGGCGACAAGCGCCACCAGACCATGTGCAGGCAGGGATGCGATAAACCAGGCGTCAACGACAGCCCGCAGCGCATCCAGAGACATTGCTTGGCTTACTCCCGGGGTTTCAGGCGGACAGCATCAGGTCCATGTTCTGCACGGCAGCACCTGAAGCGCCCTTTCCGAGATTGTCGAGCAGCGCCACCAGATTGACCTGGCTGCCACCCGGCGTTCCGAATACGAAAAGCTTCATCGTATCCTTGCCGGCCAGTTCGACCGCATCGACGCGGGGCTGGGCGCGGCTGGCATCGAGCGACACGACCTCGACGATATCCTGTCCGGCGTAGTAGTCCGTGAGCGCCGCGTGGATGGTTTCCAGCGTCGTTCCTTCCGCCAAGGCATCCAGATGCAATGGGACTTGGACGATCATGCCCTGCGGAAACTTGCCAACCGACGGCGAGAAGAGCGGTGCGCGGTCGAGCAGGCCATGGGTGGTCATTTCAGGCACATGCTTGTGATTGAGCGGCAGGCCATACAGGAAGTGTGGCGACGAGATCGAGTCAGGCCGGCTCGGGTCTTCCATCTGGGCGATCATCTGCTTGCCACCACCGGTATAGCCGGAGACCGCATTGACGGTAACGGGATAGCCATCCGGCAGCATGCCGGCAGCCCTCAGCGGCCTTATCAGCGCGATGGCACCGGTCGGATAGCATCCAGGATTGGCGACGAGACGCGCCGCCGCGATCTTGGCGTCCTGGCCCTTGGCCATCTCGGCAAAGCCGTAGGCCCAGTTCGGATCGATACGGTGAGCCGTCGAGGTGTCGATGATGCGGACATTGTTGTTGCCGGACACCATGGCCACCGCTTCGCGGGAAGCATCGTCCGGCAGGCAGAGAATGGCGATATCGGCGCTGTTCAGCATATCCTCGCGGATTGCCGCATCGCGTCTCTGTGCTTCCGGGATCGACAGCAATTCCACATCGCGGCGATCGGCCATACGCGTGCGGATCTGCAGGCCCGTGGTGCCGTGTTCGCCATCGATGAAGATTTTCGGTGCCATGATCGTCCTGCACTTTCAAAGGGTTCGCGTGATCTGCGGAATCAGTATGCCATCAACTTGATTCAGAATGATAACAACGGTCTCAGCGGCTTGTCGCCAGTCGCCCGGCAAGCAGTCCGAGCATATACATTGCCACCGTTGCGCCTGCAATGGCGGTGATATCGGCGTGGTCGTAGGCTGGCGCCACCTCGACGACATCCGCGCCGCGGATGTCGAGCGATGACAACCGCTGCAACACCGATAGTATCTTGGCGCTCGACGGCCCCCCGGCGACAGGCGTTCCGGTACCGGGTGCATAGGCAGGATCGAGGCAGTCGATGTCGAAGGTGAGATAGGCCGGCGCACTGGCGGTGCGGGCGAGGATCCGGGCGGCGATGTCGGATGCTGTCATGTCCTCAACTTCGTAGCCATGGATCATCTCTATGCCGCAATCCTCCGGCGCCTGGGTGCGGATGCCGATCTGGATCGAGCGGGAGGCATCGATCAACCCGTCGCGCACCGCGCGGCCGACGAAGGAGCCGTGGTCGATGCGCCCAGCCTCATCCGTCCAGGTGTCCTGATGGGCGTCGAACTGCACCATTGCCAGCGGCCCGTGCCGCGCGACATGGGCTTTCAGCAACGGCCAGGTGATAAAGTGATCGCCGCCGAGCGTCAGCAGGAAGGCACCGCTGTCGAGCAGCGTGTTGGCCTGGCGTTCTATTGCCGCAGGCGTAGCGGCATGATTGCCATAGTCGAGCAGGCCGTCGCCATAGTCGATGACAGCCATTTCGGCGAACAGGTCGCGCCCGAACGGATATTGCGGATCGTTGTCGAAGATCGCCGAGGCGCGGCGGATCGCCTGCGGCCCGAAGCGGGCGCCGGGGCGATTGGAGGTGGCCGCATCGAAGGGGATGCCCCACACGACGGCATCTGCGCCTGTCGGATCCTTGGTGAAGCGGCGCCGCATGAACGACAGGGTACCGGCGAAGGTGGGGTCGCTGGCGGCCGAGGTGAGGGAGGTTGCGGTAAAGGCGTGGTCGATGGATTTGCTGGCCAAGCTGCTGTCCTTCGCATTCATTTCGTCTTCGAGCCACGCAGTTTCAGCCGCAGCGGCCGCGCGTGCTTGCCTCGTCATTTTACGCTGCAGTTCTGCGAATAACTGACGGCCAGACATAGTCTTCAAAGCCTGAGTGACTCAAAGATGAATGTCACCGACAGCCGTACGTATTGCAACGGGTGGAGAGCAAAAAAGGCGGCCGCATCGTCTCCCAGACTATTCCCGCTGACGATGCCCGCGCGGGAGGATCGACAAGCGCAAGCTATCCTCTTTCACCCGTTACCCGTCAAACCTACGCGGCATTCTGGTCTGCCGAGATCGACACTTTCAAGCCCAGCGCCTTGATCACGCCGAGAAACGTCGACAGTCGGGGATCACCGGCCTCGCTCAGTGATTTATAAAGCGCCTCCCGGGTCATGCCCGCTTCCTTGGCGACAGACGTCATGCCGGCGGCACGGGCAACGTCGCCGAGGGCCTGGGCGATGAGCGCTGGAGCACCGTCCTCGAAAGCGGCTTCGAGATAGAGCATGCGGTCGGCCGGTGTGGTCAAATGGTCCAGGACGTCAAAGCGGGTGGTTTCCAAGGGCATTCAAATCTCCTTAGCCAATTGCCGGGCGATCGCGATGTCCCTTGCTTGCGATGACTTGTCGCCGCCGCATAAGAGAACGACGATCATGTCGCCGGATCGGGTGAAATAGAGTCGGTAGCCGGGGCCATGGGTAATGCGCATTTCGCTGACACCTTCACCGACCGGCTTGATATCTCCGGGGTTGCCAAGTTCGAGCCGCCGGATGCGAACGACGATGCGTTGGCGCGCCTGCGCGTCTCGGAGCGCATCGAGCCAATTCGCAAAGATAGCGGTCTGCCGGACTTCGATCACCCGTGAATTATAGTTCACAAAGCCGATTTGTTAAAGTCCCGGGAGAGGCGGGCGACTTGCTGCCGAAACACAAAAAAGGCGGCGCCGAAGCACCGCCTTTCCGAAGTCCGAAGACCGCAAACGATTAACGCTTGGAGAACTGGAACGAACGACGGGCCTTCGCCTTGCCGTACTTCTTACGTTCAACTACACGGCTGTCGCGTGTCAGGAAGCCGCCCTTCTTCAGAACGCCGCGCAGGCCGGGTTCGAAGTAGGTAAGCGCCTTGGAGATACCGTGACGAACGGCACCGGCCTGGCCGGACAGACCGCCGCCGGCAACCGTGGCGATGATGTCGAACTGGCCGTCACGGGCAGCAGCAACGATCGGCTGGCGCAGGATCATCTGCAGAACCGGACGTGCGAAATACGTCGCAAATTCGCGGCCGTTGATGATGATCTTGCCGGAACCTGGCTTGATCCAGACGCGGGCAACGGCGTTCTTGCGCTTGCCGGTGGCGTAGGAGCGGCCGAGCGAGTCGACCTTGCGGACGTGAACCGGAGCAGAAGGCTGTTCCGAAACCGTGCCGAGATCCTTCAGGGAAGAGAGGTCAGCCATGCTCAGGCGCTCCTTGTGTTCTTGCTGTTCAGCGCGGCGACGTCGAGAACGGTCGGCTGCTGCGCTTCATGGGGATGGTTGGAACCGGTGTAGACGCGCAGGTTCTTCATCTGGCGACGGCCGAGCGGGCCGCGCGGAACCATGCGTTCGACAGCCTTTTCGAGAACGCGCTCAGGAAAGCGGCCTTCGATCAGCTGGCGAGCGGTACGCTCCTTGATGCCGCCGGCATAACCGGTGTGCCAGTAGTAAACCTTGTCTTCGTACTTCTTGCCGGTGAAGACGACCTTCTCGGCATTGATGACGATGACGTTGTCGCCGTCGTCGACGTGCGGAGTGAAGGTAGCCTTATGCTTGCCACGCAGACGCATTGCGATAACAGAAGCGAGACGACCAACGACGAGCCCTTCGGCGTCGATGATGATCCACTTCTTCTCCACCTCTGCAGGCTTCTGGGAGAAGGTTGCCATGTTGTATACTCTCTTTTAGGACCCAGAACCCGAAGGTCAGGGCGTTTCTTGTTGCTTGAATTGGAAAGGCTTGGCCCGGCCAAAAAGAAAGCAGCCCGGAAAGGCTGCGTTTCTGCTGCGGCTTGTAGGGGAAAGCCCATCTCAGGTCAAGATTGGCTATTTGAGAGCTCGTTAAAAATGGTCAACGATATCAAAGATCTAGCTATGGGGTATTATAATACCGCAAAATTCGCACCTTCTGAATGACGGTCTCACTGAAGCTCATGCTGATCATTACCTCAAAAGCGCGCTTCGGCTGGTTCCTCTCGAGAAAGCCGGCATAGCCAGTGCGTCGAGAAGATGGCTTCGCCTTGCGAGACGAGTAGGCACATGCCCTGCACATGCAATGTCACAATGTTGCAATGCACCAAAAACGGTAGCGAAAAATCCGGAGCAACTATAAGATGTTGCTGATGGATACCAGAACAAAAAGCGTCCAAAAAGGGACAATTAGTAGAATATCATCCCGCCCAATTCAGCTTGCGCGCGACCACTGTCAGTTGCGGTCGCTCGTCGGTCTCGCAGCGCCCGGACGACCGCGTGCTGACATCAGCGACCGGGTAAGATCTCGTCGTCATCCAATTCGCTTGTCGAGTGACAGGTATACACGGGACAGTTTTTGGTGTCCTTCGTCGGCAGCGTGTCCTCAAATGCATATTCGCCGAAGTTGCAGGCACCTCGGTCGCTGACATAGCGGTCGTAAAGCGTCAAATTTTTTGTGCGTTCCGCCGGGTGACGGAAAATCACCGCGCGCTCGCGGCCGATCAATGCCTGCGCCGCCGAGCAGCTGTATGACATGGAGTTATAGCGATTGATCGCGAGCGCAGGTGTCGCCATCGATGCCGCCAAAACGGCGAGTAGGATGATTTTTCGCATGAGACTGTCCTCACAGGTTCGGTTCATGCCTATATACGCGGAAGCGGTAAGCTAGTTTCCGCTGGATACGACAAAAACATAACTGTGATCGAAGCTGGAGGTGTCAGCAATGAACCACGACCGTTATGACGATTCCTATATCGCCGACATTCTGCAAAACGTGAAGACCATCGCATTGGTCGGCGCGTCACCCAACGCTGCACGCCCGAGCAATGGGGTGATGGGCTATCTGCTAGCCAAGGGCTATCACGTGATCCCGGTCAACCCCGGCCTGGTCGGCAAGGAAATCCTTGGCCAGCCGGTGTTCGGCAAGCTCGCCGACATTCCCGAGCCCGTCGATATGGTCGATGTGTTTCGTGCGCCGGAATATCTGGATGCCGTCGTCGACGATGCGCTGGCGCTCCAGGCCAAGCCGCAGGTCATCTGGTCGCAGCTGGATATCCGCGACGATGCGGCCGCAGAAAAAGCCGAGGCGGCCGGCGTGAAGGTGGTCATGAACCGCTGCCCGGCAATCGAGATCCCGAGGCTTGCTGCGGCATGATCCACTCCTCCTCGAAGGTAGGATTTTCTCCGCTTTAGGTGGGATTGAGAAAAGATCGCGATGAATATGCATCGCCGTCGCGCTATGGTCGCCCGTAAGTTTTTGAGGGAGGACTATTATGGCGACCACCAATCCGGGCTTCGACACGCTGGCAATCCATGCCGGCGCACAGCCCGACCCGACGACCGGCGCCCGCGCGACGCCGATCTACCAGACAACGGCCTACGTCTTCAGTGACGCTGATGCCGCAGCTGCATTGTTTGGGCTGCAACAGTTCGGCAACATCTATACACGCATCATGAACCCGACACAGGCCGTGCTCGAGGAGCGCGTCGCGGCACTTGAAGGCGGCACGGCGGCGCTGGCGGTGGCATCCGGCCATGCGGCTCAGCTTCTGGTGTTCCACACCATCATGCAGCCGGGCAACAATTTCGTTGCGGCTACCAAGCTTTACGGCGGTTCGATCAACCAGTTCGGCCATGCCTTCAAGAATTACGGCTGGCAGGCGCGCTGGGCCGACCCGCTGGAGCCCGAGAGTTTCGAGAGCCAGATCGACGATCGCACCCGTGCCATCTTCATCGAGAGCCTTGCCAATCCCGCCGGTACGTTCATCGATATTGCAGCCATCGCCGCCGTCGCCCACCGCCACGGGCTACCACTGATCGTCGACAATACGCTGGCTAGCCCCTATCTGATCCGTCCGCTCGAACACGGCGCCGATATCGTCGTGCACTCGCTGACAAAATTCATGGGCGGCCATGGCAATTCGATGGGCGGCGTCATCGTCGATGGCGGCACCTTCGACTGGTCTGCATCCGGACATTATCCCATGCTGTCGGCGCCGCGCCCCGAATATAACGGCATGGTGCTACATGCCACCTTTGGCAACTTCGCCTTCGCGATTGCCTGCCGGGTGCTCGGCCTTCGAGATCTGGGTCCATCGATTGCGCCTTTCAACGCTTTCCTGATCCTGACGGGCATCGAGACGCTACCTCTGCGCATGCAACGCCATTGCGACAACGCGCTTGAAGTCGCCGGCTGGCTGAAGCGGCACCCAAAGGTTGCCTGGGTCAAGTACGCCGGTCTTGCCGACGATCCCAACCACGCCCTGCAGCAACGCTACTCGCCGAAGGGCGCCGGCGCCGTGTTCACCTTCGGCCTGAAGAACGGCTACGAGGCCGGAAAGACCTTCGTCGAGAGCCTGACACTGTTCTCGCATCTCGCCAATGTCGGCGACACCCGATCGCTTGTCATCCACCCTGCGTCCACCACCCACAAGCAACTGAGCGACGACCAGAAGACAGCCGCAGGTGCCGGCCCCGACGTCGTCCGGCTGTCGGTGGGCATCGAGGATGTGAAGGATATCATCGCGGATCTGGATCAGGCGTTGGCTAAGGTCTAGGAGCAGTCATCGCCATCGGAAACTGCCGTGTTGAAGAAGCAGGGCAGTTTCCTTCCTCTATTCCCCGCCCTCGATGCTCTTGTGCTAAAGGCAGAGCTGTCACCACGATCAGATGCGAGACTTTCGATGACCAACGCCATCAGCTTCGACGCCACTGCCACTGCTCCAGAAATCGGCGTGCCTGCCGCCGATCGCGTACTTTCCGGCAACCCACAGTTTCGGACATGGAGTCTCGACGAGGCCGAGGGTGGCGTTTACGCCGGCATCTGGGAGGCGACTCCGGGATCGTGGCGCGTTGTCTATGAGGAGTGGGAATACTTTTCCATTCTGTCCGGATACTCGATCGTGACAGAGGATGGCGGCGAGGCGCATCATCTTCGCGCGGGCGATCGCATGGTCTTGAAGCCCGGCTTCAGCGGAAGCTGGGAAGTGGTTGAAACGACTCGCAAGGATTATGTGGTGCGGCTTTAGGCGAGCGCCTGGCCTGCGGGCTGGTGCGTATACTAGACGATGATGGCTCTTGCACCCATGACGAGCGGCAGCCGCTGACTTAACAGCCCCGTTGGCGCTGTCTGCATTCCGTACCAGCGCCGCCGCGCACGCCCTGAAAACCGTGTCATTTGGCCATCATCAAACTGTCATCAAACTGAAACATTGCAACTATAGAGCCATCCATGTCGCCGGAAGAGGCGGCCGTGATGGATCGATGGACGGTCCGTTTGTGGCTCCCTTCCGCCCGCCATCCGATCATCACTCAAGGAAGTGAGACCCTTATGTTGAATTTGAAAATCCGCACCCTCTGCCTGAGCGCAGGCCTGGTCGTCACCATGACGGCTTCGGCCATGGCTGCCGACATCACCGGCGCTGGTTCGAGCTTCATCGCTCCGGTTCTGTCCAAGTGGGCCGAGGGTTACAAGGCTGCAACCAACAACGCCGTCAACTACCAGTCGGTTGGTTCGGGCGCCGGCATCAAGCAGCTCCTCGACAAGACCATCATCTTCGGCGCTTCGGACAAGCCGATGAGCGACGCCGATCTCGAGAAGAACGGCATTGCCCAGTTCCCGATGATCTCCGGCGGCATCGTCGTTTCCTATAACGTAGAAGGCGTAAAGCCGGGCGAACTGGTTCTCGATGGCGCCACTCTTGCCGACATCTTCCTTGGCAAGATTGCCAAGTGGGACGATGCTGCCATCAAGGCTCTCAACCCCAACGTAAAGCTGCCTTCCACGGCGATCTCCGTCGTTTACCGCGCTGACAGCTCTGGCACGACATTCAACTTCACCGACTACCTCTCAAAGGTTTCGCCGGATTGGAAGTCAAAGGTTGGCTCGAACACGGCTGTTGAATGGCCGGTCGGCTTCGGCGCCAAGGGTTCGGAAGGCGTTTCGACCACCGTTAACCAGACGGCTGGTTCGATCTCCTACGTTGAATACTCCTACGTCGTTGCCAACCACATCGGTTTCGCGAAGATGAAGAATTCTGCCGGCAAGGTTATCGAGCCTAGCCTTGAAACCTTCAAGGCTGCTGCTTCGAACGCCGATTGGGCACATGCCAAGAACTTCAACCTGATCCTTACAAATCAGCCGGGCGAAAACAGCTGGCCGATTGCAGCGTCTACCTGGGTCATGCTTTACAAGAAGCCTGCCGATCCTGCTGCCAACGCGGAAGCCCTGAAGTTCTTCAAGTGGGCCTACGAGAAGGGCCAGAAGTCGGCCACTGACATGTCCTACCTTGCTGTTCCGGAATCGGTTGCCAAGGTCGTGGAAGAGTCCTGGAAGAAAGATTTCGGCACCAAGTAATCTGTACTGACTGAAAACTGGCGGCGGACAGGGTATTGCCCTGTCCGCCTTTAATGACAGGACAAGGAGAAAGCGATGGCTGATGCGACCCAGACGGCTGGATTCCAGACCATGGAAACCTCCGCCGTCACCAGAAAATTCCGGACGCAGGATCGGATTTTCTATTTCATGACGCTCAGCTCGGCTTCTTTTGTCGTGCTTCTTCTGCTGGCGATCCTGACCGTTCTCGTCTTGGATGCTTTGCCAACCTTCCAGGCCTTCGGCTTCTCGTTCCTCTGGGGCACGAGGTGGAGCGCTCCATTGGAGATCTATGGCGCGGTGCCCGCCCTGGTCGGTACGCTGGTGAGCTCGCTTATCGCCATGCTGATTGCAGTTCCCCTGGGTATCGGTATTGCCATCTTCCTGACCGAGCTTTGCCCCGGCAGCCTGCGACGCCCGATCAGCACCGCCATCGAGCTCCTTGCCGGCGTTCCTTCGATCATCTACGGCATCGTCGGTCTTTTCATGATCGTGCCGCTGATGCAGACCTATGTTCTCCCTTTCCTTATGATGACCGTTGGCCAGGTGCCGTTGATCGGCTTGCTGTTCCAGCCGCCTGCGCCAGGCGTCGGCCTTTTGACGGCAAGCCTTGTGCTGGCCATCATGATCCTGCCGTTCATCACTGCGATTGCCCGCGACGTCTTCACCACCGTGCCGCCGATGCTGCGTGAATCCGCTTACGGCATGGGCATGAGCACCTGGGAAGTGGCACGCAATATCCTCATACCTTACACACGTCGCGGTCTGGTCGGCGGCATCATGCTCGGCCTTGGCCGCGCGCTCGGCGAAACGATGGCCGTTACCTTTGTCGTCGGCTCCGTTAGCCGCCTGCAGTCATCGATCATCTCGCCATCGACTACCATTTCCGCCCAGATCGCCAACAATTTCGGCGACGCCGACGGTCTGCAATTTTCGAGCCTGATGGCACTCGGCCTGCTCCTGTTCGTCCTTTCCTTCTGCGTGCTCGCAGTCGCGAGATGGATGATCGGCCGCGTCGACTCTTTTTGAGGAAGAAAGCCATGGAAAACGCAATTCGTCAGAGGATCATCTCTCGCCGCCAAATGACGAACCAGGTCATGATGGCCTTGTCGTTTCTCGCCGCTGTCCTCGGCATACTATTCCTGAGCGTGATCCTCGTGACCTTGGTTTATCGAGGTGTCACGGCACTCAGCCTCGACGTATTTACGATGTCGATCCCGGCTCAGGGCTCGCGCGGCGGCCTGCTGAACGCCATTTACGGTACCTTCATCGTGACCGGCCTTGCGACCCTGCTCGCTGCACCGATCGGCATTCTCGCCGGCACCTACCTGGTAGAATTCGCCAACGGCAGCAAGCTTGCCGAGGTCGCCAAGTTCATCAACGACATCCTGCTCTCGGCACCCTCGATCATCATCGGCGTCTTCGTTTACGGTGTCGTGGTCGTGCCTATGCATGGGAACTCCGCCATCGCCGGCATCCTCGCCTTGGCGCTGATCGCCCTTCCGGTCATCAACCGCACGACGCAGGACATGCTTCTGCTGGTGCCGAACTCGCTTCGCGAAGCAACGGCTGCGCTTGGCGCGCCACGCTGGAAAGCGATGACGACTGTGATATACAAGTCTGCCTGGTCGGGCATCCTGACCGGCATCCTGCTGGCCGTTGCCCGTATCAGTGGCGAGACCGCGCCGCTGCTGTTTACGGCCGGCTATAGCAAGTTCATGCAGGGGGGGCTGACCGGTCCGATCGCCACGCTGCCGGTTGCCATCAATACGCTGGCCGCTGATGCCGGTGAGGATCTGAAGCAATTGGCCTGGGCAGGCGCGCTGATCATCACTGTCGCCATTCTGGCCCTCAATATCATTGCCCGTTTTCTGAGTGGGCGCCGCCAGTGACGCAGCCGCCGAACGATAGGAACAAGACCATGAACATGAGCGACAACAACTTCCTGAGCGTTAATGCACAGTCGGGCAAGGGCGCAGTTTCCACTTCGGATATCGGCGACCTTCCAAAGCTTGATGTGAAGAACCTCGATTTCACCTATCAGAACGGGCATCGCGTTCTGAAGGGTGTGAACATGAGCATCAGCAAGAATGCCGTAACGGCGTTCATCGGTCCTTCGGGCTGCGGAAAGTCCACGCTGCTGCGCACCTTCAACCGCATGTATGATCTTTATCCGGGCCAGACGGCTTCCGGCGAGATCCTGCTGGACGGTCGAAACATCCTGAGCAAGGACGTCGACCTGAACGATCTGCGCGCCAAGGTCGGCATGGTGTTCCAGAAGCCGACGCCGTTCCCGATGTCGATCTATGAAAACGTTGCCTTCGGCATCCGCCTCTACGAGAAGATTTCCAAGGCTGAGATGGATGCGCGCGTCGAACAGGCGCTGACCGTCACCGCGCTGTGGGGCGAAGTGAAGGAAAAGCTGCACCAGAGCGGTCTCGGACTTTCCGGCGGCCAGCAGCAGCGCCTCTGCATCGCCCGCGCCATCGCCGTGAAGCCATCCGTACTGCTGCTGGACGAACCGACATCGGCACTCGACCCGATCTCGACTGCCAAGATCGAGGAACTGGTTGCGCAATTGAAGGGCGATTTCACCATCGTCATCGTCACGCACAACATGCAGCAGGCCAGCCGTATCTCCGACAAGACCGCCTTCATGTATCTCGGCGACCTGATCGAATACGGTGCCACCGACCAGATCTTCCAGGCGCCGAAGAACAAGCGTACCGAAGACTACATCACCGGCCGCTACGGCTGATATCTGCCTGTATCGTATTGCAAATGGCGCTCCGCAAGGGGCGCCATTTTTTGTTTGGATTTTGCAGCCAGTCGTCAACACTGTGCACTCGTCCTCGAAAATGCTGCAGGTTGCATTTCAGTCGCGCTGCGTTATCATCTACGCAAATCGGGATCATGGTAATGGTAGAAGACAATATCGACCTGGGGTTGATCGCCAAACTCGTTCAGAAGAACAACGATGAGATGCGCGGTCTTCGCAGAGAGGTGGCCGACATCCGGACACTATGCGTTCAAACATACGATTATCTGAACCGCAGCGATAGGCGTTACATGGAGCTACGCGACGATCTCGAGTTGATGATCAAAATGGAGGTAGGCGGTGCGATAACGCACGTCCACTCTGTCTTGGAGAACTCCCTGATGCGTATCGAGGGAAATATCGCCGATGTTTCAGTAAAAGTGGACGATCTCTCGGGCAGGATCTTCGCGGCCGAGAATAAACATTAGCGGGTAGCTAAAATCCCGCTCACCAGCGCAAATCCAGCCGCTCCAGTCCATGGAAATGATAGACGTCCTTGACCACAGGCGTCTTTGCCAGCCGCAATCCCGGCAGCCGCTCGAATAGGATCGGCAGCGCGATATTGAGCTCGAGGCGGGCGAGCGGTGCGCCGATGCAGAAATGGATACCGGCGCCGAAGGAGAGGTTGGGCGCTTCGCGGCGGTCGGGCTTGAATGTCAGCGGGTCGGAGAACTTTTTCGGGTCGAGGTTGGCGGCAGCAAGGATCATCGCCACCTTGTCGCCGCGCTGGAAGGTGACGCCATCGATGTCGGCAGTCTCCAGTGCCCACCGCTGGAAGATGTGCACCGGCGCGCAGAGCCTGAGCGTTTCCTCGACCGTGCGCTCGGTCGTGGCTTCGTTGGCAAACAGCGTCTTCGGGGACAGGCCGCTTTCGAGGATGACGCGAACCGAATTGCCTATCTGGTGGACGGTTGCCTCGTGGCCGGCGTTGAGCAACACGATCGTCGTCGACACCAGTTCCTCGTCGGTGAGATACTGGCCCTTGTGTTCCGTGGTGATCATGTGGCTCAGCAGGTCGTCGCGGGGTTCGGCGCGCCGCTCCCGGATCACCGATCTGACATAGTCGGCAAATTCCTTTGCGGCCGTGTCTGCGGCATCCTCGTCGGCACGCGTCCTGCCGAACATGTACATTCGCACATAGGCATGCGACCACTTCAGCAGTTGCGGCCCCATCTCGTCGGGAATGCCGATCATCCGGGCGATCATCGTTACCGGGATGATGTCGGCAAAAGCCGTGAGCAACTCCACTTCGCCATTCCCGGCAAAATTGTCGATCAGCCGGTTTGCCAGTTCTGCAATTTCCGGCTTCATCTTCTCGACGTGGCGTGACACGAAGGCCCGATTGATCAGCGTGCGCAGTCGCGTGTGCTCCGGCGGCTCTATCTCCAGCAGCGAATGCAGCTCGGCGGCATCGAAGTTGCGTAGATGGGGCAGCGGTTCGGCGAGGCCAATCTCGGCCCGGCTGGCGACGTGCAGGATCTGGCGGCCGAAGCGACGGTCCCGCAAAAGACCGTTCACGTGGTCGTAGCCGGTGACCGTCCAGAGCTTCTGCTCCTGCCAGTAGAACGTGGGACACTGCTCGTGCAGCGCCGCGTAGACGGCATTCGGGTTGGTGTAGAATGCAGGATCTTTGCCATCGAGAGAAACGTGGCGGGTGGCAGGATCGATACGGAGCATGGGAGGGATCTTCATGATACTGGCATTAGCCCAAACCGGCCCGCACGGGAAGCGCGTCGGAGCCCCTTTATCCTAGCTTCGCGCCAGCGTGCCGATCCGCTGCAGTGCCTGGATCTGGTCGTCGACAGTCGGCACCAGCTCGCCGGCTTCCTGTTCGCTCGACACACTATTTGCGGTTTCGGTAGCAGCCTCGCTGAATACCACCGTGCAATTGCGGCCCGCTCGCTTGGCGGCATAAAGCGCCCGGTCGGCAGCCCCGGTGAGCTTGTCCCAGTCTGCAGCCTCGGCAGTGGCAAGTGCCACGCCGACGCTGACGCTGGCACTGACGGCAGCACCCTCGATCTGCAATGGCGTACGGCAAAATTCGCTGCGGATCGTTTCCGCCACTGCTTCGGCTTCCGTCTGATCTGTCACGGTGATGAAAGCCATGAATTCCTCGCCGCCCATGCGACCGAGGGCACCCCCGCGTGGAAGGCACTTTCGCGTGATGGTGACGAATTCGCAAAGCACCTGGTCGCCTGTCTGGTGGCCATAGCGGTCGTTGATGCTCTTGAAGTGATCGAGATCGAACAATAGGGCGGCAATCAGACGAGAGGGAGACGTCGTCTCCCGTCTGAGAAGCCCAAAGAATTCCAGCAACCCGCGTCGGTTGAAGGCCGTGGTCAGCGAATCGTTCAGCGACAATGCGCGCCAGCGTCGCTGCGACCGCTGGACCAGAACATGGCCGGTCAGCACGACACCGATCGTGATCAGCAATGCATTCACGAGTACCGTGACGGTGCGGTAGGTGAGGGCCGCCTCTGGCGAGGGCCGGAAGACGACTGCAGAGAGGGCGATGACGAAGCACAGGGAGGCAAGTGTCATGAGGACGAAAGCCAGCGGCATGCGGGCTGCCTCGGGGCGGCTGGTCACCGGACGGACAGCTGCGGCAAGAAGGGTCGCGCTGGCAGCACTTGCCAGCAGGAAAAGAACAACGCGGTTGGCGAGATCGTCATGCACCCAGGGAAGACTGATGCCGATCAGCCAGATGGCCGGCGGCAGCAGCGCAGTCCACTCCGGCCGGCGCTTGTCGAACAGGCTGAAGCCGGCGATCCAGGCGCTCTGGCCGAGAAAGGTGAGTAGGTTGCCGAGATCGATTGTGAGAATATTGGGCATCAGGCCCTGGAGGCTGATCAGAGCATAGCCGACGGCGCGCGAGGCGAAGCCTATGGACCAGAGCAGGTAGAAGGACGATCTGCGGTCGCTGCGCCAGGCGAAGAACAAGACGACGGCAAGCGTCGTCGCTTCCGAACACCAGATCGTCAATCCCGTCGTGATATTGAACACAGGCTGCGCAACTCCATCTCGCGCAGCACCATGTCGTAAGAAACTGGCCAGCCGGTTAACGCGGACCGCAAATTACGCCCAGCGGCGGTGCAATCGCGGTACGGTTGCGTCAATACGGAGGGCCGGGATCCAACATTCATCGTTTCTTCACTCTGCCACGTCGAAAAGCTGTGGGCGCCCTCTGGCGTAACGCCGCATTAATAGCCATCTGTGACAAAGAGCCGTAACTGCAGCGTGAACTTCATTCGCATCCGCTTCTTGACGTTATCCTCTGGCGCGTCTTGAAGTACAGGGCGGTGACACTCTATGTAGGGGTGACGATTTTATTCGATTCCCGGTATTTCGCCGCCGGGCAAGTTTGACAGAGGACGCACATGAGAAATCCAGTCGATACCGCAATGGCTCTGGTCCCCATGGTTGTGGAGCAGACCAATCGGGGCGAACGGTCCTACGACATTTATTCGCGCCTTCTGAAAGAGCGCATCATCTTCATGACGGGTCAGGTCGAAGATCATATGGCGACGCTCGTTTGCGCGCAGCTGTTGTTCCTCGAGGCTGAGAACCCGAAGAAGGAGATTGCGATCTACATCAATTCTCCGGGCGGCGTCGTGACCGCCGGCATGGCCATCTACGACACCATGCAGTTCATCAAGCCGGCCGTCTCGACCCTGTGCATCGGTCAGGCGGCATCGATGGGCTCGCTGCTGCTGGCGGCCGGGCACAAGGACATGCGCTTCACCACGCCGAATTCCCGCATCATGGTTCACCAGCCTTCCGGCGGTTTCCAGGGGCAGGCATCGGACATCGAGCGCCACGCACGCGACATCATCAAGATGAAGCGCCGCCTGAATGAAATCTATGAAAAGCATTGCGGCCGCACCTATGAGGAAGTCGAGCAGACGCTCGATCGCGACCACTTCATGACCGCCGAAGAGGCCAAGGACTGGGGTCTGGTCGACAAGGTCCTGACGTCGCGCGCCGAAATGGAATCAGACGCCGAAGCGTGATTATTCACGGTGCGGTGTCTTCCAAGCCACAGTTCTATCCCATTTGTGATCAACGAGGGGGTTTCAACTGCGGTAGAAGAAGCTAATAGTAGGCTTTAACGCTATGTTTTGATTTTATGACATGGCGTTCGGATTCGACGGGGAATTCGTTGCCGCCGTGGCCCGTGCAGTGTGCGGACCACGTTCAGTACCCCTAGGAGCGCCTGCACCGGCTAAGCTCCAGTCCATGGAGTGGCGCAGGCGAGCGCAGAGAGTGGACCGCCATTTCGATTTGGAAATGCGGCGTGCTGGAAGGAAAGTGATATGAGCAAAGTCAGCGGCAGCAACGGCGGTGACTCCAAGAACACCCTGTATTGTTCTTTCTGCGGCAAGAGCCAGCACGAAGTCCGGAAGCTTATCGCCGGACCGACCGTCTTCATCTGCGATGAATGCGTCGAGTTGTGCATGGATATCATCCGCGAGGAAAACAAATCCTCGATGGTCAAGTCCCGCGACGGCGTTCCCACGCCCCAGGACATCATCAAGGTCCTCGACGAATACGTGATTGGCCAGCGCCAGGCAAAGAAGATCCTCTCTGTCGCCGTCCACAACCATTACAAGCGGCTGGCGCATTCTTCGAAGAATGGCGACATCGAATTGGCAAAGTCGAACATCCTGCTCGTTGGCCCGACCGGTTGCGGCAAGACCTACCTTGCCCAGACGCTCGCCCGGATCATCGACGTGCCCTTCACCATGGCTGATGCCACGACGCTGACGGAAGCCGGCTATGTCGGTGAGGACGTCGAGAACATCATCCTGAAGCTTCTGCAGGCTGCCGACTACAACGTCGAGCGCGCCCAGCGCGGCATCGTCTATATCGACGAAGTCGACAAGATCTCGCGCAAGTCCGACAACCCGTCGATCACCCGCGATGTGTCGGGCGAGGGCGTGCAGCAGGCGTTGCTGAAGATCATGGAAGGCACAGTCGCTTCCGTGCCTCCCCAGGGCGGGCGCAAGCATCCCCAGCAGGAGTTCCTGCAGGTCGACACGACCAACATCCTGTTCATCTGCGGCGGTGCGTTTGCCGGTCTTGACAAGATTATCTCTGCGCGTGGCGAGAAGACCTCGATTGGATTCGGCGCTTCGGTCAAGTCGCAGGACGATCGTCGCGTCGGTGAAGTGCTTCGCGAACTCGAGCCGGAAGACCTGGTCAAGTTCGGCCTGATCCCGGAATTCATCGGCCGCCTGCCTGTCTTGGCGACGCTGGAAGACCTCGACGCCGATGCCCTGATCCAGATCCTGTCCGAGCCTAAAAACGCGCTGGTGAAGCAGTATCAGCGGCTGTTCGAGATGGAAGACGTGGAACTCAACTTCCACGAGGACGCTCTTCGCGAAATCGCCCGCCGGGCAATCACGCGAAAGACCGGCGCTCGTGGCCTGCGGTCGATCATGGAGAAGATCCTTCTCGACACGATGTTCGACCTGCCGGCACTTGAAGGTGTTCGTGAAGTTGTGATTTCAGACGAAGTCGTGCGCGGCTCCGCTCGGCCTTTGTACATCTATGCTGATCGGCCCGATGAGAAGGCCAATGTGTCGGCCTGATGTCTGACGCAATAGTGTAGCAATCTTGAGGGGCTCGTCGGTGACGGGCCCCTTTCTGTTTGAAATACCATGCAGTTTGCTGTTAGACTTTTGAATATGGTGGTCACTGATCCGGCGTAGCCGTTGCACTTGAGATCACCGGCGGCCATGATGGCGTGATTCTTCGAGCGTTCTCGCATCAGCCATTCCGTTCCGTACCGGTGGACATGGCAGAAAGGCGAGGCGCCGGACAAGCCCGATTTGTTTTGCGTTGATCGTTGTAATAAGCCTGTCACATCTGCCCCGGCCGGCAGTCGGGATGGCTTGAAATTGCCAAGGTGAAACTCCACTTCTACATCAAGTGAGAGAGGCTGGCGCACTGAATACTGCCGGCGCTTATCCCGGAAACGGGACGATGGAAAGGAATTGAAATGTCGAAGAAAACGTCTGCTGCACACGAGAGCACCGCCTATCCGGTACTTCCGTTGCGCGATATCGTGGTCTTCCCGCACATGATCGTGCCGCTGTTCGTCGGCCGCGAAAAGTCGATCCGCGCTCTGGAAGAAGTCATGGGCTCCGATAAGCAGATCATGCTCGTCACCCAGATCAATGCCAGCGACGACGACCCCGCGCCGGAAGCCATTCATAAGATCGGCACGATCGCCAACGTGCTGCAGCTGCTGAAGCTGCCGGACGGAACCGTCAAGGTTCTCGTCGAAGGCCGCTCGCGTGCCGAGATCGATAACTACACCAATCGCGAAGACTTCTACGAGGCCATGGGCCACGCTCTCGAAGAGCCGGTCGAAGACCAGGTAGAGCTTGAAGCGCTGAGCCGCTCGGTCGTTTCCGAGTTCGAAAGCTACGTAAAGCTCAACAAGAAGATCTCGCCGGAAGTTGTTGGCGCTGCTAGCCAGATCGAGGATTACTCGAAGCTGGCCGACACCGTCGCATCGCATCTTTCGATCAAGATCACCGAAAAGCAGGAGATGCTGGAAACCACCAGCGTCAAGGGCCGCCTGGAAAAGGCGCTCGGCTTCATGGAAGGCGAGATCTCGGTCCTGCAGGTCGAAAAGCGTATCCGCTCGCGCGTCAAGCGCCAGATGGAGAAGACCCAGCGCGAGTACTACCTGAACGAACAGATGAAGGCGATCCAGAAGGAACTTGGCGACGGCGAGGAAGGCCGTGACGAGATGGCCGAACTGGAAGAGCGCATCAACAAGACCAAGCTTTCCAAGGAAGGCAAGGAAAAGGCCGATGCGGAGTTGAAGAAGCTCAAGCAGATGAGCCCGATGTCGGCGGAAGCCACCGTCGTGCGCAACTATCTCGACTGGCTGCTCGGCATTCCGTGGAACAAGAAGTCCAAGGTCAAGACCGATCTCGCCGCTGCCGAGAAGATCCTCGAGGACGATCACTTCGGTCTCGACAAGGTCAAGGAGCGCATCGTCGAGTATCTCGCCGTGCAGGCCCGTTCCTCGAAGCTGAAGGGCCCGATCCTGTGCCTCGTCGGTCCTCCTGGCGTCGGCAAGACATCGCTTGCCCAGTCGATCGCCAAGGCGACCGGCCGCGAGTATGTCCGCATGGCGCTCGGCGGCGTCCGCGACGAGGCCGAGATCCGCGGTCACCGCCGCACCTACATCGGCTCGATGCCCGGCAAGGTCATCCAGTCGATGAAGAAGGCCAAGAAGTCCAACCCGCTCTTCCTGCTCGATGAAATCGACAAGATGGGCCAGGATTTCCGCGGCGATCCGTCTTCGGCTCTGCTTGAGGTGCTCGATCCGGCGCAGAACGGCACATTCCAGGACCACTATCTGGAAGTCGAATACGATCTTTCGGACGTGATGTTCATCACGACGGCCAATACGCTGAATATCCCTGCGCCTTTGATGGACCGCATGGAAGTGATCCGTATTGCCGGCTACACCGAGGACGAAAAGCGCGAAATTGCCAAGCGGCACCTGCTGCCGAAGGCTATCAAGGAGCATGCGTTGCAGCCGCACGAGTTCTCGGTCAGCGACGATGCCCTGATGGCGATCAGCCAGCAGTACACCCGCGAGGCCGGCGTCCGCAGCTTCGAGCGTGAATTGATGAAGCTCGCCCGAAAGGCGGTCACTGAGATCATCAAGGGCAAGGCAACCTCCGTTGCCGTGACCGCAGACAATATCGACCAGTATCTGGGCGTTCCGCGCTTCCGCCATGGCGAAGCCGAACGCGAGGATCAGGTCGGCGTTGTGACCGGTCTGGCATGGACGGAAGTCGGTGGCGAGCTGCTGACGATCGAAGGCGTGATGATGCCGGGCAAGGGCCGGATGACGGTCACCGGCAATCTGAAGGAAGTGATGAAGGAATCGATTTCAGCAGCGGCGTCCTACGTCCGTTCGCGCGCCGTCGATTTCGGCATCGAGCCGCCGCGCTTCGACAAGTCGGACATCCACGTCCACGTTCCGGAAGCGGCAACGCCGAAGGACGGTCCGTCGGCAGGGGTCGCTATGGCAACCGCCATCGTGTCGATCATGACCGGCATCCCCGTCAATAAGGATGTGGCCATGACTGGTGAGATCACGCTGCGCGGTCGGGTTCTCCCGATTGGCGGCTTGAAGGAAAAGCTGTTGGCTGCCCTGCGCGGGGGTATCAAGACGGTGCTTATCCCCGAAGAAAACGCCAAGGACCTGGCGGAGATCCCGGATAACGTCAAGAACGGTATGGAGATCATTCCGGTATCGCGCATGGGCGAGGTGATCAAGCATGCGCTGATACGCCAGCCTGTGGCCATCGAGTGGGACGGATCGATCGAAACGCCGCTGATTGCGACCGTCGAAGGAGTCGATGACTTTGGTAACGCAATTGCGCATTGATGTTGGCTTTTGCCATACTTGTGCCGAATTGACATAATTCACCAAAAAGGCCGGCTTAATCGCCGGCCTTTTCTGTGAAAACAACGCAGGAATGCTTGCTTTTCCTTGCTTTGCAGGGCTTTTGGGTTGCGACGGGCCAGAGCTTACGTATTCTGCGCCCGGCTTAACGATTGAGTCGTTTCATACCGAAGAAAGGGTTGGAAACATGAACAAGAATGAACTCGTGTCTGCTGTGTCCGAGAAAGCCGGCATCACCAAGGCTGATGCAGCATCCGCTGTTGACGCTGTTTTTGAGGTTGTGCAGGGCGCACTGAAGAGCGGTGGCGACGTTCGTCTCGCCGGTTTCGGTAGCTTCACCGTTTCTCACCGTGCAGCGTCCAAGGGTCGTAACCCGTCGACCGGCGCTGAAGTCGATATTCCGGCTCGCAACGTGCCGAAGTTCACGCCCGGCAAGGGCCTGAAGGAATCCGTTAACAGCTGATTTCGCTTTGCCGGCCGGATCACGGCGATCCATGCTGGCGGCGCTTGTAAAGAGGGTCCGGTTTTTGCCGGACCCTTTTTTGTTCTACCAGCGCTGATGCACGTGCGGCGCGACGAGCCTGTCGTAGACGTCGCGCGTGGCCGCCATGACGTCGGCCGATAGCGGCGCCAGATCGGCTGCGGCGGCATTCGCCTTCGCCTGCTCGCCGTTTCTAGCCCCCGGAATGACCACCGTCACGGCGTCGCTCATGAGGATCCAGCGCAGCGCGAAGGCCGCCATTGTCGTTCCCTCCGGCACCAGCTTGCGGACCTCCTCGACAGCCTGCAGCCCGACTTCGAACGGCACGCCGGCAAAGGTCTCGCCGACATCGAAGGCCTCGCCGTTGCGGTTGAATTTGCGGTGATCGTCGTCAGCGAATGCCGTGGCGGAGCTGATCTTGCCGGAGAGCAGGCCGCTTGCCAGCGGCACGCGGGCGATGACGGCAACATTCCTGCGTCGTGCCTCCGCGAAAAACAGGTCGGACGGCCGCTGGCGGAAAATATTGTAGATGATCTGGATGCTGACGACGCCCGGGAATTCGATCGCCTTCAGTGCTTCTTCGACCTTTTCGACGCTGACGCCATATCCCTTGATCTTGCCCCTCGTCTGCATGGCGCTAAGCGCCTCGAAGACCTCAGGCCGATAGAGGACTTCCGTCGGCGGGCAATGCAGCTGCACGAGATCGAGGCTGTCGACGCCAAGGTTCTTCAGGCTCCGGTCGATAAAGGCCTCGATGTTGGCCTTGGTGTAGCCGTCCGCAACATGGGGATCGAGCCGCCGGCCGGCTTTGGTCGCGACCATCGGCCGCTCGCCGCCACGCGTCTTCAACACTTCGGCGATGATTTTTTCCGAGCGGCCGTCGCCATAGACGTCAGCGGTATCGATGAAGGTCATGCCGGCATCGAGCGCTGCGTTCAATGCGGCCCGCCCATCGGCCTCGCTGACGTCGCCCCAGGCGCCGCCGATCTGCCAGGCGCCGAAACCGACGTCGCTGACGATGAATGGTGTGCGTCCAAATGGATGGTATCTCATGGTATTCCTCCTCCGGTGGATGGGTGTCGGCGTAGCAGGCGGCTTCGTTTGCAGCAAGCAGACCGTGTATATGATCGGAACGCAGATAGAGGCGGGGTGCGGCGCGGCAACCAAGGTCGTGGTAGGCGCCGCGAAATTCGTCTGCTCGCTGGAAATCCCGTGGTGACCCCGGTAAGCTCAGCCTCGACTCGAAGTGATGAGGATCCGCCATGCCGACGCCCGTCCGCCTTTCCAACGAATTCCTCACCGTGGACATTTCGTCTCTCGGCGCCGAAATGCAGGCGCTGACATCAGGTGATGGGCGCTCCTATCTCTGGAATGGAGATGCCGCGTTCTGGACCGGTCGCTCGCCGATCCTGTTTCCGATCGTCGGCAGGGCTCCTGACGACCAGCAGACGATCGATGGCAAGACCTATCCCATGGGGCAGCACGGCTTTGCCCGGCGCAGCGAGTTTGTCCTCGCAGCATCTACGGCGACCATGAGCCGGCACGAACTTGCAGCCTCGGCAGAAACGCGGGCGGTTTACCCCTTTGAATTCCGGCTCGCCGTCGAGCATCGGATCGCGGGGCGGGCGGTTACGGTTGCTGCCGAAGTCAGCAATCTCGGCGATACGCCGATGCCGTTCGGCCTCGGCTTCCACTCGGCCTTCGTCTGGCCGCTGCCGGGATGCGAAGGGCAGCCACACGGGGTCACACTCGATAACGGCGCCGAACCGGCGCTGGTGAGGCTCCAGGGCGGTCTCGTAAAGCCCGGCACGCTTCCATCGCCGTTCAAGGCCGGCCATCTGCAGCTCGATCATGCAATGTTTGATGCGGATGCGATGATCTTTCCAGAGGGCGCAGGGCAGGGGCTCACCTATGGCGCGGAAGGCGGGCCACATCTTCGTTTCGCTTTCGAAAATCTCCCGAACCTGGCGCTGTGGTCCAAACCCGGTGCCCCGTTCCTCTGCGTCGAACCCTGGCATGGCACGGCTGCGAAGATCGACGGCTCGAAGGAACTCGCCGACCGGCCATACTCGAATATCCTCGCCCCGGCAGCGACCGCACGCTTTTCGTTCACGGTCGAAATCCCGGCATAGAACACATCAGTGTGGTGCCGGCTGAGCATTGCGGATAGCAGAATACGTCGGTCTTCTGGTTGGTTTCGGTACACTCGCTATCTTCCAGCCGACGAGTTGAAAGCCGCAGTGACTGCGCGCTAAGATAGGCTGTGGTTAAGGCAGGGTTAACCACACCTCAAAACGTCCCTGTCGATCGATGGCTTTGGAACGTTCATTCGTCTGTGTATGTGATACATTAGGAATGTAAATGACTGAAGCCCGCCCAGATTGGCTTGGTATCGCCAGTGACGTCACAAGCTTCCGGCAAATGTACCGGCTTGCTACCGAAATTGTTGAGAGTTCGGCCGCAACCTCATGCGAAAGATGCGCCGCCGAACGGGTTGTCGGCAGTCTTCGCGATGTCATCGACGCGCCCATCGCAGAAGCGGCAACGCTTGCCGAAGCGCGCAAACAGTTTGGCGGGCTGGTGAGGTCTCTGCAGCTGGCGGCCTGATCGCGGCAACGGATTGGCGCAATAAATACCGGGCTTTTAATTGGCTGGAAAACCTCGGGACGAGCACCTTGCCGCCATAGCATTCGCTGCCGAAGACGCTTAAAAAAGGCGCTCGACGCCTTTGCTGTCTGGAGCGCATGTCCTCATTCACCTTCATCCACGCCGCCGACCTGCATCTTGGCAGTCCCTTCCAGGGGCTGGCACTGAAGGATGCCGACATTGCAGCTGTGTTCGTCGATGCCAGCCGCAAGGCTTTCTCGACGCTGGTCGATCGTGCGGTCGAGCGCAGGGTGGATTTCTTCGTCATCGCCGGCGACGTCTATGACGGCGACTGGAAGGACAACAAGATCGGGTTGTTCTTCAATCGCGAAATGGCGCGGCTGGAGCGGGCTGGAATCCCCGTCTATCTGCTGAAGGGCAACCACGACGCCGAGAGTGTCATCACCCGGACGATCACTCTGCCGGATAACGTCCACCAGTTCCCGACTGGCAAACCCGGCACGTTCAAGCTGGAGGCCCTGAAAGTCGCGCTGCACGGGCAGGGCTTTGCCGACCGCTCGGCGACCGACAACCTGGCGCTCGGTTATCCGGCCGCGGTCCCCGGCTGGTTCAACATCGGCGTGCTGCACACCTCGCTGACCGGCCGCGAGCCGCATGCCAACTATGCCCCCTGTTCGCTAGACGACCTGCGCTCGCGCGGCTACGACTACTGGGCGCTCGGCCATGTTCACGAGTACGAACTGCTGGCTGAAAACCCGGCGATCCTGTTTCCCGGCAACCTACAGGGGCGAAGCATCCGCGAATGCGGTACAAAGGGCGCGCTGCTGGTGAGTGTCGAGGATGGTATGATCAGCCATACCCGGATCATTGTCGACGAGGCGCGCTTCGGCGAACTCTCGGTCGTCGTCGATGTCGATGACGACCAACAGGCGATCCTGCGTCGCATCCAGCAGGCAGTCGAGCCGCTGGTCGATGATATGGAGGAGCGCATCCTGGCGCTGCGCATACGGCTTTCCGGCGAAAGCCACGTCCGCAAGGCGATCATCTCAAGCCGCCAGGATTTTCAAGACGAAGTACAGGCAGCCTGCCATCGTGCGCACGCCGACATCTGGCTGGAGAAGCTTGAGATCAGGCTTGAGGATCCGGCAGGTCGCGCTGTCACCGCCGGCGCAACTGCCGGGCTGGACCTGGACGCCTTGATCCCGTCCGTGTCAGACTTGCCGCCGGTCGTGATCTCGGAGGCTGAGGCTCGTCTATCGGAAATCGTTGCCAAGCTGCCGGGCGGTCTCGGCGCCCAGGAACAGCCGCTGGACGTCGACCTGCAATCGCTGCTGGCCGAAGCCCGCGACCTGCTGGTTGCCCGGTCCGGAGGGGCAGTCTAGCCGATGCGTTTCAAGAGCCTGGAAATCCTGCGCTACGGCGCACTCACAGACCGCACCCTGACATTCCGGCCGGACGCGCGGCTGCACATCATCTACGGGCCCAACGAGGCCGGAAAGTCGTCGGCTCTGGCTGCTATCTCCGATCTGATGTTCGGTTTTCCGACGGCTGCCGAATACAGTTTTCTGCACGAGGCCAATACCTTGCGTGTCGGCGCCGAAATTGTCAGCCAAGGCGGCCAGAGCCTTGCCTTCCGCCGCCGTCGCGGCCGCAAGAACACGCTGCTGTCGGCAGACGCCGCAGAGATCGCCTTGCCGGAGGATGCGCTTGCAGCCTTTATCGGCAGTCTCAACCGTGATGTTTTCGAGCGTGCCTTCGGGCTGAATTCCGATCGCTTGCGCCGTGGTGCTGCCGCGATGCTGAAAGGTGGCGGCGAGATCGGCAGCCTGCTGTTTTCGGCGGCCTCCGGTCTGCTCGGCTTGACACAGCTGAAGCAGTCGCTGGAGAATGAGGCCGATCTCATCTTCGGGCCGCGAAAATCTAAGGACCGGTCGTTCTACCAAGTGCTCGAGCGCCATGACGAGGCCAAGCGCGCCGAGCGAGACAGCGAGCTGAAATCCGGCGACTGGAAACGGCTTTTGGCCGACGCTGCCGATATCGAGGCACAGCTGGCAGCACTTCAGGCGGAACGACAGGAGACCAGGCACACCCTGGACCGCCTGACCATGTTGAAAACGCTGGAGCCGGTGCTGGCGGAAATCGATGCCGAACAGGATCGGTTGGCCGAGTTCGTCGACCTTGCCGCCCTGCCGCAGGCTTTTGCAACGGAGCTGGCGCAAGCGCTGGCGCGTCGTCAGGCGGTCGACGCTGCGATCCGCGTTGCCGATGCCGAGATGGACCGCATTGCCGACGACATCAGCGCCACCCCTGTAGATGAGGCGACACGGGAAGCGGCGCCGGCGATCATGGCGCGCCACGCCGAGACAGCCGATTATCGTTCCAAGACCAAGGACATGCAGCGCGTGTCGGGCGAGATCGATGAATTCGACGCCCGTCTGGTGCAGTTTGCGCGCAGGCTTGGCCTCAGCGATGTGGCCGAGGTCGAGCGCGTTCAGCCCAGCGACGCGGAACTTGCGCGCATCCGCAGGCTCACCAGCGAGGGCATCGCCCTGCAGCGCGATCATTCGGATGTCGGCCAAAGACTGGCCGAGGCACGTGACCAGTCGCGGCGCCTTGAGGAGACAGCGGCGAGCGGCAGGCTCATCGACCCCAAGCCCTATCAGGAGCAGATGACCGTTCTGCAGCCCGATCTGTCTGAACTATCGCGTCTGGATGCCGTTGCCGTTCAGGTGGAGCGTCTGGAGGGAGACCTCGAGGCGGCCACCGCTCGAATGTCGCCTGCGATAGACGACCTCGAGCGGCTGCTGTCCGTTCCCCTGCCGGATATCGCCGCACTCGCCAAGCAGGGCGACACCCTGGCAGAGGCCGAGGCCGATAGCCGGGATGCTGCCAACCGACTGGCGGCGCTGGAGAACGAAGCCAGCGAGATCGTCGCAAAGATTGCCGGTATGCAGCACGAGGGCTCGATCGTCACCCGCGAAGAGATCGCCGAAGCGCGCACCACTAGAGACGGGGTTTGGCAATCCTTCGCTGCCGCACCGAAATCTACCAAGGATGATGCAGAAGTGGTGTCGCAGGCAATTCGCGAAGCCGACAGGTTGGCCGATTTGGCGCTGGCCAACGCCGACCGCGTCTCGCGCCACACGCAGCTACGTCTGCGGCAGGCCGAACTCGAGCCACAACTGGAGGCCTCACGGTCCGAGAGCTTTACCAAAGACAAGGCGCTCGAAGCGACGCGTAAAACATACCGGCAGCTGTTCGAGCCGGCCGGCGTCAAACCGTTGTCGCCGGACCGCATGATCGACTGGCGCCGCGCCGTCGACGCTCTCTCCAGGCAGCGCGAAACCCTCAACGACATCAGGGACGAACTGGCTGAACTGAAACGCAAGGAAGCGCGGCTCGGACCGGTGCTTGCAGACCTCGCCGATGCGACCGGATACAGCGCCACCGCCTCCCTTGCGCCATCGGCGCTGGCTCGCGGCCTGTCGCGACACATCGAGATGATAGCCGAGCGCTGGACCGATAGCCGGTCGCTCGAGGGCAAGCGCGCTGCGGCGCGGGAAAACATCGCCGGTCTCGAACAGCGCCAGTCGGATATCAACATCTCCATCGCCAAATTCGAGGCAGCCTTTGCCAACGCCGCCTTGGCGATAGGGTTACCGGAAGGCACCACGGTCGATATGGCGGAGGCGGCGATCGAGATCTGGAAGTCGCTGCCGGAAACGCTGACGGAGCGCGAAAACCGTCGCCGCCGCGTCCGCGGCATGCAGCGCGATACGACAGCTTTCGAGCACGCTGTACGGGATCTCGTGAACGCCATCGCGCCGGACCTGAAGCCGCTTGCGCCCGATGCCGCCGCGGAAGCGCTGCACGAGCGTGCCGTGACGGCCAATGCCGGCGACCAGCGCCGGGCGGCTCTGGAAAAGGCCCGCCAGCAGGCCGTATGGCGGCTGGCACGATGCCGGTCGGATCTGGAGGAAGTCGAGGCGGAACTCGCAGCCCTTTCGATGCAGGTGCCGGGTGAACATGACCTCGATGCACTTCTGGCGCGGCTCGAGGAACGCCGTCGCCTGCAAAGCCGGCTGGTTGAAAGTCGGGCACGGTTTGTACTGCAGGCAAACGGGCAGGACGAGGCGAATGTCCGTGCCGGCCTCTCCGGTTTCGATCGGGTCGTGGCGGAGCTTGAAATCGAGCAGCTTGCGACCCGGGACCAGACCCAGCTCAGCCGGTTTGCCGACCTGAACGTGCGGCTCGCGGAAAACCAGCGGCACCGCCAGTTGCTCGAGAACGGTGCGGGTGCGGAGCTGGCGGTCTTCCAGAAATACGCGGCGGAGGCGGAGGCCAAGGCGCTCGCCCGCGAGTGGCTGGTGCTCAAGCTGGCATCGAGCCTGCTGGCGTCATCCATGGAAACCTATCGCGAGCGTCAGGCAGACCCTGTCATGCGCCGGGCAGGGGAGTTGTTCTCGGTGCTGACCGGGGGTCGTTTTTCGCGCCTGGTGCAGCTGTATGACGACAGGGACGAGCTGCAGCTGCAGGCGGAGCGGACGGGTGGCGAGAAAGTGCCGCTCGACGGCCTCAGCGAAGGCACCGGCGACCAGCTGTACCTTGCTCTGCGGCTTGCCTTCCTCGAGGACTATTCGGCCCGCAACGAGCCGGCGCCGCTGATTGTCGACGACATTTTCCAGACCTTCGACGATGACCGCACCGCATCGGGCCTCAAGGCTCTTTGCGGTACGGCTGATCGGTTCCAGACGATTCTCTTCACCCATGAAATGAGTGTCGTCGATATCGCCACCCGCGAGATCGGCAAGGAGCTCGATCTCATCAGGCTTTAGGCTCAGCGGCGGGTGAAGACCACATGGGTGCGCGCAACGGGGAAGCCGTATTTCGTTACCCAGGCGTTGTTGATCATGCTGCCATCCGGTTGGACGACCATCGAATCATGGAACCGGACGATGTTGGGTTTGCCCTTCGGTTCGAGGTTGACCAGGTACGTGAACCTGGCGGTCTGGCCGGTAATCTTCACCTCGGTGTCGCCGACCACATCCTCGCGCGTACCGCGATAAGTGTTGGGTCCGGTGCGCGTGAAGCGCCAGGTCTTGCGGTCGGTCTCGCCGTCAGCATAGCGAAAGTCCTCGCGCAGCGAAAATTGCTTGCCCGACGATGTGCCCGTAAGCTTGACCTTGAAATCGCGGCTGACGCCGTTGATTGCGCCGAAATGCCCGGTCGCCACGGTGTGTCCTGCAAAGTACTGTTCGAGCCGCAGATCGGCAGCCGATGCTCCGGCCACGCCCGCCAGCTGCAGCAGGGCGGCGGCGATAAGGGTTCGTCCAAAACGCATCTATTCTCTCCCGTGATTGCCGGCGTCACGCGTTGGCAACGCCGTTGCAAGACATACGCCGGCATCCCGGGCATGGATCATCGCAAGGCCTCCGCCTCAGGATGACGGCAGCGCGCGGGGGAGGGCCGCGTTCGTACCAACCACTACAGTGAGCACGAATCGCTCCGGATTTCGGCCGGGGCCTAAGGCATCGCTGCCTCGAGCTCGATGTTTTTGGCGGCAAACGTCCACTCCATCGTGCTTTGCAGGAAGCCCCGGATGGTCATCCAAAACAAATCGTGGGTGGTCATGGAATTGTCTTCAAAGCTGCTTGACACCAAAAGGCGAACCTCGTAGTTAGCCGCTCATCGAACGGCGAGCCGCTCGGTTGGATACGCAAGTGTCCGGAATGCTTGAAATGAATTGCGGGTGTAGCTCAGTTGGTTAGAGTGCCGGCCTGTCACGCCGGAGGTCGCGGGTTCGAGCCCCGTCACTCGCGCCATTTCAAGTTCAGCAGATCTTCTGAAGGTCGCCTTTCCGGTTGTTTGGGGCCACGGCCTTAGGGCCACATAATATGCGCGGGTGTAGCTCAGTTGGTTAGAGTGCCGGCCTGTCACGCCGGAGGTCGCGGGTTCGAGCCCCGTCACTCGCGCCATTAGCCAACGCTGATGACACCTCCAAGAAAGCCTCCGTAAGTGCGGCATAGTGGCATTGGAGCCAGTCAGTCGCAACTGCTCCGCTGTTTGATGTCCGGTAGCTCAAGACATCGCATCATCCGATAAGTCTCGATTTTCGATCGTAATTCAGTAGGCTGCCTGCGTATCACCCCGCGCCGTTTGCCCTGTCTGCGCGCATAGGTATTCTGCTTTGCAGCCGACGTGTCCTGATGCGCGTCCAAATCCCCCGTCAAAGCTCTTGCACCGGCGCGTCGCCTGCGCTAACCACGGCGTGTTGCAATGCTCTTTCGCTTGCTGGGCAATCGCCCCGAGGTGCCGCCCCGGCGCTTCCCCCCGCAGGCAGGGATGGACACCATGACTGGACTTCTGAGCGCCTATATTCCGATCGCAATCTTCATCGGGATTGCCCTGATCATCGGCCTTGCGCTGCTGGTCACGCCTTTTGCCGTGGCCTTTAAGGCACCGGATCCGGAAAAGCTTTCGGCCTTCGAATGCGGCTTCAACGCCTTCGATGATGCCCGCATGAAATTCGATATCCGCTTCTATCTGGTGTCGATTCTCTTCATCATCTTCGATCTGGAAGTTGCCTTTCTGTTTCCATGGGCGGTGTCGTTCTCGTCGATCGGCTGGTTCGGGCTCTGGTCGATGATGGTATTTCTCGGCGTGCTGACCATCGGATTCGTCTATGAGTGGAAAAAGGGAGCTCTGGAATGGGAGTAGGCAATAGCAACGCGACGCTGATCGCGCCGCAGCCAAAGGGCCTCGTCGATTCGTCGACCGGCCGTCCCATCGGCAGCAACGATCCGTTTTTCGGCGAAGTGAACAACGAGCTGGCGGACAAGGGCTTTCTCACGACAACCACCGACAACTTGATCACCTGGGCTCGTACGGGCTCGCTGATGTGGATGCAGTTCGGGCTCGCCTGCTGCGCCGTGGAAGGCCTGATGCAGGTCTCCGGTCCGCGTTACGACATGGAGCGCTTCGGTGTGGCGCCGCGTGCATCCCCGCGCCAGTCCGACGTGATGATCGTTGCGGGCACGCTCACCAACAAGATGGCGCCGGCGCTGCGCAAGGTTTACGACCAGATGCCTGAGCCGCGCTATGTGATCTCGATGGGATCCTGCGCCAATGGCGGGGGGTACTATCACTATTCCTACTCGGTCGTGCGCGGCTGTGACCGTGTCGTGCCTGTCGATATCTACGTCCCGGGCTGTCCTCCCACGGCAGAAGCGCTCCTTTATGGCGTACTCCTGCTGCAGAAAAAGATCCGCCGCACCGGCACGATCGAACGCTAGATCGAGGGACAAAGTATCATGACTGAAGCCCTGAGCGAACTTGCTGCCTACATCGGCGAAGCGCGCGGCACGCTGGTTTCCTCGTCGGAGATCAAGTTCGGCGAACTGACGCTCACAACGGATGCTGATAACATCGTCGCGCTCCTGACATTTCTGCGTGACGATCCGAAATGTGCCTTCATCGCGCTCACCGATATCTGCGGCGTAGACTGGCCGCAGAGGCCGGAGCGCTTCGACGTGGTCTACCACCTAATGTCGCCGACGAAGAACCTGCGCATCCGCATCAAGCTCGTCACGACGGAAGACCGTGCAGTTCCGTCCGCCGGCGGTGTATTTCGCGGTGCAGACTGGTTCGAGCGCGAGGCGTGGGACCTGTTCGGGATCACCTTCTCCGGCCACACGGACCTTCGCCGCATCCTCACCGATTACGGTTTCGAGGGCCATCCGCTGCGCAAGGATTTTCCGACAACCGGTTTCGTCGAAGTACGCTACGATGATCTGGCCAAGCGGGTCGTCTACGAGTCGGTAGAACTGAAACAGGAATTTCGCAATTTCGACTTCCTCAGCCCCTGGGAAGGCACGGACTACGTCCTCCCGCCCGTGGTGCTGCCGGGTGACGAGAAGGCGAAGCAGTAGGCGGTAGGTTAGGCTTTGGGGAATAGGCAGTAGGCAATAGTGGGAGACTGCGACGGCGATTAACTCTTATCAGGATCTGATAGTGTGGAAGCGCTCGATGGATATTGCAGTTGACTGCTACAGCCTGACCAAGACTTTTCCCAAAGACGAAATCTACGGCCTCGTTTCGCAGACAAGACTTTCCGCAGGCTCTGTTGCGGCGAATATTGCCGAAGGTTACGGACGAGAAACGACGGGCGCGTACGTTCATCATCTGAAGATCGCGCAGGGTTCGTTGAAGGAGTTGGAAACGCATCTCATACTGTGTTCGCGAGTGGGATTGATTGAAGCGCATCAACTTGAAACGGCGCTTTCCACAAGTGAAGAAATCGGAAAAATGCTTCGCTCTCTCGTGCGGCGCCTGCAGGAGGTACGGAGCAAATGAAGGTTAAGACTGAACCGACTGCCTATTGCCTAATGGCTAATGCCTGCAGGAGCGGAGCGACGAGCAATGACTGAACACAACGTCCGTAATTTCACGATCAACTTCGGTCCGGAGCATCCGTCTGCGCATGGCGTGCTGCGTCTGGTGCTGGAGCTAGATGGGGAGATTGTCGAGCGGGTCGATCCGCATATCGGCCTGCTGCACCGTGGCACCGAGAAGTTGATCGAGACCAAGACCTATCTGCAGGCTGTGCCTTATTTCGACCGTCTGGATTACGTTGCGCCGATGAACCAGGAGCACGCGTTTGCTCTCGGCGTCGAGAAGCTGCTTGGCCTGGAGATCCCTATCCGTGGTCAGTTGATTCGCGTGCTCTATTCGGAAATCGGCCGTATCCTGTCGCACATCATGAACGTTACGACCCAGGCGATGGACGTTGGCGCCATGACGCCGCCGGTCTGGGGCTTCGAAGAGCGCGAAAAGCTGATGATCTTCTATGAGCGCGCTTGCGGCGCTCGGTTGCACGCAGCCTATTTCCGTCCCGGCGGCGTCCATCAGGACATTCCACCGGACCTGGTCGAAGACATCGGCAAGTGGTGCGATCCCTTCCTGAAGATACTCGACGACATCGAAGGCCTCCTCACAGGCAATCGTATTTTCAAGCAGCGCAACGTCGATATCGGCGTCGTGAAGCTGGAAGATGCTTGGAACATGGGGTTCTCCGGCGTCATGATCCGTGGCTCCGGTGCCAAGTGGGACCTGCGTCGCTCGCAGCCCTATGAGTGCTATTCCGACCTCGAATTCGACATCGCCATCGGCAAGAACGGCGACTGTTTCGACCGCTACCTGATCCGCATGGAAGAGATGCGACAGTCGGTGCGGATTATGAAGCAGTGCGTCGATCGTCTTCTCGGTGTTGCCAAGACCGGCCCCGTGTCGTCGCTGGACGGCAAGGTCGTGCCGCCGAAGCGCGGCGACATGAAGCGCTCGATGGAGGGCCTTATCCACCATTTCAAGCTCTACACCGAGGGCTACCACGTGCCGGCCGGCGAAGTGTATGCGGCCGTCGAGGCGCCCAAGGGTGAGTTCGGCGTCTACCTGGTGGCCGACGGGTCGAACAAGCCATACCGCTGCAAAATCCGTGCTCCGGGCTTCGTCCACCTGCAGGCTATGGACTTCCTGTGCCGTGGCCACCAGCTGGCCGACGTGACGGCGGTGCTGGGTTCGCTCGACATCGTCTTCGGCGAGGTCGATCGCTGATGCAGTCATTACCCGTCGCCATTGCCGTGTTTCTGGTCGCGTCGGCTGCCTTTGCGCAGCAGGCGCCGACCAAGCTCGGCTCGATGGGGCAGGTAGTGGGCAAGCCAATCACCGGCGACAGTGCAGGCGCGGCTTCGGGCGAGCAGACCATGGCCCAGCTTCTAAGCAAGGGTTACGATATCAAGGCCGCCGTGCCGAATGGCGGTAAGTTCATCGTATTTATGCAGAAAGACCAGTCGGCCTATGCCTGCGAGTTCCAGTCCCTGACGGGCGCGCGGTGTGGTTCCATAAACTGAGATAAGGCGTGAAAGTATGTCCGTTCGTCGACTAGCAGAAAATCAGTTCCAGCCTGCCGGCTTCGCGTTCAGCGACGAGAATTCCGCATGGGTGGACCGGACGATCCAGAAATATCCGGAAGGTCGCCAGCAATCGGCGGTGATCCCGGTGTTGATGCGCGCGCAGGACCAGGAAGGCTGGGTGTCCAAGGCTGCGATCGAAAAGGTCGCCGATATCCTCGGCATGGCCTATATCCGCGTCCTGGAAATCGCTACCTTCTATACCCAGTTCCAGCTGCAACCGGTCGGCACCCGTGCCCATGTGCAGGTATGCGGGACGACCCCTTGCATGCTGCGCGGTTCGCAAAAGCTGATGGATGTCTGCAAGAGCAAGATCCACGAGCATACGTTTGCCCGGAATGTCGAGGGCACGTTGTCCTGGGAAGAGGTCGAATGTCTCGGGGCCTGCGTCAATGCACCGATGGTGATGATCGGGCGCGATACCTACGAAGACCTGACCCCGGAACGGCTTGGCGAGATCATCGACACTTTCGAGGCCGGCAAGGGCGCCGAGATCAAGCCGGGTCCGCAAATCGACCGCTGGTTCTCGTCCCCGGAAGGTGGCCCGACGGCTCTTCTCGGCGAATACCAGCCTTATGCCAAGGCAGAGGACAAGCCGCCGGAGCCTGCTGCCTCTGCTGCTGAGGGCGCGACAACGCCGCCGTCTGAAGCCGCCAAGCCGAAAAGCACCGATGCCGAGACTAACGCTGCGCTAAAGAGCCCGGCCGATGGCAAGTCGGCAGCGCCAGCGGGTACTCCGAACGCACAGCCGGCAAAGGCCGACAACACAGCGTCCGGTCCGGCCAAGGCCGGCGCCACAGAGCCGGCGGCGGCGCCTGATGCTACGACACCCAAGAAGCCGCAATGATGATGACAGCAGTGGCCAACGTCACGGATAATCGTCTGCAGATGAGCATGAAGCCTGTTCTAGCCGACATGGTTCTCGGAAACTCCGAAGCGGATAAACTCGTCGAGTCGATCCGTGGTCGGATTCCAGTCTACACGCTAAACGCAAACGCTGCTCGCGGCGACGTTGCCAATCTGTATAGATCTGTTGGACGTATGAACATGCGACTGTCACGCATCGAAACACGTCTCGAAATAATCGACGAACCGGCGGAATAAGCAAATGCTGAACGATCAGGATCGCATCTTTACCAATATCTACGGCCTTCGCGACAAGTCGCTGAAGGGCGCCATGAGCCGCGGCCACTGGGACGGCACCAAACAGATCCTCGAAAAGGGTCGTGATTGGATCATCAACGAAATGAAAGCCTCCGGCCTGCGCGGTCGTGGTGGCGCCGGCTTCCCTACCGGGCTGAAATGGTCGTTCATGCCGAAGGAAAACGACGGCCGTCCGCACTATCTGGTCGTCAACGCCGACGAATCGGAGCCGGGCACGTGCAAGGACCGCGATATCCTGCGCCACGATCCGCATACACTGATCGAAGGCTGCGTCATTGCCTCCTTCGCCATGGGCGCCAACTACGCCTACATCTATGTGCGCGGCGAATACATCCGCGAGCGCGAGGCGCTTCAGGCGGCGATCGACGAGTGCTATGATGCCGGCCTGCTCGGCAAGAACAACAAGCTCGGCTACGACATTGACATCATCGTCCATCACGGCGCCGGCGCCTACATCTGTGGCGAGGAAACGGCGCTGCTCGAAAGCCTAGAGGGCAAGAAGGGCCAGCCGCGCCTGAAGCCGCCATTCCCGGCCAATATGGGCCTTTACGGCTGCCCGACGACGGTCAACAACGTCGAGTCTATTGCCGTTGCACCGACCATCCTGCGTCGTGGCGCTGCATGGTTCTCCGGCATCGGCCGTCCGAACAATGTCGGAACCAAGCTGTTCATGCTGTCCGGTCACGTCAACAAGCCCGTCACCGTCGAAGAAAGCATGGGGATCACCTTCCGGGAACTCGTCGAAAAGCATGGCGGTGGCATTCGTGGCGGGTGGGACAATCTACTGGCCGTCATTCCAGGCGGCGCATCCTGCCCGATCGTTCCGGCCAAGGACATGATCGACGGCATCATGGATTTCGACGGTATGCGCGCTGCGGGTTCGTCCTTCGGCACCGGCGCCTCGATCGTCATGGACAAGTCCACCGATGTCATCAGGGCAATCGCCCGCATCTCGGCCTTCTTCAAGCACGAGAGCTGCGGCCAGTGCACGCCGTGCCGCGAAGGTACCGGCTGGATGTGGCGGGTGCTTGAGCGCATGGCGAAGGGCAACGCCCAGAAGCGCGAGATCGACATGCTGCTGCAGGTCACCAAACAGATCGAAGGCCACACGATCTGCGCACTTGGCGACGCGGCATCATGGCCCGTGCAGGGCCTGATCCGGCATTTCCGTCCCGAGATTGAAAAGCGTATCGATCAGTACAGTGCCAACGCGCTGGACCACGGCGCCGTACTCGAGGCTGCCGAATAGGAATAACGGCAAGGCGACGCACCGGGATGCGCCGTCTGCCGAATGCGGCGGAGGCAGCGAAAGCGGCGCCGCGACGAGATGCGACAGATACGCGGTTGACCCGGGCAACTGTCGGTAGAATGAAGGAAGCAGCCGTGTTGCGGATCGTCTCCGTTGATTCGGATGCTTGGGGGCAGGGGGCGACCAAGCGGTGGTCTCTATAGACGGAATGCTAGGCAATTGCATCGCGCGCGGCTTCTCGGTCGTTTGAAGGCGAGGCTTTTGCGGTCATGAATTTGTTGCGGCCGGGTCCGGCGGCAAATGCGAAACAGGACTGAGTGGACGATGGCAAAACTGAAGATTGACGGCAAAGAGATCGAAGTCCCGGATCACTACACGCTCATCCAGGCGTGCGAGGAAGCCGGCGCCGAAGTTCCGCGCTTCTGTTTCCATGAACGCCTGTCGGTTGCCGGCAACTGCCGCATGTGCCTGATCGAGGTCAAGGGCGGACCGCCGAAGCCGCAGGCTTCCTGCGCCATGGGCGTGCGCGATATCAGAGGCGGCCCGAACGGCGAACTGCCGGAAATCTTCACCAACACGCCGATGGTCAAGAAGGCCCGCGAAGGCGTGATGGAATTCCTGCTCATCAACCATCCGCTGGATTGCCCCATCTGCGACCAGGGTGGCGAATGCGACCTGCAGGACCAGGCCATGGCCTTCGGCATCGACTCGTCGCGCTACCGTGAAGACAAGCGTGCGGTCGAGGACAAGTACATCGGCCCGCTGGTCAAGACCGTGATGAACCGCTGCATCCATTGCACGCGCTGCGTCCGCTTCACTACCGAAGTCGGCGGCATCTCCGAGCTCGGCCTGATCGGCCGTGGCGAGGATGCAGAAATCACCACCTATCTCGAGCAGGCAATGACCTCCGAGCTGCAGGGAAATGTCGTCGACCTCTGCCCGGTCGGCGCGCTGACATCTAAGCCATTCGCCTTCACAGCCCGCCCCTGGGAGCTCAACAAGACCGAGTCGATCGACGTCATGGACGCGCTGGGTTCGGCCATCCGCGTCGATACCCGTGGTCGCGAAGTGATGCGTATCCTGCCGCGTACCAACGATGCGATCAACGAGGAGTGGATCTCCGACAAGAGCCGCTACATCTGGGACGGACTGAAGACCCAGCGTCTCGACAAGCCCTATGTCCGCCGCGACGGTCGCCTGCAGGTGGCCACATGGGCGGAAGCCTTTGCCGCCATCAAGTCGGCAGTCGCCTCCACGTCGGGCGACAAGATCGGCGCAATCGCCGGCGATCTCGCCTCGGTCGAGGAAATGTACGCCCTTTCCGAACTGATGAAGGCGCTCGGGTCTGAAAACCTTGACTGTCGCCAGGATGGTGCGGCATTCGATCCGTCGCTCGGTCGGGCCAGCTACGTTTTCAATCCGACCATCGAGGGTATCGAGGCGGCAGACGCGCTGCTCATCGTCGGCGCCAACCCGCGGTACGAGGCCGCTGTCCTCAACGCGCGTATCCGCAAGCGCTGGCGTCGAGGCAAGTTCCCGATCGGCGTGATCGGTGAAGGCGGCGAGATGCGTTACAAGTACGATTATCTCGGTGCAGGTCCGGATACGCTGCTGGACGTCGTCAACGGCGGCCACGATTTTGCAGAGATCCTGAAGAATGCCGAACGCCCGATGATCATCGTCGGGTCCGGCGCGTTCATCCGCGAAGATGCAGCTGACATCGTTGCCAACGTTGCCAAGCTTGCCGTCGGAGTTGGTGCAGTCACCGAGGGCTGGAACGGGCTTGCCGTTCTGCACACGGTTGCCTCCCGCGTCGGTGGGCTCGATCTCGGCTTCGTTCCGGGGGAGAAGGGTGTCAATGCGGCTGCCATGCTGACGGCTATGGACGTGCTCTTCCTCCTCGGCGCCGACGAGATGGATTTCTCGGCCAAGACTGCGAAATTCACCGTCTACATCGGGTCGCATGGCGACCAGGGTGCCCAGACCGCAGACGTCATCCTGCCCGGCGCGACCTATACCGAGAAGTCGGGCATCTGGGTCAACACCGAGGGTCGTGTCCAGATGGGCAACCGCGCCGGTTTCGCACCGGGCGATGCGCGCGAGGACTGGGCGATCCTACGGGCTCTCTCCGACGTGCTCGGAAAGAAGCTGCCATTTGATTCGCTGAGCCAGTTGCGGTCAAAACTCTACGCTGCATTCCCGCATTTCGCTGACATCGACGAGATCGCCGTGGCTGACAGTGCCAGAATTGTCGCTTTGTCGAAGAAAGCCGGGAAGATGGGCAAATCCGCGTTTGCGTCGCCGATCAAAGACTTCTATTTGACGAACCCGATAGCGCGAGCTTCCGCTGTTATGGCGGAGTGCTCGGCATTGGCCCGCAACAACTTCCAGGCTGCGGCAGAGTAAGGGTAGGGGACGATGGACTCATTCTTCATGGCCTACGTCTGGCCGACGATCATCATGGTTGGACAGTCGCTCCTGCTGCTCGTCTGCCTGCTGGTGTTCATCGCCTTCATCCTGCTTGCCGACCGCAAGATCTGGGCCGCAGTGCAGCTGCGTCGCGGCCCGAACGTCGTCGGTCCCTTCGGTCTGTTCCAGTCCTTTGCCGACCTCTTGAAGTTCATGTTCAAAGAACCGCTGATCCCGGCCGGTGCCAACAAGGGCGTCTTCCTGCTGGCGCCGCTGGTCTCGGTGACGCTGGCGCTGATGACCTGGGCGGTCATTCCGCTGGCCAACGGCTGGGTCATCGCGAACATCAACGTCGGCATCCTCTACATCCTGGCGATCTCGTCGCTTGAGGTCTATGCCATCATCATGGCCGGATGGGGATCGAACTCGAAATATCCGTTCCTCGGCGCGCTGCGTTCTGCCGCACAGATGGTTTCCTACGAAGTCTCGATAGGTCTCGTAATCGTTACGGTGCTTCTGTGCGTGGGTTCGCTCAATCTGTCCGACATCGTGCTGTCGCAGAAGATCGGCCTCGGCACCAAGATCGGCCTGCCATCTTCCTTCCTCGACTGGCATTGGCTGTCGCTCTTCCCGATGTTCATCATCTTCTTCATCTCGGCTTTGGCAGAGACGAACCGTCCTCCCTTCGACCTCCCGGAAGCGGAGTCGGAGCTGGTTGCCGGCTACATGGTCGAGTACGGCTCGTCGATGTACATGATGTTCATGCTGGCCGAATATTGCGCCATCGTCATGATGTGTTCGCTGACGACCATCCTGTTCCTGGGGGGCTGGCTGCCTCCGCTCGACGTCTGGTTCCTTAACTGGGTTCCGGGCATCATCTGGTTCCTGATCAAGTCCAGCCTGGTGTTCTTCATGTTCGCCATGGTCAAGGCCTTCGTTCCGCGCTACCGCTACGACCAGCTCATGCGCCTCGGCTGGAAGGTATTCCTCCCACTGTCGCTTGCCATGGTCGTCATCGTCGCATTCGTCCTGAAGCTGACGGGATGGGCATGATCATGCTCGTCTCGCTTTCATGCAGATTTGGAGTTTAAAATGGCCGGATTATCCAATGCCATCGGCTCGCTGTTTCTGAAGGAGTTCGCCGGCGCCTTCCTGCTGACGATGCGCTATTTCTTCAAGCAAAAGGCGACCATCAACTATCCCTTCGAAAAGGGACCTGTAAGCCCGCGCTTTCGGGGCGAGCATGCGTTGCGCCGCTATCCGAACGGCGAAGAGCGCTGCATCGCCTGCAAGCTGTGCGAAGCGATCTGTCCGGCGCAGGCGATCACCATCGAGGCTGGCCCGCGCCGCAACGACGGAACCCGTCGCACCGTCCGTTATGACATTGACATGGTGAAGTGCATTTATTGCGGCTTCTGCCAGGAAGCCTGCCCGGTCGACGCCATCGTCGAGGGACCGAATTTCGAATTTGCCACGGAAACCCGCGAAGAACTGTATTTCGACAAGCAGCGGCTTCTGGATAACGGCGATCGCTGGGAGCGCGAAATCGCTCGCAACATCGCAATCGACTCGCCCTATCGCTGAGCCGTTGCGCCTGAATATGCCATGACGGCCGGCGGCACTTTTCGCCATCGCCATGGTTCAAGATAGACCGGGGCTTCGCGTCATTGTTGCGAAGCCGGATCGGGCCGGGAGTTTTCTCCCGATTGCCCGGGGGAAGATGAAAAAGGCACCAACATGGGTCTGCAGGCTCTATTTTTCTATCTGTTCGCCTTCATCGCGGTTGCGTCGGCGTTCATGGTCATTTCGGCGCGGAACCCGGTTCATTCGGTCCTGTTCCTCATCCTGACATTCTTCAACGCCGCCGGCCTGTTCCTGCTTCTGGGTGCCGAGTTCCTGGCGATGATCCTGCTGGTCGTTTATGTCGGCGCCGTGGCGGTGTTGTTCCTTTTCGTCGTCATGATGCTCGACGTCGACTTTGCGGAGCTGCGCTCCGGGCTTTTGAGCTACGCGCCCATCGGTGCGATCATCGGGATCATCCTCGCTGCCGAACTGATTGTCGTGGTCGGCGGCAGTGTAATCTCGCCTGAGATCGCCAAGACCGTGGCGATGCCGATCCCCGATATTGCCACTCGCACCAACACCGCAGCGCTCGGCGACGTCCTCTATACCAACTACGTCTTCTTCTTCGAGATCGCCGGCCTCGTGCTGCTTGTGTCGATGATCGGCGCCATCGTGCTGACGCTGCGCCATCGGGTGAACATCAAGCGCCAGGATATTTCCAAACAGGTTGCCCGGACGCCGGCGACTGCCGTCGAGGTAGTTTCCGTCAAGCCCGGGCAGGGCATCTGAGCTGAGACGCGGGGATAAAGGAACAACACTATGGTCATCGGTCTTTCCCACTACCTGACGGTCAGCGCCATCCTCTTCGTGCTCGGCGTCTTCGGCATCTTTCTGAACCGCAAGAACGTCATCATCATCCTGATGTCGATCGAGCTGATCCTGCTTGCGGTCAACATCAACATGGTTGCCTTCTCGTCCTTCCTGAACGACATCGTCGGCCAGGTTTTCGCGCTGTTCATCCTGACGGTCGCGGCTGCGGAAGCGGCCATTGGCCTTGCAATTCTGGTGGTCTTCTACAGAAACCGCGGCTCCATCGCCGTGGAAGACGTCAATGTGATGAAGGGCTGATCGCGCTATGTTGTTGTATAAGGCAATCGTCTTTCTTCCCCTGATCGGTGCCCTGATCGTCGGCTATTTCGGCCGGCAGATGGGCGCCAAGGCGTCGGAATATCTCACATCCGGCCTGATGGTTATCGTCGCCGTCCTGTCGTGGATCGTCTTCTTCCAGGTTGCCCTCGGCACCCAGGAAACGCTCGTCGTCGACCTGTTCCGCTGGATGCAGTCCGGTCGCTTCGATGTCTCCTGGCAGTTGCGCATCGACACGCTGACCGCCGTCATGTTCGTCGTCGTCAACACCGTCTCGACGCTCGTGCACATCTACTCGATCGGCTACATGCACGACGATCCCCATCGCCCGCGTTTCTTCGCCTATCTGTCGCTGTTCACCTTCATGATGCTCATGCTGGTGACCGCCAACAATCTGCTGCAGCTGTTCTTCGGTTGGGAGGGCGTCGGCCTTGCATCCTACCTGCTGATCGGCTTCTGGTTCCAGAAGCCGTCCGCCAATGCCGCCGCCATCAAGGCGTTCGTTGTCAACCGCGTCGGCGACTTCGGCTTCCTGCTCGGCATCGCTGGCATCTTCGTGCTCTTCGGCTCCGTCAGCTTCGACGTCATCTTCTCGAATGCCCAGTCGTTTGCAGCCGGCGAACGCGCCAACGAAACCGTCATGACTTTCCTCGGTATGCATCTCGACCGCTCGAACGCGCTGACGGCCGTATGCCTGTTGTTGTTCATGGGTGCCATGGGCAAGTCCGCGCAGTTCCTGCTCCACACCTGGCTGCCTGATGCCATGGAAGGCCCGACACCGGTGTCGGCGCTGATCCATGCCGCCACCATGGTGACGGCTGGTGTGTTCCTCGTTGCCCGCATGTCTCCGCTGTTCGAACTGTCGCCACATGCGCTGATCGTCGTCACCACCGTCGGTGCCATCACGGCCTTCTTTGCCGCGACCGTCGGTCTGGTGCAGAACGACATCAAGCGTGTGATTGCCTATTCGACCTGTTCGCAGCTCGGCTACATGTTCGTGGCGCTCGGCGTCGGCGCCTACGGACCGGCAATCTTCCACCTCTTCACCCACGCCTTCTTCAAGGCGCTGTTGTTCCTCTGCGCCGGCTCTGTCATCCATTCGGTCGGCGGCGAGCAGGACATGCGCAAGATGGGCGGTCTTCGCCCGCATATCCAGAAGACATTCTGGATGATGATCGTTGGCACGCTGGCGATTACCGGCTTCGGCATTCCGTTCACCTCGATCGGCTTTGCAGGCTTCTTCTCCAAGGATGCCATCATAGAAGCCTCCTTCGCCTCGAACAGCCCGGTTGCAGGCTTCGCCTTCACCCTGCTGGTCATCGCGGCGCTGTTCACCAGCTTCTACTCCTGGCGCTTGATCTTCCTCACCTTCTTCGGCAAGCCGCGCGCCTCGCACGAGGTCATGCACCATGTCCATGAATCTCCGAACGTCATGCTGGTGCCGCTCTATGTGCTCGGTCTCGGCGCACTCGCAGCCGGTTTCGTTTTCCACAGCGAATTCGTCGGCGAAGGCTTCGAGCACTTCTGGAAGGGCGCCCTGTTCATGTCGCCGACCAACCATATCCTCGAGGAGATGGAACATCTGCCAACGTGGGTCGAGCTCAGCCCGTTCATCGCCATGGTGATCGGTTTCGTGCTGGCATGGTACATGTACATCAAGTCGCCCGAGACGCCGAAGGCGCTGGCACGCCAGCAGCGTGTGCTCTACGAATTCCTGCTCAACAAGTGGTATTTCGACGAACTCTATGACTTCCTGTTCGTCCGGTCCTCCAAGGCGCTCGGCCGCTTCCTGTGGCACGGCATCGACGAGGGCACGATCGATCGGTTCGGCCCGAACGGTGTTGCCGCCCGCGTCGTCGACCTTGCCAATCAGGTCGTTCGCCTGCAGACCGGCTACCTCTACCACTACGCCTTCGCGATGCTGCTCGGCGTTGCAGCCCTCGTTACCTGGATGATGCTCGGGAGTTCTATCTGATGACCGATTGGCCAATTCTTTCCACGGTCATTTTCCTGCCGCTGGTCGGCTGCCTGCTGTTGTTGTTCATGCGTGACGACACACCCGCCGGCCGCCAGAACATTATGATCATTTCGCTGGTGACGACGCTCGTCACCTTCCTGGTGTCGATATTCGTCTGGGTCGGCTTCGACAACGGCAATGCCGGCTTCCAGATGGTCGAGAAATACAACTGGCTTGCCCGCGGCATCTCCTATCATGTCGGCGTCGACGGCATCTCCATGCTGTTCATTGTGCTATCGACATTCCTGATGCCGTTCGGCGTGCTGACTTCATGGAATGCGATCACCTATCGCGTCCGCGACTACATGATCGCCTTCCTGGTGCTCGAAACGGTCATCCTCGGCGTGTTCGCGTCGCTCGATATCGTGCTGTTCTACGTGTTCTTCGAGGCCAGCCTAATCCCGATGTTCCTGATCATCGGCGTATGGGGCGGACCACGACGTATCTACGCCTCGTTCAAGTTCTTCCTCTACACGCTGCTCGGCTCGATCTTCATGCTGGTGGCGATCATCGTCGTCTATAACGAGGTCGGCTCCACCGCCATTCCGGACATCCTTGCCCATCACTATCCGGAGCGAATGCAGTTCTGGCTATGGCTGGCTTTCTTCGTTTCATTCGCTGTGAAAGTGCCGATGTGGCCGTTTCACACCTGGCTTCCCGACGCACACGTCGAGGCACCGACCGCAGGCTCGGTCGACCTTGCGGCGCTGCTTTTGAAGTTCGGCGGTTACGGCTTCCTGCGCTTCTCGCTGCCGATGTTCCCCGACGCGTCCGCCTATTTCGCTCCGATGATGATGGTGCTCTCGGTCATCGCCATCATCTACGCGTCCTACGTGGCCCTGATGCAGACGGACATCAAGAAGATGATCGCCTATTCTTCGGTCGCCCACATGGGCTACGTGACGATGGGTATCTTCGCGGTCAACCAGCAGGGCATACACGGTGCTCTGTTCCAGATGCTTTCCCATGGTCTGATTTCCGGCGCGCTGTTCCTCTGCGTCGGCGTCATCTATGAGCGCATGCACACCCGCGACATCACGGCCTATGGCGGCATCGTCGGTACCATGCCGAAATACGCGGTGGCGTTCATGTTCTTCACCATGGCCAATGTCGGCTTGCCCGGAACATCCGGCTTTGTCGGCGAACTTCTCACGACGATCGGCATCTTTCGAGTCAGCACTTGGACGGCATTCTTCGCCGCCACGGGCGTCATCCTGTCGGCATCCTATATGCTCTGGCTCTATCGCCGGATGATCTTCGGTCCGATCACCAACCCGAAGATCAAGGATCTGCTCGACATCTCGATCCGCGAAAAATTCATTGTCTATCCGATGATCATCGTAACGCTGTTCTTCGGCATCTATCCGGAGCCTGTCTTTGACGTCTCGGCTGCGTCGGTCGACTTGCTGATACATAACTATAATGCAGCGCTGCACGTCACGCCGCTTGCCCCACAGCCGAAGTAAGAACGGGACGTTTGGACATGATCGCGGAAACAATTTCAGCTAGTCTTTATCTCTCCGTCCCGGAGATCATCCTTGCCGTCGGCGCGTTGGTGCTGCTGATGGTTGGCGTGTTCGCAGGTGAACGTTCGGGGAGGCTGGTCACCGGACTTGCCATTCTGGTTCTCATCGCCGCGGCATTGTGGATCCTGTTTGTCCAGGGCACCGGCTCGGCCTATGGCGGTGCCTACGTCGCCGATGGCTACGCCCGCTTCATGAAGATCACGGCCCTGGTGGGCTCGGGCGTTGCCATGTTCATGGTGATGGGCGAGGGCGGCGACGAGCAGCTCGACCGCTTCGAATATCCGGTCCTGCTTCTGCTGGCGACACTTGGCATCGTCCTGATGATCTCGGCCCACGACCTGATTTCGCTTTACCTGTCACTCGAACTTCAGTCGCTGGCGCTTTACGTCGTCTGCGCCATCAATCGTGACAGCCTGCGTTCTACGGAAGCCGGCCTCAAATATTTCGTGCTCGGCGCCCTGTCGTCCGGCATGCTGCTCTACGGCATGTCGCTGGTCTACGGCTTCACCGGCCACACCACCTTCGACGGCATCGCCACGGCGCTGGCCGGCGGACGCTCGCTGGGGTTGGTGTTCGGCCTCGTCTTCGTGATCGCCGGTCTCGCCTTCAAGATCTCGGCCGTGCCGTTTCATATGTGGACGCCCGATGTTTACGAAGGTGCACCCACCGGCGTCACCGCCTTTCTTTCGGGCGCGCCCAAGGTCGCGGCCATGGCGCTGCTGGTGCGTATCACCACCACCGCTTTCCACCCCATCATCGGCGACTGGCAGCAGATCATCATCTTCGTCGCAATCGCCTCTATGCTGCTCGGCTCCTTTGCCGCTGTCGGCCAGCCCAACATCAAGCGGCTGATGGCCTATTCGTCGATCGCCAACATGGGCTATGCGCTGGTCGGCCTTGCCGCCGCAAATGCGCACGGCGTGTCGAGCGTGATGATGTATATGCTGATCTACATGATCATGACGCTTGGCGCCTTCGCTTGCATCATGGCTATGCGCCTGAAGGACGGAACACGCGTCGAGAAGGTCAGCGATCTCGCCGGCCTGTCGGTGACCAATCCTTTCATGGCATTCGTGCTGACGATCCAGATGTTCTCCATGGCCGGCATTCCGCCCATGGCTGGCTTCTTTGCCAAGTATTTCGTCTTCACGGCAGCCGTCGAAGCTAAACTCTATGCCTTGTCGGTTATCGGCCTGATGGCTTCTGTCGTCGGCGCCTACTACTATCTGCGCGTCGTTCGCGTCATGTGGTTCGATAAGGCGACCGTTGAGTTTGCGCGTGTTCCCGGCACGTTGCGCATCGTCTTCGGTGCTTCATGCATCTTCGTGCTCGCCTATGCCTTCTTCGGCGGCGCGCTTGGCACGGCGGCAGACGTCGCGGCCACGACGCTGTTTTGACGGCGGCGGATACAGGACGTCGGCGGGAGGTCGACTATCGGCACGTGGCGCTTGGCGAGACGATCTCTACCAACAGCGAGTGCTTGTCGCGGGCACGGGCCGGCGACAGCGGCAATCTCTGGGTCACGGCTTCAAGGCAGACAGGTGGGCGCGGGCGTCGTGGCCGTGCCTGGGTGTCCGAGCCGGGCAATCTCTACTCTTCGCTTTTGCTTATCGATCTCGCGCCGATGGAGCGGATCGGATCGCTTCCTCTCGCCGTTGCGGTTGCCGTGCAGGAGGCGGTGCGGTCGGTGATTCCAGCCGGCGGTAACCCGGTCGAAGTCAAATGGCCAAACGATGTCCTGATCGGCCGTAAGAAGACCAGCGGTATTCTGATCGAAGGCGAGGCGCTGTCGGACGGCCGCTACGCACTTGTGATAGGCATCGGCATAAATGTTGCGGTCATGCCCGACAACCCGCTATACCCGGTGACTTCGCTTGCCGAGCAAGGCGCTGCGGTTTCGCCTGAAGAGTTGTTTGCGTACCTCTATTCGGCGATGGCAGGCGCTTTGAAGGAATGGAACGGCGGCCACGGTGTGGCTGAGACGGTAGCGCGCTGGCGAAAGGTCGCCTGCGGCATCGGCGAGAAGATAACGGTAAACCTGCCTGACCGGTCGATTTCCGGCCATTTCGCAGGGATAGATGATAGTGGCTTGCTCAAGCTCGATACCGGCGATGGCCGGCTGATGACGATCGCCGCAGGCGACGTCTTTTTCGGATAATGGATTAAAGAACAGAATGGCTAATCAAGACGAACTGGTGTTCCTGCCGCTGGGCGGCGTTGGCGAGATCGGCATGAATCTCGCGCTCTACGGCTACGGCCCCAAGGACCATCGTCAATGGATCATGGTAGATTGCGGCGTGACTTTCCCCGGTCCGGACCTGCCGGGCGTCGATCTCGTGCTGCCCGACATCCGGTTTCTCGCCAAGGAACGCAAGAACCTCAAGGCGATCATCATCACTCACGCACATGAGGACCATTACGGCGCCCTCAACGACCTGTGGCCTGGTCTGAATGTCCCTGTCTATGCCTCCGGTTTCACCGCCGGCCTGCTGGAAGCCAAGCGCAACTACGAGCGCAACACCATGGGCCAGATCCCGATCACGCCGTTCAAGGCCGGCGACCGCGTGAATATCGGTCCGTTCGAGGTCGAGGCTATCGGCGTGAACCATTCCATTCCCGAGCCGATGTCGCTGGTCATCCGCACGCCGCTCGGCAATGTTGTCCACACTGGCGACTGGAAGATCGATCACGAGCCGTCGCTTGGACCTTTCACCGATGAAGCCCGCTTCCGCCAGGTTGGCGACGAGGGCGTTCTGGCGCTGCTCTGCGATTCCACCAACGCCATGCGCGACGGCGTTTCGCCATCTGAAAAATCCGTGTCCGAAAGTCTCGGCAGGATCATCGCCAGCGCCGAAGGCCGGGTGGCGATCACCACCTTCTCCTCGAACGTCGGCCGTATCCGCACCGTCGCCCAGGCTGCGGAAGCAGCCGGACGCGAGATCCTGTTACTTGGTTCGTCGCTGAAGCGCGTCGTGGAAGTTGCCCGCGACAACGGCCTGATGGAGGGCATCAAGCCGTTCATCGCCGAAGACGAGTACGGCTACATCCCGCGCGACAAGGTCGTCATCATCCTGACCGGTAGTCAGGGCGAGCAGCGCGCAGCGCTCGCCAAGCTTTCCCGTGACGAGATGCGCAACGTCGCGCTGTCGTCCGGCGACATCGTGGTGTTTTCGTCGCGTGCCATTCCCGGCAACGAAAAGGCTATTGGCGATATCAAGAACGGCCTGATCGAGCAGGGCATCCAGATCATCACCGACAACGATGCCCTCGTGCATGTCTCCGGCCATCCCCGCCGCAACGAATTGCAGCAGATGTACCAGTGGGTTCGCCCGCAGGTGCTGGTGCCTGTGCATGGCGAGGCCGCCCATCTCGTCGCCCAGAAGTTGCTCGGCGAGCAGTCCGGCATTCCGCTTGTGCCGAAGGTTCGCAACGGCGACATCCTGCGCCTGGCGCCAGGTCCCGTCGAAGTCATCGGCGAAGCGCCGCACGGCCGTATCTTCAAGGACGGCACGCTGATCGGCGACTATGATGAAATGGGCATCGGCGACCGCAAGAAGCTCTCCTTCGTCGGCCATGTCACCATCAACGTCCTGCTCGACAGCAAGCTGGACATCGTCGGAGATCCTGACCTCGTTGCCATCGGGCTGCCGCAGTTCGACGTCGAGGGCGAGGAGATGGAGGACACGCTGTTCGACGCGGTCGTCAGCGCCATCGAAAGCATTCCGCGCGCTCGCCGCAAGGATATCGCCATGCTGCAGGAAGCGGTACGCCGCGCCGTTCGCTCGACAGCCAACGCGGTCTGGGGAAAGAAGCCGATCGTCACCGTCTTCATGAACAAGATCTGAGGCATCACAGACGGAGGCAGCCATGCTCGGGCGGGTCAATCATATTGCGATCGCCGTCCCCGACCTGGCTGCCGCTGTCGCCGTCTACCGCGACACCCTGGGGGCGGCAGTGTCTCAGCCGCAGGCGCTCGCCGACCACGGCGTGACAGTCGTTTTCGTGGAACTCCCCAATACCAAGATCGAATTGCTGGAGCCGCTCGGTGCCGGCTCGCCGCTTTCGGCATTTCTTGCCCGAAATCCGGACGGCGGCATGCATCATGTCTGCTACGAGGTGGACGACATCATCGTCGCCCGCGACCGGATGCTTGCCTGCGGGGCGAGGGTGCTTGGCGACGGTCAGCCTAAGATAGGCGCACATGGCAAGCCGGTGTTCTTCCTCCATCCCAAGGATTTCTTGGGCACGCTGATCGAGCTCGAACAGATCTGACAAGAAGCACACGGCAGTGCTTGGCGCCGCCTCGCGTTGCCCCTATAGTCGGGGCGGGAGAGTGTGCAGTCCGGTCTTGATTTCCGCTGGCTGCCATCTGTGGTGAGGAGCGCAGCATGATACAGCCTGTACTATCGGCAATGGCCGTCTATTTCGTCGTCTGGTGGATCACGCTCTTCGCCATTCTGCCGATCGGCCTCCGCACGCAGGAGGAAGATAACCATGTTGTGCTCGGCACTGTCGCAAGCGCCCCGACGAAATTCAGGGCTGCAAGGGTGGTGATGCTGACGACGCTGACATCCGGTATTCTCTACGGCACGTGGTATATCTGTTCCACCTATCTGGGCCTCAGTATCGACGCCATTCCGCAGATCGTTCCGCGCTTCGAATAGTGGAATTGGATGTCGCAGCGGGTGGCAGGCAATAATCGGCAGGGTTGCTGTGTTTGCTGCAACCCGTGCACTGCGTCACACGCCTCTCATCTATCGGCTGCATAGACCACGCTTTGTGCAGTCCGATCTGTCATATCGTCGTTAATATGTTGGGCCTTGTGAGAAGCCAAAAAAAAACAAGGCCAGAAGCCTTGTTTTCAAAGTATCGCGTGATCCGTAACCGTTACCGGGGCTGCGACGAAGCGCGCCTAAGATCTAATCCTCCCAAGACTTGACCGCGAGATCGACAGGAATTTAATCATCCTGCCTCTTTTGTGAGCTGAAACTAGCCCAAGGATGGGGCTTTGTCATCTGTTTTTTTGCATATTTGTTACACTCGCGCAAATTTTTTCTGTTGACAAGTTTTTGCTAAAGTCGTCAATCGTGCGTCATTTTGGCGCGGTGTGCCGAAAGGTGGGGATGGCGCATGCCGGGCCTCCGATGCACTGTGAAGGCGGGCAAATGCGGGTTTCTTTCCGCCTGCGAAGCAGCTATGAACGCCCCCAGCGTTAACTTTTTTGCGATTCCGCTAAAAGCGGATCCATGCAACCTCTGGAATATGCGATGCGCCTGTCCCGATACTTCATGCCTATCCTCAAGGAAAATCCCAAGGAAGCGGAAATCGTCTCGCATCGTCTGATGCTGCGCGCCGGCATGATCCGACAGCAGAGCCAGGGCATCTACTCGTGGCTGCCGCTCGGCAAGCGTGTTCTCGACAAGGTCAACAACATCATCCGCGAGGAGCAGAACCGCTCCGGCGCCATAGAGCTGTCGATGCCGACACTTCAGTCGGCCGAACTCTGGCAGGAAAGCGGACGTTACGAAGCGTACGGCAAGGAAATGCTGCGCATCAAGGACCGTCAGGACCGGCCAATGCTCTACGGCCCGACCAACGAGGAAATGATCACCGACATTTTCCGTTCGTCGGTCAAATCCTACAAGGATCTGCCTCTCAACCTCTATCACATCCAGCTGAAATTCCGCGATGAGATCCGTCCGCGCTTTGGTACCATGCGCTCGCGCGAGTTCATGATGAAGGACGCCTATTCCTTCGACCTGACCAAGGAGGGTGCAGAACATTCTTACAAGAAGATGTTCGCGGCCTACCTGCGGACGTTCGAGCGGCTTGGCCTGCGCGCCATCCCGATGCGCGCCGACACCGGCCCCATTGGCGGCGACCTCAGCCATGAGTTCATCATTCTGGCCGACACCGGCGAGTCGGAAGTCTTCAGCCACCGCGACTTTGTGAAATTCGACATCCCCGCCGAGGACACGGACTTCGACGACATCGCCGGTATCAACGCGATCTTCGAAAAGTGGACATCGGTCTATGCCGCCACTTCCGAAATGCACGACGAGGTGGCCTTCGACGCCATCCCCGATAGCGAGCGCCTTTCCGCACGCGGTATCGAAGTCGGCCACATCTTCTATTTCGGCACCAAATATTCCGAGCCAATGAACGCCAAGGTTCAGGGTCCCGATGGCAAGGAGCACCTCGTTCACATGGGCTCCTACGGCATCGGGCCGACGCGTCTGGTGCCCGCCATCATCGAAGCGTCGCACGATGAAAACGGAATCATCTGGCCAGCATCCGTATCTCCCTTCGATGCCATCATCATTAACATGAAGGCGGGTGACGAAGCCTGTGATTCTGCCTGCGAAAAGCTTTATTCGACGCTTACCAAGGCGGGCAGGGACATCCTCCTCGATGATCGCGACGACCGGGCCGGCACAAAATTCGCGACGGCAGACCTGATCGGCGTGCCGCTGCAGATCATCGTCGGTCCGCGCTCCGTGGCGTCGGGCGAGGTGGAGGTCAAGGATCGCAAGACCGGTGCGCGCGAGACCATGACCATGGACGCTGCAATCAACCGCCTTCTGGGCTGAGCGAAGGACGACAGGGTATGGCGGTAAGCGGCGCGGCAGTGGCCAAGCAGGAAAAGACGTCTGGCGCTCGCTCGCCGTCGCGTGCGTTCTCTGCATTCGAACGGCTCGTTGCCTGGCGCTACCTGCGCGCCCGGCGCAAGGAAGCCTACATCTCGGTGATTGCCGGCTTTTCCTTCATCGGCATCATGCTCGGCGTCGCGACGCTGATCATCGTGATGGCGGTCATGAACGGTTTCCGCACCGAACTCATTTCCCGTATCCTCGGCCTCAACGGCCATGTCATCGTGCAGCCCATCGATACTCCGCTGAACGACTATGCGGCACTTGCCAAGAAGTTCGCGGCTGTTCCGGGCGTGACAATGGCCCTGCCGCTGGTGGAGGGCGAAACGCTCGCCTCCGGCCGTGGTGGCGTCGGCAGCGGCGCGCTGATCCGCGGTATCCGTGCCGAGGATCTGGAGAAGCTCAAGACTGTCTCCGGCAACATCAAGAGCGGCGACATGGTGGGCTTTGCCGCCGGCACCGGTGTGCTGATCGGCTCGCGCATGGCGCAGCAGCTGGGTCTGGCCGCCGGCGACCAGATCACTCTCATTGCCCCCGACGGCGACGTCACGCCATTCGGCGTCAACCCGCGCGTGAAGTCCTACACGGTCTCCGGTATCTTCGAGATCGGCATGTCCGAATATGATTCTTCCATCGTCTTCATGCCGCTCGAGGAAGCGCAGCTCTATTTCAACTCGCCCGGCATCGTCCAATCCATCGAGATCTTCGTCAACAAGCCCGACGATGTCGATACCATCAAGCCCCTGATCGAAGCTGCGGCCGGCCGGCAGGTCTATCTCACCGACTGGCGCGCCCGCAACGAGACTTTCTTCTCGGCCCTCCAGGTCGAGCGCAACGTCATGTTCATGATCCTGACGATGATCGTGCTGGTCGCGGCGCTCAACATTATCTCCGGCCTGATCATGCTGGTGAAAGACAAGGGCAGCGACATCGCCATTCTGAGGACGATGGGGGCAACATCCGGCTCCATTATGCGGATATTCTTCATGACCGGGGCAGCCATCGGCATCGTCGGCACGTTTGGCGGTGTGGCGCTCGGCGTCCTCGTTTGCATCAATATCGAATCCATCCGCAAATTTTTCTCCTGGGTGTCCGGCACCGTCCTGTTCGATCCGCAGCTGTATTTCCTGAGCAAGCTGCCGGCCGAGATGAACCTCAGCGAAACTGTTACCGTCGTCGTCATGGCGCTTTGCCTGTCGTTCCTCGCCACGATCTTCCCCGCCTGGCGTGCCTCGCGGCTCGACCCGGTCCAGGCGCTGCGCTATGAATAAGGATGCCAGCATTTCCATGAAATCCAACGTCGTGCTTCAGCTGACCGGCATCGATCGCCACTATGGTGAGGGCGAGACCATGCTCTCGATCCTGAAGGACGCAGATTTCGCGCTCCATCGCGGCGAAATAGTCGCGCTCGTCGCTCCGTCCGGCACCGGCAAGTCGACACTGCTTCACGTCGCCGGCCTGCTCGAGCAGCCCGATTCCGGCGATGTGACGATCAACGGTAATCCCTGCAACAACCTCACCGACGAGAAGCGCACGGCCATCCGTCGCAACGACATCGGCTTTGTCTACCAGTTTCACCACCTGCTGCCAGAATTCTCGGCTATCGAAAACGTAATGATGCCGCAAATGATCGCCGGACTGACGCAGAAGGAGGCCCGGGCCAGGGCAAACCAGCTACTCGACTACATGCGCGTCGGCCATCGCGGCGAGCACCGCCCGGCCGAACTCTCCGGCGGCGAACAGCAGCGCGTTGCCATCGCCCGTGCCGTCGCCAATGCGCCATTGGTGCTTCTCGCCGATGAGCCGACCGGCAATCTCGACCCCGGCACCGCCCACTACGTCTTCGATGCTTTGGAGGCTCTGGTGCGCCAATCGGGCCTGGCCGCGATGATCGCTACTCACAACCACGATCTCGCTGCCCGCATGGACCGTCGCGTCACGATCTCGGGCGGCAAGGTCGTCGAATTCTGATGGTCGTGCCGGTCAAGGCACGATGAGGCCGCCGCGATAATCGAGTTCATAGGCCGCGCGGCCGTCGACCATGATATGCTCCCGCCCGCTGGAATGGGTGCAATCACCGAGACTCTCGTCCTTGTAGCGACCGAAGTCATGGTCGAACTCCAGCCCGCCCAGGAACCGCTTCTCCTCGAGATAGAGATGCCGCAACGCTGCCTTGATGACGCAGCCTGCCTTCGCAGCATCGATCAGTGCAGGCTCGATGATCCTCCCGAAATAATTCATCGCCCAAATGGCCTCGCCTGAAAACCACACCACCTCCTGGCCGGCAAAATCGGAGCCTCCAAAATAGCTGTCGAGATAGCGCCAGCGACCGCCCTCATAACCGATGTCGTGGGATCCCGGACGACAGGAAGATAGTTTCACCGCATCCGCCACGTAGGTCTGCGATTTCGCCACGACGATAAAGTCATTCAGCAGCGCCCAATCCATAACTGCTCCCCCAGAGTGCATTCCCAGGGTTGCATTTTGATGCGGCCGTGTAAAGAACAAAATAAGAACAAATGTATCTGATCGCAGGCGCGGTAATTGTCCCAACGCTCATTCATCGCGGATGCCACACGCGTCCAAGGCGGGTTGATCCGCCAAGTCGGCAACTGCAACTGTCCTCGCGTCGACCTTGCGTTCCTTGCCACCGCTGCTGACCTTGCCGCTAAGCACATTATCGCAGGTGCCGCTGTTGTCGGGATCCAGCGTGTCGTGATGGGTGTAAGTGAAGCCGGCAACGACGAACGTCGCGTTGCGATAAGCTATCGTCAGCGTCTGCTCCCAGCGGTCGCGTCCACCACCGCTGTTTTCCGAATGGACGGAGATCGAGCCGTTAGGCTGGGCCGATATGCCTGCGTCCCTGCCGAACATTCCGTTGAGACTGGTATTGCCGGATACCTTGTTCGGTGCTGCTGCGGCGAGATGAAGGAGGAGATGCTCCTTGTCGCGCAGGTAGATGTCGATGCCGATGTCGTCGCCGTCTTCCTCGGGGGTGATGAGCAGGGCGAGGTCAGCATTGCCGTCCCTGTTCCAGTCGCCGATCGCAGCTCCGATGATCTTTTCCGGCGCGATATCGCCGGCAAATGCACTCGACACGCATAAGGCAGCACCGAGCAGCGACAGGGCCAAATTTTTCATAATCATCTCCTCCACGCACGCTCATAGCATGGCGTCGGTGCGCTTCCAGCCATAGGGCCTTGCGTGGCAGCATTTGAGTCAAGCCCGCTGAAAATGCTGTTGACAGGTGAATGTAAACAGAACATATAAGGAACATAACAACACCGGAGAGGCCCAATGACCGATATTATTCGAGACGTCGCCGCTTTCGCCTCCATCGTCATGTTCGTCGCCAGCCTGTCGATCATCGTCATGGCGATGTAAGTTTTCGGGTATGACCGCCCCCGCGTGGTCGTGCCGACTTGAGTTGTTCTGGACTTTGCCAGCCGCTATGCCGACAATAGCACCGATTCATTCGGGCATGCGGAAGGGCGTATCATGGCAGAGGCAACTGACAGGCAGGGCGGACCCTCGGGATCGTCGCCGGAGTTCGTGCATCTGCGTGTGCATTCGGCATATTCGCTTCTAGAAGGCGCTTTGCCGCTCAAGAAGATCCTCGCCAAGGCTTCAAGCGACAGCCAGCCGGCTCTGGCGATTACCGACACCAACAACCTGTTCATCGCGCTCGAGTTCTCCCAGAAGGCAATGGACGAAGGCCTGCAGCCGATCATCGGCTGCCAGGTTTCAATCGACATGGAAGACGCCGTCGAGGGCGAGAAGCGCAACGGCCAGCAGGGGCTCACCAAGCTGCCTGCCATCGTGCTTCTGGCGGCCAGCGACGCCGGCTATGAGCGCATGGTCGATCTCGTCAGCCGCGCCTATCTCGGCGGCGACAATAGTCAGGCCGTGCACGTCAAGGCGTCCTGGCTGGAGGAGATCGGTACAGACGGCCTGATCGCGCTGTCCGGCTCCGTTGGTGGGCCCGTCGATATCGAAATCAAGGAAGGCCATCCGCAGAAGGCGGTGGCGAGGCTGCTGCGCCTGAAGGCGCTGTTCGGCGACCGGCTCTATGTCGAGCTACAGCGCCACGGCACCTATGATCGCCGCCACGAACAACGCATGATTGCACTCGCCTACGAGCACGAACTGCCGTTGGTCGCCACCAACGAGGCCTTCTTTCCGACCCGCGACGACTACGATGCCCATGATGCGCTGATGGCTGTCGCCCACAATGCGATCGTCTCGGACGACAGCCGGTTTCGCCTGACGCCGGACCACTATCTGAAAAGCCGCGCCGAAATGGCAAAGCTGTTTGCCGATCTGCCGGAGGCGCTGGCCAACACCATCGAGATCGCAGAGCGCTGTGCCTTCGTGCTGCAGACCCGCAAGCCGATCCTGCCGCGTTTTACCGGCGCCAGCGATGATCCGAAGGAGGCCGAGCGCGCCGAGGCGCTTGAACTGCGGGCTCAGGCTGTCGAAGGGCTCGATATGCGGCTGGCGACACTGGGCACGGCGCCGGGCTATGACGAACAGGTCTATCGCGACCGGCTGGAATTCGAACTCGGCGTTATCGAGCGCATGGGTTTTCCGGGCTACTTCCTGATCGTTGCCGACTTCATCAAGTGGGCGAAGAACGAGGATATCCCGGTTGGTCCCGGGCGCGGATCGGGAGCAGGCTCGCTGGTCGCCTATGCGCTGACCATCACCGATGTCGACCCTTTGCGTTTCTCGCTGCTGTTCGAGCGCTTTCTCAATCCCGATCGTGTGTCGATGCCCGACTTCGACATCGACTTCTGCCAGGACCGGCGCGAAGAAGTCATCCGCTACGTCCAGAAGAAGTACGGCCGCGAGCAGGTGGCGCAGATCATCACCTTCGGTTCGCTGCAAGCCCGTGCCGCCCTGCGCGATGTCGGCCGCGTGCTGGAAATGCCCTATGGCCAGGTCGACAAGATATCTAAGCTGGTGCCGAACAACCCGGCCAATCCGGTGACGCTCGCACAGGCGATCAAGGACGAGCCGCGATTTCAGGAGGAGGCCGACAAGGAGCCGGTGGTCGCGCGCCTGCTCGACATCGCCCAGAAACTGGAGGGTCTCTATCGCCACGCCTCGACCCACGCCGCCGGTATCGTCATCGGCGACCGGCCGCTGTCGAAGCTGGTGCCTATGTACCGCGATCCGCGCTCCGACATGCCGGTCACCCAGTTCAACATGAAGTGGGTCGAACAGGCTGGTCTCGTCAAGTTCGACTTTCTCGGCCTGAAGACTTTAACGGTGCTGAAGACGGCAGTCGATTTCGTGAAACTCCGCGGCATATCGGTCGATCTTGCCACCATTCCACTCGATGACGCGGTGACCTACGAGAAGCTGGCGCGCGGCGAAACGGTCGGCATCTTCCAGGTGGAAAGCCAGGGGATGCGCAAGGCGCTGCTCGGCATGCGGCCCGACTGCATCGAGGACATCATCGCGCTGGTGGCGCTTTATCGTCCCGGCCCGATGGAAAATATCCCGACCTACAATGCCCGCAAGCACGGCGAGGAGGAGATCGAGTCGATCCACCCAATGATCGACCACCTCGTCAAGGAAACGCAGGGCGTCATCGTCTACCAGGAACAGGTGATGCAGATCGCCCAGGTCCTGTCGGGCTACTCGCTCGGCGAGGCGGATCTTTTGCGCCGCGCCATGGGCAAGAAGATCAAGGCGGAGATGGACCAGCAGCGCGTTCGCTTCGTCGAAGGTTCGATGAAGAACGGCGTCTCGAAGGTGCAGTCCGACAACATTTTCGAACTTCTGGCCAAATTCGCCAATTACGGGTTCAACAAGTCGCATGCCGCCGCCTACGCCATCGTCTCCTACCAGACGGCCTATATGAAGGCCCACTACCCGGTCGAGTTCCTCGCCGCGTCGATGACGCTGGACATGGCCAACACCGAAAAGGTCAACGATTTCCGTCAGGATGCCAAGCGCCTGGGCATCGACGTCGTGGCGCCCTCGGTACAAACCTCGTTCCGCCATTTCCAGACCGGCGACCGGACGATCTTCTATTCGCTGGCTGCCATCAAAGGAGTTGGCGATGCCGCCGTCGAACACATCGTCGAAGTGCGTGGTGACAAGCCCTTTGCCAGTATCGAGGATTTCTGCCTGCGTATCGACCCGAAACAGGTCAATCGCCGCGTTCTGGAAAGCCTGCTGTATGCCGGCGCCTTCGATTGCTTCGGGATCGACCGGGCCCAGCTTCTGGCAGGCATGGAACGGCTGATTGGCTATGCCCAGCTTGCGCAGGAAAACCGCCGCAGCGGCCAGCATGACATGTTCGGCTCTGGCTCCGCCTCAGGCCCGGAAAGGATTTCCTTCCCGGCCTTCACGCCTTGGCTAGCCTCCGAACGGCTGCTGAAGGAGTTCCAGGTTCTCGGTTTCTACCTCACCGCCCATCCGCTCGATGCCTATAGCGGGGTACTCGACAAATTACGGGTGCAGAGCTTTGCCGACTTTGCTGCCGGCATCAAGCACGGCGCCGGCAATGCGCGGCTGGCCGGCACCGTCATCGCCAAGCAGGAGCGCAAGACGCGCACCGGCAACAAGATGGGGATCTACACATTCTCGGACGCCACCGGCCAGTTCGAGGCTGTCATGTTTTCCGAATTGCTGGCGCAGTACCGCGACATCCTAGAGGTGGGCAAATCCTTCGTGCTGACGGCCGCCGCCGAGGAGAGGCCCGAAGGTATCAGCCTGCGGCTGAATTCCGTGCAGTCGCTGGAGGAAAAATCGCTGCAGATGCAGAAGGCCATGCGCGTCTTCGTGCGCGATTCAGGCCCGCTGAAGATGGTGGCCGCCCATCTCAACGCCAGGGGCGACGGCCTTGTATCCTTCATCGTCATCAAGGAAGACGGCAAGCGCGAGGTTGAAGTCGCGCTGCCCGATAAGTACCGCATCTCACCGGAAATTGCCGCCGCCATGCGAAGTGCGCCGGGGGTCATAGACGTCGAGCTGGTTTGACAGGGTTACCCCTTCGTCGCCAGGCCGCCACGCCGCGTGATGGTGATGAAGTCGGTGCCATCGCCGGTCTCCGGGCCGACGCCGGTGTCCGATATGGTCAGAGACGATCCCGTTGTCAGAAGGCCCTCGATCTTTTGCCTGACGTCATCGGGGATGGAGATGCGATCAAGCGCCCGGTCGGCGGCATCCAAGCCCTCCGATTGTTGCTCGCTGGTGATCCCGAAGCGCTTTTTCGTATCCTTGGACAGGTCGCCCTCCAGCGTCATGCCATACCACTGCGCCTGACCAATGGCGCGTTCCACGTCGTGGGCCGTGAAGAAATGCGTTCCGAGCGCTTCCTGTGGCTCGGCAATGGTGGCCGATGCCTCAAGCACCGGCTTGAAGCCCTGACGTACCATGATCGCACCGTTCGGTGGCTCGCCCTTGCCGGCGGCGGCATAGACGGCCTTCATCAGTTCCGGCCCGATCAGTCCGCCTATTGCGGGTAGGCCATGGGCACTGCGAAAATCGCGGATAGCCCGGACGGTGGCAGGGCCGAGATAGCCATCAGGAAGGCCTGCATCGAAACCGAGGGTGGATAGAAGCTGCTGGAGATCGCGGACGTTTTCGCGCAAGCCGCGCCGGGTGATCAGGATGCTGAGCGGCGCCTCGTTGCGCGGGGCAGTGAGCGCCGGCGCCGGTGGCAGCGAGGCGGTGTCGTTCATGGCAACCTCCACCGGCTCGGCGCGCAGCAGGAAGCCCGAGGTCGTCGGACGCAAAGACAGCTCGGAAAACATCGGGCCGCTTATCGTCGGAGCCAGCGGATGAAACAGCGTGGCGTGCTCGATCGGCTGGGGTGCGACGGCGGTGTCACTTATGACCACGTGCACGCCGGGCTGCGTCATCGCGTAGAGCTTCTTGGCGAAGGCCTTCGGCATGCGCACGCAGCCGTGAGATGCCGGATAGTTCGGCACAGAGCTCGATTCGTGAAGGGCGATGCCCGACCATGTCAGCCTTTGCATGAACGGCATCGGCGAATTCGAATAGATGTTGGAACGGTGGTAGACCTCCTTTTCCAGGACCGAAAAGATGCCCGATGGCGTCGAATGGCCGGATTTTCCAGTCGATACTTTCGAGGTCGCAACCACGGTGTCGCCGTCATAGACCGATAGCTGCTGCCGGTTCGTCGACACGACGATCTGAAGTACCCGGGCATCGGCCGCCTCGGCCGGATGGGTCAGTGCGGTGGCCGAAAGCAGGCCGATACCAAGAACCAGACGCGTAAACATGATGTCCACCAAAAACGCAATACTCGTGACGATGACCATAGCGACTGAAGTTTAAGGAAGACTTGAGACCTCTTGGAATGCAATTAAAGATTGCGTTAGCACGCAATGATATTGTCACAGCGGCTTGGCGATAAGTAAACCCTACAGCCATCCAATTTCGACAGTGTTAGCCAGCGCGTGTGACTCCTGACTTCAGGCTCTTTAGCCCCATCGAAGTCTGACAAGGCTTATCTCTCTTCGCCACCGAGGCTCCCGACCATGTCTTTCGTGACCTCGACGATCAGGGATCTTAGCCAGCGGTGGGCCGGGTCCTGGCGATAGCGGACGTGCCAAGCCAATTCGACGGGGAATGTGCCGAGGTCCACGGGCGCAGGCAGGACCCGCAATCGCGGGTCCGCAGCAAGGTGGCGGCAAATGAGGCCGGGCAGGGTGGCGCAGTAGTCTGTCACGGCGATCATCTCTGGCACGGCCAGAAAGTGTGTGACGGAAACGGCGACCTCGCGGTTCAGGCCCTTCTGTCCAAGTGCCTGGAAAAGACCGGCCCGCAGCCGTCCAGGCGGGATAACGTTGACATGCTTGAGGGTCTCGTACTGTTCCCTTGAGATAGCGTCGCGGATGTCAGGATGTCCGGCTCTTACGACACAGGCCAGCCCATCGTCCATCAGGTGCTGGACGACGAGGTTGTCCGGCGGTTCCACGATCCGGCCGATCACGATATCGGTCGCACCGGATACCGCGCCGGCTTCCGTGGCATCGTTGTTGAAGGGTATGAGACGCAGCCTGATGCCGGGCGCGCGTTCGCGTAGTTTCGAAACGATCGAGGGCATCAGGACAAATTCGACATAGCTGTTCGGTGCGATAGTGAAGAGCCGCTCGGCGTGCCGCGGATCGAAATCCTGCTGCCCGACGATTGCCTCATCGATCTTGGCGAGAGCATCGATGATTACAGGGGCTAGCTCTTCTGCCATCTGCGTCGGCCTCATGCCATAGCGCTCCCGGATAAACAGCGGGTCGCGCAGCGTCTCGCGCAGTCGGTTCAGGGCGTTCGACAGGGCCGGCTGGGTTATGCCCAACCGCTCGGCTGCACGGGTGACATTGCGCTCCTCCATCATGACGATGAAAACCGGTAGCAAATTGAGATCATACTTCATCCAGTCATCATCTTTGATGAATATCTGAAATACAACTAATAAATTTCCGAAATTCCTTGATGGCGCGCATAGTCACCTCATCGGAAACGACGGCGCCGCCACAAGCGGCTCGTCGAACCCGGAAGGAGGGCGTGGCGTGGTGTCGGGCCCGATTTCGAAACCCTCGATGGGATCTGTAAAATGAAAATTCTGATGGTTCTGACCTCGCATGACGAACTTGGCAACACTGGCCGTAAGACCGGTTTCTGGCTGGAGGAGTTCGCCGCTCCCTATTATGCATTCCGTCAGGCGGGTGCTGATATCACCGTCGCTTCGCCGGCTGGCGGCCAGCCGCCCCTCGATCCGAAGAGCGACGAAGAGAGCTCCCAGACGGAGCAGACCCGCCGTTTCCACACCGACCCTGAGGCCCAGGCGGTTCTCGCCTTCACCGTTAAGCTTGACTCCGTGTCGCACGAAGACTTTGACGGCGTCTTTTATCCCGGCGGCCATGGCCCCCTGTGGGATCTTGCAGAAGACAAGACCTCGATCGCGCTGATTGAAAACACTTACCGGGCCGGCAAGCCGGTTGCCCTCGTCTGCCACGCACCGGGTGTTCTGCGCCACGTGAAGGCTGCCGACGGAACACCGCTGGTGAGCGGCAAGAAGGTCACCGGCTTCAAGAACTCGGAAGAAGATGGCGTCGGCCTCACGGATGTCGTGCCTTTCCTGGTCGAGGATATGCTGAAGCAGAACGGCGGCGTCTATTCCAGCGGCGATGACTGGGCGTCCTACACAATCAAGGACGGTCTCCTGATCACCGGCCAGAATCCTGGCTCTTCCGTTGAGACGGCAGGCATCCTTGTCGCAGCACTGACCGCCGCCAAGGCTGCGTAAGCAAGGTTAACAGCGTTTCCCGCAGATGTTTTTCGAACAATGGCCAGGCCGTCAAGCCTGGCCATTTTCATGGGGCCATGGGAGTTGCGGCAGTTGTGTCGCCTCCGAATTCAGCGCGGCGGACCACTTCAGTCGCATTCACTTTTCGGATGCGGTTTCGATTTCCCATTGAGATTGCCGCCACGAACTGCTGGTATGATATTCACTCGCCCAGAATTTGCGCTTTTCCGATGATCACCGGAGCGGCTTATGTCGATTTCAGATGCGATCTATCGTCCCTTCGAAACCTTGATCCGGCCGCTCGATATCCCTTATCGGCCATTACCCACCAAAGGCCCCATCGCAGTTCTGCTCCACCTGATTAAAATGTTCCGCGGCGTGCTGATTGCCATGGCGCTGTGTTCGATGGTGGTCGAGGCGATCAACCTGACGATCATCTGGGGGCTTTCGGTGATTGTCGATGGCATCACCACGCAGGGCGTCGCGAGCTTTGTCGATAGCCGGTCGGGGCTGCTGGTGCTGCTCGCCTTGATGATCTTCCCGGTCATGCCAATATTTTTCTATGTCACCAATATCCTGAATTCCCACACCATCGGCATCAGCCTGCCCATCGCCATCCAGTGGCAGGGGCACATGGCGGTGGAGCGACAGGACCTTGCTTTCTTCCACGACCTGTTTGCAGGCCAGGTCGCGTCGCGGCTCAACCAGGTTGCCTATGCCGTCCAGCAACAGATGCTGATCACCTTCCAGACCGCGCCGCGCTTCATGTTGCAGATCTTCGGCTCCGTATTCCTGTTGCTGGCATTGTCGTGGCAACTGGCGCTTCCCGTCATTGTCTGGATTGCGCTGAATATTGCCTTCACCATCAAGGTCGTCCCCGATTTCACGGAACGTGCCCGTCGCTCCGCCAAGCAGAACAGCCTCATCTCCGGAGCGCTGACTGACCTCTACAGCAATATCCAGATGGTCAAGCAGTTTGCCGCCGAAGACAGCGAGGCGGGCACGCTGAGGAAGATCATGTCCGAGGCGGTGCGTACGCTCCATCATGAGCAGCGTATCTACCGGACAACCGAACTGGTCGTCATCAGCTTCAACATGTTGCTCTGGCTGGTGATGCTGGGGATCGGGTTCGTCGGGCTCTACGACCGCTTTGTCACCGTTGGCGATTTCGTGGCGACGGTCTATATCCTGCAGCGTCTGTCGGCGGGATCCTTCACCTTCCTGCAGATGGGCCAGCAAATCTTCAAGGCGCTCGGCACCATCAAGGACGCGATGCCTGTGATGACGACGCCGCAGACGATTACCGATATGCCCGGTGCGAAGAACCTCTCCGTGTCGCATGGGGAGATCCGCTTCGAGGGCGTCGGCTTCTCCTATGCATCGGGCAAGGCCATCATCACCGATCTCTCGCTCACGATAAGACCCGGCGAAAAGATCGGGCTCGTCGGCCTCTCCGGCGCCGGCAAGACGACGTTGGTGAACCTGCTGCTTCGATTTTACGATATCACTGCCGGCACGATCCTGATCGATGGCCAGGATATCCGGGAGGTCACCCAGTCGAGCCTGCGCAAGGGGATCGGCGTCATCGCCCAGGACGTAGCGCTCCTCCACCGCTCGGTCGCAGACAATATCCGCTATGGCCGCCCCGAAGCGTCTCAGGGTCAGATCGAGGCAGCAGCACAGGCTGCACGGGCCAACGATTTCATTGCCGAGCTTGCCGACGGCGAGGGGCGCAAGGGGTTGGATGCCTTCGTCGGAGATCGGGGCATCAAGCTCTCCGGCGGCCAGCGGCAACGGATTGCGATTGCGCGCGTCATTTTGAAGGATGCGCCGATCCTAGTGCTCGACGAGGCGACCTCTGCCCTGGACAGTGAGTCGGAGGCGGCCATCGAGGAAAGGCTGAACGCAGTGATGGAAGGGAAAACGGTGATTGCCATCGCCCATCGGTTGTCGACGATTGCCAGAATGGACAAGATCGTCGTTCTCGATCAGGGAAGGATCGTCGAGGAGGGCAAGCCGGATGCGCTGATCGAACAGGACGGCCTGTTTGCCCGTCTGTGGAAACGCCAGACGGGTGGCTTTATGCCGGAGGAGATCGGCTAGAGGATCGCATGCATTTCCAGACACAAACCAGCCTCGCAGTTTTTCTGGGCGGCTCTGGCAGCATAAGTGAAGGGGCACCTCTTCAGGCCTTCACGACCGCTCGCGCTTCCCGGTGCCAAACGTGTACCCCGTTTCCACCGACGCATCCCCGAACTTGGCCCTGAGCTTGTCCATCGCCGCCTCGGCTGCGGCCCGGCGGGCGGCGGGCTCGTCCACCAGATCGGGCGGATCGGCGCGGCCGGCGTCGCAGAGGTCGCCGACGCCGATGCCGAGAAGGCGGAATTTCGTGCCGTCGGTCTCGGCCTCCAGCAGCCTGAGCCCGGTCCGGAAAATCCGGTCGGCCAGTTGTGTCGGGTCTTCGAGCTTGCGGTTGCGGGTGCGGCTCTTGAAGTCCGCCGTCTTCAGCTTCAACACCACGGTATGGCCGGCGATGTCGCCCTTCTTCAGGCGTCTCGACACTTTTTCGGAGAGGTTGCGCAGAACAGGCACGAGGTCGTCATATCGGGAGATGTCTTCAAAAAAGGTCGTCTCCGCGGACACGCTCTTGGCCGGGTCGTTCAGATGCACCTCGCGATCGTCTATGCCGCGCGCCAGCCGGAACAACCGCTGCCCCATGACGCCGTAGCGGCGCATCAAGGCTCCTTCATCCATCGCCTGCAGCTGGCCGATGGTGCGGATGCCGTCGCCCTCCAGCGTCGTGGCAAACGCCTTGCCGACACCCCAGATGGTGGTTACGGGACGTGGCGCCAGGAATTCGACTGCCTCCTGCCGGCCGATGACCGAAAAGCCGCGCGGTTTGTTGAGGTCGGAGGCGACCTTGGCGAGGAATTTGCAGTAGGACAGGCCGACGGACACCGTGATGCCGATCTCGGACTGCACGCGCCTGGCAAACTTCGCGAGGATGCGGGCAGGGCGGTCCTGGTGCAGACGCTGCGTGCCCGCCAGTTCGAGAAAGGCTTCGTCGATGGAAATCGGCTGCACCAGCGGCGTCAACTCCTCCATCATCTGCCGCACCTCGCGGCCGACCCGCACGTATTTCTGCATGTCCGGGGGAATCACGACCGCGTCGGGACAGGCCTCGAGTGCCTTGTACATCGGCATGGCCGAGCGAACGCCGTGAATGCGGGCGACGTAGCAGCAGGTCGATACGACGCCGCGCTTGCCGCCTCCGATGATTACCGGCTTGTCTGCAAGCTCCGGATTGTCACGCTTTTCGACCGATGCATAGAAGGCGTCGCAATCGATATGGGCGAGCGTCAGGTCGTTGAGCTCGCGGTGGTAGACAAGCCTTGGACTGCCGCAGGCACGGCAACGCTTGACGACCGCCGGTTGGTCGCTCAGGCAATCGCGGCAGAAGCCGAGCATGATATCAGGGGTATAGGTCATGATGAGAACAAATGTTGAACATCATCACTCTATGCATTATGGTGCTACCACTCAAGGATGAAAATCGGCGCAAGAGGTGGAGCATGTATAAGTGCCTGCAGTCCCGGACCTCAAAGGCCGATATGCGCCCGGATCAACCTGTCCGCCGCAGACCAGTCCTCCACGCTGACGATCCCTGGCGAGGGCACCGGGAGGAACGGCCGGAAATCGGCATTGGCCATGAGGTTGACCAGCAGGCAATCCGGCACGGACTTTCCGACCGAGAGCAGGTTTTTCTCGATGTCGTCCAGAAACACAACCGGCTGGGGCCTGTCGCCATGCAACCGCGCAAGCACCGGCCCCTTTGGCTGCTCGGTAGCGATCATCGGAAAGTGAAGACCGAACCTGTCGAGCACGGCGCGGCGGGTTTGCTGGTGGCGCGGCGGCATGGCCGTCAGGAAGACGATATCGGCATCTCCGGCAAGGCCGGTCAGCGTTTCGACGACGCGCTCGGCCGGTATCTGCCACTGGTCCTGCGTCAGGAAGAAATCCTCGAGGAAGGCCGAAACGGTATCGTCGTCCGGCACCGTCCCATCATGGTTCGAGACGACGTTGCCGTGAATGCGGAAGGAGCGCGCCAAAAGGTCGTGGTCCCTGGCGCGCAAAAAGCGGGTGAACGGCGTCAGAAACTCAAGAACGACTTCGTCGATGTCGCAAACCACGAGAGGCCTGTCCCGAAGCGGCACATGTCCGATGTCAGTTGTCTCGTCCAAGATCAGTATTCTCCCGAGCCGAGGCCTGGAGCGGAGAAGTGTGCTGAAGCCGCCATCACCGCCTCCGGCGCAGTGCCTGTCGCCACACAAAAAGCCATAAGCGATGGCTCGTGGTTCATCAGGAAATCCAGGAGACCTCCGAGAAAGCTTGGCTCGTTGACAGCATTGCGCAACTGGGCTGCCTCCATACCGGTCAACGCCAGGAAGCGGCCGAACATATCCGGCTCGTTTGCCAGCCATCCGAGTACAGCAATGGCGATTTCCTGCGGATCTGCGTCAGATCCTTTTGGCATCTTGAAGTTGCTTTGCATTTCGCGGGGCAAATTACCTTTTTCTCAACCAAATGCCGCTAGCGTCACCCTAACGGATTTATCGAATCGGCTTCCGCGCGACCTTATATTTTCGCTGAGTGGATTCAAGGCCGGTGGCGAGGACACTGTATTATGCCCAAGCAAGTGATGATTGTCGAAGACAATGAGCTGAACATGAAGCTCTTTCGCGATCTCATCGAGGCGTGCGGTTACTCGACGATCCAGACCCGCAACGGCATGGAGGCGCTCGAGCTCGCCCGCAAGCACCGTCCCGACCTGATCCTGATGGACATCCAACTGCCGGAAGTCTCCGGGCTGGAAGTGACGAAATGGCTGAAGGAAGACGACGAACTGCACGTCATTCCCGTGATTGCCGTGACTGCTTTCGCGATGAAGGGCGACGAGGAGCGTATCCGCCAGGGCGGCTGCGAAGCCTATGTCTCCAAGCCGATTTCCGTGCCGAAATTCATTGAAACAATAAAGACTTATCTGGGCGACGCCTGAGCGTTGAAAAAGGCCATATGACCGCGCGAATTCTGGTTGTTGACGATATTCCGGCGAATGTGAAGCTTCTCGAAGCCAGGCTTCTGGCCGAGTATTTCGAAGTGCTGACCGCCGACAATGGCAAGGACGCGCTGGCCATCTGCGACACTACCCAGGTTGATCTCATTCTGCTCGACATCATGATGCCTGGCATGGATGGCTTTGAGGTCTGCGAGCGGCTGAAGGCAGATCCGAAGGTTGCCCATATCCCTGTTGTCATGGTGACGGCGCTCGACCAGCCGGCGGACCGTGTTCGCGGCCTCAAGGCCGGTGCTGACGACTTCCTGACAAAGCCGGTCAATGACCTCCAGCTGATTTCGCGCGTCAAGAGCCTGCTGCGGCTGAAGACCCTGAGTGACGAACTGCGCTCGCGTGCCGAGACCGCACGCACGCTCGGCTTCGAGGATGGCAGGATCGGCGAGGGCAAGGGCGAGGAGATCGCGCAGGTCCTGCTGGTCGACGGCCGCGCCAATTCGCAGGAGCGCATCGTGCGCGCCTTGAAGCCCATTGCCAATGTCGTGGCTATGTCCGACGCCCAGGCGGCCCTGTTCGAAGCCGCGGAAAGCTCATTCGAACTGGTGATCGTCAATTCCAATTTCGATGACTACGACCCGCTGCGCCTCTGCTCACAGTTGCGCTCGCTGGAGCGGACGCGATTTCTACCCGTGCTGCTGATCACCGATCAAGGTGCCGACGAGATGACCGTCCGGGCACTCGAGCTCGGTGTCAACGATTACATCGTCCGTCCGGTAGATCCCAACGAGCTCGTGGCTCGCTGCCTGACGCAGATCAAGCGCAAGCGCTACAATGATCGCCTGCGCGCGAGCGTCCAGGAAACCATCGAGCTTGCCGTTACCGACGCATTGACGGGGCTGCACAACCGGCGTTATCTCGACAACCACCTGGCCATTCTCTTCAAGCGATCCGTCCAGCGCGCCAGGCCGCTTTCGATCCTCATCACCGACATCGACCGCTTCAAGGCCGTCAATGACCTCTACGGTCATGATGCCGGCGATCAGGTCCTGCGGGAGTTTGCCGCCCGCGTACGCTCCACCGTGCGTGGCGCCGATCTCGCCTGCCGTTTCGGCGGTGAGGAATTCGTGGTCGTTATGCCGGATACATCGGCGCCGGTCGCAGCCGCTATTGCCGAACGACTTCGTTCAGCCGTCGAAAGCACACCGTTCACTCTGCGCGGCACCGGCCAGACGATTGCCATCACGGCTTCCTTCGGCATTTCATCCCGCGAGACATCGCTCGATGGGCCTGACGAACTGCTGAAGCAAGCCGACCGCGCCCTCTATGAGGCGAAAAACGGTGGACGAAACCGCGTGGTCGCTGCAGCCGCCTAGGCCTGCATCGATTCTGGCAGTGCCAGTGGATGTCCCCGTAAGCTGTTTCGAGCGGCCATTACAAAAGTTTAATATCTGAAAAGTAGAGCTTGCAGGATTCTTTCGCAAAAGCTTCTTAAGTAGATCTGCGTCATTTTATTTATAAAATGGAAAGAGGTTGAATTTTTATTGAATAATCCGTTCGGATATATTGAAACAATCACAGTATCGCAGCGTGATTTTTCTCGTTATGCGGACGTAAATTTGGCTTCATGCTGAAGTCTTCGTAGAGGGGCGTTCGAGGTAACCCAAATTTCGGACAGAGCGATTAAGTCAAAACTGAAATTAAACTGACGATTTTCAGTATTTTCGGGTTTAATCCAAACATCGCCTCGCGTTCCGCAAGTTTCTGCCTCGCCCTATTTAACCATAGAATCAGTCTGACCTCTTTTGACATTGAAGACTTCTTGATTTTAACCGACTTTTAAGCGAGTTTGCCGATGTCGAACATCGTCCAGCCGGGCAGAAATACCCCATGATGCTCAGGTCCGCCGCATCACCTGGTTCGTGGGGTCGGTCGGTCGGATGCATGCCTTGCGGTTCCTCGTACCGCTTTGCATCCGTCCGACCCCTAGTGAGCGCCGCTCTTTCCCGCCGGAAGAGCGGCGTTCTCTATAATGACAGCCCGAACTGACCATTAACGCCGGTCGAACTTCGAAGCATCATATTAGAGATATATAATTTATCACGCGGGGATCTTGTGGGCAATATCGGACTTTTGATCTGCTGGCATTAAAAAAGGCGCAACCCCTGCAGGTGCGCCTTCTAGAACCTGAAAACCATAGTGATCTTACTTGATCTTGGTTTCCTTGAACTCGACATGCTTCTTAGCAATCGGGTCGTACTTCGTCTTGTTCATCTTGTCGGTCATCGTGCGGCTGTTCTTTGTGGTGACGTAGAAGAAGCCGGTGTCGGCCGTCGACAGAAGCTTGATCTTGATTGTTGTTGCCTTGGCCATGGTCGTCCTGCCTTTAAGAAAAATGATGCCGTGGACGGCCGGTTGCGGTCCACGGCAAATTATGGCGCGAAATTACAAATCGCGCCCGAAAAGTCAACCCCTCTTCCCCAGGAACAGCAGTCTGGCCCCGGAAAGCAACACATAAAGCCCGAAGAAACCGGCAATTGCCCAAGCAAATCCATCGGTGCCGGCGGCGTCGATAGCTGTGCCGATCGCCTGCGGGCCGGCGACCGTGCCGATTGCATAGCAAAACACGAACGCGGCATTGGCAGCGGCAAGATCCGGCCCTGTCAGCTGGGATCCGAGATGGCTGAGGCCTACCGTATAGAGGCCGGAGACGCATCCTCCGAAGAAAAGAAGCAGGCCTGCGGTTATCATCCAGTTGCCGACCACCCATGGCAGCGCGAGCGCGCCGACCAGGCCCATGCAGGCCATGATGACCAGCAGCGGCCGCTTGTCTGCCAGTTTGTCCGATAGCAGGCCGAGCGGGATCTGGAACACGACATTGCCGATGCCCATCATTGTCAGCAGCAAGGCGGCGTGCGATTCGGTAAAGCCGGAGCGCGTCGCATAGATCGGAAACAGCGACAGGCCGCCTGCCTCGACCGCTCCGAACACGAACACGGCAGCGGTGGCCGTCGGCACCAGGAAGACATAGCGCATGAAATGCATCTCGGGCTTTTCTTCCAGCACCGGGCTTTCATTGCGGGCAATGAAGATCGGGATGGCGGCAACCAGGATGGCGACCGCGCCGATCAGGAAGGGCAGGATACCCTCGCTGCCGACCAAGGAGAAAATCAGCGGTCCTGCAGCAAAGCCGAGCGACAGGACTGTGGCGTAGAGCCCGAGCACGAAGCCGCGCCTTGCCGGGGGGGAGGCGGCGTTGATCCAGAATTCCGAAAGGATGAACAGCGTGGTGGTCGCGCCGTGGAAGACCAGCCGCAGCGGGAACCACATCCAGAAGGCCGTCGCATAGTAGAAGCCGACAGCGCTGACGGCCGAGAGAAATACCGCCCACATCATTGTCGAGGCAACGCCGAAGCGGTGCGCCAGCCGTGTGGTGATGGGCGCGGCGATCATTGCCGCGATCCCTGCCATCGCTGTGTTGAGGCCGATCAGCGACGACGAGATACCGCGCTTTTCAAGGATGATGCTGAAAAGGGGCAGGCCGAGACCGATGGCAATGCCAACGGCCGAAATCGACGAGATCGCGGCGAAAAGCGAGGGCCAGTGAATTTCTTCGACATGGCCGACCTTGCCGTTCGTCGGTTCAGTCATGGTTGATCCTTAGCATGGAGCGAACGAGACGTCCGCGTCGCAGAATTGAGAAAGGCCTCTTGCCGGCTAATCCAGAGCGCCACATTCCGGGGCCTCCGGTCGATCGCAGCGGCCGGAGCATGCCCGACAATGCCGGCAATGTTCAGACAAGAATTAGCCTCCATGTCAACCCATGGCCGGTGATGATGTCAGGTCCGGTGGGGAAAACCCTGCCGTTTCGGCTTGTCTCGGCGTCCTGCAGCCTTACCCGGTGCCTTTGCCTTCATCGAATTCGTCCGGCTGGTCGTCGTGGCCACCGAAGCCGTGCATGCGCAGAGCCCATTGCAGCCCGATCACGCCGCCCTTGATCGGCTGGATGACGGCAAGCGCCGTCAGCACGGTGATCGGCGCCCATATGGAAAGCGTCGCCCACATCGGCAGATGGTGCATCGTGTCCGATATCATATATCCGCCGACGACAACGTGGCCGAGCACGAGGATGACGAGATAGGGTGGCAGGTCGTCGGAGCGGTGGTGAAACATTTCCTCGCCGCAGACAGCGCAGCTATCCACCGGCTTCAGAAACGCCCGAAAAAGCTTTCCACGGCCGCAGTTGGGGCAACGGCTGCAGGCGCCGCGCAGGATAGCCTGGCCGAGCGGGCGCTCGGTTTTTTCAGGTCCGCCATAGCGAATGACGGGTGTCGAACCGCTTGCTGTCATCACTCCTCCTCCAGCCGCCCTCCAGCAGCTATTTCCGTCCGCGCGGTGGCCTCGTCCCAGGCTTCTTGCGCACCGGCGTGCCGCCGCGTCCAGACTTATGGAACGAACGCATGCCACGCGGCAGTTCGCGTCCCTCGCTCAGCATCTCGAAGCGCAGCGCGCCTGCCAGCGGCACCGCTTCCACCAGTTTCACCTTGACGCTGTCGCCAAGGCGATAGCCAAGCCCTGTGCGGTCGCCGACCAGCGCCTGGTGCGCCTCGTCATAGATGTAATAGTCGTTGCCGAGCGTCGAGATCGGAATGAAGCCATCGGCGCCGAATTCCGGCAGTGCGATGAACAGGCCAGACTTGGTAACGCCGCCGACGCGCCCGTCGAACTCTTCGCCGACACGGTTGCTGAGGTGATGGGCAATCAGGCGGTCTACGGTCTCGCGCTCGGCCGCCATGGCGCGCCGCTCAAAGGTCGAGATTTCCGCCGCGATGTCGTCGAGACCGGCTTCCTGCTCCGGCGTGATGCCGCCTTCGCCAAACCCGAGCGAACCGACCAGCGCGCGGTGGACGATAAGGTCGGCGTAGCGGCGGATCGGCGAGGTGAAGTGGGCGTACTTCATCAGGTTAAGGCCGAAATGGCCGATATTCTCCGGGCTGTAGATCGCCTGGCTCTGGGAGCGCAGCACCATCTCGCTGACCATTGTCTGGTGCGGCGTGCCTTCTGCCTTGGCAAGAATGCCGTTAAAATTGTTGGCGCGCATGTTGCCGCCCTTGGCGAGCGGAATGTCGAGCGTCGCAAGAAATGTTCTCAGGATCTCCTGCTTGGCAAGCGACGGGCCGTCATGGATGCGGAATACCAGCGGCTGCCGCTGCTTTTCCAGCGTCTCGGCAGCGGCGACGTTCGCCTGGATCATCATTTCTTCGATGAGCTTGTGGGCATCCAGCCGCGGCGGCACGACGACGCGGTCGACTGTCCCATCCGGCTTCAGCTGGATCTTGCGCTCGGGCATGTCGAGTTCCAGCGGCTGCCTGCGGTCACGGCCGCGTTTCATCACGCCATAGGCATGGTAGAGCGGCTTGAGGATCGGTTCCAGCAGCGGGCCTGTCTGGTCGTCAGGCGTCCCGTCGATCGCCGCCTGCGCCTGCTGGTAGGAGAGCTTGGCCGCACTCTTCATCATGATACGGTGGAAGGTGTGGCCGATCTTGCGGCCCTCGCGCGAAAACACCATGCGCACGGCGATCGCCGGCCTGTCGACGCCTTCCTTCAGCGAGCAGAGATCGTTGGAGATCCGCTCCGGCAGCATCGGCACCACCCGGTCGGGGAAGTAGACCGAGTTGCCGCGCTTCTGTGCCTCCCGGTCAAGCATGGAATTCGGCCTGACATACCAGGAGACGTCGGCGATTGCGACGTTGACGATGACGCCTTCGACATTGTCGGGAGAAGGGTCCAGCTCGGCATATACGGCGTCGTCGTGGTCCTTGGCGTCGGCCGGATCGATGGTGATCAGCGGCACGTTGCGCCAGTCTTCGCGGCTCTTCATCGTCGCTGGCTTGGCGTCGTCGGCCTCGGCTAGCACCGGCAGCGGGAAGATGTAGGGGATGCCATGGGCATGGATGGCAATCATCGAGATTGCCTTTTCCGAGCCGATCGAGCCAAGTACCGACAGGACCTTGGCGCGCGGCAGGCCGAAGCGGCCGAGACGCGCAACTTCGATCTCGACCAGGTCGCCATCCTTGGCGGTGCCGACATCCTCGGGATCGATGACCATTTCTTCGCCGCGCCGCTCGACCGGCATCAGCCTTCCGCCACCACCGGGCGTCTCTCGGAAAACGCCGAGAGCAGCACTGCGGCGACGGTCGAGAACCTTGATGATCCGCGCCGTATAGGCCGGTCCGCCGCGGTCTCCGGCCGGAAAGATCTTTGCCAGCACCCGGTCGCCCATGCCGGCCACCGGTGCCTTGCCCTTGCCGTTGCGACCGGCCGGCGATGATGTCTGGCGGATGGCGACGGCCGGCGCGACGCCGGCATCCTCCGGCCATTCCGCCGGGCGGCCGATCAGCTCGCCGTCCTTGTCGCGGGTGGTGATGTCGAGCACGGTCACGGGGGGAAGAGCGCCTGGCCGCATCAGCGACTTGCGGTTCTTCTGCACCATGCCGTCCTCTTCGAGGTCGCGCAGCAGGTTTTTCAGTTCGACGCGTTGCTCGCCCTTCAGCCCGAAGGCCTTGGCCAGTTCGCGCTTGGAGGCTTGCTGTGGATGGTCGGCAATGAAGCGCAGGATGACTTCGCGCGGCGGCAATACACCCTGGACGATCGTGTCCCTGGCTGGCGCCGTAACATCACTCTTGACCGCGCCGGCCTTGGCGGCACGCACGGGCTTGCCGAGACGACGTTCGACGGGCGACGGTCTGCTGCGCGGTTCTCTGCTCACTCTGCTGCCTTCTTCACTGTCTTCTTGGCGGCTGGCTTGGTCTTGGCCTTGGCTGCCGGCTTGGCGGCGGTCTTGGTCGTCTTTGCCGATGCGGCAGCGGTCTTCGTTGCTGCCTTCGCCTTCGGTGCGGCCTTGGCCTTGGCGGCAGCTTTCGGCTTGGCAGGCTTGCCGGCCTTCTCGACGATCAGGGCAAGCGCTTCCTCGACACTGACGCTCTGCGGATCCTTGCCCTTCGGCAGCGTCGCGTTGATCTTGCCCCAGTTGACATAGGGCCCATACTTGCCGTCGCGCACGGTGATCTTGCCGCCACCGTCCGGATGGTCGCCAAGGTCCTTCAGCGCTGCCGGCGTGCCGCGACCGCTTGGGCCCTTGGCCTGCTTGTCGGCGAGCACCGTGACGGCGCGGTTGAGACCGACCGTGAATACGTCCTCGATGGTCTCGAGATTGGCATAGGAGCCGTCGTGCAGCAGGAATGGTCCGTAGCGGCCGAGGCCGGACGAGATCATCTTGCCGCTTTCCGGATGCTTGCCAATATCGCGCGGCAGCGCGATCAGTGCCATCGCCTTCTCGTAGTCGATATCCTCGGGCTTCCAACCCTTCGGCAGCGACGAGCGCTTGGCTTCCTTGCCCTCTCCACGCTGGATGTAGGGGCCGAAGCGACCGGAGCGCAGTGTCAGCTCTTCCTCGGTCACCGGGTCCTTGCCGAGCGCCTTCGGCTCGCTTAGGCCGGTCGATTCCGCATCCGTGCCGCCTTCAGACGAGAGCTGGCGGGTGAAATTGCAGTCCGGATAGTTCGAGCAGCCGACGAAGGCGCCATACTTGCCAAGCTTCAGCGACAGGTTGCCGGTGCCACAGACCTGGCAGATGCGCGGATCGCTGCCGTCTTCGCGCGTCGGAAACACCAGCGGTGCCAGCGCCTCGTTCAGCGCATCGAGCACGTTGGTGACGCGCAGTTCCTTGGTGTCGTTGATCTGGGCGAAGAAAGCCGTCCAGAATTCGCGCAGCACGTCCTTCCAGTTAAGCTCGCCGGCCGAGATCCGGTCGAGCTTCTCTTCGAGATCGGCGGTGAAGTCGTATTCGACATAGCGGGTGAAGAAGTTTTCGAGGAATGCTGTGACCAGCCGGCCCTTGGCCTGCGGCACCAGCTTGCGCTTGTCGATCGTCACATAGTCGCGGTCGCGCAAGGTTGCCAGCGTTGCGGCATAGGTGGAAGGCCGGCCAATGCCGAGCTCTTCCATCTTCTTGATAAGCGTGGCTTCCGAATAGCGCGGTGGCGGTTCGGTGAAATGCTGCGTCGAGTTGATCTTCTGCTTGGCGAGGTTTTCGCGGGCGTTGATCTCCGGCAGGCGGCCGTCTTCTTCACCGTCATCGCTCTGCTCGCCGTCTTCCTTCTGGTCGGTATAGGCAGCGATGAAGCCATCGAAGCGGATGACGGAGCCAACGGCCCGCAGGCCGGCCTTGTCGTCGCCGTTGGTTGCCAGAATCTCGACGGTCGTCCGCTCGATCTCGGCAGAAGCCATCTGGCTGGCAATCGCCCGCTTCCAGATAAGGTCGTAGAGACGCAGCTGGTCGGCATCGAGGGCGCTGCGCAGGTGATCGGGAATGCGTTCGAAGTCGGTAGGACGCACGGCCTCGTGCGCTTCCTGGGCGTTCTTTGCCTTGCTCGAATAGAAACGAGCCTTTTCCGGCAGGTAGCGATTGCCGAACTGACTGCCGATCGAGCTGCGCGCCGCATCGATTGCCTCCGGCGCCATCTGCACGCCGTCGGTACGCATATAAGTAATGAGACCCACGGTCTCGCCGCCGATGTCGATACCCTCATACAGCCGCTGCGCGACCTGCATCGTACGTGATGCGGAAAAGCCGAGCTTGGAAGAAGCGGCCTGTTGCAGCGTCGAGGTGGTGAACGGTGGAGACGGGTTGCGCTTGACGGGCTTCGCCTCGACGGTGTCGACGACATAGCTGGCACCTTCGAGCAATGTCTTGAGATTGCCGGCCTGTTCGCCATTGGCAATCGAGCGTGCCTGCAGACGCTTGCCGTCGGCAACCGTCAGACGGGCTTCGAATTCATCGCCGCGCGGCGTCTTCAACAGCGCCGAGAGGTTCCAGTATTCTTCCGAAACAAACCGCTCGATCTCGGACTCACGGTCGCAGACCAGACGCAGCGACACGGACTGCACGCGGCCGGCAGAGCGGGCGCCGGGCAGCTTGCGCCATAGCACCGGCGACAGGTTGAAGCCGACGAGATAGTCGAGGGCCCGGCGCGCCAGATAGGCGTCGACCAGCGGTCCGTCGATATCGCGCGGGTTGGCCATGGCGTCGAGAACGGATTTCTTGGTGATGGCGTTGAAGACGACGCGCTGCACCTTTTTGGTGCCAATCACCTTCTTCTTGTTGAGAAGGTCGAGCACATGCCAGGAGATCGCTTCACCTTCGCGATCAGGGTCGGTCGCGAGGATCAGGCCATCGGCCGTCTTCATCGCGTCCGTGATATCCTTCATGCGCTTGGCCGAGGCGGCGTCGACTTCCCAGAGCATCTCGAAGTCCTGGTCGGGCAAAACCGAACCATCCTTGGCGGGCAGATCGCGCACGTGACCGAAAGACGCCAGGACCTTGTAGTTGGGTCCCAGATATTTGTTGATCGTCTTGGCCTTGGCAGGCGATTCTACCACTACAACATTCATGATCATTCTCTAATTAGGAGGTCGCGCTGAGGAGAAACAGGCGGGTGTCCGGGCAATCTTCACTTCCCGGCCCCTCGACATGGACAGTGAAATCGCTGCGGTCAAGAGGGACGGTGCATTTTTGCCGCCTGCAACGTGACGCAACCTTTGCGAGATATTAAACGTATTGCAATTATAGATAAATGCTTTATCGTCTTTGTTATGCAGAGATAGAGACAGTCCATGCAGTGATACACCCTTGCGACGGGAAGACGAAATGACGTCCAAACCTGTGAAAAATAAGGGAGGGCAAACCTCCATGGAAAGCTTTGCATTCATCCGCCAGATGTTGGGCGAGTTGCGGCAGGTGGCAGAAAGGGAACGTGCCGATCTTCTGTGCTACCTTCTGGAGATGGCCTACGTCGAGGCCGGCGACCTCCAGGCCGGCCATCGGCCACTTGCATCAATCCAGCATGGCGAGCGACACTAGCCCGCCGGGGTGTCGATGCAACCGTCCGGCGAGATCCAGTTCGATCAGGACAAGATAGACTGACGCCGCCGCCAGCACCGTGTGGCGGATGATATCGTCGATCTCGACCGGTGTCGGCCCGAGCGAATCGACGATGCGGGCGCGGTCGTTGTCATCGGGCGGCAGCAGCATCGGCTTGCCGGGATCCTCGCCAGGCTCCTCTGCCATCGGCGTCGCGAACAGGTCGATCTCCGACAGTGGCGCCAGAGCCTCGATGATATCACCGGGGCTGGTGGCGATCATTGCGCCATCCTTCAGCAATCCGTTCGTTCCCTGACAGCGCGGATCGAGCGGCGAGCCGGGCACGGCAAACACCAGCCGCCCGAATTCCCCGGCAAGCCGCGCCGTGATCAACGAGCCGGAGCGTGTCGCCGCCTCGACGACCACCAGACCCAGCGCGGCCCCAGCGATCAGTCGATTGCGACGGGGGAAGTCGCGGGCCCTCGGCTCCCAGCCGAATGGCATCTCGCTCAGCGCCATGCCATCGCCGTTCCAGATTTCATTGAGCAATCCGACGTTTTCGGGCGGGTAGGGCTGGTCCAGTCCACCGGCCAGCGCCGCGATGGTACCGGTCTCGATGCTGGCCCGATGGGCAGCCGTATCGATGCCGCGCGCCAGCCCCGAGATCACCGCATAGCCGGCACGACCGCAGTCCCGCGCGATCATCGCCGCGAACTTGGCGCCGCTGATCGACGCATTGCGCGAGCCGACGATACCCACCACGGGCTTGGTACCGGTGGCAAGATTGCCCTTGGCCGCGATCAGCGGCGGTGCCCCATAGATCTGCCGCAGCGCCGGAGGATAGTCGGGTTCGCCGACGCCGATGAAGCGCGCCCCGAAGCGCTCGGCAATCTCAAGTTCGCGCAGGGCATCGCTTTCGCTGCAGATGCGGATAGCCCGCGTTGCGCCGCCGCGCTGCGACAATTCCGGCAGCATCGCGAGCGCGGTTTCAGCCGAGCCGAAGTGGTTGATGAGGTCGCGGAAGGTGGCAGGCCCGACATTGTCGGAGCGGATCAGCCTGAGCCAGGCAATCCGTTGTTTTTCCGTCAGCGCAATCCCAGACCGTCTTGCGCTGTCCGTGGCCATGAACCTACCCCTTGGATCCGATCTTGCTTTCCGTCCCTGCAGTCAGCCTGGCGATGTTGGCCTTGTGTTTCCACCAGCAGATGAGGCTCATCAGCGTCATCGCCGCAGCAATCTTGTCGGGTCCCACTATCCACAGCGCAACCGGAATGACAAGTGTTGCAACCAGTGCGGACAGCGACGAGTACCGGCTGAGGAAGGCGCAAGTGAGCCAGACGACCGCAAACAGCAGCACCATAACCGGCGCCAGCGCCAGCAGGATGCCGATATAGGTTGCCACACCCTTGCCGCCCCTGAAGCCGATCCAGACCGAAAAGATATGGCCGATGAACGCCGCAAAGCCCGCAAGCAGGCCGGCCTCTGCGCCAAAAAGCCGCGTGCAGACGAATACGGCGAGGGTGCCTTTGAGAGCATCGAGCAGCATCGTTGCGACGGCGAGCTTCTTGCTGCCGGTGCGCAGCACATTGGTTGCCCCGATGCTGCCGGAGCCGATTGACCTGACATCGCCGAGCCCGGCCATGCGGGTCAACACCAGCCCGAAGGGGATGGAGCCCAGCAAATAGCCGACAGCAACGGCTGTTAGCGCTAGCGGCACGGTGATCTGCCAGTTCATGATGTCGTTCAAATCGTCCCCCTATAGTCCGGCTTTTCCGGCCGTTTTCAGTTCAGCGAATAGACCAGTGCGCCCCCCACATAGGTCGCTACCGCCCGGCCGCTGAACCGGGCATCCTCGAACGGTGTATTCTTCGAGCGCGACAGAAGCATGTCCTTGGCGACAAGCCAAGGCTCGTCGATATCGATCAGCGTGATATCGGCTTTCGCGCCCGGCTGGAGCGTGCCGGCATCGAGCCCGAAGATCTGGGCCGGTCGCGTCGAGAGGGCATCGATCAGCCGCATCAGGCTGACCTGGCCGCTGTGGTGGAGGCGCAGGGCCGCGGCCAGCATGGTCTCCAGCCCGATCGCGCCGTCCGCCGCTTCAGCGAAAGGCAGCCGCTTGGTGTCGACGTCCTGCGGATCGTGCGAGGAAACGATGATGTCGATCGTGCCATCGGCGAGCGCTTCGATCATCGCCATCCGGTCATCTTCGGGTCTCAGCGGCGGATAAAGCTTGAAGAAGGTACGGTATTCGCCGATGTCGTTCTCGTTCAGCGCCAGATTGTTGATCGAGATGCCGCAGGTGACCCTGGCGCCGCGTTTCCGGGCGTTCCTGATCGCCTCGGCCGACTCAGGCACCGAAATCATCGCGGCATGGTAGTTGCTGCGGGTCAGTGCCGCGATCCGGAGGTCGCGCTCGAGCGGGATGAGTTCTGCTTCCTTGGGAATACCCGACAGGCCGAGCCAGCTGGCAAACAGGCCTTCGTTCATGACGCCCTCTGCGCCGAGATGTTCGTCGCGCGGCACGGAGGCAATTACAGCACCGAACTCGCGGCCGTAGGTCATCACCCGGCGCAGCACCTGCGCGTCGTGGATGCTGGCATGGCCATCGGTAAAGGCCACGGCGCCGGCTTCCCTCAACAGGCCGATCTCGGTCATTTCAGTGCCGGCCAGTCCCTTGGTGAGGGCGGCGGCGGGATAGACATTGACGACGGCCTTGTCGCGCGCGGTCTTCTTGACAAATTCGACCAGCGCGATGTCGTCGATCACCGGATCGGTATCCGGCATCATGATGAAGGAGGTGATGCCGCCGGCTGCGGCAGCGCGGCTGGCCGAGGCGATTGTCTCGCGGTACTCGCTGCCGGGTTCGCCGACATGCACGCGGGCATCCACGAGGCCGGGCACCGCTATCAGCCCGGCGCAATCGCGCACGGTGGCGCCTGCCGGAAACGGCAGGCCATCGGCTTGCCTGCCGGATGCAACGATGACGCCGTTCTCGACGATAACGGTGCCGGTCTCGTCGAGCTGGCGCGAGGGGTCGATGATGCGGACGTTGGTGAGGACGATGGTGTTCATGCGCGCGGCCCCTGGTTCTGCGAGACAAGCAGCGTCTCCATGACGGCCATCCTGACGGCGACCCCCATTTCCACCTGTTCGGCGATGACGCTCTGCGGTCCGTCGGCCACTTCGGAGGCGATTTCGACGCCGCGGTTCATCGGCCCCGGATGCATCACCAGTGCGTCTTCCTTTGCAGCCTTCAGCGTCTCGGCATCGAGGCCGTAGAAATGGAAATACTCGCGCACCGAAGGCACGAAGGCGCCGGACATGCGCTCGCGCTGCAAGCGCAGCATCATCACCACGTCTGCATCCTGCAAGCCTTCCTTCATCGAGTGGCAGATTTCCACGCCCATCTCTGCCATCCCGGTCGGCAGCAGCGTCGCCGGCGCGACGACGCGCACCCGGGCGCCCATGGCGTTGAGCAGCAATATGTTGGAGCGGGCGACGCGCGAATGCAGCACGTCGCCGCAGATGGCAACGATGATGCGCGACAGCTTGCCCTTGGCGCGCCGGATTGTCAGCGCGTCCAGCAGCGCCTGGGTCGGATGCTCGTGCTGGCCGTCGCCGGCATTGACGACGGCACAGGAGACTTTTTGTGCTAGCAGGGCGGCGGCACCGGCGCTCGAGTGACGGATGATCAGCACGTCCGGGCGCATGGCATTCAGCGTCATCGCCGTGTCGATGAGGGTTTCGCCCTTTTTCACCGACGAATTGCCCACCGACATGTTCATAACGTCGGCGCCGAGCCGCTTGCCGGCGAGTTCGAACGACGCCTGCGTCCGCGTCGAGGCCTCGAAGAAAAGGTTGATCTGGGTCAGCCCGCGCAGCGTCGACGTCTTTTTCTCGCGCTGGCGGCTGATCTGCACCGCCTCGTCAGCCTTGTCGAGAAGATAGGTGATATCCTGCTCGGTGAGACCTTTGATGCCGATAAGGTGGCGGTGGGGGAAAAAGACCATGCGGGCGCCCTCGGATGTCGTCAGGGGCTCTATAATGAGCGCGCGGCGAGGGGGCAAGGCGGTTCGAAACGTTCAGGCCGGGCGAGGCGGCTTCGGCAACATGTTTATGGTGGTTGTCTGGTGCGTCGAAAAGCGGGTTGGTATCGGCGGCGCTTGATATCGACAGCCCGGTAGTGGACTCCGCTTCCTCGAACCTGCCAATTCGATTTAACAATCACAACCATGCATCCGCCGACACCTCCGCTTGCCCTTCTCAAGATCCGGGAATAGCTCTTTTGGCTAAATCGATCGGGCAGTTCATTGCCGCAAGAACATATTTGCTCCGAGTCACTTAGCCGTCATTAAACGACAGGCCAGGAGTCTGGTGCCTGATCGAACTGCGAATGTTTCGGAGGCGACGAACCACCCGCTACCCCTGCCGCCGCCATGGTTCGCACCCATGCACGAGCACTGGCATACGTGACCGAGTGCATCCCAGCAGGCAGGCGCACACACCTCGTGCTCGTGATAGGGCTGGACGACATAGACGCGCCGATACCGATGCAACGCATTGTTGATGAAGTCATTGAACCAAGCCTGAGGCAGCAACCAGCGCTTTATATTCGGAGCCCAGATTGGCGGAGTGCGCTTTTCACCCTGCAACCAACTCCGGTTGTCAGCAGCGTAGGGCACCTTGACCTGCAGTTTCTGTCCTTTTCCCAGGCGGATGGCGACCGGAGTTGCCGTCTGGCCTAGCACCCAATTCAACTTTACTGCATCTGCGTCAAATGCGCTCACTTAGCTCCATCCTCCAGATAAGAGAACCACCGCAACTTCAAGTCGATGTCAATGGCAGGCTCTCGACAAACTTCTCACTCTCTGATTGATTTGACCGTCAATGAAGGGAAGAGAAATGCCAGCAAAGACAACAATCCAATACCGCCAATTGAAGACGGATGGACTCTGGGAGGGTATTGAACTCAAACCGATGCTGGTTGACGTCTTGAATAGGCGCGGTTGGGCCGACAACGCCAAGCATCGCATCCTGGATCTCGATCAGGATCACAGCTTTGTCATTCTGAACAAGGTATCCGATCCAGACAGTTGGAAGGGCCCTGTCTTCGCCGGTCAATTGATTCATCTGCAGGAGGGGGCCGACGTGCACGCTGTCATGCAGTCCCTTGAGGACGACACCTCCGAATACTTGGTTCAAAGCCTAAATGTGGGCGACACGGCGCGCGTCCTGAAGGGCGCGTTATACTTCGCTGTAGTGGGCAATCACGTTGGTCTGATCGAGGGGGCACAAGTTCGGGGAAGGACATTGGAAAGATACCTGACGGCGCTACTGCAGCGCGCCGGCGAACTGGAGGCTGGGCAGGCGGTGATCTTGAACGGCAAGTTCATGGCGGGCGACGGAAAAGAACTCGCTGAATCCACTGAGATGGTGGTGACCGCCAAACCCAACCTTGGACGGCATGCGGCCGCGGTGCAAGGTGCTGTCGATGAGATGATGGCACGGGAAGCGGGCTTGGCGAGCGAGCGAGGAGCGACGGTGTTCGACGTTCTTGCTACACTCGGTTGGAGCACTGAAGCGATCGAAAGTTTACGCGCTGAAGTTCCAGATGACGGCTGGATTGAAGGTTTCTTTCGAGTTTTCATCAAGGAAAAACGGAAGCGCAAGCCAATTTCGAGAGCAACCATTAACGAAGCACTTCGCAACATTGATCCGGCAGATCTCGGTTTGCGAGGCGATGGTAGCGAGAAAAATGGTGTCGTAAAGCTCTCGGTTCAGCGCACTGTCACGACAAATCAATCGCTTTTGGACCCTGCTAATGCTATGGAACAGATTGTGAACGCCTTACGGGAATGGGCGGCAGCGGGAAAGATAGATTGTCGGTTCGATACATAAAAACAATCGCAGTAGTCGCGTTGGTGGGAGCTAGCGCGACACTGACGCCGGGAACTATTTCCAGCGATGCCGGACGCATGCTTGTAACGATCCTTGGGCTTTTCGCAGCGAGCATTCTGCCTACTGTCTCGTTGTTGATAAATAGTATGAGCGCGGCAGGAAGATCGGTTCACGCGGTGAATCAACTGCAAAAAGAGTTGCAGGCTGCGATTGACGCGCTGTTTTTCATCTTCGGATGCGTGATCGTGGCTGTCGGTGCGCTGTTGTCGCTGTTGATCGAGCCGGCCGCTTTCATGACGCGGGTTCCCTACCTTACATCTGAAATCTTACCGCGTGCAGGTCAAGCGATCGTATGCGCTGCAACAGGCCTGGTCATCTGGCGTGCTGGCCAGATACCCGCGATCCTCCGTCGGTCGCTTAAGGTTCGCTACGAAATTGCGGTAAGTGAAGCGCGCTCCAAAGTAGATGCCAACGTTCCCGCCGCCAGCCAGACGAAACAAGCGTTCGCCACCCATCCTGACTTCGGTAAAGTCGTTTCATTGCAGGAATTACAAGGGCCAGAGAAACGCTCGTAGCAGCGTTGCAAATGTTCTTCCCGGCGAATGCTGGATACGGAATTCCGCATGAGTTTAGGGTATTGGAGTTTAAAGTGTTCTTGGCCGGCGTCGTCCATCTGCTTTTCAGGTCGTACCCTGTCGGTAACGCTGTCACCACAGCCGCCCAGCCGCTCAACGCCTCCAGTCAAGCTAGCGCACCTTCTTCCGTCAAAATCTCAGCCACTCCGCACCCACGTACTTTGAGCCGCGACGTCAATCAGAAATGCGCCGATGCGAGCACTTGCAGGGCAAATAATCCAATTCTTGTCATGAAATTCCAGCGCATTTCCTCATCTTAAGTCCAAACAGTGTCGCCTCTCATGCCAAAACACTTCCATACCCCAGACAAGGGAGTTTCCGCATTCCTGACGCCGAATTGCTGCAACGGACCCCCACACTGTACCCCCACTGTGTACATCGCCATGAATCTCGCCTCTGGACGTTCCCACCATAGGTGACTTCGGCTAGAAGCGAATCATGACCCAAGCGCCCCGGAACGAAGACCCGTTGACCGATCTGAACCAGCCGAGCCTGTGGTCCGGCATCAATGCCTATCGTTCTGATCCGCTGATCGTCGATCTGACGGCCAATCTGCCGCGCAGCATTCGCGAAGACCTCGAGCAGATGGGGCGTTTCGTGACGTCGCATGAGGCGCAGGAACTGGCCCGGATGGCAAACCAAGGCGTGCCGCAGCTGAAGACCCATGGTCCGCGCGGCGAACGGTTGGATATCGTAGAGTTCCATCCGGCCTGGCATGCGCTGATGCGCCGCTCGATGTCGGCGGGGCTTCATTCCTCGATCTGGGATCCGCAGGCGGATGTCGAGGCCAAGGACCAGGCGCACAAGGTGCGAGCCGCGCGCTTCTACCTGACAGCGCAGCTAGAATGCGGCCATCTCTGCCCGCTGACGATGACCAGCGCCTCGGTGGCGGCGATGATGGCTGCCCCTGCGGTCCAGAAGGACTGGGCGCCAAAAATCCTGTCGCGGAAATATGATTCCACCAACAAGCCGGCCATGCAGAAATCCGCCGTCACCATCGGCATGGGTATGACGGAAAAGCAGGGCGGCACGGATGTGCGCGCCAATGTCACGTCGGCCGAGCGGGTGGGGGAGGGCATTTATCGGCTCTCCGGCCACAAATGGTTCCTGTCGGCGCCGATGAGCGATGCCTTCGTCATGCTCGCCCAGACGGGCGACGGGCTGGGCTGCTTCCTGGTGCCACGGCTGCTCGAGGACGGCTCGGCGAACGGGCTGCATTTCCAGCGCCTGAAGGACAAGATCGGCAACCGCTCGAATGCGTCCGCCGAAGTTGAATTCACCGATACGTTCGGCTTCCTGCTCGGCACTCCCGATGGCGGCGTCCGAACGATCCTCGACATGGTGACCCTGACGCGGCTCGATTGTGCGCTGGCGTCTTCGGGCATCATGCGCGCGTCGCTCGCCGAGGCGGTGCACCATGCGCGCGGTCGCAGCGTGTTCGGCAAGCCGCTGGTGACCCAACCGATCATGACGCGCGTGCTCGCCGACATGGCGCTCGACGTCGCAGGTGCGACTGCCCTTTCGTTCCGTCTGGCCGAGGCCTTCGACAAGGCCCGCGACAGCGCCGACGACGCAGCCTATGCCCGGGTGATGACGCCGGTCGCCAAATACTGGTGCTGCAAGATCGCCCCGGCGCTGATCTACGAGGCGATGGAATGCATCGGCGGTAGCGGCTACATCGAGGAACGTCCCATTGCCCGCCACTACCGCGAAGCGCCGGTCAACGCCATCTGGGAAGGCTCCGGCAATGTCATGGCGCTCGATCTCCTGCGCGTCCTCAACCGTGGTCGAGACCTGTTCGAAACGGTGTTCGCCGGACTTGCCCGCGATCTCGGCCCGGCCGGCAAGAAGACCATCGCCGTGCTGCGTGCCGCCATGGCGCTCTGCGAGCGCGACGAGGGTGCTGCCCGGCTTCTGATCGAACAACTGGCACTGGCTGCCGCCGCCGCCGAACTTTACCGGCTCGGTGCCGGCAAGGTGGCCGATGCCTTCATCGAAACACGTCTGGCCGGCGGCTGGCGCTCGACCTACGGCATGCTCGACAGCCGTTTCGACGCCAGCTACATCGTCGATCTGCTCTATCCACCCGCGACCTGACGGAGAGTTCGGCTCGCATCGAAACGCAAGGGGGACATGTGGTTACGCTTCGCAGCTTTCGTCCCTCGGATATCGACAGCCTCTACGCGATCTCGCTCGCGACAGGCCATGCCGGCAGCGATGCCTGGCACCTCTACATCGATGGTCGGTTGATGGGGCATATCTACGTTGGCCCTTATGCGAAGTTCAGTCCGGAAACCGTGCTCGTCGCCGAGGACGAGGAGGGTGTCGGCGGCTATATCCTCGGCGTGTTCGAAACAGCCGCCTTCGAGGACAGGCTCGAGCAGGACTGGTGGCCTGGTCTTCGTGCGATCTATCCGGAGCCGAGCGGTCCATCGTCGCAATGGAACGCCGACGAGCGCCGCTGCTTCATGATCCACCACCTCCGCCATACGCCCGAAAGCCTCATCGAACCCTATCCGGCGCATGTGCACATGAACCTTCTGCCGCGCCTGCAGCGGCAGGGAATTGGCACAGCGCTTCTCGACCGCTGGATCACGATGGCCCAACAGGCCGGCGTCAGCGGCATCCACCTGGGAACCAACACTGCCAACCACGGTGCCTCGCGCTTCTGGCCGAAGCGCAGATTTGCGCAATTATCCCCACCCGTAGCGCCGCTTTCCGAAACCACAGTGTGGTTCGGGCGTAGGCTTTGATTGCACGAAAATCAGTGCGTCACGACTTTCAGGCCGAGATGGTCCCGCATGGGAGCGAAATCGCGATCGTGATGCAGAAGGCTATGGCCCTCTTCTATGCAGAACGTGCCTGTGATGAGATCGATTGACTTGCGGATGGTGATGCCCTTTTCACGCAACGCTATCCACAACCTTTGAAAAGCCCTGCGTTGTCGGCGAAATGACCGGCTGATAGTCACTGGCGATGACCACACGCAAAAACGATATGGCAGATTCGGTCCTTGTTCTAGAGAGACCCACGAATGCGGCTCTCTCCGAGCCGATAAAGCCGCTGCGCAACCGGCCCGCAACCGAACGCAATATCCTCGAATCCGCCAAGGCACTCCTTGCCGGACACGGCTTCCAGGCGTTCGGCATCAATGCCGTGGCCCGTCGCGCCGGCTGCGACAAGCAACTGATCTACCGCTATTATGGTGGGCTCGACGGTCTGGTCGAGGCCATCGGTGCCGATCTCGGCAGCTGGGTGAGGGACCGTATCCCAGACGATAGCGGCGGCATGTTCATGCTGACCTACGGCGACCTCATGGAGCGGCTGGCGCTGCTTTTCCTGGATGCCCTGCGCGCCGATCCGCTGATGCGTCGCATCGTGGCCTGGGAGGTGTCGGAACAGACGGAACAGGTACGAAAACTGTCCGAGGCGCGCTCCAAGGCGCTGGCCGCCTGGATCGACCGGATGCGGGGATCGCTTGTGCCGCCGAAGGGCGTCGATGCGGTTGCCGTCAACGCCATCATTCTCGCAGCCATCCAGCATCTGGTCCTCTCGGCCGCCATCGGCGGCCAATGTGCGGGATTGTCGCTGAGAAGCGAGAAGGACTGGGACAAGGCAGCCACCGGCCTGAAGCGCATCGTCCGCGCCGTCTACGGCTGAGGCAAGTTCTCCACAGGCCGTTAACCTTAACGAATGGTTTACGTTGCGGGGGGCCGGCTGACGGCACAAGGTGGCGCGGTCATCAATTGTTAACCAGTGTGGCCATGACAGCAAAACCGGCGAAAGCCGCTTTATTTTTGATTTCAATGGTGTTTTTCGCCGTACTGGCGCTCAATATGGCGGTGCCAGCAGTGATTCTGGGCTCGCTGGCGCTGGTGAGCGAGCTGGTCCTTACCAGCGGCAATGGCATTGCATATCGGGGAGAGGCCGCATGAAATGGTTTCTGCTGTTCTGGGGCGGGCCGATCTTTTTCCTCGGCAGCTGGTACTGGCTGTCCTACTACGACATCAGCTTCGGGATATTCATGTACACCCGCGAGGTTCATGACCTGACATTTCAGGTCTACGGGAAAGTCCTCGGGCTACCACCGGAATCGATCCCACCGCTGGTGCTGCGCGCTATCATCATCGACAGTCTTGTAGTGTTCGCGCTGATCGGCTTTCGCAAGCGCAAGCTGATTGTAGCCTGGTGGCAGGCGCGTCAGGCCTCAAGGCCCGGCAATCGTCTGCGGGACAGCGAAGACAGCCTGTCGAGCGCGCCCTGAAGAATGAAGCTGGCCGCTGCCGAATCGATGCGCTCTGCACGCTTTGCCCTTGAAACATCCATGGCGATCAGCTGACGTTCTGCTGCGACCGTCGACAGACGCTCGTCCCAGAAGACGAAGGGCAAGGCGGTCTTGTCCGACATAGCCCGCACGAAAGACTGAGTCGCCTGGACCCGCGGCCCCTGCGAGCCGTCCATGTTGACCGGCAGGCCGATGATGAACGCCGCTACTTTTTCCTTCTCCGCGAACGCCAGCAGTGCCGCAGCATCGGGCGTAAACTTCACCCGCCGCAGCACCGGACGCGGCGTCGCCAGTCGTCGCCCGATATCCGACATCGACAGCCCGATGGTCTTCGTGCCGAGGTCGAGGCCTGCAATTGCCTGATTCGGCAGCAGGGTTTCCGCCAGTTCTTCGATGGTGAGGACTGTCATCGGGATATTGTCTCGTCAAAAGAAATTGAGTGGCGGATCACTGTCATTTTTTGCCTTTTGGGCTATGTCGCTGGTGTCCTTACCATCAAGGTCCGAATTTGCATCCCTCATTCACGGAGTTACCCCATGAAAGTCACCTGGCTCGGCCATGCCGCATTCCGCATCGAGACTTCCAAGGCAACGATCCTGATAGACCCGTTCCTCAGCTATAACCAGTCCTTCTCAGCAGCCGGCCTGATGGTTGCCGACGTTTCCAAGGGTGTCACCCATATCCTCTTGACACACGGCCACGCCGACCACGTGGGCGACACGGCAGCGATTGCCAAGGACACCGGCGCCACCGTTCTTGCCAATGCCGATCTCGCAGCCTGGCTCGGCGGCAAAGGTGTCGAGAAGATCGAATCCGGCAACACCGGCGGCACGATCCACTTCGACGGCTTCACCGTCACCTTCACCAATGCGCTGCACTCCTCTGCCCAGCAGACGGAAGACGGCGTCTCGCACGCGCTTGGCAATCCGAACGGCCTCGTCCTGCATTTCGATGACGCGCCGACCCTCTATCACATGGGCGATACCGATATCTTCGGCGACATGGCGCTGATCAACGAATTGCACCAGCCTGAAATCGGCCTGGTGCCGATCGGCGACCGCTACACGATGGGCGGTGCCGTGGCTGCGCTTGCCTGCCAGCGCTTCTTCAACTTCAAGTCGGTGATCCCCTGCCACTACGGCACCTTCCCGATCATCGACGCGACGGCCGAAAAGTTCGTCACCGCCATGGAGGGCGCATCCGCAAAGGTCGTCGTGCCGAAGGTCGGCGAGGTCCTGACCTTCTGAGGTTCGACGATGAGATATGCCGGTATCCGGCATATCTCAGACTGATGGGGTGAGCCTCAGCTCAGTTGGGGCTCTACCCGGATTGCCGACTGCCGAAGCTGGGACGCAGCCGAATTATTGGCATCCGGCGACCACTCGCCCAGTGCTTTTACCCTGCGGGTGAGGCGAGGGTAGTGCGAAAAGATGTGCAGGATGAAGCCGGCGGTGGACGGCACCATTCGCTCCTGCGCTTCAAACGCGGCCGGGTTCATCTGCGCATTCAGCCGTGCACTACCGCAGGCAAGCATTTGCAATGCTGTGCGTGAAGCACGTAGGTCACCGGAGACGACGAGGCCTATACGATCGCATGTCAGCTCCCGAGCGCGCGAGTAAGCTTGGCCCAGAAATGGCACAAGATGTCCCGGCAGATGCAGCAGCACGGAAATCGTATTGAGATGGCCGGCGACATGGTGGCCGAGCTCGTGCCCAATGACGAATTTCACCTGGTCTTCGTCGTCGGCGTCATCAGCTGCGACGTCAGCCAGATGTAACGTGTCCGCCCGACCAGCTTCAGCGCCATGGCATTCATGACGCCGCTTGAGTTGTAGACAAAGCACTGTCTAGGCTCATTTAGTCCCAGCAACCTGGCGCCATCTTCAACCATCTTGTGAAGATGCGGAAACTGCTGCTCGCTGACCATGACATAGTGGCCCATCATATGGGCGCGCAATAGCGCACGAACGATATACCCGGCAAACCAAAAACCTCCGATATAAATCAGCACCATGACAAGAACCGCAGGGTTTTTCTGTGCTGCAAACAGGATGGCTCCAACGGCAATCAGCCAGCCAATAATGCCGGAGACCAGTATCACCGAACCGTAGAACTTTTCCTTGGGGTGCCTGACTTTTGAAACTTTGAAATCCATCTACCTCTCTCCAAATACAACTATCGAATTTAACTATTCGCAATTTTGAAATAGTTTAAGATCCGGGAAAACGATAGGTCACGAGACGTGGAAAGCCGGAAAAAGCCCCTCAACGTTATCTTCGTGCCGTTTTCGTCGCTGATAGCGGATGATGCAGGGATTTTGCCGGTATGCCGCGGCCTTTGGCAGTTGCGAAGGTCCGAGGGGGGCTTTATAGCGGGTAGAAAATATCCCAGCCGGAGAATGCCATGTCCGTCGATCTTGCCATCGTTAAGCGCGTTGCGCGCCTTGCCCGCATCGCCGTTACCGGGGACGAGGCCAACCGCATGGTCGGCGAGCTGAACGGCATACTCGGCTTCGTCGAGCAGCTTTCCGAGGTCGATGTGACAGGCATCGAGCCGATGACATCGGTCACCCCGATGGCCATGAAGAAGCGCGAAGACGCCGTCACGGACGGCAGCAAGGCTGACGATATCGTCGCCAATGCGCCGCTCACAGACCGCAATTTCTTCCTTGTTCCGAAGGTCGTCGAATAGGCACATCCCGCCGTTCCGATCCATCCGACGCAGCTTTTCCAGACCTGAAGTGAACCGATCATGAGCGAACTGACCAGCCTGAGCATTGCCGAAGCCCGCGACAAGCTGCGTGGCAAGGAGATCACCGCGACCGAGCTTGCGACCGCCTACGTCGCGGCCATCGACGCGGCCAATGGCGCACTGAACGCTTACATCAAGGTGACACCCGACAAGGCCCTGGAGATGGCCAAGGCCTCCGACGCTCGCATCGCTGCCGGTTCGGCCGGTGCGCTGGAAGGTATTCCGCTCGGTATCAAGGATCTGTTTGGTACGGAAGGCGTCCACACCCAGGCCTGCAGCCACATCCTCGACGGCTTCGAGCCGCGTTACGAATCGACCGTCACCCAGAACCTCTGGAACGACGGCGCCGTCATGCTCGGTAAATTGAACATGGATGAATTCGCCATGGGATCGTCGAACGAAAGCTCCTACTACGGCCCGGTCATCAACCCTTGGCGCGCCACGGGCTCGGACCGGCAGCTGGTCCCCGGCGGCTCCTCCGGCGGGTCTGCTGCCGCCGTTGCCGCTCATCTCTGCGCAGGCGCAACAGCCACCGACACCGGCGGCTCGATCCGCCAGCCCGCCGCGTTCACCGGCACCGTCGGCATCAAGCCGACCTACGGCCGCTGCTCGCGCTGGGGCATCGTCGCCTTCGCCTCGTCGCTCGATCAGGCCGGCCCGATAGCCCGGGACGTGCGCGACGCCGCCATACTCCTGAAGTCGATGGCATCTGTTGACGCCAAGGACACGACATCGGTCGATCTGCCCGTCCCGGACTATGAGGCAGCGCTCGGCCAGTCGCTGAAGGGAATGAAGATCGGCATTCCACGCGAATACCGCGTCGAGGGCATGCCCGGCGAAATCGAGACCCTTTGGCAGAAGGGGATTGCCTGGCTGAAGGATGCCGGCGCCGAGATCGTCGATATCTCGCTGCCGCACACCAAATACGCGCTGCCGGCCTACTACATCGTCGCTCCCGCCGAAGCCTCGTCGAACCTTGCCCGCTATGACGGCGTACGCTATGGCCTGCGCGTCGACGGCAAGGACATCCTCGACATGTACGAAAAGACCCGCGCTGCCGGCTTCGGCACCGAGGTCAAGCGCCGCATCATGATCGGCACCTATGTGTTGTCGGCCGGCTATTACGATGCCTATTACCTGCAGGCGCAAAAAGTCCGCACGCTCATCAAGCGCGACTTCGAACATGCCTTCCATGCCGGTGTCGATGCCATCCTGACGCCCGCCACGCCGTCCTCTGCCTTCGGCATTGCCGACGAGGAACTGGCCGCCGACCCGGTCAAGATGTACCTCAACGACATCTTCACGGTGACCGTCAACATGGCCGGCCTGCCGGGCATCGCCGTCCCCGCCGGTCTTGACGCCAAGGGCCTTCCGCTCGGCCTGCAGCTCATCGGCAAGCCGTTCGACGAGGAAACTCTGTTCAAGACCGCCCATGTCATCGAGCAAGCAGCCGGCAAATTCACGCCCGCCAAGTGGTGGTGAGAGTCTGAATGAAACTCGGTTTCACGGTCGGAGATCGTGGTGTCGATGCGACATTCGTCCGCAATGGATGAACTGAAAACCGTCGGTATGGAGCGCTCCGCACCTGCCGGAACTTATGGACGCCCTCGGCATCCTGGCAAAGTGCCTTCATGTACACGCGCGCCATGACCTGTTTGATTTCCTCGGAGATCGTTATGGGCGTCGATCAATAGCCAGGAAATATTCAAGCCATGGATTGGGTCCCTATAGTCTTTATTACGTTCAAAGTTCTCGCGCTGGGCACGGGTATGTTCCTCGCCATAAAGTGGCATCATGATCAACGGACCTCGTCTAAGCCGACTGACGTGATCAAAGTCGCGCTGGAGGTCGCTTGCTATCTGCTGATGGTGGTGATCGTCTTCGCGCTGATCTACGTGTTGCTGGACTATCTCGATTTACTTCCTGCCGGTTTGGGTTCTGATTGAAACGGCCGTAGAGGCCCGGAACCAAAGTCAACAATCCCGGGGCCTTGCCTCGTTGGCGGCACCAAAGGATCTCGCGCACACTAAGGTCTCGATGGCCAGCGGTTGTATACAGCCACGGAAACCGTGATTGTCTCTTAGCCAGCTTCGCTGAGCATCTGGCAAAAGCCGTCATCAAATGTTTTACTGGGCCGGTAACGCGTGGGGTGCTCATGATTCACATTCGCAATGCCCATGAAGGCGAGACAGAGATCCTGACCAACATCGGGCTTCGCGCCTGGCAAAGGGCGATGGCGGCGATTGGTGACAGCGACGTCATGATGGACGGCGCCAGGGACTCCTTCTCGAATTTTGCACGCGACTCGTGGCTGACGATCACCGTTGTCGAAAATCATGGGATTGCCTGCGGCTGGGCGGCGCGCGAAAAGCTGGACGAGAACATCACGGATTTTTGGATCGACCCCGACGAACTCCGGCAGGGACTGGGTTCGGCCCTGCTGGCGCAGATCGAGAGTGACATTGCCGCCCAGGGCTTCGATACCGCAGCGCTGCAGACCCACTCCGGCAATGCCGAGGCTATCGGCTTCTTCAAGGCGCATGGTTATACCGTCCACTGGCTGTCCGTCGTCTATTCGCCCTCGCTCGACCGGGATCTGCCGACGGTCGGCCTGTCGAAATCGCTGCTTCCGCCGGACGACGACTTTTACGGCCGCGGCTTCTGAAGGTGGTCAAAGATCAGCCTCTCATGAGCGCCAGCGTCCGTTCGTCAGGGATACCCTCGTAGAAGCGATCGAGTGCCTGCTGGAAAAGCTCTTCGCGCTCGCTGATGGCTGCAAAGAGCGTCATGCTCGATCGGAATTTGAGATCGTCGGGAGAACCGAGGATGGCGCGGGCGGAGCGCCCGCCGTCTGCCATACCTCCGGCAGAGAGCATTGCCTGCACGCAGTCCCTCAGCCGCTTCCCGAGCAGAGGGTGGGCGAGGTAGGCCGATGCTTCCTCCCTGGAGCGGATCGCGTATCGCTGCGCCATCGATGATGCGCCGAGCCCGGCGATCTGCGGAAACACGAACCACATCCAGTGCGAGCGCTTGGCACCGGCCATGAGTTCCCGCAGCGCCTGTTCGTATATGCCAGCCTGCGCATCGACAAACCTGTCGAGGTCATGGGGGTCGGTCGAAGCGGTCATCGTCATTCTCCTGCGTGCGCGTCATCTATATTTTGGGCGCGCCGGCGTTCCGGCAAGGCAATGGCCGGCGACGGGGCGCGGGCGTCGATCAATTGCCGTCCGCAGCACCCGAAAGCCTTGCACGCCAAAGCCATTTCCTTTACCTCACAGACAAGAAATCCAGCCTTTGAAGAGCATCCCATGACCCTTGTCGACGTCCGCACGCCCGATCCGAAACGCTTCATTCCCGGCGCCACAGGCGACTGGGAAGTGGTCATCGGCATGGAGGTGCATGCGCAGGTCCTCTCCAAGTCCAAGCTGTTCTCCGGCGCCTCGACCGAGTTCGGCAAACCGGCCAATTCCAACGTCTCGCTGGTCGATGCGGCCATGCCCGGCATGCTCCCCGTGATCAACGAGGAATGCGTCGCGCAGGCGGTGCGTACCGGTCTCGGCCTGAAGGCGCAGATCAACAAGCGCTCGCTGTTCGACCGCAAGAACTATTTCTACCCCGACCTGCCGCAGGGCTACCAGATCTCGCAGTTCAAGGACCCGATCGTTGGCGAGGGCCAGATCGTCATCTCGCTCGGTCCCGATCGCCAAGGTCAGTTCGAGGATATCGAGATCGGAATCGAGCGTCTGCACCTCGAGCAGGATGCCGGCAAGTCGATGCACGACCAGCACGCCACCATGTCCTATGTGGATCTCAACCGCTCCGGCGTGGCGCTGATGGAGATCGTCTCCAAGCCCGACATGCGCTCGTCCGACGAAGCCAAGGCCTATATGACCAAGCTGCGCTCGATCGTGCGCTATCTCGGCACCTGCGACGGCAACATGGACGAGGGCTCGATGCGCGCCGACGTCAACGTTTCCGTGCGCAAGCCCGGCGGCGATTTCGGCACGCGCTGCGAGATCAAGAACGTCAACTCGATCCGCTTCATCGGTCAGGCCATCGAATACGAAGCCCGCCGCCAGATCGCCATTCTGGAAGACGGCGGCTCCATCGACCAGGAAACCCGCTTGTTCGATCCGGCCAAGGGTGAGACCCGCTCGATGCGCTCCAAGGAAGACGCGCACGACTACCGCTATTTCCCCGATCCGGACCTTTTGCCGCTGGAATTCGACGATGCCTTCATCGCTGCACTCGCTAAGGATCTGCCGGAGTTGCCGGATGCCAAGAAGGAGCGCTTCGTGCGCGAACTCGGCCTCTCCGTCTACGACGCGTCGGTGTTGGTGTCCGAGAAGGCGATTGCCGATTATTATGAGACACTGGCCGCTGGCCGCGATGGCAAGATGGCCGCAAACTGGGTCATCAACGACTTGTTGGGCGCCTTGAACAGAACCGGCAAAAGCATTGAAGAGACTCCGGTTTCAGCAACCCAGCTTGGCGGTATTCTCGACCTGATCAAGTCCGAGGCCATCTCCGGCAAGATTGCCAAGGATGTCTTCGAGATCATCCTCACCGAGGGTGGCGATCCGGCCGAGATCGTCGAGAGCCGCGGCATGCGCCAGGTGACAGATACCGGCGCCATTGAAAAGGCGGTCGATGAGATCATCGCTGCCAATCCGGATCAGGTCGCCAAGGTTCTGGCCAAGCCGACACTCGCCGGCTGGTTCGTCGGCCAGGTGATGAAGTCGACCGGCGGCAAGGCAAACCCGCAGGCCGTGCAGGCTCTGGTCAAGGCCAAGCTCGGCATCATTGAGGAGTAGGGATGTACTTTGTCCGCACCGCCAGCGCCCGCGACCTCGACAAAGTCCGCGCGCTGCTGAACGAGACCTGGCATGCGACCTACGACAATCTCTACGGCGCAGCCAAGGTCGAGGAGATCCATGCGTCCTGGCATTCGGCTGCAGCGCTGAAAACACGCCTGGAGAAGAAGGATTCCGAGTTTGTCGTCGCCGACGACGGCAAGGAGCTCGGCGGCATGGGCTATGCGGCTCTCTCCGAGGAGACGGCCAAGGTCGCCGTGCTGCACATGCTCTACGTCCGGCCTTCGGCGCAGCGCCAAGGTGTCGGCCGCGATCTCTTCGCAGAGCTCGAGACCTGTTTTCCCGATGCCGACCGGATGCGTGTCGAGGTGGAGCCGGAAAATGCACAAGCCATTGCCTTCTACCAGAGCCTCGGCTTCGATGAAGTCGGTCGGAACAAGAATGATGGGCCGAAGCAATCCGGCTTGCCAACACTGGTGTTCGAGCGCGCCTTGACCAGCCACTGACTGACTGAATATCTCACCGCTTTCCATCGCGTTGCTGGCTCACCCGGCATCATTTCATCCGGCGCAAGCTCGCCCCCTCTGTCACTTCGTGACATCTCCCCCACAAGGGGGGAGATTGGCTGGAGATGCATCGCCTGTCCCAAAGGCAGTGAAGTTTATTTGCCCTTTGGTCAGGCGATCCTGCGGTTGCGGCTGATCTCCCCCCTTGTGGGGGAGATGTCGGCGTAGCCGACAGAGGGGGGTACTCGCCGCAGTCTCGGGCGAGATGAATACGATGCAGACGGTGCTAGGAACCAGCCACCAGATGGCCAGCCACGAAGGTAGAAATCCATGACCAGCCTGACCATCCGCGAAGCGCGCGAGGCAGACCTTCCCGCCCTGATCGCGCTGTTTGCGGACGACCCGCTCGGCGGCCACGGCGACACGCTGGATGCGGAAGCGTTCCCGGCCTATCTCGAAGCCTTCCGGACAATCGCAGCCTCGTCCGACCAGACCCTCTATGTCGCGGAGCGCAACGGCGAAGTCGTCGGCACCTTCGAGACCATGTTCACCACATCGCTCACGGGCCGGGGCGGGTCGGCAATGATCATCGAGGCGGTGCAGACGCGCGACGACATGCGCGGGCAGGGGATCGGTGCCGCGATGATCGACCATTGTATCGCGGACGCAAAGCGTCGTGGCGCGAGAGTGGTGCAGCTGACATCCAACGCGACCCGCAAGGATGCCCATCGCTTCTACGAGCGGCTGGGCTTCAAGCCGAGCCATCTGGGCTTCAAGATGGCGCTGAAATGACAGCCGGATCGGCTGGAATCGCTGGACAATAACTTCTTCCGGCGGCATAAGCTTTGGATCGAATTCTGCTCCCGCCCGCGCGGTTTCGCCGGGCCTCGAGGAAAAGACAATGATGAAATTCCTGCTGCTGACCTTCACCTGGTGGAACGGTGCGACTGTCGGCACCCGGCTGGCGATCTGGCGCTTCGGCAAGCGCGTCGGCGAGGATGAAGCCGGCAACGTCTACTATGAAGGCGGCATGTCGTCCTACGGCCTGCGCAAGCGCTACGTCGTCTATAACGGCTATGCCGAGGCCTCGGCCATCCCGTCGGGCTGGCACGGCTGGATGCATCATCGCACAGACGTTCCGCCGTCGGAGGAGACCTACGTCCCCAAGGAATGGCAAAAGGCTCACAAGCAGAACCTGACTGGCACGCCGCAGGCCTATCGCCCGCCGGGTTCGCTTGCCGTTGCCGGCGAGCGCCCGCGCGTCACCGGCGACTACGACGCGTGGACGCCCGGCAACTGATCGGATCGCCCAACCCGCGCTTTGGCCACATTTGGCGTTTACGCGCTGCAAACCGGCTGCTCATTGCATGAGTTCTGCCGACCGATACCACGCTGGAGACTGGCGGATATGACGTTTTTCACGCGAGGCGCTTCTTTGCGTGCGGCGACCGCAGCGATTTTTGCCCTTGGCGCCATCGCAGTATCCGTGCCGGCCGAAGCCGCCCGTATCTCCAATCCTGTCGCAGTGTTTTCAGGCCTCGACAAGATCACCGGCCGCATCACCACATTCGACGTATACCTGAACGAAACCGTTCAATTCGGCGCTCTTCAGGTGACGCCAAAAGCCTGCTATTCGCGCGACGATGCCGAGCAGCAAAAGGTTGACGGGTTCGTCGAGGTCGACGAGATCACGCTGGACCGCCGCATCCGCCGCATCTTCACCGGCTGGATGTTCGCCGACAGCCCCGGCCTCAACGCCGTCGAGCACCCGATCTACGACGTCTGGCTGAAAGAGTGCAAACAAAAGTCCGACGTCCCGCCGCCGGATGCTGCGAAGACGAATTGAGCCGAATTTTTGATTTGAAGCGGCGTCGATTTGTTAAGCGTCAGAAACGCCGTTGTGGTGAGGCGCGGATCGAAATGCGCCACCACCGATTTGAATGCCAACGAACTTGACCGTCGATGTCGTCCGGGTCGGAGAGGCGCACCTGGACTCTTCAAATGCTGCGAATTGTAGATTAGGGCCGAAGCAAAAAGGCTTAGTGGCGCATTTTTTTGTGCTTGGCAATAGCTAGTTGCCTGTCTGCATCTAAGATATCGTCAAGGTCGTTTTATGCACTCTCCATCTTAAGAATCCGAGGCTGCCTCATGGGAACTTCGAAAGACCAAAAATCCAATTTTGTTCCGTTTTTTCTCTTCCTCGTATATAGTTTGCCAATTCTTATTTTCGCGAATTTGATATCCTTTTGGATAATTTCTCATTTTCATGATTTTAAAAGTTTTTTGAATTCCAACTACGTCGAAATTTTTCCTAAAAACTATGAATATATTTCCGCCCTACGAAGTTTCGAAGTTGATACCAACACTATTGCATATATTGCGATAGCAAACTGCGTTTCTGCGTTTTTATGCTATTCGTATGGATTTGCGTACGTTGCGGTCGCAGTATTCGTTATGCCATGCCGTAATATTGAAAGTATAAAAAGCGGAAAGGAAATACCTTTCAAGGTGATCGCTTATGGGGTGACTATCACAGCCGCAATCATTTGGGTTTTGTATGAGTCCAACTTTCGCGAAACATATGTAATTTATCAATTGTCGGTTTATAGACCGCTTTTTTCGCTCTTCATAGTTAGTTTATTTCTTTATTGCTCAACGATGGGAGTTGCTATAAGCGTTGCTTTGATTTCCGAAAAGAGCGTCAGCTATTTTGTGAAGACCCATGGCGATGTCTGAGTAAAGCGATTTATTATTTAGAATAGTAAATTTCGCGACTCCATCGCCGCCTTCAACAGCACCGCATACTCGTCCTTCGGCACATCGATTGCGCCGAAGCTCTTGAGGTGATCGGTCGTAAACTGGGTGTCCAGCAGCGTGAACCCCTTTTGCCGCAGGCGCTCCACCAAATGCACCAGGCAGATCTTCGACGCATCCGTCCGGCGTGAAAACATGCTCTCGCCGAAGAAGGCCGAGCCGAGCGAGACGCCGTAGAGGCCGCCGACGAGGTCGTTGCCGTCCCAGGCTTCGACCGAATGGGTGTGGCCGACGCGGTGAAGGGCGGAGTAGAGGCTGCGTATGGTGGAGTTGATCCAGGTGGATGGCCGACCGCTCGTCGCTTCGCCGCAGGCGGCGATGACAGCGTCGAAATCGTAGTCGAAGCGGATTTCGAAGGGGGATTTGCGGACGGTCTTGGCGAGGCTTTTGGAGACGTGGAACCCGTCCAAGGGCAGGATGCCACGCATCTCAGGCTCGACCCAGAAGATCTCCGGATCGTCGGCCGATTCGGCCATCGGAAAAAGGCCGATGGAATAGGCCCGCAGAAGGATCTCGGGGGTAAGCCCTTGCGATCTTCTGCGGGAGCCTGCCATTGCTTACTCTACCGGCTTTTCGAGGTAGTGCTCCAGCCAGTGGATATCGTAATCGCCATTGGCGATATCCTGGTTGGAGACCAGATCCTGGAACAGCGGCAGGGTGGTCTTGATACCGTCGACGACGAATTCGTCGAGTGCACGACGCAGCCGCATCATGCATTCGACGCGGGTACGGCCGTGAACGATCAGCTTGCCGATCAGGCTGTCGTAGTAGGGCGGGATCTTGTAGCCCTGGTACACACCGGAATCGATGCGTACGCCGAGACCGCCCGGCGCGTGAAAATGCGTGATCGTGCCGGGCGAGGGCACGAAGGTGCGCGCATCCTCGGCGTTGATACGGCATTCGATGGCGTGGCCCTGGAAATGAACCTCGTCCTGCGTCACCGAAAGACCGCCACCGGAGGCGACGCGGATCTGCTCGTGCACGAGGTCGATGCCGGTAATCGCTTCCGTTACCGGATGCTCGACCTGCAGGCGGGTGTTCATTTCGATGAAATAGAACTCGCCGTTTTCATAGAGAAACTCGATGGTGCCGGCGCCGCGATATTTCAGCTTCTTCATGGCATCGGCGCAGATCTGGCCGATCTTCATCCGCTGCTCGACGTTGAGCGCCGGCGAATTGGCTTCTTCCCAGACCTTCTGGTGGCGGCGCTGCAATGAGCAGTCGCGCTCGCCGAGATGGATGGCGTTGCCTTCGCCGTCGCCGAACACCTGGACTTCGATATGGCGCGGCGTCGTCAGGTATTTTTCCATGTAGACGGCGTCGTTGCCGAAGGCAGCAAGCGATTCCGAGCGGGCCGTCGACCAGGCCTCCAGCACATCGTCAGGCGAATGCGCCAGCTTCATGCCGCGTCCGCCGCCGCCCGCCGTCGCCTTGATCAACACGGGGTAGCCGATTTCGGCAGCCGTCTTGATGGCGTCGGCTTCGGTCTTGACTTCGCCGTCGGAGCCGGGAACCACCGGGATGCCGAGTTCGACTGCCGTCAGCTTGGCGGTGATCTTGTCGCCCATCAGCCGGATATGTTCGGCTGTCGGGCCGATGAAGGTGATGCCGTGGGCTTCCAGGATATCGGCGAACTTGGCGTTCTCCGACAGGAAGCCGTAGCCGGGATGCACGGCATCTGCGCCGGTGATCTCGCAGGCAGCAACGATCTGGTGAATGTTTAGATAGCTATCGCGGGCCTGTGGCGGGCCGATGCAGACGCTCTCGTCGGCAAGCCGCACATGCATCGCATCGGCATCGGCCGTCGAGTGAACGGCAACGCACGGAATGCCGAGCTCCTTGCAGGCGCGCAGCACGCGAAGGGCGATTTCGCCGCGATTGGCTATGAGGATCTTGGAAATCATGGGCATGGGCCTACTACTCGATGATGACGAGAGCTTCGCCATACTCGACCGGCCGCCCGTCTTCGATGAGGATTTCGGTCACCTTGCCGGATTTCGGCGCAGGTATCTGGTTCATCGTCTTCATGGCTTCGATGATCAGCAGCGTCTGGCCTTCCTTGACCATGGCGCCGACTTCGATGAAGGCGCGGGCGCCGGGAGCAGAGGCCATGTAGACAGTGCCGACCATCGGTGCCGAAACGACGTTGTCTGGATTGCGTACGAGGGCAGCCGGAACGGCGGCAGCGGCTGCAGCCGGTGCTGCCATCTGCTGCGGCGCCGCCATCATCGGCGCCTGGACATACTGCGTCGTGCCGGCGCGGGAAACGCGGATGCGCAGATCGTCCTGTTCGACCTCGATCTCCGTCAGATCGGTCTCGTTGAGGATGTTTGCGAGATTGCGGATCAGTGCCTCGTCGATACCCGGTTTGTTGTCAGCCATGGAATTTGCCCTGTGTCATTCTTGTTATTGCGTCAATCTGGTCAGGCGCGATGCGCCTCTGTCGTTTACTAGGCGGGCCGCCGCCGCGCACCGCTTCCTTCGTGGGCCGCATCCCGTAGCTTGGGGATCCCGCTGTCGCCAGCGTCTGGCTCAGGCACGACTGACGCTGGAAGCGCCGGGCCGTTGAGGAGAAGAATGGTGTGCGTCATCATCGGTTCCGTCAAAGTCCAGGGCAACCTATAGACTCCCGCGCCTCCGGAGGAAAGCCCCCAAGGCACGGGACGCACGCGCCGCTGCGGCAGCCAGCCCTTGTCCACATCTAACAGGGGGCGATTGCGGCAATATGATGTGGATGGGTACGCAGACCAGCCGATCAGCAGCTCGTCTTGCCGCAGGCACGCACGCTGGCGACCTTTTCCTTCAGTGCATCGAGGCCGATGGCGCCGGAGACCGCCTCGTTGCCGATGACATAGGCCGGCGTGCCGGTGACACCGAGGTCTGTCGCCAGCTGGTATGTGGCCTTGACGCTGTCGGTGTTCGGGTTGGCGGCCATCTCCTTGCGCAGCGCATCATCCTTGACGCCGAGCGTGCCGGCAACCTCGATGGCGCTGTCCTCGGTGGCGCGGCCTTCGCTGGAGAGCAGCGTGTGGCTGAACTCGGCATATTTTGCCGGTGCCAGACGGCGGAAAGCATCGGAAACACGCGAGGCTGCCACCGAATCCGGTCCGAGAATCGGGAATTCCTTGAGGATGTAGCGGATGTTCTTGTCGGTCTTCAGCAGCGTGTCGGTGTCGGCCAGCGCGTGGCGGCAGTAGCCGCAATTATAGTCGAAGAACTCGACGATGGTGACATCGCCCTTGTCATTGCCGATGTTGACATCGGACTTGCCGTTGAAGATTTCGTCCTTGTTGTCCGAAATCGCCTTGTTCGACTGGCTGAGGCGCTGCTCTTCCTGCTTCTTCTCCAGCGCAGCCTGCACATCCAGCATCACTTCGGGATGGCTGACGAGGTATTCCTTGATGAAGTCGCCCATCTCCTTCTTCTGCGCCTCGTCCATCGCCAGCGCTGGCTGGGAGAAGGCAAGCGACGAGAACAGGGCAACCGCCGAAAGGCTCATCAGGGTTTTCGAAAGCAGGGCCATAAAATCCTCGTCATCTGGTCGCTGGGCAGGGTGTCCGGGTTCAGCTATCACCGCGTGGTTAACATCTGCCGACACTAGGCCGCAAGGTAAGGTGCCGCGCCAAAACGTCAAACAGCTAATTTCACCAGCGCCGTGCAATCGCGCCATTGTGAACACACGCGCTTTGCGGCAATTGTCTGGCCACGCAACAGTCGAGAAGGTGCTGAATTTGTTTTCCCTATCCAAGCGCAGCGACGTCGATCCGTTTCACGCCATGGACGTTCTGGCCGAGGCGACGCGGCGCCGTCAGGCCGGTCATCCCGTCATTTCCATGGCCGTCGGCCAGCCATCGCACCCGACGCCGAAGGCCGCGCTGGAGGCCGCCCGCGGCGCGCTGGAGCACGGCCGCATCGGCTATACCGACGCGCTCGGCATGGCTGCCCTGAAGCAGGCGATATCCGGCCACTACAAGTCCCGCCACGACCTTTCCATCGACCCCGCGCGCATCGCCATCACAACAGGCTCGTCGGCCGGCTTCAATCTCGCCTTCCTCGCACTTTTTGATCCCGGCGATTGCGTCGCCATCGCACGGCCCGGCTATCCCGCCTATCGCAATATCCTGTCTGCCCTCGGGCTCGAGGTGGTCGAGGTGCCGGTCAGCGCCGAGACCGCATTCACGCTGACGCCCGAGAGCCTCGAGACGGCGCAGGTCGAAAGTGGCAAGCAACTGAAGGGCGTGCTGCTTGCGAGCCCCGCCAACCCGACAGGAACCGTCACCAGCCGGGAAGGGCTGGCAGCGCTGGCCGCCTACTGCGCTGACAACGCCATCGCCTTCATTTCCGACGAGATCTACCACGGTCTGACGTTCGTCGGAGGGGAGACCAGCGCGCTCGAAATCACCAATGACGCCATCGTCATCAACTCGTTCTCGAAATATTACTGCATGACCGGATGGCGGATCGGCTGGATGGTGCTGCCGGAGCGCCTGGTGCGTCCGATCGAGCGTGTCGCCCAAAGCCTCTATATCGCGGCGCCGGAACTGTCGCAGATCGCAGCCACCGCAGCACTCGGTGCGAACGCCGAACTCGACGTCTACAAGGCGAGCTACGCCCGAAACCGCGATCTGCTCGCCCGCCGCCTGCCGGAGATCGGCTTTTCGATCGCCTCGCCCATGGACGGCGCCTTCTACGCCTATGTTGACGTCAGCCGCTTCACCAACGAAAGCATGGGCTTTGCGCGCAAGATGCTCGCCGAGATCAACGTCGCCGCCACCCCCGGCCTGGATTTCGATCCGCTGGAAGGATTCCGAGCCCTGCGGTTTTCCTATGCGGGCTCGAACGCCGAGATAGAAGAAGCCGTTGAGCGGCTCGCAGACTGGTTGAAATAGTCTGACTTTTCATAGGCTTGGCAGCATCCGCGGAATCAAACAAACAAGCCGTTGATTCGAAAGATGAGGTAAAGGCCATGTCCGCCCCGGCTCAATCTCCCCCCTTGTGGGGGAGATGTCGGCTCGGCCGACAGAGGGGGGTGACTACCAAGACCCCAATTTGTCGAGCCACCCCCCTCTGTCACCTCCGGTGACATCTCCCCCACAAGGGGGGAGATCAGGCTGCAGCGCCCCAGATCGATACCGTGTAGTCGCCATGGGCTTTTGCCTAAGCGATGAAAGCCATCCGGCGGTGGCCTCAAACACCCCATAAAAAAATCCGGCTGCATCGCTGCAGCCGGATTTTATTCATTGGCCTCCGAAAATCTTTCAGAAGAAGCCGCGGCGTTGCCACCAGCCGGCTTTTTTCGGCTTGCCGTCGCCGTCTGTTGCCTTGTCCGTGGCCTGGGTCGATTTGACCGCAGGCTCGGAGGAGGCGAGGTTGGACTGGCGGTTGGCGCGGGCAGGCTTCTCGACTTCTGTCGCCGGGGATGCTGCAGGCTCGGCGATGGAAGCTGCGGCAACCGGAGCTTCTGGCTCGACGACCACGGGCTGAGACACCACAGGTTCGGCGGCAACTGCAGGCTCGGCAACGGTTTCCGCTGCAGGTGCCTCGGCAACCTCGGCCTTTGGCTTGCGGCGGCTACGGCCCTTCGGCTTGACCTGTTCCTCGGTCGCAACTTCGGCCTCGATTGAGGCAGGCTGCTCAAAGGCGGGCGCCTCTGCCGTCACGCCCGTTGCTGCGCTCTCGTCGCCTTCGTCGGTAGACGTTGCTTCTTCGCCGTCCGTGCCTTCGCCGTCGGCGATCAGGTTGCCGTTCTCGTCGCGATTGCGGCGACCGCCACGCTTGCCACGACGGCGACGCTTGCGTTTGCCCTGCTCGTCGCTCGACAGTGCCGAAACTTCGCCTTCGCCCTCGACTGCGGCCTTGTCGTCGTCGCTGTCGTCCTCGTCGTCACCATCGGCGTCGTCGCTGTCGTCGCCAACAATGTCATTGCCGTCGGCATCCTGCATGACCTGGCCGTCGGCCCCGCCATTCTTGCCCCGACGTCTACGGCGACGCTTGCGCTTGCGGTTCGGGTCGCCCTCGGAGCGTGCCACGGCCTGTTCGACAGGAGCGGCCTTTTCCTCGATCTCTTCTTCTTCGTCCTCGTCGATCTCGACGGGTACGTCGTCGTCCTCGTCTTCCTCGATGGCAGCGAAGTTGAACAGGGTTTCGATCTTTACCGGGTTCTCGACGGCTTCGCCGCGATCGATGGCAAAGTGCTGGGCACCGACGCTCGGGTCGCTGTCGATGATGATCGACACACCAAAGCGGTTTTCATAATCGATGATCGTCGCCCGCTTGTGGTTGAGCAGGTAGAGCGCCGTCTCCGGCGTGCAGCGCACGGTGATGTCGTGCGTCGTGTTCTTCAGCAGATATTCTTCGATGCCGCGGAGCACATGCAGGGCAACCGACGACTGCGAGCGCACCAGTCCGGTGCCGCCGCAATGCGAGCAGACCTGCGTGGTCGATTCCAGCACGGAAGCGCGGATACGCTGGCGCGACATCTCGAGAAGGCCGAAATGCGAGATGCGACCGACCTGGATGCGGGCGCGGTCGTCCTTCAGGCATTCCTTCAGCTTCTTCTCGACAGCGCGGTTGTTGCGCTTTTCTTCCATGTCGATGAAGTCGATGACGATCAGGCCGGCAAGGTCGCGAAGGCGCAGCTGGCGGGCGACTTCCTCGGCCGCTTCCAGGTTTGTCTGGAGCGCCGTCTCTTCAATCGAGTGCTCGCGGGTAGAGCGGCCCGAGTTGACGTCGATCGCTACCAGCGCTTCTGTCTGGTTGAGGATCAGGTAGCCGCCGGACTTCAGCGTCACCTGTGGCTGCAGCATGCGGTCAAGCTGCGCCTCGATGCCGGAGCGCGAGAAGATCGGATGGATGTCGCGGTAAGGCTGGACCACCTTGGCGTGGCTCGGCATCAGCATCTTCATGAAGTCTTTGGCTTCACGATAGCCTTCTTCGCCGGCGACGATGACTTCCGAAATGTCCTTGTTGTAGAGATCGCGGATCGAGCGCTTGATCAACGAGCCTTCTTCATAGACCAGCGTCGGCGCCGTGGAGGCGAGGGTGAGCGTGCGAACGTTCTCCCAAAGGCGCATCAGGTATTCGAAGTCGCGCTTGACTTCGACCTTGGTACGGTTGGCGCCAGCCGTGCGCAGGATGACACCCATGCCCAAAGGCACTTCGAGCATCCGGGCGATTTCCTTCAGGCGCTTGCGGTCCTGCGGGTTGGTGATCTTGCGCGAAATGCCGCCACCGCGTGCAGTGTTTGGCATCAGCACCGAGTAACGGCCGGCGAGCGACAGATAGGTGGTGAGTGCTGCACCCTTGTTGCCGCGTTCTTCCTTGGCCACCTGAACCAGCAGGATCTGACGGCGCTTGATGACTTCCTGGATGCGGTACTGCTTGCGCGGACGGCGCGCGGCACGCTCGGGAACCTCTTCCATGGCGTCTTCGGCGCCAACCGATTCGATGATCTCTTCTTCGTGGTCGTCGTCGTCATCGTCGTCGTTGTTGCGACGGCCGGACGGACGGACGTCTTCCGAAACCTCGTCGGTTTCGACCATGGCAGCCATCGAGCCGGACGAACCTTCGTCGCTGCCGTCGGATGACGGCGCTTCGACGTCGGATGGCGTCGCATCTTCGGCGACAACCTTCTTGGCGCGGCTGCGGCGTGGCTTGGCGACCTTCTTTACAGGTGTTTCGGCTTCAGCTTCTGCAACTGGCGCTTCAGCGCTTGCTGGCTCGGCATCGGCAACCGGCTCGGCGGAAACCTCGACAGGTGCCGGCTCGGCAGCAGCGGCGCCGGCTTCTGCAGCGACGTGTTCCTGTGCAACCACGGCATCTTCGGCAACGGGAGCGACAGGCTCCGGCGCTGCGACGATGCCGACATCCGGCTGCTCCTGCTCGGCCAGATCGAAGGCGGTCTCGACGTGTTCGACGTCGTTGTCGCGGCGATGCTCTTCAGCCTCGGCGCGCAGCAGCGCCTGGCGGTCGGCAAGCGGGATCTGGTAATAATCGGGGTGGATTTCGGCAAAGGCCAGGAAGCCGTGCCGGTTGCCGCCGTAATCGACGAATGCAGCCTGCAGGGACGGCTCGACGCGGGTGACTTTGGCCAGGTAGATGTTGCCGCGAATTTGCTTCTTGTGCTCTGACTCGAAGTCGAATTCTTCTATGCGGTTCCCGCGAACCACGACAACGCGCGTCTCTTCCTCGTGAGACGCGTCGATAAGCATTTTGTCTGCCATGAAAGCTGTGCTCCTCGGCGCAGCCCCTGGGGATATGACCGGACTGTCGTTAAGACAGGCTGGATGCACTCCGCCACTGCGGCGCCGGATAATGATAGTCGCGATGGGTCTCTGCGATTGCGCAACAGCCAGACAACAGCCGGGAGAACCCGGGGCCTGTACACTTTAGAAAAAAGCTGCTGCGACAACATCCGTAACCAAGCGAGATCGACAATGCCCTAGACCCAGTTGGGTCCGATGAATTTGCCCTTCTTGAAGGGCGTTTGGTGGCTTTTCCACCGATGAAATTCCTGCACGAAGCCGGAAATTCGGGATCCAGTATCAGGATGGAAGCACTCAGACGGCGGACGATGGCCGGTTGTGGCGCCATAGATTTGGGCGGCTGCCTTTGCGGCGACTCTATCCCGTCAACACTTCTACCCTATTGTTCGTTGTATGATCTAACCGTCACAATAGCAAGGACAAAGCCAAGTGTGCCATAATAATGATGGATTCCTCGGATGAACCCATAGCTGGCGATCATTGTGCGATTCGGAGCCCGGTTTGACGCTGAACGTGGGCTGCAATCAGCCGTTTTCGGCGTCTTCTCCCGCGGGGTTCATAGTGCTGCCGGATGGGCGTGTCGATCGATTTAAGGAACTGAAGCATGGCGGGGTGTATCTGGTGAGCGCAAGGCAAGGCGGCAGAATTCTGGTGGCGGTCGGCGTAATGCTTCTTACAACGATGACGACTGCTCACGCTGCTCCGGCCACTGTGCCATCAGCTGCATCGCCGGTCACCGCTGCCTCCGCCGATCCGATCCTTGCCTATGGTGCCCGCATTGCTGGCGACGACGCCCGCACACGCGTTGTCATCGAACTCGACCGCGAGCCGTCCGTCGCCGTGCATTACCTCGCCGATCCGCCACGTGTCGTTGTGGATCTGCCTGCCACCGCCTTCGGTTTTCCGGCAAAGGATCTCGATGCCCGCGGGCTTTTCAAGGATATCCGATACGGGACGATGGACAAGGACAGTGCCCGCATCGTTCTGACTGCCATCAAACCGGTCAAGCTGGTGGTCGCGCGGGTGCAGTCGAACGAAACCGGCAGGGGATACCGTCTGGTGCTCGACGCCGAGATGGTGCCGCCGGAACAATACGCCGATCTCGTGCGCAAGCAGACTTGGACCGACGAGGATACCGCCGCCGATGTCGGCCCCGTGGTCCCCGTCGAGAACGTCAAGCCGAACGACTTCCTGATTGCGGTCGATGCCGGCCACGGTGGCATCGATGCCGGCGCCATGGCGAGCGACGGCCTGACACCCGAAAAGCAGATCACGCTCGCCTTCGCCAAGGCGCTGACGGAAAAGTTGAACGCCCAGCCCGGTATCAAGGCCTTCCTCACCCGTGACAGCGATTCCTATCTCTCGCTGTCGCAGCGCGTGACGATCGCCCGCCAGAACCACGCCGCCCTGTTCATATCGCTGCATGCCGACACGTTGAAGCAAAAGGATATCCGCGGTTCGACCGTCTACACCATATCAGACAAGGCGTCGGATCGGCTGGCCGCAGATGTCGCGGACCGTGAAAATTCTTCCGACAAGCTGGCTGGCAGCGAGGTCAAGGCGCCGCCGCCGGGTGTGGCCGACATCCTGACTGACCTCACCCGACGCGAGACGCAGGCCTTTTCCGTATCGCTGGCGCAGGATGTCCTGAATTCCTTCAAGGGCCAGATCGCGATGATCAACAATCCCCACCGGTATGCAGGCTTCCAGGTGCTGACGGCGCCCGACGTACCCTCCATCCTGGTCGAACTCGGCTTCCTGTCCAACAAGGAAGACGAAAAGCTGCTGCTCGACGAAGAGTGGAGGGGCAAGCTGGTGGACCGGCTGACCGAGGCAGTTCGGCAATACAGGGCGGTGACGGTCGCAAACGGTGGTTGATTGGCATATAGTGGCTTGTCTGCCACAGGCCGGCCAGAAGGTCCGCCGCCGACTGGAGAATGAGGCGACAGAGCCCTATTTCGCTCACATTGCCGCCGTCGAACGGAACTATGGTGGAGGAGGCGGAGCAAAGGGCTTTTGTCGCCTCTGATCTCTTGCTAATAGGCTTCGCGCGTGCAAGACGCCCGGGTATGCGGATATTTTGCCCGTGCGCCGAATTTTTCTACACACACTGGTAGCGACGATATGGTCAGACTTATTGGATATTTCTTTGGCTTGGCCTGCATCGTCTTCGTCGGCGCTGCTGCGGCTGCCGCCGTTTATCTGGGCGTCGTCTCCAAGGATCTGCCGAATTACGAAGTGCTGGCCAACTACGCGCCGCCGGTGACCACCCGCATCCATGCCGGCAACGGCGCGCTGATGGCCGAATATGCCCGCGAACGCCGTCTCTTCCTGCCGATCCAGGCTATTCCCGATCGCGTCAAAGCCGCCTTCCTCTCCGCCGAAGACAAGAATTTCTACAACCACGCTGGCGTCGACATCACCGGTCTCGGCCGCGCCGTACTCGTCAACCTGCAGAATTTCGGTTCCGGTCGTCGTCCGGTGGGCGCCTCGACGATCACCCAGCAGGTGGCCAAGAACTTCCTGCTGTCGGCCGACCAGACCTTCGACCGCAAGCTGAAGGAAGCGATCCTGTCCTTCCGCATCGAGCAGGCCTACAGCAAGGACAAGATCCTCGAACTCTATCTCAACGAGATCTACTTCGGCCTCAACGCCTATGGCATCGCCTCTGCGTCGCTGACCTATTTCGACAAGCCGGTAACGGACCTGACGATTGCCGAGACTGCTTATATGGCGTCGCTGCCGAAAGGTCCTGCGAACTACAATCCTTTCCGTCATGCCGACGCCGCCATCGCCCGCCGCAACTGGGTCATCGACCGCATGGTCGAGAATGGCTATGTCAGCCAGGCCGACGGCGAGGATGCCAAGAAGCAGCCGCTCGGCGTCGTGACCCGCAGATCCGGCGGCACGGTCGTTGCGGCCGACTTCTTCTCGGAAGAAGTGCGCAGGCAGATCATCGATAAGTACGGCGACAAGCAGCTCTACGAAGGTGGTCTTTCAGTCCGCACCTCGCTCGATCCGCAGTTGCAGATCGAGGCACGCAAGGCGCTGCAGGATGGTCTGGTCGGTTATGACGAGCGTCGTGGTTATCACGGTCCGCTGAAGCAGATCTCCACAGCGACAGACTGGGGCATCGAGCTCTCGAAAATCCCTGCCTTGTCCGATGTTCCCGAATGGAAGATTGCCGTCGTGTTGGCGGTCTCGAGCGATGGCGTCGATATCGGCCTGCAGCCGGATGTCGATCCATCCGGCAAGCTGTCAACAGAGCGCAAGCGCGCCTCGATTGCAGCCGCCGATATGCGCTGGGCCTATCGTTCCGCCGAAGCCAATGGCAAGACGGCGAAAACACCGGCCGGCGTCCTGTCACCCGGCGACGTCATCTATGTCGAGAAGCTCACTGACTCTGCCGGCTACCGCCTCCGCCAGCCGCCGAAGGTACAGGGCGGCCTCGTGGCGATGGACCCGCATACCGGTCGCGTTCTCGCCATGGTCGGCGGCTTCTCCTACGGCCAGTCGCAGTTCAACCGCGCCACCCAGGCCATGCGCCAGCCTGGCTCGTCCTTCAAGCCGTTCGTCTACGCTGCTGCAATGGATAACGGCTATACGCCGGCCTCGGTCGCGCTCGACGATCCAATTGAAATCCAGCTGTCGAACGGTACGGTCTGGCGCCCGGAAAACTACGAAGGCGAGGGCGGCGGCGCCCATACGCTCCGCTTCGGCATCGAGCACTCGCGCAATCTGATGACCGTGCGGCTGGCAAACGACATGGGCATGAACCTCGTTGCCGAATATGCCGAACGGTTCGGCATCTACGACAAGATGGCGCCTGTGCTTGCCATGTCGCTCGGCGCTGGCGAAACGACTGTGCTACGCATGGTCTCCGCCTATTCGGTCATCGCCAACGGCGGCAAGCAGATCAAGCCGACGCTGATCGACCGCATCCAGGATCGCTACGGCAAGACCATCTTCAAGCATGAGGAGCGCGTCTGCGACGGCTGCAATGCCACGGACTGGCAGAACCAGCAGGAGCCGACGGTTGTCGATAACCGCGAACAGGTTCTCGACCCGATGACCGCCTACCAGGTGACGTCGATGCTGCAGGGCGTCATCATCCGCGGCACCGCTGCCGGCAAGATCAAGCTCAACACCGAAGTTGCCGGGAAGACTGGGACCACCAATGACCAGAAGGATGCCTGGTTCGTCGGCTACACCCCGAACCTCGTGGCTGGTCTGTATGTCGGTTACGACACGCCGACCGATCTCGGTCGCGGCGTGCAGGGCGCCTCTCTGGCCGCCCCGATCTTCAACGACTTCATGCAGGCTGCCACCAAGGGCGAGCCACCGGAGAAGTTCGTTGTGCCGACCGGCATGACCATGGCATCCGTCGATCGCAAGACCGGCATGGCCGCCCAGCCCGGCGATCCCGATTCGATCGTCGAGGCATTCAAGCCCGGCACGGGCCCTGCGACCTCCTACACCGTCATCGGTGCCGGCAATGCCGGTGGCGAGGTGCAACTGGCGCCGGAAGAGATCCTGAAGACTTCACCGCAGGCCAACCAGGCCGTGACATCAGGCAGTGGCGGACTTTATTAAGCGGAAGTTGCTGGATTAAGCGGAAGTTGCTGGTGAGGCCGGCTCCGATATACCGCCACTACGACTTGGCGGCTGCCGGCGTCTCGAACAGACCGGTCGGAAAACCGTCCAGACTGACCTGGTTCTTTTCACGCCAGTAGTCCTCGATCCCATCGACACCCTTTGCGTTTGCCCACGCGTCCATCTGTGAGCGCTCTTCCCGGTACTCGAACAGGGGAACGCCGTAGCCGCAGGATGTCTGGACGATGTCGAAATCGAGCCACACCATCTGGCGTGCCCCAAGCGGTGCTGTGTTTTCGTATTTTTCCCGCAGCAGTTCGGCAAATTCGCCGCTATCGCGGTGAATGACGCGTCCCTTGCCATAGAGCCTGAGGATGAGTGGCGGTCCCTCGACGGAACAGAACATCATCGTCAGCCGGTCGTTTATCCTCAGATGGGCGGCAGTCTCGTTGCCGCTACCGCTACGATCGAGATACATCGCAGAATTGTTGCCGAGAATGCGGAACAGGTCTGTGCTGCGGGGCGACATGTTGACGTGGCCCGTCGGGGCCGCCGTCGCGGTGAAGAACATGTGCTGCGCGGCTATGAAGCGATGGTGGTGGGGTTCTAGCGTTTCGAAAAATTTGGCCATGCCGAACTTTAGAGTTCTAATTCCAGCATGCCAAGCCGATGTGTTGCGAAGAATTTATGACCATTGGCGGATTCAAGTCCGAGATCTTGATCCAGTTTACGAAATCGCTTTGATCTCGAGTTCGCCATCGCCAATGACGACGATGTCGCCGACAGCCTTGCCGAGCAGAAGGCGCGCGACGGGTGAGACGAAGGATATCGATCCGGCCTTTGGGTCCGCCTCGTCCTCGCCCACGATTCGGTACGTCTGCACCCTGCCATCGTCGCGGCTGAAAGTGACGGTATTGCCAAAGCCGACGGTATCGGCGTTTTCGGGGGCAGGGATCACCTGTGCGGTCCGAAGCCTGGCCGCGAGATATCGGGTATCGCGAAGCGGGTTGGCCGTCTGCCGACGCCTCTCGTTGACCTCGTCGATCTTGCTTGCCACCTCATAGGCGGCGCGCGCCTGCTGCATCTGCAGTTCGAGCGCCCTAAGGCCCGCTTCAGTCACAAGGTTCGGGTGTGTGGAAATCGGACGATCCGGCAACAGGGTCTCGGACGCCGTTTCGAAACTCTCTTCCTTTGTGAAGGCAACGGCCAATCTCTAACTCCATTTCAGACTTTGCGAGCACAAAACTATGTGCGGAAGACAACGACCTCCACGATACGCTGTTCCACGCAAAGGCGCCAATCTTCGTGTATCGCGGCGTCAGGCGGTGGCGGGTTCCGCGTCGATTGCCGGTTTCAGGCCGATGGCGATGGCCTCGTCGACGGCGAGCGCCGCCATGGCAAGGGCAGCCTCCCGCGTCCTCGCTGCGGCGATAAAGCGGCCATTATGGCAGAAGCTGGCGCCTTCGACACCGGACGCCGCCTCCAGTTCGCCATTCGTGAGTCCCGCCCATGCGGCGGGTAGGTCGGCTCTCAGTTCGAAGCCTTCTGAAGCGCGGCGAATGCCGGTCACGCACCAGTCCTTGTCGCGCGGGTGAACCACGAACAGCAGCTGGTCGGCCCCGGCCTTGACGATAGCCGGGCGGAAGGGCATGCCCATGGGCAGTTCGAGGATACGTCCATCCCCGGCATCGACGATAGCCTTGTGGACCAATGCCTCCGCACGTAATTTCGCGGCACTGCGGGCGATCCGCGCATCGACGAAGCTGCGGGCGATTGCCAGAGCAGCGTGAAAACAACGGTCGTCGGCCTCCGGGTCCGTCTCGTCGAACACCGGCTTCAGCGTTTCCAGCAGCGCCGGCAGCGTCAGCCCGGCCAGGGGTCCCGTCGGGCTGAGAGCGCCATTGTCCATGAGGTCGATCGGCAGGACGAAGCTGCCGTCGAAGGAAGCATGGATGAGGTCGATGTCCGCGTCTGCAATAGCCGACGCGGCGAGATAGTCGCGGCCGTAGTGCTTCCAGATCAGACCGAACGAGCTGTAGGGCTGGCCGTCGTCGCGCAGGGGCGCGCCGCGCTGGTGGTGATCGAAGATCTGCTGGTCAGCGTCATAGCTGCCGCCGACATCGTAAATGATCCGATCCGGATTCGGCTTGATCCACTCCGGTGACCGGCTGCGGACGATTCGCGCGGTGGGGTACAATTTGGTGAGGATGACGCTCGACAGAAGCTCGTCGGCATGAAAGCCACCGGAATGGGTGACGAGAAAATCTGGATTCATGCCGTATGTGCCCCGTGTCTGGCGGAATGCCAGCCTGTTCAACGCACCAGATAACCAATGCCGCCGGCGATCTCAACCCCGTGACATCGCGAATAGGGCGCAACGTCACTTGGCGGGAACGGCATCGCCTCCAATTCCGGGGAGTGGATTCGACTTGACGACATCAACATATCCGTTATTCTGGATATATGGAAAATGACAATGCGATTCTGGCTTTTGCAGCCCTGGCCCAATCGACGCGGCTCGCGACATTCCGCCTGCTCGTAGGCCACGAGCCACACGGAGTGCCGGCCGGCGAATTGGCGCGGATGCTGGATATCCCGCAGAACACCATGTCGGCGCATCTGGCGACATTGTCTCGCGCAGGCCTGGTCAGGAGCGAGCGCCGCAGCCGATCGATCATTTACCGCGCCGATCTGGAAGGCTTCGAACGCCTGACCCTTTTCATGATCAAAGACTGCTGCGGCGGAGATCCCGCCCTTTGCGCGCCCCTGGTGTCCAGACTGATTCCGCGCTGTGGACAGGAAAACCCGACATGAGCGGCGCCAAAGTGAAGCTGAGCGATGTAACAGAGTTTTCCCGGCCGGCTGCAAAGCGATCCGTTCCTTCCGGGGAGATCGCCCGATGATGTCAAGTTTCGAGCGCTACCTCACTGTTTGGGTTTTCCTGTGCATCATCGTTGGCATCGCCCTCGGCCATCTGATGCCCAGCGTCTTCCATGCCGTCGGCGCGGCTGAGATTGCAAAGGTTAATATCCCCGTCGCCATCCTCATCTGGCTGATGATTATTCCCATGCTTCTCAAGATCGACTTCGGCTCGCTGTCCAAGGTCGGCGGGTACTGGCGTGGGATCGGGGTCACCCTGTTCATCAACTGGGCTGTGAAGCCGTTCTCGATGGCGCTGCTGGGATGGCTTTTCATCGGCTGGCTTTTCCGCCCGTTTTTGCCTGCGGCCCAGATCGATTCCTACATCGCAGGCCTCATCATACTGGCGGCCGCCCCATGCACTGCAATGGTCTTCGTCTGGTCCAATCTGACCAAGGGCGAACCTCACTTCACGCTGTCTCAGGTCGCTCTCAACGATGCCATCATGATTGTCGCCTTCGCGCCTATCGTCGGACTGCTCCTCGGATTATCGGCGATTACGGTACCGTGGGACACGCTGATGATATCGGTGGCGCTGTATATCCTTATCCCGGTGGCGATCGCCCAGATACTGCGCCGCAGTTTCCTTTCCGGCGGCCGGACGGCTGCCTTTGAAACCGTGATGGCGAAGCTCCAGCCGCTGTCGCTGGTAGCTCTTCTGGCGACGCTCGTGTTGCTTTTCGGCTTTCAGGGCGAGCAGATCATCGCCCAGCCTACGATCATAGCCCTGCTGGCGGTGCCGATCCTGATCCAGGTCTATTTCAATTCCGGCCTGGCTTATATCCTGAACCGCATCTCGGGAGAGCAGCATTGCGTTGCCGGCCCGTCTGCGCTGATCGGTGCCAGCAATTTCTTCGAACTTGCGGTGGCCGCTGCGATCAGCCTGTTCGGGTTCCAATCGGGCGCGGCGCTGGCCACCGTCGTCGGCGTACTGATCGAAGTGCCCGTCATGTTGTCCGTCGTCTGGATCGTCAACCATTCGAAGGCCTGGTACGAGCGCGGCCCTTCGGTCTCCCGCAACACCTCCACAGAGGAGCCATGACCATGGATGTCACCATCTATCACAATCCTGCCTGCGGGACCTCCCGCAATACTCTGGCGCTGATCAGGAACGCGGGTATCGAACCAACGGTGATCGAGTACCTGCAGACGCCTCCCTCGCGGACTGAACTCGTTGGGCTGCTGACCGGCGCAGCCCTGTCGCCGCGCGACGCCCTGAGGCAGAAAGGCACGCCTTACGATGAGGTCGGCCTCGGCAATCTGTCGCTGACGGACGAGCAGATCATCGACGCGATGTTGCAGCACCCGATGCTGATCAACCGTCCATTCGTCGTCACGCCGCTCGGAACGCGCCTTTGCCGCCCCTCGGAAGCGGTGCTGGATATCCTTCCCCATAGGCAGGTCGGCGCCTTTTCGAAGGAAGATGGTCAGCAGGTTATCGACGAAAAGGGCAATCGTCTTGTCTGAATTGCCCTCCGCAGATCTGCGCCACCTCCGGATGCCCGGGCTCGATGCGCTTCGGACAGACGTCTCGCATCACAAGCCCCGTATTCTGATTCTCTATGGCTCGCTTCGTGAAGTCTCTTACAGCCGGCTCCTCGCTGACGAGGCCCGTCGGCTGCTCGAGCACTTCGGTTGCGATGTCCGCATGTTCGATCCGCGCGGCCTGCCGCTTCCCGATGCGGAGCCGGCCGACCACCCGAAGGTCGCAGAACTCCGCGAACTTTCCGAATGGTCCGAGGGCCAGGTCTGGGTAAGCCCGGAGCGCCACGGCGCAATGACCGGCATCATGAAGGCGCAGATCGACTGGATCCCGCTGTCCATCGGGTCGGTTCGCCCGACGCAAGGCAAGACGCTCGCCGTCATGGAAGTCTCCGGCGGCAGCCAGTCGTTCAACGCCGTCAACCAGATGCGCATCCTCGGCAGGTGGATGCGGATGATCACTATCCCGAACCAGTCCTCCGTGCCGCAAGCGTTCCAGCAGTTCGACGCCGATGGCAGGATGAAGCCGTCTCCGCTTTACGATCGCGTGGTCGATGTCTGCGAGGAGCTGGTCAAATTCACGTTGCTGACACGCGATGCGTCTTCTTACCTGACGGATCGCTACAGCGAGAGGCGCGAGGATGCCGGTCGACTGGAGGCGCGGACGACGCTGAATTCGATATGAAGCGCTTCGAGGTACCGGTGCCTGCCATTCTAGGCCTGGGGATCACCCAGATTGTCGGCTACGGCACGCTCTACTATTCCTTCGGCATTCTGGCGCCTGACATGGCACGGGATCTCGGCGTCTCGGTGGAATGGATGTTCGGTGCCCTGTCGGCAGCGCTGCTGATCGGTGGGTTCGTCGCACCCTGGCTCGGACGGTGGATAGACCGCTTCGGAGCAGGAAAGATCATGGCGATCGGTTCGCTGGTCGCAGCACTGGCGCTCGCCGCCTGCGCACTGGCTCCCAACCGTTTTGCCTTCGCGTTGGTACTTGTGTTCATCGAGGCGGCCGCTAATTTCGTCCAGTACGGAGCGGCTTTCGCACTGCTGGTGCAGATCAACCCCAAAGTCGCCCAGCGGAGCATTACCACCCTGACGCTGATCGCCGGCCTTGCCTCTACGATCTTCTGGCCGATCACGACGGCCCTGCATGCCCATCTGCCGTGGCGCGAGGTCTACGTCGTCTTTTCGCTACTCAATCTGGCCATCTGCCTGCCGATCCACGCATGGCTTGCACTGTCTACTGCCAGGGTGCGCCGAAACGGCGCCTTTACCGCGCCAGCCCCTGTCGAAGGTGCGCTCGCCGAGGGGCAGAGACGCGTCGGTTTCGCACTGATGGTAGTTGGCTTTGCATTTCTGTCGCTGGTGAGCTCGGCCATTCTTGTGCATATGGTGCCGCTCATGGCGTCGCTGGGGCTCGGAACCATGGCCGCGCTCGTCGGCACCGTGTTTGGTCCGGCGCAGGTCGCCAGCCGTGTGATCAACATGGCCTTCGGTCGCAACCTTCATCCTTTGCGACTTGCGGCTTTGTCCGGGCTACTCGTCTCTGTCGCCATCGTGGTGCTCGATGCGACTGCGCCTTCGACATCAGGCGCAATCTCATTTGCGGTGCTGTTTGGTTTCGGCAATGGCATTTTCAGCATCGCGGCTGGGACGCTGCCGCTGTACCTGTTCGGCAGCGAAGGTTATGGCAGGCTGCAGGGAAAACTTATGTCCGCACGGCTGATTGTCGGAGCGACGGCGCCGTTCGCCTTTGCCGTATCGCTGGCATCTGCAGGGGCGGCGATCTCGCTCGGTGTTGTCGCAGCCTTTGGTGCCATTGCCACCTTCAGCTTTCTCCGGATCGGCTGGATTGCCGCAACGCCACATCGCGTTTCCGGAAAAATCGGGTGATGGTGCGCGAGCAGGTCGAACCATGAGATGGCCAAAGAGCGCTCCGGATGCAGATACCTTTCGACGGGGAAAGCAAAGTCGGCTAGAGTTCGCGAAGCACGAACTGCGTGGCGGACGCAAACTTCACGGACTATTGCGATGACGATGACTGGTATTCTTCTGATCGTGGTGATGCTGGTCGCCGCTGTGCTTGTGTGGCTGAAGCGCGGCAAGGGCGCAAAGCGTTCCGCCATGTTCGAAAACTCGGGCCTTTCCTATTTCAAGGTGTTGCTGCGGCAGCGCGGCGTCGACGTATCGCGGATCCCGGATGCAGCGCTCGCCGACATCATTCGCGCCAAGATCGCTGCGGCCAAGACCCAGGCGACTGTCGCCGGCATGACCGACGCAACAAGGTCCCGCAAGAACTGGCGGATCAATCTGGTCAAGTCTCTGGAAGCGGAAGCCACCCTGATGGTCTCGCTGATGGCTTCTGGCGCCGAGGTCGATCCCACATCCGATGCTGCCATCGCGCTGACGCGGCACGGCGTGTTCAAGCCGAGAAAGCCAGCCGGTCTCACCGGCATGACACCCGAGCAGTTCCTCGACGCCACGAGGCGCGGCACGCTGTACTCGGAACTGGGCGAGCGTCGCGCCAAGCGCGAGACCTCCTAAGGCTCTGATATCGTCACGCGCCCGGTAATACGTCTGCCGCTGCTCCGGCATCACTCCTAGAACTGAAAGTTACTTACGCCCATGACGGCTGCCTTTTTTGCGGACTATGCGAAGGACCTGAAAGTCCTGCTCGACGAGATCGACACCGCCCCCAACAACTTCCGCTCGTTCGACCTGCATATCGATCTCGCTCACAGGGGCATGCTGTTCGTCTACGAGACGCGCCGCAAAATGGGGCAGACCGACAGCATCTATTACGCCCGGATGGCGAAGACAGGTGCCAGCAAACAGATCTCGCAGACGACCGCCTACGATGCAGTCAGCGGCTTCTTTCGCCACGGACAGTTCCTCGCCTTGACCGGAGATTTTGCCGGTGCCGATGGCGCCGAGGGCACGACTGTCGAGGGTGATCACCCCACCTGCGCCATCGCTTTCACCTATCGCCGCACCGGTATGGAAAAAGCCATGTCGATGCGTCTGATCTTCCTCGGTTTTTCCACCGACGACGAGGCTCTGGCGTATGCGACGACGGTATCGGATACACCGACGCTCGTCGTCTCTCGCCCGTTCCGATCCGCACGCGTCTGGGAATGGAAGTAGGCACGGTCGCCGTCGTCCGAAGCGCTGCCGATCGTTTTCACCAAGGCACGGTCTGCCCGTCGAAATAGAAGCCGGCATTGGGGCCATTCGCATCCTGGCTTGCCAGCCAGACGATCCCGGCCGCTGCCTGCTCCACAGTGCGATAGCCGGAGTGCTCGTTGAAATCCGTTGCCGTATAGCCTGGGTCGACGACGTTGACATGGATGCCGATTGCCACGAGTTCCTTGGCGAATGCCACGGTGACAGCGTTGAGCGCCGACTTCGAGCTGTTGTAGCCCATCGGATTGACGGCATAAAAGGGATGGGCCGGATCGGAAACCCAGCCGATCGAGCCCAGACCGCTGCTGACCATGACGATGTTGGCCTCTCCCGCCGCTGTCAGCAAGGGTATGAAGGCCTGCGTTACGCGGATGGCACCAAACACATTGGTCTCGTAGACGTCGCGGATCACGGCAAGGGGCTGCCGGCTCGGAGCCACCGGCGTGCCGCCCGAGATACCGGCGTTGTTGATCAGCACGTCGAGCTTGTGATCGGCTGCAGAGACCGTGGCGACCGCGGCAGCGACACTCTCGTCCCTGGTAACGTCGATGGAGAGCAGCCTGACGTCATGGCCCTCCGCCTGCAATTGCCGGACCGCCACCCCACCGCGCTCAACGTCCCTGCTGCCGAGCCAGATCCGGTAGCCGAGACGGCCGAGTTGGCGTGCCGTCTCTAAGCCGATGCTCTTGTTGGCGCCGGTGATGAGAACTGTTTTTCCACTCATGGTTCGTTTCTCCTATAACCGAGGCCCGGCCTATCGCCTGGTTCGGCATTTCTAAATACTGCGGTGTCCCGAAGCAGCTTCGGCCACCGCAACGGCATCGAACTGCGGCTCGAAAGCCTTTAGCGAGGTTATAGTTTCGTTCGGTGGTGTTTGATAATCCAACCTAATCCGGATAAGCTGATCGCTATGGCGAACAATAGCGAACAACTATTCCTGGACGATCTCTCCATCTTTCTCGCGGTCTGCGAGACTGGCGGTTTCCGGTCTGCGGCAAAGCGGCTGGCAATGTCGCCGTCGAGCGTCAGTGAAAAGATCGCCCAGCTCGAAGCTCGACTGGGCGTGCCGCTTTTGATCCGCACCACCCGAAGCGTCATGCCGACAGAGGCCGGGCGCGGGCTCGCGCGGCGGATTGCGCCGCTTCTGAGCGAGACACGTGCCGCACTTAACGATGCAGCCAGTACGCACGCGGAAGTGAGAGGTCTGCTCAGGCTGAATGTCACCGGTGCAGTCATGGTCGATATCCTGCCGCCGCTGATCGACAGGTTTCTCGATTTGCATCCGCGCGTCCGTGTCGAGATGGTGGTGGAGGACAGGCTCGTTGACGCGACGGCAGCAGGCTGCGATGCCGGCATCCGCTACGGCGAGCATCTGGCGCAGGATATGATCGCGGTGCCGATTGGCCCGCGCATCCAACGGCTGGCAGCAGCAGCCTCGCCTGACTATCTCAAGGCACGCGGCATGCCCCTGCATCCCCGTGATCTGCTCGAGCACGAGTGCATCCGCCTCAGGTTTTCCAGCGGATCGCTTGTCGACTTGGAGTTCCAGAAGGGCGAGGAAACCGTCACCGTTGATCCGCCAGGCCGGTTGATCGTCGGGGTCGAGGCCGCCGCAACCGCCATCGAATGGGCCTGCCGGGGCCGTGGCGTTATTGCGACATTCGAGAATTTCATCGATCCCTATCTCAGGTCCGGCGCTCTGGTGCCGGTGCTGCCTGAATGGTGGATGCCGTTCGAGGGGCCATGGCTCTATTTTTCTAGCCGTTTCATGCCCGCTCCCTTGCGCGCCTTCGTCGATCTAATCGCTGCGGAACGGGCATCGCCCAGTGTTGGAGGGTTGGTGCCTCCTAGAGCCGGAAACGCGTAAGTCCTGATGGCACAAGCATAACCTCTCTATCGCAGGCACAATCCATGTTGCGGAGATCGCCTCTATCGGTTCTAGTGCAACACTTAATCCTTTCACGCGTCACGAGGTTGTCGTCATGAACTCTCCCTTCCAGCTTGCCGCCTGCGCCGAAATGCTTTGGCGCGACCGGCCGATCGAGTGGCGGGCGAGCCGGCTGAAGGAACTGGGATTTGGCGTCGGTCTCTGGAACTGGCCGGAGCACGATCTTGCAAAGCTGGAGGCGACGGGCGCCACCTTCACTATCATGAATGGTTACCTGGAGGGTCGCCTGACCGACGACGAAGGTGCTGCCCAGCTGCTGAAGACGGCGCGAGAAACGGCCACGGTCGGCAAGCGGCTGGGCGTGCAGCGTCTCAATCTGCATGGAACGGGGCTGGGCGAGGGCGGCCTGCCTATCCGCCCTGTCGAGGTCGTGACCGGCGCCATGTGGCTGAAGGCCCGCGACACGCTCTGCCGTGTCGTCGAACTGGCTGAGGAGGAAGACGTCACCTTCAGCCTGGAAAACCTCAACCTGCTGGTCGATCACCCCGGGGTGCCCTTTGGTCGGGCAGAGGATACGTTGGCGCTTGTGGCCAGCATCGACCATCCGCGCCTTACGCTCAATCTCGACCTATATCATGCCCAGATCGGTGAAGGTAATCTGATAGAACTTTGCCGCAAGTGCCTGCCTTGGATCGGTGAAATTCAAGTTGCCGATGTTCCCGGACGGTTGGAACCTGGAACTGGCGAGGTCAACTGGAAGGGCGTGGCACGGGCGCTGAAGGCGATGGGTTATACGGGGCCGGTCGCGATGGAAGCCTATGCATCCGGCGATCCCGAGGAAGCACTCGTGGCGTTTCGCGAGGCCTTCACGGTCTGAACCGGCGGTCCTGCAGGGCACTGTTCCAAGGCGCCTTGCCACCCTTGTGCGGTAACCACCGACTGCGGGCTTTACATCCGCGGCATGCCTAACTATGTCACGGGCAACATCAATCGAACCGAGAAGCGAGACCATGCGCGCCGAAATCGAGAATATTGTCGACGAAATCAAGCAGGCCATAAGCCTGCTGAGGAGGCATCTTTGACTGGGATCAGGCCGTAAGGCGACTGGACTGGTTGAACAACAAGGCAGAGGATCCGAACCTCTGGAACGATGCATCCGAGGCACAAAAGCTGATGCGCGAGCGTCAGAATCTCGAAGACAGCATCAATGGCGTGCGGCTGCTTGAACGGCAGGTCGATGACAACATCGAGATGATTGCACTCGGCGATGAAGAGGGCGATGCCGATATCGTCAAGGAAGCCGAGGAAGGCCTAAAAGTTCTGCGCACCGAAGCGGCTCGCCGCCAGGTCGAGGCGATGCTGTCCGGCGAGGCTGACAGCAACGACACCTTCCTCGAAGTCCATTCGGGCGCCGGAGGTACCGAAAGCCAGGACTGGGCCAACATGCTCCTGCGCATGTACACCCGCTGGGCCGAACGTCAGCGCTTCAAGGTCGAATTGCTGGAAGTCCATGACGGCGAAGAAGCCGGCATCAAGTCGGCGACGCTGCTGATCAAGGGCCACAATGCCTATGGCTGGCTGAAGACCGAGTCGGGCGTCCATCGCCTGGTGCGCATTTCGCCCTACGACAGCAACGCCCGTCGGCACACGTCGTTTTCGTCGATCTGGGTCTATCCCGTCGTCGACGATTCGATCCAGATCGACATCAACGAAGGCGATTGCCGCATCGACACCTATCGCTCGTCCGGTGCCGGCGGCCAGCACGTCAACACGACGGATTCGGCCGTGCGCATCACGCACATTCCGTCGGGCATCGTGGTGCAGTGCCAGCAGGAGCGCTCGCAGCACAAGAACCGGGCGACAGCCTGGGAGATGTTGCGTGCCCGCATGTACGAAGCGGAACTGAAGAAGCGCGAAGATGCGGCCAACGCGGAAGCCGCTTCGAAATCGGATATCGGCTGGGGTCACCAGATCCGTTCCTACGTGCTGCAGCCCTACCAGCAGGTGAAAGACCTGCGCACCGGCGTTGTCAGTACCGCGCCGGATGACGTGCTCGACGGCGAGATCAGTCCGTTCATGGAGGCAGCTCTGGCGCACCGCATCAGCGGAGCCGCAGATGCTGCCGTAGACGACATCGACTGATCGCAGCGACCGCTTCTACCAAACAAAGACCCCCTCGCGGCTGCCTGCCTCGAGGGGGTCTTCTTTTATGGCCAGCGCTTACTCCGGCGCCTTCTCGACGACGATTTCCCCGAGTTCGTCGAGCATGACATTCCAGACATCGGCGTCGGCATCTGCATCGGCCTTGATGTAGAGCGTGGCAAACAGGCCGGGTTCGCGGATGATGCCACCGGAGTTTTCAGGCCTGATATCGGTAACGATGGCCTTCAGCGCGGTGATTTCCGGCAGTTCCGTGGTGGAAACGATCTGCGGGCCGTCGTCGGTCGCCGCGACCTGCTGGAGGTAGACCTTGGATGTGCGGTCGGCCTGGCGGACGGCATAGAGCTTGTAAAACCCGTGGCGCGATGGTGGCGTCATTGCAGTGGACGCATCGGTGCTTGGCAAAGTCGATGTGGGTCCCGGCTGCGCCCTTCCGGCATCCTGCCAAAAGCCTGTCGTCGTCGAGGCAATGATGCTGACCGGCAGCACGCCGTCGTCGGCCCGCGCCTCCGGGGTCGAAACGACGCTTGCCAGCAGTGCGGCTAGGATTGGGGCGTGGAGAGCGTTTCTCAAGAGCTAGCTGCCATCAGGTGTTGTCAGAGGAAGGGGCCGGTCAATCGGAAAATTGCTCGGCGAGGATACGGTCGGACCACGAGCGATCAGGATCGGAAAGGATGCGGGCGGTGGTGTCCTGGGTCTGGGCGATGCGGACGCTCAACACCGATTTCACCTCCGTGTTGTCGGCCACCGCATTGACGGGGCGCTTGACCGGCTCGAGCACGGTAATGTCCACCGTCACCTTGTTGGGCAGCAGCGCCCCGCGCCAGCGACGCGGACGGAAGGCGCTGACCGGAGTGATGGCGAGCAAAGGCGCTTCCAGCGGCAGGATTGGGCCGTGGGCGGAGAGGTTGTACGCGGTAGAGCCGGCCGGTGTGGTGACCATCAGGCCATCGCAGATCAGTTCTTCCAGCCGCACATGGCCGTCGATCTCGACGCGCAGCTTGGCCGCCTGATAGGACTGGCGGAACAGCGAGACCTCGTTGATGGCGAGCGCCACCGATTCGCTGCCGTCGGCATTGACGGTACGCATCTCCAGCGGATGGAACGCATTTTCAACCGCTGCATCGATGCGTTCGTCGAGGTTCTCGACACGGTAGTCGTTCATCAGAAAGCCGACCGAGCCGCGGTTCATTCCGTAGACGCGCTTGCCGGAGTTCATCGTGTTGTGCAGCATCTGCAGCATGAAGCCATCGCCGCCGAGCGCCACCATGACATCGGCGTCCTCCTGGGGCGCCTGGCCATAGATGGCGATCAGTTCTTCGCGCGCCGCCAGCGCCTCGGGTGAGGGCGAGGCCAGAAAGCAGAGGGACTGAAATGAGCGCGGCATGCAATATCCTTCGACAATCTCCGTCTACGTAAAGGATAACACCCCTCTGCGACAAGCCGTATTCGCCCACCGGCGATATCGCGGCACAGCGGGACAGCCAGCGCGATTTCTGATACAATCTGTCGGCGAAGCCGCTGGAGCAGGCTCGCCATGTCGGAGCCAAGCCGGTAGATACGGACGTGCAATTGTCCTTTAAGAGACCACAGTGCCGATGTTTTCCCTCAGGCAACCGACTTCGTTCGAGCAATCCATCAAGAAGAGCCGCTTCCTCGCCGTGGCCGTCGCTATTGCCGATGAAGACGAGGCGAGGGTACAGCTGTCTGCCCTTGCTGATGCCGGCGCAAACCACAATTGCTGGGCCTGGCGCACCGGCCAGACCTATCGTTTCAATGACGACGGTGAACCGGGCGGCACCGCTGGCAGGCCCATCCTGCAGGCGATAGACGGCCAGTCGTTCGACTGTGTGCTGGTCGTCGTCTCCCGCTGGTTCGGCGGCGTGCTGCTCGGAACAGGCGGGCTGATGCGCGCCTATGGCGGCACGGCCGCAGCCTGCCTCAGGGCGGCTGATCGGGTCGAGGTGGTGCCAATGGTGGCTGCGATCGCCGTAGTCGGGTTTTCCGATCTGGCTCTGGCAAAAGTGCGGCTGCTATCGATAGCCGGCCTCTCCGTAGTTGCCGAGATGTTTACCGAAGACGGCGCAGTGCTTTCCCTGAGCGTCCCGGAGTGTCAGGCAGATCGGGCCGCCGCCCTCCTCGCCGACAGTACGAACGGCCGCGTCCAGCTCGATTTCGGCACGGTGGGCAATGCGGACGCTCTAGCGGGGGCGGCGCCTTAGCCACGGATTGCTTGGCCCTCGGGAACCTATCTGCGGCAACCGCGCCAGAACGCGGCGAAACCCATGGCCGGCGGCTTCCGTTTGCCGTCCTTATTGACTATCAGTCTGCCATCAATTGTGAGGAGTTTCCCCGTGCCGACCACTGACGATCTGCGCATTCTCGAGATCACCCCCCTGAGCCCGCCATCGCGCGTCGTTGCGGACGTGCCATGTTCGCCAAATGCGGCCGAGACGGTCTCCGCTGCCCGCGCCGCCGTGCACCGTATCCTCACCGGCGAAGACGACCGGTTGGTGGTCGTCGTCGGCCCATGCTCGATCCACGATCCCGTTGCCGCGGTTGATTATGCTCGGCGTCTGGTGGCGGAGCGCAAGCGGCATCAGGGCGAACTCGAAATCGTCATGCGCGTCTATTTCGAAAAGCCTCGTACCACTGTCGGCTGGAAGGGGTTGATCAACGATCCCCGTCTCGACGGTAGCTTCAAGATCGAGGAAGGCCTGCGGCTTGCCCGCCAGCTGCTGGTGGATATCAACGACCTCGGCCTGCCTGCCGGCTGCGAGCTTCTCGATACCATCACGCCGCAATATATCGCCGACCTCGTCAGCTGGGGTGCGATCGGCGCGCGCACCACGGAGAGCCAGGTGCACCGCGAACTCGCCTCCGGCATGTCCTGCCCGATCGGCTTCAAGAACGGCACCACCGGCGACATCAGGATTGCGCTGGACGCTGTTACCGCCGCCTCGCAGCCGCACCATTTCCCGGCCGTCACCAAGGATGGCCGCGCCGCCATCGCCTCGACATCCGGCAACGAGGATTGCCACCTTATCCTGCGCGGCGGCAAGGCGCCGAATTTCGACGCCGAAAGCGTTGCCGCAGCCGCCGCCGAATCGCTGAAAGCCGGCCTGCCGCCGCGCATAATGATCGATGCCAGCCACGCCAACAGCGGCAAGAACCCCGACAACCAGCCGCACGTCATCGACGCTATCGCCAGCCAGGTTGCAGCCGACGACCGGCGGATCATCGGCACGATGCTGGAAAGCAATCTCATCGGCGGACGTCAGGAACTGGTGGCCGGGGGCAAGTTGACCTATGGCCAGAGCATCACCGACGGCTGCATAGACTGGGAAACGACAGTCTCGGTGCTGGACGTGCTGGCGAAATCAGTGCTGGCCAGGCGCGGCTAAGGCCGCATGCCCGAAAGGCTTCATCGAAAAAGGCGTTCAGAGCGAACGAGCGCCTCAGCTCGATGACTTCTTCCGGAAGGTTATGTCGTAGCTGCGCGTCGCCCCGGGATCGCTGCTGATCTTTTCAGCTTTGTCGGCAACGGCCTTTTCCTTCGCCGCGGCCTTTTCCATCATCTCGCCAAGGCCGGCCAGGGACTTCTTTTTCGGCGGTTCGTCGGTCATTGCCTGCCTCGCTGTTGCACCCGGTAATGCTGCCAGTTCGGCAGGCGGCAGGCAATGGAAAAAAACGCGAATGCCTGATATCCGGTCGCAGGGTATCAGTCAGGAAGCTTTACAGGCCGATCGACCGTGACATCGGAAGACACAGCGTCGATGTCGATTGAAACGGCACGTTCGAGCTCGGCGGCGCGCAGACGGGCGGCGCTCTGCAGAAGCTGCGCAAACGCGCCCGGAGGAACGCCATCGGCCTTCAGGACCTGGCCGATCAAAGGATCTGCCGCTGCTTCATGGATCGTCATATCTTCGCCCATAGTCGCGCTCCTGGTTAATATGACGTCAACCGTACCGTACATCGGTGTCGAGATTGAGTCCTGTATTCGGCTTTCGATTTGGTGAAAGCTCAGACGTCTTACTGATCATCAATCGCTTGGATGCGATAGTTTCACTCTACCGTAGCGCGCCATTCAAACCGCTAGGGATGAGACGGGGCTGATGAGTTACTATCATGCACTCCCCCGGAACCAAAGTTGGCCAGAAACTTTGATAGCCAACCTTACTGGCTGCTCTGCGCCGGTGCGGGTTGCGAAACCGCACCGCTGTTGCCGGCGCCGCCGTTGGGCGCGAGGTTGGTATGGGATACCTCGCGGGTCATGGCGAAAGCAGCCAGACCGACAACGAAGACCACCGCAACAGCCAGACCCCAGAACGACAGGCTTTTACCACGTCCGGACATTGCCTGCTCCCGGCCCTGATAAGCTGTTTCTGGCACGGCAGCGGCGTCGTTGTCGTTATCTACCGGCTTGGACATGGCGATTGTTCCCCACAAATATTTGTCTGACAACCCGTCAAGCGCGAGCTTGTTCCGCGCAACAGCGCCTTTGGCAAGGGATCCGTGATCGGTTGTGATACCCGCTGACTGTCAGGCGTTCAGGTCGAGCTGGACGGCAGCTTCCCCGGCTGCCGATTTTGTCTTCTGCTTGCGCCCCAAACGCGATTTTGCCGACTTCGAGGATGTATCGCCGCCAGCATCCTCCAGGTCAGGAATGAGCATGGCGTCGCTGCTTGGCATGAAAGCACTGCCTTCGACGTCACTGGCGGCATGGGCTGGCTTCAGCGCGCGCGCCTGTCGGTCTGTGGAAGGGGCGGCTGTCTGGGGGGCAAATCGAATCATAAACATGGTACTCCGCAATGTTCTCTTTATGTTCACATGTGGGAAAGCCCGAGTCAATGGATACCCTCCGAGATCGCGCCCCGATCGCGCCGAGATCGCGGGTTGTCCGCCCGCGTTGAGCGCGATAGGTATCCACCGACAAGCTCAGGAGGCCCGCATCGGCATGGACGACAACGTGGTGAAATTCAAACCGAAGCGCCCGAAAAAAGCGCCACGCAGACTGTCGCGTTGGCAGCGAAAGATCGTCATCATCGTCTTCATCTGCGCGGTCTTCGGCATCATCTATCTGAAGAACTGGATGACAGGGCAGGCGTGAGAGCGGTAAGCAAAGGGGCGTGCGCAGGTGTGAACTGATCGAGATGCGGGATAGTGACGAATTGGAGAAGGCAGAGACTGCTCGCTGGAACTACCGCAGGCAGGCTCTATGGGCAACGGTCGCGTGGTGCCTGCCATTTCTGCTGGTAGGTACATGGATTGGCCTGCGGAAACTTCCGCCCTCGACCGCCAACATGATCCCCCCGACCGAAGCACCGATTGACACCACGAGCTGCTGATACGGCGAGTTATTTTAATGAAGCCGACCTCCACGAGGAGGAGAACGGACGTGCATCAGATTTGGCACGGCCTTTGCGCAACGTTGTGCATCGATAGCGACTCGATCTATCTATCGGCTGGCAAATGGGTCTGGGGCATAAGAAATGGTTCGCGATATTATCGACCGTAAATCCGCTATCGTTTTTACTCTGGTGGGGATAACTCTCGCTCTATGCAATGCCGTTGGCGCTGCTCATGCCGAGGAAAAGTTTCCGTCCTACTGGCATAAGACAATGACGAACGACCCAGCGACAAATTTCTATCTGCATAAGTTTTCCGACACGCTGGGCAATCCGGCCGCAGACACACTTCGAAATGTCATGCTTTCGCTTGCGCTCAACCACTATTGCGACGGCAATCTTGCTTTAAATTCGACTTCGGCGGATGCCTATCTTAAAAAGTCCGGATACTTTGCCCTGAAGGGCAAGGCCTGGGATGACGCTTCTTTCCTGGCGGTGAATGCATTCAATGGCTTCGACTATCGTTCCGCAGCCCATCTTTGCGCCGGCATCAGCTATCTCTTCGGCGATCAAGGCGTTCTCATCAAGAACCTGCTCTCACCAGGAACTAGTGAGCCCAAGATGGCCTATGATCCGCTAAACCCATATCTGCGCGTGCCAGCCCTTCCAAAGCCTGCAGGGTAAGCACAGGTGGTCCGGCGTGTGCTTCGCAGAATGCTACTGGGTACGCGGCAAGCCAGTCCTTCTGCCTCCTCAGCGCCAATTCGACCCACGATAGTTTCAGCGGCTGCTCAGTGATGAAGATGGAATTCCACATCCTCAATGGTGGCATGGGTCGGGCAGGGGATTGCTCAAGCGTAGTGAGCCGGCTACCGCAAAAAAACAACCAATATCGTTAAGTTGACAGCCCACCGACCTCCCAAACCGTCTTGCATGGTGCAAGCCACGTTGCACGGATGCGCGGCATATCAGTGATAGTGCCCGCAACTCGGGGTAAATAGCTTGCAACACAAAATGAAACATGCCGCCCTATCGGTTTGATAGGACGGCATGAAACCAATTAAAAGTCAAAATAATGGTGCCCCCGACAAGGTTCGAACTCGTGACCCCCTGATTACAAATCAGGTGCTCTACCAACTGAGCTACAAGGGCGGCAGAGGGGCAAATAGCAGATTCTCAGCGCCTGTAAAGTCAAAATCAATCCGACCGTTGAGGTTTCCGCTTCTGTCCCCAATACCCGCGCCATATTCAACAGAGATAGCCAACACGGACGCGCAGATTCAAACGGAACCATTTTTGACGAGGGTGACGATGTCACGCTGATCAAGGATCTGAAGGTCAAGGGGACGTCCGCAACCCTGAAGCGCGGCGCGATGATCAAGCCGCTGGTGGTGCGGCACCGAGTCCGAAAGAAGGCCTCAGGGTCGAATGACTTTGATGACCGGTCGCAGCGATGCGATCGGCATAGCCCGGATCAGCGGGTCTGCCAGCAGTCAGGGCTGGCGTACAAGTTTAAGCGGCTTGCCGCCATCCTCGAGCGATTTGTCGAAGCTGCCGTCCGCCTTCATGTCAAACGAGATCGACGTGCCGTCGTCGCTCATCAGCACCAGGCCAAAACCTTCCAGAGCCCAGAGCGTCAGCTTCATATCTTTAAATTCTGCAGCGCAGTCACCGTTTGGTGACACCTTGGTTGTGCCGTCGCCGTCCTTGTCGCCCGTCAGCTTGAGCGCGCAGATGGGCTGCGTTCCCTCCGGTTTCTGGATAGCCCAGTTGCCGGCGATGCTGTCGACTGTCGGGACATGGTCGATGGTGCCCAGAGCGGGCAGGAGCCACATCGGTTCGCCGTCCTCGGTTTCCCAGGGCGATCCCTCGTCCTGGATAAATTTGACCAGCGTCTTGTGGGCCACATCGACGATCGACAGCGTGCCGTCCTCGGAAAGCGTCCATGCTGTCGCGTTTGAAAGCGACGGAACAGCCGTAGCGCAGGCTTCCGAGCCGGTAAGCGCGTAGCCGCCGGCAGCAGGTGTAGTGGCGAATGTCAGCAGGCAGCCCTTGCTGCCGTTCTGCGGCGCCGCCAGCCAGGTGCCGGCCTGGGCCTTCAACTGGTCGGCATCAGCAGCCTCGACAGTGCCGGCAAGTGTCAGCAGTGAAACGGCACAGACCGCCAGGGCAAGGATAGGACGCACGGCATTCTCCATCGACTGCAGACCGTGGGGTCTGCCGATCAGGGTTTGAGGTAGGACCGCGCCGCATAGAGCGCGATGGCGGCGGCATTGGAGACGTTGAGCGACTTGATGGCACCCGGCATATCGAGGCGTGCGAGCACATTGACTGTCTCGCGCGTCTTTTGCCGCAGGCCCTTTCCTTCGGCTCCCAACACCAGTGCAACCTTGTCGCCCGAAAATGTGCCCTCGAGCGGTGCCGGGCCGTCCGAATCAAGGCCGATTGTCGTGAAGCCGAGCTTGTGCAGTTCGCCGAGCGTGTCGGAAAGGTTTGTCACCTGGATATAGGGAATGAGCTCGAGCGCACCGGATGCGGATTTGGCAAGCACGCCCGATTCGGTCGGGCTGTGACGCATGGTGGTGATGACGGCTCCGGCGGCGAACGCAACGGCGGAGCGCATGACGGCGCCGACATTGTGCGGATCGGTCACCTGATCCAGCACCAGCAGCAGCGGACTGTCGGTCAGCGCCGAGAGTTTGCGCACCGGCAGCGGCCGGGTCTCCAGCATGACGCCCTGGTGGATCGCATCCGGGCCGAGGATCTTGTCGAGGTCCTGCGGCGTGATCATCTCGACGGGGTAGGGCAACTGGTCGACTGGGCCGATCTCAAGGCGCACCAGAGCGTTCTGGGTGACCGAAAGCTTCAGCAATTTGCGTTCGGGATTTTCGAGTGCGGCGCGCACGGTGTGCAGCCCGTAGAGCTGGACGAGATCGGGTGCGATCGGCGCTGGCTTCCAGTCGTCGCCGGCGGAGCGCTTGCGCTTCTGCGGCTGGGGCGTTGGAATTTCGCCCCGTTCCCGCTTGGCGTCGCGATGGGCGCGGCGTAGCGTGGCGTAGTGGGTATCCTTTTGCGAATGATCGCCGGACGTGGTTTCTGGGCCGGTAGGGCCGGGGGCTTTATCTTTGCTCATGCGGCTTTATACCCAGCGCTGCCATAAGCGCATAGTCCTTCTTTCATGTCTTGCTTTGATCGCGGGCCTTTCCGTTGGAGAGGAAATAATTTCGTCATTTTTGCACATTCCTCGTGTTGACAGACCGGAGCCGGGCGGTCATATACGCGGCGCAGTCACGGCGGCAACGTCGGGTCTGACAGACTTGGTCGCCAAGATCCGGATGGAATCTGGAGGGATGCCCGAGTGGTTAAAGGGGACGGACTGTAAATCCGTTGGCTCAGCCTACGTTGGTTCAAATCCAACTCCCTCCACCATTCCGTCATTGGATCTTGCACCCGCGGGTATAGCTCAGTGGTAGAGCAGCAGCCTTCCAAGCTGAATATGCGGGTTCGATTCCCGCTACCCGCTCCAGGGCCTTGGAAATCGAAATGACAATTCCCATCTAAGAACTTGAACCGACAGGCCCTTATTGCCTTGTCCGGGACATCCCCTGCATTCCGTCAGGCGGACTGCTGTCTACTTGGCAGCGCGCGGCAATCGCCGGTCGCGGGCGAAAATCCGGCTGCGCAATTAAGTCTTGCGCTCCCGCATCGAAAGCCTTAAACGGCGGCACTAAACCGGTTCGCCGGGGTCACCAATCCTACGTTCATCAGGAAGCATTCAAATGGCAAAGAGTAAGTTTGAGCGCAACAAGCCGCACGTTAACATCGGCACGATTGGCCACGTTGACCACGGCAAGACGTCTCTGACGGCAGCGATCACCAAGTATTTCGGCGAATACAAGCGTTACGACCAGATCGACGCTGCACCGGAAGAAAAGGCACGCGGCATCACGATCTCGACGGCACACGTCGAATACGAAACGCCTGCCCGTCACTATGCACACGTCGACTGCCCCGGCCACGCCGACTACGTCAAGAACATGATCACCGGTGCTGCCCAGATGGACGGCGCGATCCTGGTCTGCTCGGCCGCCGACGGCCCGATGCCCCAGACCCGCGAGCACATCCTGCTTGCCCGTCAGGTCGGCGTTCCCGCCATCGTCGTGTTCCTGAACAAGGTCGACCAGGTCGACGACGAAGAGCTGCTCGAACTCGTTGAGCTCGAAGTGCGCGAACTTCTGTCGTCCTACGACTTCCCGGGCGACGATATCCCGATCATCAAGGGCTCGGCTCTGGCCGCTCTCGAAGATTCGGACAAGAAGATCGGCGAAGACGCGATCCGCGCTCTGATGGCTGCTGTCGACGAATACATCCCGACGCCTGAGCGTCCGATCAACCTGCCGTTCCTGCTGCCGATCGAAGACGTGTTCTCGATCTCCGGCCGTGGTACGGTCGTGACCGGTCGCGTCGAGCGCGGCATCGTCAAGGTCGGCGAAGAAGTCGAAATCGTCGGCATCCGCGCAACGGCCAAGACGACGGTTACCGGCGTTGAAATGTTCCGCAAGCTGCTCGATCAGGGCCAGGCTGGCGACAACATCGGCGCGCTGATCCGCGGCGTCACCCGTGACGGCGTCGAGCGTGGCCAGATTCTGTGCAAGCCAGGTTCGGTCAAGCCACACAAGAAGTTCATGGCTGAAGCCTACATCCTGACGAAGGAAGAAGGCGGCCGTCATACACCGTTCTTCACCAACTATCGTCCGCAGTTCTACTTCCGCACGACGGACGTGACGGGCATCGTCTCCCTGCCGGAAGGCACGGAAATGGTCATGCCTGGCGACAACGTCACTGTTGCTGTCGAACTGATCGTGCCGATCGCCATGGAAGAAAAGCTGCGCTTCGCTATCCGCGAAGGCGGCCGTACCGTCGGCGCCGGCATCGTAGCCTCGATCGTCGAGTAATAACGACCGATCTCCAGAATTGAACAAGGCCTCGCTGGCGACAGCGGGGCCTTTTCACGTCTGGAAACTGCTATATTCTCTCGAGGAAGCCAGAGACGATTACTGGCAGTCGATCCGCGTGACGATGCCTCCATCCAGGGCGAATATCGCATCCTGAGGCACGTCCAGGCCCAGTGCATCCGCCTGCTCCAGGCCGGCGCAGATGCCCCGGATGACGCGTCCGGCGACGCCGTGCGAAACGATGATCTTGCTCGCAGCCGAGTGGCGTTTGACCTCCTCAAGCACTCCCAGCAGGCGCTCCGCCAAGCCCGCGAAGCGCTCTCCGTCGGGCGAATGGAAGAACCATTCGAAACGGCTGAGCCCGTCGAGCGCACCTGGCCATTCCATCTCGATTTCATAAGTTGTCAGTCCGTCCCAGCAGCCCATTCCAATTTCCATCAGGCGCGGATCGAATACGATCTTGTCACTAAGGCCGGTGGCGCCTGCGATGATGGCGGCCGTGTCTGCGGCGCGCCCGAGAGGGCTTGAGAATACGGCCGTGCTGTCAGGATCGATCAGACCCCGAAGCGTCGCTCCGACACGCTCGGCTTGCTGTCTGCCGAGCGCGGTGAGGCCTGAATCGACTTGGCCCTGCCAGCGGCCTGCAGCATTGAATTCGGTCTGGCCGTGTCTGACAAGATAAATCATAGTGGGTTATTGGCGAGGCAGTCGGGCCCTTGTCAAGGGCAGCGCTGAAGCGAGCGGCGTGGCTCGACATCGCAAATGCGAATCGCATGCCCCAACGACTTGTCTTGGTACGAATTGGGCGGCTCGACCGCCGCAGTACCTCCGCTCTGCATGCGGCTGCCATCGCTTGCATCTCGTTACGCCGTCGCAAAATATCCGGCAAGTTTCTCGCCTCTAAAGGAGCCGTCGCCGGCATCGCTCCGTGACATCCCGGGGCAAGGCGTCCTGGCAGCGGAAAAATCCAAAATCGGACTTGCCAATTTCTGCCGCGCGCCGTAAAGGGAGCGCCATGCTTCCGAAGGGCATCCGGCGATATGCCGGCAGTGCCCGGAAAAAGCCTCTAGGGGTATAGCTCAGTTGGTAGAGCGGCGGTCTCCAAAACCGCAGGTCGTAGGTTCGAGCCCTGCTGCCCCTGCCATTTTCCAAAACCATGTCGACCAAGCAAATGTCTGGCAAATGCCAAGGCCAGCCTCGGCATATTAATCCTTACAACTCGATCTCGGCTTATCGCCAGCATTTTGCGGCGCAAATATTCCGCCGGCATCTTGACCGCTATTCGATCGACGCACATCTGCTCATCAGTATCCGCATCAGGCATTGGCCGGTCTACGCCCGCCAATATGTCTTTCTACGGAAGCGTAGAGCGTCAAATGCCGGGTAATTGATCTTGGAGCCAAGACTGCGGTTGTGGCTCATCCCTGTCACCAACGCATGATCGTCAGGAAAAGTGGAATTGAAAACGGACCATGCCTTGCCAACTGCCGGTTCCCGTATTCGGGTCATAGATCTCGAAACCGGCGGCAACGGCCCCAATGATGTCTGCGAGATCGGCTGGCAGGATGTGACGCTCGGGGCGGACGGCCTGTGGCATGTTGGAGAAGAGCGCGGCGGCCTGATGGTCAATCCGGGCCGCCCAATCTCAGCCGAGACGATGGCGATCCACCATATCGTAGACGAGGACGTTGCGGACGCGCCATTGTGGAGGGACATTGCAGGTCGCGTGCTCAGACCGGAGGGCGGAGTGCTGGCCTTGGCGGCCCACCGTGCGTCCTTCGAGCAGCGATACTGCACACCGCGCCATAGCGGCGGCGCTGCGTGGATATGCACCTGGAAATGCGCTCTCCGGGTCTGGCCACACCTTGCGAGCTTCTCGAACCAAATGCTGCGCTATCAGAGGATGCCGGAAGGCCTCATCCGTGAGCTCGGGCTGCCAGCCCACCGGGCTACTCCCGATGCCTATGTTACTGCCCACCATCTGCGCGACCTGCTGAATGCAGCCCCGCTGGAGCAGCTTCTCGCATGGAGCACCGAGCCGGGACTGCTGCCCCGCGTACGATCAGGACCCGACCGCGGCAAGGGCTGGGACCGTCTGAGCCTCGAAGCGCTGCAGGACTTTGCCAAAGAACGCGATGTCGACATCCGCTTCAGCGCCGAAACCGAATTGCGTCGCAGGGAAGGGACAGCTCCTTTGCCGGTTGCTCCAACAACGGGGCAGGGAAGCCTGTTTTGAGGTATGGAAACGTCACCATAAGGGGAGCGGAACTGCCGGGATGGGCCGAGCAAGCTTTCTGCGGGCGCATGCATCTTTTTCGCGCGAATTGCGTTGTTAGGCTTTAGATTGAACCGAAAGGCAACGACCATGGATCCGATTACCAAAACCGCCGGCGCCGAAGACAAGTTGCAGTCTCATCTGGCCGAGATGGAAGCACGGGCGTTGGATGGCGGCCCAGCGCTGCTCGACGCTCCGCGCATCGACCGCCAAGCTCGCCTGCAGGCGCTCAAGGACGAGGTTGCCGATCTGCAGGAGACGGTTGCCGGTATAAAGGCGAGGGTGGCCCGTACCCGGCAGCAAGCGGTATCCGTGGTGAAGTCGGGAGCAGAATGGGCGGATGCCAGTGCGCATGCGCAGCTTGGCTCCTACCCTTGGGCAAAATTGGCAGGCGCTTCGGCCGCCACATTCGTAGGCACTCGGATTTTGCGCATGCTTCCCCTTGGCGGCATTCTCTCCATTGCAGCACCGCTGATCATCTCCCAGATCAAGGCGAGGAACGCCAGGCGCTAAAATCGATTGGGACGGTTGCCCGCACTGAGATCGCGTTGGATCGTGGTGCGGGCGGGGCCAAGGCGTGGGGCTTTCGCTCGAGGCGATTGCGTACAAAGGCATAAAACGTTAATTATTACTCTTTGACGTTGACATCGCCGGTGGTTGGGCCTATCTAGAGTTCATCGATCTTTTGCTTGCTGAACTTTGGTTGCCGCGCGATTAGCACCGCGCCTGACGAACTTCCCTTTCAAAATACATCGTTATCACCGCCTGCAGTGCTTCTGGCATTGCGGTATTCTAAAAATGCTTTGAAAAGGGTTCATCATCATGACCACAGGCACAGTAAAATGGTTCAATTCCACTAAGGGCTTCGGCTTCATCCAGCCTGACAACGGCGGCGACGATGCTTTCGTCCATATCTCCGCTGTAGAGCGTGCTGGTATGCGCGAAATCGTTGAAGGCCAGAAGGTAAGCTACGACCTCGAGCGCGACAACAAGTCGGGCAAGATGTCTGCTTGCAACCTCCAGGCTGCATAATTTAAAGCTTTCTTCTTCGCCTTGACCACGGATGTACTGGCACTGCGACGAAAGAAATCTCTTTAAGGCCGGGTTTTCCCGGCCTTTTTCACGTTTTCTAATATTGCGATAGGACCCCGTCATGGCAAATGAAACATCGAAATCCCGCGAAGAAGCCGAAATCGCGTTCGCAGGGACGCAGACCCATTTCTATGCGCGCGGCCAAGCCGCTGAAGAACTCGACGCAATGGTCGCCGACCGTGAATCCAAGACCGCGCGTCTGCGCGAAGCCCGCCTCGCAAAGGATCGCCGCGACATGATCGCCGCGACTGCAGCCAGGCTTCAGAAGCGCTCAGCGAAAGCCTGAGCTCCCCAATATAGCAATCTGCCATCAACGTTATCGAGAGGCTGCGAAACCTTCGCGGCTTTTTGCGCTAGCGGGGATGCTTTGTGAGCGCGGCAAATGCGCGATGACGGGAAATTGCTGCAACCCGTTTTGTTTGATTACTCATCGCGGTTAAGGCAGGCACTCATCGTCCTGGGCGTGTCATCAAAATCTGCTCTGTCCAACGAGACCCATGTCACCAACAGCAAACGCCGATATCTTAACTGAAGATACCGGCGCTGATTTTGTCGCTGGGTTGTATGTGGCCACGTGTCAACGGCTTACCGAGTCGCACCCCAAATGAACGCCAGCGCCGCGACGATCGAGACTGCCGTCAATGGATTGTCGGTGACCGTCGTCTTAACATCGGCAAGGATGCGGTTGACGCTGGAGCCGATTGCCACAGTGGTTGCGTCGTCCTTCCAGTCACGAACTTTTTCCGCCTGCTCAGAATCCGTTCGTCCCTGAGGTATTGAGCTGATGGTGTGCGAGACCGGATCGGATGCGGGGAAAGTGTCTTCAAGTCCCTGTTCTAGAGAGTCTTTACCGAGCACGCGCTGGACATTCTGCTCCTTGAGCAGGGACGCAACTGCTGGCGAAATCGGGTTGTTCGGCATGATGTTCCTCCTGGATTGTAAAAATTGCTGCAATTACTGCAGAAGCTGAGCAAAGCTCTTTTCGTCTGGTATCTTGCCGTCTGGCGTAAGGTCGTTGACAGCCTTTGGAAGATCCTGTGACAGGCGGCTCAAGAGCTCCTGTTCGCTCAATCCCGTCTTTTCCGTCAGTTCCTTGATGACATCCGGTCCCAGCGCCTGGGAGAGCTGTTCATTCTCGATCGGCGAATTGTCACCGGGCGATACCCATGAATTCGCGGCATCGCCGTGGCCATTCTGCTGGAACTGCTCAAGCAATCCGCCGAGCCCACCGCTGAGAATTCCGCCCGCAGAACCGCTGCCGAGCAAGCTTCCAAGTCCGCCGAGACCACCCTGCGTCAGATTGCCAAGCAAACCGCCGAGACCGCCCGCCTGTTCTTCGCTCTGTTGAGTACCGGGCTGCTGGGGCGATGGTGCCTGTGCGCTTTTGGTAAGATTGCGGAGCACCTCTGCGATCTGCTCACGATGCTGGTATCCTGCGACAGCGAGGACACCGAGGAGGGCTTTCATGGGTCCAAGATTCATCATTCGTCTCCCAATGTTGATCGTAGTGCACAATGCCAACGGCGTAGGATTGTTCCGCAGACGAGCGCATCGCTGCCGCAATCTACAATGCGGCAAGGCAATGCAGCCGTATCCCTGAGTTCAGCGGGAAAAATATTTTTTCACTATGCTGGTCTGCAAACTCAAGCCGTAGCTTTACCCACGCTCCTACAGCCTGTCTTCCCGTACCCAGACGCTGACGTTTCCGCCGTGAGTCGGGAACTGGCCGTTTCCATCTTTCCCGACTTCTATCCTGTCGGCTCGGTGGCCGAGGAAGTCGACGAACACGCCACCGGCGTGATCGGTGCCGAGTTCCACAGTTTTATCACCGGCCTCGCCATTCGAAAGGACCACCACGCAACCGGGCGCATCGGCGGTGCCGTGGCGCACAAAGCCGATGCAGTTGGGATCATCGAAAAGATCGGTCTGGCCGCCGTTGGCAAAGCGCTTCCTCGCTTCCACCAGTCGCGGCAGGCACTCGATTGCCGGCATGTCGACGGATCGCTCGTTTCCATCCTTGTCATCCGTGTAGCTCGCGCCGTAGAGGTCCGGATAGAAGATGCATGGCGTTCCCTGCTCACGCAGAAGGATGAGCGCGTAGGCAAGCGGCTTGAACCACGGCTCGACGGCCGCCTCGAGTGATTGCAGCGGCTGCGTATCGTGGTTGTCGACAAGGGTGACGGCGTGCTGGGGAAGGGACGACACCAGCGATCCATCGAAGATCGTTCGCATGTCGAAATCGCCACCCTGCTTCGACGCTTCGTGGAAGCGGTGGTGCAGTGCCACGTCGAAAACCTGCAACTGGTGGTCAACGAGGTCGAGGTAGTTTTTCAGGACTTCCATGTCGGGATGCCAGTATTCGGCGACGACGAACAGGTCGCGGCCAGCTGTCTCCCTCATGTGCCGCACCCAGTCCCGGAAGAACCATGCCGGAATATGCTTGGCCGCATCCAGGCGAAACCCGTCGAGCGGCAGTTGCTCCGAGACCCACCGACCCCAGTACTTCAGCTCCTCGTAGACCGCGTTGTTCCGAAATTCGACATTGGCGCCCATCAGGTAGTCGAAGTTGCCGTTTTCCTGGTCGACCTCTTCGTTCCATTCTCCGTCGCCGTACTCGTTGACGAGCCTGAAGATGCCTTTCTCGTCGGGCTCCTCAACGACATCGACGCCACTGAAGCACTTCATATCCCAGATGAACTTGGAGTGCGCTCCATTGCGGCCGGGGAAGGTGAAGTGCGTGTAGGCCAGCGCCTGGAATGCCTCGTCTTCTATCTGCGTCCTGTCTTCCGCATCGACGCGGCGCACCGTGACGCTCTCCTTCTCGTCGGCGCCCATCTTATGGTTCAGCACGACGTCGAGAATAACGCCGACGCCCTGGGCTTTCAACTTGGCAGCTGCATTTTCAAGCGCTGCCCGATCGCCGTACTTGGTTGCGACAGTGCCCTTCTGCTCGAATTCCCCGAGATCGAACAGATCGTAGGTATCATAGCCGACGGAATAGCCCCCGGCAGCGCCCTTGTAGGCTGGTGGCAACCAGACATCGGTCACACCGATATTGGCAAGACTTTCGGCCTTTTCAGCCACCTCGTTCCAAAGCCTGCCCCCGTCCGGATAGTACCAGTGGAAGAACTGCATCAAGGTGCGACCGGCCATGTTTTCTACTTCCTAATGAATTGACGCGCCGATAACGGCCGGTCTCCAGATCTGTTCCGTTTTCTTCCCGATGCAAGAGGATGTGTCCGCCCGGGAAGAACCTCAGCGAGGCACGGTCTCGACGTTCTTGCGGTCACCAGTCAGTGACAACGCAAGGGCGGTGCAGATTGCGCCCGACAACAGGTAGGCGCCGATCGCCCATATGCCGACATGGGTCGCAAGCGCGAGCACGATGAGGGGAGCAAAGGCAGCGCCCAAAAGCCAGGCTATATCGGAGGTGAATGCCGAGGCGGTGTAGCGAAACTGCGGCGCAAATCGGGTTGCAACGGCACCGGACGATTGTCCGAAGGAAATGCCAAGCACGAAGAAACCGATCAGCAGGAAGACATTCTGGCCGGCTTGCCCGAGTGTCAGCAGGAAGGGTGCTGCAAACGCAAACAAGGCGATCAGCAGCGCTCCCAGCAGCAGTTCGCGCGATCGCCCAATCCTGTCGGCCAGCAAGCCGGAGAGGATGATGCCGACGACGGCAAATACCGATGCGCCGACCTGCCAGAGCAGCATGTCGGCAGCGCCGCGCCTGTCGGTGGCAACGCTCCAACTCAACGGAAATATGGTGACGAGGTAGATGGTCGCAAACGCCGCGAGCGGGACGAAAGATCCGATCAGGATCTCGCGCCCTTGCGTACGAATTGTCTCGAGCACGAAGCGCGGCTGCAGTTCCCGTTCCAGCAATGCCTGCTCGAAGGCCGGCGTTGCGACGATCCGAAGTCGCGCGAACAGGGCGACGACATTGATAGCGAAGGCGACAAACAGCGGATAGCGCCACCCCCATGACAGAAAGTCTTCATCAGACAGATTTCCGACGAAGTAGGCGAAGAGTACAGCGGCGAGAGCAAATCCAATCGGTGCGCCGAGTTGCGGGATCATTGCATACCATCCACGCTGGTCTGCCGGTGCGTTTAATGCTGAAAGCGACGCCAAGCCGTCCCAGGCTCCGCCAAGTGCGATCCCCTGGATAATGCGGAACGCAGCCAGCATGATGATGACCCACACGCCGAGCTCGTCGTAGCTTGGCAGGAAGGCAACCGCTGCCGTCGATCCGCCAAGGAGGAAAAGCGCAATGGTGAGCTTGGTGCCGCGGCCATAGTTCCGGTCCACCCACATGAAGATGAGCGATCCGAGCGGGCGGGCGATGAAGGCGAGCGAAAAAATGGCGAACGAGCAAAGGATCCTGTTTGTCTCCCCATCGATGAAGGGGAACATCAGACGGGGGAAGACCAGAACCGAGGCTATGCCGTAGACAAAGAAGTCGAAGAACTCGGACGTTCGCCCGATGATGACGCCGATGGATACATTTGCCGGAGCGCTCGTCTCGCCGCGGTGGAGGTCGCGGGCGTCCTCCTCCAGTGTCGATGACTTGGGGTTGGCATGATCTTGGCTCATCGTCGTCCCTCGCTCTTGAAGTCCTATACCAAGCCGCAACGCAGGCGGCCAAAATTGGTTGCGCACGATATTGAACAATATCTCCGCTTTTGATGCCAGCACATCATTCGGTTCGCCGGAGTGGGGGGGCATCGGCGAGCGGGAGGGCTTGCGTGGGTGATCCGCAACCCAGGCACAATCTCGACGTGAAAGCACTTGAATGCTCACAAGGTGACGTGCTAGGACATTGTAGCCGATAGGCAGAGAATTCTCGCGGGACACCTTTTGGTGTCGTCAAGGAAATCCTGTTGTTTAGGCCTTATAGATGCCGATCTGACCAGCGCGAAGGTTTCGCTGCTTCTCGGGTCGGTTTGCTGCATCTGCGGCAAAATTCGTGAGCGACTGATTCATCTCTTGTTAAAAAGGGAATCGGTCGTTATGTAAGGGTTCAACAGACACGCGGTGCGTGGGGCTGACTCGTTCAGCTTTACGCGCCGTAATTGCGTGGGCAGTCAATGGCATCCAAATCGAATCCGCTCGTGTTTCTCCGGCAGGTCCGCTCCGAGACAGCGAAAGTTACGTGGCCATCGCGCCGTGAAACGGTGATTTCCACCGTCATGGTGCTGGTCATGGTGGTATTCGCGGCAATGTTTTTCTTTGCTGCCGACCAGCTTATTGGCTGGATTCTTGGTTACGTGCTGCAGGCCGGCAATTAATATCGAGTGGAGATGAAGATGGCGGCACGTTGGTACATCGTCCACGCTTATTCTAATTTTGAAAAGAAGGTTGCCGAGGATATCGAGAACAAGGCGCGCCAGAAGGGTCTGTCGCACCTGTTCGAAAAGATCCTCGTGCCGACCGAAAAGGTTGTCGAGATTCGTCGCGGCCGCAAGGTCGATGCAGAGCGCAAGTTCTTTCCGGGCTACGTCATGGTTCGGGCTAATCTGACCGACGAAGCCTATCACCTGATCAAGAATACGCCGAAGGTCACTGGCTTCCTAGGTTCCGACAACAAGCCGGTTCCGATCCCCGACAGCGAGGCTGATCGCATTCTCGGTCAGGTCCAGGAAGGTGTCGAGCGTCCGAAGGCCTCCATCTCGTTTGAGATCGGCGAGCAGGTTCGCGTTTCCGACGGTCCGTTCGCTTCGTTCAACGGCACGGTCCAGGATGTCGACGAAGAGCGTTCGCGCCTCAAGGTGGAAGTCTCCATCTTCGGCCGCGCAACGCCGGTCGAGCTCGAATACGCACAGGTCGAGAAGGTCTGAGTTTTTGAATTCACCATCCGTCATTTACGTGACGGATGGTGCGCGGCATTTGCCGCAAGCGCGTGGAAGGGCAGGGTTCTAGCCGAACCTGACGTCCGTACCACGCAACCGCAGCCGCCGGAGCGATCCGGCATCAACGGCCGGGCAACCGGCCAACAGTGAAAGGCAGAGAGATATGGCTAAGAAAGTTGCAGGCCAGCTCAAGCTTCAGGTCAAGGCAGGATCGGCTAACCCGTCCCCGCCAATCGGCCCGGCGCTTGGTCAGCGTGGCGTAAACATCATGGAATTCTGCAAGGCGTTCAATGCCGCCACGCAGGAAATGGAAAAGGGCATGCCGATCCCGGTCGTCATCACCTATTACCAGGACAAGTCCTTCACCTTCATCATGAAGCAGCCGCCGGTCAGCTACTTCCTGAAGAAGGAAGCAAAGATCACTTCGGGATCGAAGCTGCCAGGCAAGACCAAGGCAGGCGAAATCTCCCGTGACCAGGTTCGCAGCATCGCTACGGCGAAGATGAAGGACCTGAACGCCGCGGATATCGAAGGTGCAATGGCCATGATCGAGGGCTCTGCCCGCGCCATGGGCCTGGAAGTGGTAGGTTAATCCGATGGTTGCGAAGCGCATCAAGAAAATCCGCGTCGGCGTTGATCCGACCCAGCTCTACGCTCTCCATCTCGCCATCGGCATGGTCAAGGAACGGGCTATCGCCAAGTTCGACGAAACCGTTGAAGTCTCCATGAACCTCGGCGTCGACCCACGTCACGCCGACCAGATGGTCCGTGGCGTTGTCAACCTGCCAAACGGCACCGGCCGTGACGTTCGCGTCGCTGTTTTCGCTCGCGGCGCAAAGGCTGATGAAGCCCGCGCAGCTGGCGCCGACATCGTTGGCGCCGAAGACCTGGTCGAAATCGTCCAGGGTGGCAAGATCGATTTCGACCGTTGCATTGCAACGCCTGACATGATGCCGCTGGTCGGTCGTCTCGGCAAGGTCCTCGGCCCACGCGGCATGATGCCTAACCCGAAGGTCGGCACCGTGACCATGGACGTCGCTGGCGCCGTCAAGGCATCCAAGGGTGGCGCAGTCGAGTTCCGCGTCGAGAAGGCTGGCATCGTCCACGCCGGCATCGGCAAGGCCTCGTTCGAGCCGAAGGCGCTGGAAGAAAACATCCGCGCATTCGCCGACGCCGTCATCAAGGCAAAGCCGGCTGGCGCCAAGGGCATTTATGTCAAGCGCGTTGCAATCTCTTCGACCATGGGCCCAGGCGTCCGTATCGAAGTTGCCTCGGTCACCGCACCGGTCTGATAATTCGGCCGGGCGCAAGTCCGGCCATCAAGAATTCCCGACCTCTCCGGAGGTTGGGATTTCCGGAGAAATCCGGAATTCCTGTCCGAGATTGCAGGTGGTTATCCCTTAATCACTGATGCCTGCATGAGACGGGTAAGACCCGAATTTAGATGAAGTTTTTGACTTCGATGAACTCGGTTCGAGCCTTGGATGCCTTGTGTTCTGCGATCCCCCGGGGTCCAGGCGCGAGGGGACAGGATCCTCAAGCGTCGCTTGGGATCTCTTCGATCCCTTGAGGCAAAAGGCAACCCGGCAGGGCCGTTCTACACGGACCTGTCAACTGGAGAAAAGCAGTGGAAAAAGCGGAAAAGCGCGAATTTGTCACGGAATTGAACGGGGTCTTCCAGGCCGCCGGCTCAGTTGTCGTGGCCCACTATGCCGGTGCCACAGTTGCACAGATGAACGATTTTCGTTCAAAAATGCGCGCTGCTGGCGGTACCGTCAAAGTCGCGAAGAACCGCCTGGCCAAGATTGCTCTTCAGGGCACCGAGTCGGAAGGGATCGCTGATCTCTTCAAGGGTCAGACGCTGATTGCTTACAGCGCAGACCCGATCACGGCTCCAAAGGTACTCGTGGATTTCGCCAAGACCAATGACAAGATCATTGTCCTCGGTGGCTCCATGGGATCGACAACACTCAACGCGGACGCTGTCCGGTCGCTTGCGACCCTGCCTTCGCTTGATGAACTGCGTTCGAAGCTGCTGGCGATGATCCAGACTCCAGCTACCCGTATCGCAGGCGTCGTTGCAGCACCGGCAGCTCAGCTTGCCCGCGTGTTTGCCGCCTATGCCAAGAAGGACGAAGAAGCCGCTTAAGGCGGTTTTTTGCTGTTAAAACAACCCAGATCGAACCGAATATAAAAGGAATTATACCATGGCTGATCTCGCAAAGATCGTAGACGACCTTTCTGCTCTGACCGTTCTTGAAGCCGCTGAACTGTCGAAGCTCCTCGAAGAAAAGTGGGGCGTTTCCGCTGCTGCTCCGGTTGCTGCTGCAGCCGCTGCTGGCGGTGGCGCTGCTGCTGTCGTTGAAGAAGAAAAGACTGAGTTCGACGTCATCCTCACGGACATCGGCGCGAACAAGATCAACGTCATCAAGGAAGTCCGCGCGATCACAGGCCTCGGCCTGAAGGAAGCTAAGGACCTCGTTGAAGCCGCTCCTAAGGCTGTCAAGGAAGGCGTCAACAAGGTTGAAGCCGCTGACATCAAGAAGAAGCTCGAAGACGCCGGCGCTAAGGTCGACGTTAAGTAATCTTCAAACTGCGTCTGGGGGGTGGCTTCGTGCCACCTCCCATTTGCCGTTTTTTCCGAACACCTTACCTAAGGGCCGCATCTTCGGCTTTTCGGTAATGAGTTCTTCAAGAGGATAGTCTCCAGGCGAATACGACACGGCATCCGCGCCTGCGCATTCGAATGTGAGACGAGATTGAACCACTCATTGATAGACGGGATCGCCTGGCCAGCGGTTCCCGTCAGTTGCAGGCCCGGATGCAAGATTTTGAAGGAGCGACGATGGCTCAGACCCTTTCGTTCAACGGTCGCAGGCGCGTACGCAGATTTTTTGGTAAGATTCCTGAAGTCGCAGAGATGCCGAACCTTATTGAGGTTCAGAAGGCATCCTATGACCAGTTTCTATTGGTAGACGAACCCAAGGGCGGTCGTCCTGACGAGGGCCTCCAGTCGGTTTTCAGGTCGGTCTTCCCGATCACCGATTTTTCGGGCACTTCGATGCTCGAATTCGTCTCGTACGAGTTCGAACCGCCGAAGTTCGACGTCGACGAATGCCGTCAGCGCGACCTCACCTATGCCGCGCCGCTGAAGGTGACGCTGCGCCTGATCGTGTTCGATATCGACGAAGATACCGGCGCGAAGTCCATCAAGGACATCAAGGAGCAGTCGGTCTACATGGGCGACATGCCTCTGATGACCAACAACGGCACCTTCGTCGTCAACGGCACCGAGCGCGTCATCGTCTCTCAGATGCACCGTTCGCCAGGCGTGTTCTTCGACCATGACAAGGGCAAGAGCCATTCGTCGGGCAAGCTGCTTTTTGCTGCCCGCGTCATCCCTTATCGCGGTTCCTGGCTCGACATCGAGTTCGACGCCAAGGACATCGTCTATGCCCGTATCGACCGTCGCCGCAAGATCCCGGTAACGTCGCTGCTGATGGCGCTCGGAATGGATGGCGAGGAGATCCTCGAGACCTTCTACACCAAGTCCACCTATGAGCGTTCCGGCGACGGCTGGCGCATTCCGTTCATCGCCGAGACGCTGAAGGGCGCCAAGACGATCACGGACATGATCGACGCCGACACCGGCGAAGTCGTTGTCGAAGGCGGCAAGAAGCTGACCCCGCGCCTGCTCAAGCAGTTGACCGAGAAGGGCCTCAAGGCCCTCAAGGCGACTGATGAAGAGCTGTACGGCAACTTCCTTGCCGAAGACATCGTCAACTTCGAGACCGGCGAGATCTATCTCGAAGCCGGCGACGAACTCGATGAAAAGACGCTGCCGATCATCCTGAAGGCCGGTTTCAACGAGATCCCGGTTCTCGGCATCGACCACATCAACATCGGCGCCTACATCCGCAACACGCTCTCGGTCGACAAGAACGAGAACCGTCAGGATGCGCTGTTCGATATCTACCGCGTCATGCGCCCCGGCGAGCCGCCGACAATGGATTCGGCCGAAGCCATGTTCAACTCGCTGTTCTTCGACAGCGAGCGTTACGACCTGTCGGCTGTCGGCCGCGTCAAGATGAACATGCGCCTTGACCTCGAAGTCGAGGACACGGTACGCACGCTGCGCAAGGAAGACATCCTGGCCGTGGTCAAGATGCTGGTCGAACTGCGCGACGGCAAGGGCGAAATCGACGACATCGACAACCTCGGCAACCGTCGTGTGCGTTCTGTCGGCGAATTGATGGAAAACCAGTACCGCCTCGGCCTGCTTCGCATGGAGCGCGCCATCAAGGAACGCATGTCGTCGATCGAGATCGACACCGTCATGCCGCAGGACCTGATCAACGCCAAGCCAGCCGCTGCCGCCGTCCGCGAATTCTTCGGCTCCTCGCAGCTGTCGCAGTTCATGGACCAGGTCAATCCGCTCTCGGAAATCACCCACAAGCGCCGTCTTTCGGCTCTCGGCCCAGGTGGTCTGACCCGCGAACGCGCCGGCTTCGAAGTCCGCGACGTGCATCCGACCCACTACGGTCGTATTTGCCCGATCGAGACTCCGGAAGGTCCGAACATCGGCCTGATCAACTCGCTGGCCACGTTTGCCCGCGTCAACAAGTATGGCTTCATCGAGAGCCCTTACCGTAAGATCATCGACGGCAAGGTCACGTTCGAAGTGCTCTACCTCTCCGCAATGGAAGAGGCCAAGTACTACGTTGCCCAGGCCAACGCCGAAATGAACGCCGACGGCTCGTTTGCCGAAGAGTTTGTGGTTTGCCGTCATGCCGGCGAAGTCATGCTTGCTCCGCGCGACAATATCAACCTGATGGACGTCTCGCCGAAGCAGCTGGTTTCGGTCGCTGCCGCGCTGATCCCGTTCCTGGAAAACGACGACGCCAACCGCGCTCTGATGGGCTCGAACATGCAGCGTCAGGCCGTGCCTTTGCTGCGTGCCGAAGCTCCGTTCGTCGGCACCGGTATGGAGCCGATCGTTGCCCGTGACTCAGGCGCTGCCATCGGCGCCCGTCGTGGCGGCGTGGTCGACCAGGTCGACGCGACGCGTATCGTTATCCGCGCTACCGAAGGTCTCGATGCCTCCAAGTCCGGCGTCGATATCTACCGCCTGATGAAGTTCCAGCGTTCCAACCAGAACACCTGCGTCAACCAGCGTCCGCTGGTCACCGTCGGTGACGTCGTCAACCGCGGCGATATCCTGGCGGACGGTCCTTCGACGGATCTCGGCGATCTCGCGCTCGGCCGGAACGTGCTCGTCGCGTTCATGCCATGGAACGGCTACAACTACGAAGACTCGATCCTGCTCTCCGAGCGTATCGTTGCTGACGACGTGTTCACCTCCATTCACATCGAAGAATTCGAAGTGATGGCGCGCGACACAAAGCTTGGTCCGGAAGAAATCACCCGCGACATTCCGAACGTCTCGGAAGAAGCGCTGAAGAACCTCGACGAAGCCGGCATCGTCTACATCGGCGCCGAAGTGACGCCGGGCGACATCCTGGTCGGCAAAATTACACCGAAGGGCGAAAGCCCGATGACGCCGGAAGAAAAGCTTCTGCGCGCCATCTTCGGTGAGAAGGCCTCCGACGTTCGCGACACTTCCATGCGGATGCCTCCGGGCACCTACGGTACCGTCGTCGAAGTTCGCGTTTTCAATCGCCACGGCGTTGAAAAGGACGAACGTGCGATGGCGATCGAGCGGGAAGAAATCGAACGTCTTGCCAAGGACCGCGACGACGAACAGGCGATCCTCGACCGTAACGTCTACGGCCGCCTGATCGAAAACCTGCGCGGTCAGGTTTCTGTTGCCGGTCCGAAGGGCTTCAAAAAGGGCGTCGAGCTCTCCAACGCCGTCGTCTCCGAATATCCCCGCTCGCAGTGGTGGATGTTTGCAGTCGAGGACGAACGGATCCAGGGCGAAGTCGAAGCGCTCCGTGGCCAGTACGATGAATCCAAGTCGCGCCTTGAACAGCGCTTCATGGACAAGGTCGAAAAGGTCCAGCGCGGCGACGAAATGCCTCCGGGCGTCATGAAGATGGTCAAGGTCTTCGTCGCTGTGAAGCGCAAGATCCAGCCAGGCGACAAGATGGCTGGCCGTCACGGTAACAAGGGCGTGGTTTCGCGCATCCTGCCGGTCGAGGACATGCCGTTCCTCGAAGACGGCACGCATGTCGACATCGTGCTTAACCCGCTCGGCGTTCCGTCGCGCATGAACGTTGGCCAGATCCTTGAGACCCATCTGGGTTGGGCCTGCGCCGGCATGGGTCGCCAGATCGGCGATCTCTTGGAAGCCTACAAGGCAGGTGGCGATATCGCTCCGCTGCGCAAGACGATCGACGACGTCGTCGGCTCTGGTCCGAAGGGCGACGAAGTCAGGGATTACGACGACGAGTCCGTCGTTCGCCTGGCCGATCAGTGGAAGCGCGGCGTATCGATTGCAACGCCTGTGTTCGACGGTGCCCATGAAGCCGACGTCAACGACATGCTTCGTCTTGCCGGTCTCAAGGAAAGCGGCCAGTCGACGCTCTACGACGGACGTACAGGTGAACAGTTCGACCGTCAGGTGACAGTCGGCTACATCTACATGTTGAAGCTCAACCACTTGGTCGACGACAAGATCCATGCCCGCTCGATCGGTCCTTACTCGCTCGTGACCCAGCAGCCGCTGGGTGGCAAGGCGCAGTTCGGCGGTCAGCGCTTCGGGGAAATGGAAGTCTGGGCACTGGAAGCATACGGTGCAGCCTACACGCTGCAGGAAATGCTGACGGTGAAGTCGGACGACGTCGCCGGCCGTACCAAGGTCTACGAAGCGATCGTCCGTGGCGACGACACCTTCGAGGCTGGTATTCCGGAAAGCTTCAACGTTCTCGTCAAGGAAATGCGTTCGCTGGGTCTGAGCGTCGAGCTGGAGAATTCCAAGCTCGAGGATCTGCAGCCAGTGCAATTGCCGGACGCGGCCGAGTAACAATCGATAAGGTGCGCGCTGCCTGAGGCAGCGCGCATCGTCCCTCCGCCATCACGTTATTGTTTGGCCTGGCAGGGACGATTCCGCCGCAATCTGCGGTTATTGTCGTTTTAAGGCGTCAGTCCGGTTCCCGGGAATTTGCCGGTACTGATCGCATTTGGGGGCGTTTCGCCCAAGAAGGAGACAGGCATGAACCAAGAGGTCATGAATCTTTTCAATCCGCAGGTGCCTGCACAGAACTTCGATTCAATTCGAATTTCCATCGCATCGCCGGAGAAGATCCTCTCCTGGTCGTACGGTGAGATCAAGAAGCCAGAAACCATCAACTATCGTACGTTCAAGCCTGAGCGCGATGGTCTGTTCTGCGCGCGGATCTTCGGACCGATCAAGGACTACGAATGCTTGTGCGGCAAGTACAAGCGCATGAAGTACAAGGGCATCATCTGCGAAAAGTGCGGCGTCGAAGTGACGCTGTCACGCGTTCGTCGCGAGCGCATGGGCCATATCGAACTGGCGGCACCCGTTGCCCACATCTGGTTCCTGAAGTCGCTGCCATCGCGCATCTCGACGTTGCTCGACATGACGTTGAAAGACGTTGAACGCGTCCTGTACTTCGAAAACTACATCGTCACTGAGCCAGGCCTGACTGCTCTGAAGGAGCATCACATGCTCTCGGAAGAAGAGTACATGCTTGCCGTTGACGAATACGGCGAAGACCAGTTCACAGCGATGATCGGCGCCGAAGCCATCTTCGAATTGCTGGCCTCCATGGATCTCGAAAAGATCGCTGGCGATCTGCGCCAGGATCTCGCCGACACCACGTCGGACCTGAAGCAGAAGAAGCTGATGAAGCGTCTCAAGATCGTTGAGAACTTCATGGAATCTGGCAATCGCCCGGAATGGATGATCATGAAGATCGTTCCCGTGATCCCGCCGGACCTGCGTCCGCTGGTGCCACTGGACGGCGGCCGCTTTGCGACCTCCGACCTGAACGATCTCTATCGCCGCGTTATCAACCGCAACAACCGCCTGAAGCGCCTGATCGAGCTTCGTGCGCCCGGCATCATCATCCGCAACGAAAAGCGCATGCTGCAGGAATCCGTAGATGCGCTGTTCGACAACGGCCGCCGCGGTCGCGTCATCACGGGTGCTAACAAGCGTCCTCTGAAGTCGCTCTCCGACATGCTCAAGGGCAAGCAGGGCCGCTTCCGCCAGAACCTGCTCGGCAAGCGCGTAGACTATTCGGGCCGTTCGGTTATCGTGACGGGTCCTGAACTGAAGCTGCACCAGTGCGGCCTGCCGAAGAAGATGGCGCTCGAACTGTTCAAGCCGTTCATCTACGCCCGTCTCGACGCCAAGGGTTACTCCTCGACCGTCAAGCAGGCGAAGAAGCTGGTCGAGAAGGAAAAGCCGGAAGTCTGGGATATCCTCGACGAGGTCATCCGCGAGCACCCGGTTCTCCTGAACCGTGCGCCGACGCTTCACCGTCTCGGCATCCAGGCATTCGAGCCCATGCTGGTCGAAGGCAAGGCCATCCAGTTGCACCCGCTCGTCTGCACGGCCTTCAACGCCGACTTCGACGGCGACCAGATGGCTGTTCACGTGCCGCTCTCGCTGGAAGCCCAGCTTGAAGCACGCGTCCTGATGATGTCGACCAACAACATCCTGCACCCTGCAAACGGCGCACCGATCATCGTGCCGTCGCAGGACATGGTTCTCGGCCTCTACTATCTGTCGATCATGAACCAGAACGAGCCGGGCGAAGGCATGGCCTTCTCGGATCTTGGCGAGCTGCATCACGCCCTTGAAAACAAGGTCGTCACGCTGCACTCCAAGGTGCGTGGCCGCTTCAAGTCGATTGACGAAGAGGGCAAGCCTTATTCGAAGATCTATGAAACGACGCCTGGCCGCATGCTCATCGGCGAACTTCTGCCGAAGGCATTCAAGGTTCCTTACGAAACCTGCAACCAGGAAATGACCAAGAAGAACATCTCCAAGATGATCGACACGGTCTACCGTCACTGCGGCCAGAAGGACACGGTCATTTTCTGCGACCGTATCATGCAGCTCGGCTTCGCTCACGCCTGCCGCGCCGGCATCTCGTTCGGCAAGGACGACATGGTCATTCCGGAAACCAAGGCCAAGATCGTCGGTGACACCGAAAGCCTGGTGAAGGAATACGAACAGCAGTACAATGACGGCCTGATTACCCAAGGCGAAAAGTACAACAAGGTCGTCGACGCATGGGGCAAGGCTACTGAAAAGGTCGCTGAAGACATGATGGCCCGGATCAAGGCCGTCGAGTTCGACGAGGCCACCGGTCGCCAGAAGCCGATGAACGCGATTTACATGATGTCCCACTCCGGTGCCCGCGGTTCTCCGAACCAGATGCGCCAGCTGGGCGGCATGCGCGGCCTGATGGCCAAGCCTTCGGGCGAAATCATCGAGACGCCGATCATCTCGAACTTCAAGGAAGGCCTGACCGTTAACGAGTACTTCAACTCGACCCACGGCGCCCGCAAGGGTCTTGCAGACACCGCCCTGAAGACAGCCAACTCCGGTTACCTGACGCGCCGTCTCGTCGACGTTGCGCAGGATTGCATCGTAACGCACGTCGATTGCGGTACAGAGTCGGGCCTCACCATGACCGCCATCGTCGATGCCGGTCAGGTCGTTGCCTCCATCGGTGTCCGTATCCTCGGCCGCACGGCGCTGGACGATATCGATCACCCGGTTACGGGCGAGCGCATCGTCGATGCTGGCAAGATGATCCTCGAGCCAGATGTCATCGAGATCGAAAAGGCCGGCATCCAGTCGATCCGTATTCGTTCTGCGCTGACCTGCGAAATCCAGACGGGCGTTTGTGGCGTCTGCTACGGCCGAGATCTGGCCCGTGGTACGCCGGTCAACATCGGTGAAGCTGTCGGCGTCATCGCCGCGCAGTCAATCGGTGAACCAGGCACCCAGCTGACCATGCGTACCTTCCACTTGGGCGGCACGGCAACCGTGGTCGACCAGTCGTTCCTCGAAGCGTCCTACGAAGGTACGGCGCAGCTGAAGAACCGTAACATGTTGCGCAACTCTGACGGCGTTCTCGTCGCCATGGGCCGCAACATGACGATCCAGATCCTCGACGAACGCGGTGTCGAGCGCTCCTCGCAGCGCGTCGCCTACGGTTCCAAGATCTATGTGGATGATGGTGACAAGGTTCGTCGTGGACAGCGCCTCGCAGAGTGGGACCCCTACACACGTCCGATCATGACGGAACTGGCCGGTACGGTTCAGTTCGAAGACGTCGTCGACGGTCTGTCTGTTCTGGAAGCCACCGACGAAGCGACAGGCATCACAAAGCGTCAGGTCATCGACTGGCGTTCGACCCCACGCGGTTCGGACCTCAAGCCGGCGATCGTCATCAAGGACGCCAGCGGCAATGTTGCAAAGCTGCCCCGCGGTACCGATGCCCGCTTCTTCCTCTCGGTCGAGGCTATTCTCTCGGTCGAGCCAGGCCAGAAGGTATCCCAGGGTGACGTTCTTGCCCGCTCGCCGCTGGAAAGCGCCAAGACCAAGGACATTACCGGCGGTCTGCCGCGCGTCGCCGAATTGTTCGAAGCCCGTCGTCCGAAGGACCACGCTGTCATCGCCGAAATCGATGGCACGATCCGTCTCGGCCGCGACTACAAGAACAAGCGTCGCGTCATCATCGAGCCTGCGGAAGACGGCGTCGAGCCAGTCGAATACCTGATCCCGAAGGGCAAGCCCTTCCATCTTCAGGACGGCGACTACATCGAAAAGGGTGATTACATCCTCGACGGTAACCCGGCACCGCACGACATCCTGGCGATCAAGGGCGTCGAGGCACTCGCTTCGTACCTGGTCAACGAAATCCAGGAAGTCTATCGTCTGCAGGGCGTTGTCATCAACGACAAGCACATCGAAGTGATTGTTCGTCAGATGCTGCAGAAGGTGGAAATCACCGATGCGGGCGACAGCCACTATATCGTCGGCGATAACGTCGACCGTATCGAGCTGGAAGACAACAACGACCGCTTGATCGAGGAAGGCAAGAAGCCTGCCTACGGCGATCCGGTTCTGCTCGGCATCACCAAGGCGTCGCTGCAGACGCCGTCCTTCATCTCCGCCGCGTCCTTCCAGGAAACGACGAAGGTGCTGACGGAAGCTGCAATCGCCGGCAAGACCGATGGCCTGCAGGGCCTGAAGGAAAACGTCATCGTCGGCCGCCTTATCCCGGCCGGTACCGGTGGTACCATGACGCAGATCCGCCGCATCGCCACGGCGCGCGACGAACTGATCCTCGAAGAGCGCCGCAAGGGCTCCGGATCGGCCGTCGCCACGCCGATGCTGCAGAACCTCAACGAAAAGGCCCCAGCCGCCGAGTAATCGGCGGCCCCAGGGTCAAGACACAAAAACACCGCCCGGAGCCTTCCGGGCGGTGTTTTGCGTTTTTCGTGTTCGCTAGATGACGCGGCAGAGATTGGTAGCGTAGCGGTATCAGGCCAACTCCGCCGTCATCCTCGGGAGTGTCCCGAGGATCTGCAATCACTAGAAATCGCCGGTAGATTCTATCCTCGGGACAAGCCCGAGGATGACGGACGGTGCTGACGATAAAAGAAAGGGCCGCCGGTTTGCCGGCGGCCCCATCACATAAACTTCGGCTATCTCACATGCCCACCGCGGTACGCAACTCGGCCTTGGCCGCTTCGAATTCCGTCTTGTAGTCGTCATGGGTCATGATCGTCGATGCGATGACCGTGCCGGAGATGCGGCCGGCTTCGATATCGGTGGCGTAATGGATACCGCCAACCATGCGGTTATGGCCATATTCCCAGGCACGCGCCATCAGCGCGGCTTTCTTTTCCGGCAGCATGTTGGAAAGCACGATCCCCATCAGGGTTCCGACCGTCGTATGGCCGGAGGGATAGGAGCCGGACTTCGACAGCGGCACGACCGGGTGCACGAGATCGCTATAGAGATGCGGGCGAGGGCGGTTCCAGACCTTCTTGGCCGGATCGGTGACAGCGCCTTCGGTTTCGACGATGCGATCGAAGAAGGCCGTGAACTTCGGCAGGTTTTCCATGGTGAACTTCGGGCTGTCGATGACATCAGCAAAGCGCCAGACATTTTCCTCGGCGTCGGCAACGGCGCGAGCCGACTGCTCCGGTGTGCGGGTAACCTGAAGGGTCAGGATCTCGCCGAGCTCGGCCTTCATCTGCGCAGAGTCATTGGCGGGTGGTGGTGGCAACAGCACAAGGAGATTGACCTCCTTGGCATCGGTAAACGGCTTGGCCTTGGCATCCTCGGCAAACGAGGGCAGGGCGATACCGACGGTGAAAGCGAGGCTGATGGCGCAGATCTTGGCAAAGTGTTGCATGGTGGCTCCCCTGATGCAGTGACACGCTGCGCAGGTATCAAGGGAGTGTTTTAGCTGTGTGACAGTTTTGTTAGGAAGGATGATGGGCAAGCTAGATCGGCCACTAGCATACGCAGAGCCCCGTAAACCAAGCCCTTCAGCGCATCAGGCTCCGTTGCATTCACCGGAACCGGATGATCGCCACTTCGCCTTCAAGCGCGCCGTTGTAGGCTGATGCGTGGGGCTCCTCGGTGGGGACTTCCGTGAGCATGCCGATCTGGTCAAGATCGGCTTCGATGAAGCCTTCCTCGGAGAGGGCGTTGAGCGCCTCGCGTACGGCGGTGTCGTCGTCTGCGGCCCTCAGCATGACATGCAGTTCGACACCTTCGCCGCCATCGGTCTCGTAGCCCTTGCCGATGATGATGAAAACCATTGGGCCGTCATAGTTGTTGTCGTTGTCCGGATTGGTGATCATCGGGGAGTTCCTCAGGCGAGTCGATTCGATCTTGCGAATCTAGGGTTGCTGTAGCCCTGGCGTGTACGGCCGGTGGTCGATTCCTTATAGGCTTTCAATGCCATGCCAAAGTCTATCTTGTCACCGGCACCGCATTTCCCCTATAATTGGCCTCTAAAGCGCTGCTTTCCAGGGGTTTGGTGAGCGAAGCGCCAAGATAATTTTGTGTCCGGCCTTGACGAAAGGCCTTGAAGCCAGTAGTACCCGCCCCATCAGAACAGATGTGAGGCATGGCTGTTCGGAGCGACACGCTCTGGAGATCACCTCAAACAAGGTTCTAAACGCACGTTGAATACAGGTTTTCCGCACGCATGACGCCATAAACTGGCGTCCTCTGCTTTGATGTGGTCCATCCGTGAAAGCGGGTCGGGCCACGTTTTGTGCATTACCGATACGTGTGGTGCTGCCGGAAACGGCGAATGTTATGCCCGCAAGGGTGTTGAGACAAGATTTTAAGGGATGGTTGAATGCCTACCGTAAACCAGCTGATCCGCAAGCCTCGCCAGGCACAGGTAAAGCGCAATAAGGTTCCTGCACTTCAGGAAAACCCGCAGAAGCGTGGCGTTTGCACACGCGTTTACACGACGACCCCGAAGAAGCCTAACTCGGCTCTGCGTAAGGTTGCCAAGATCCGCCTGACCAATGGCTTCGAAGTCATCGGCTACATTCCTGGTGAAGGCCATAACCTTCAGGAACACTCTGTCGTCATGATCCGTGGCGGCCGCGTAAAGGACTTGCCGGGCGTTCGTTACCACATCATCCGCGGCGTTCTCGATACCCAGGGTGTCAAGAACCGCAAGCAGCGCCGTTCCAAGTATGGCGCAAAGCGTCCGAAGTAATTTCGGGTTCAGAATTTAAGGTGCTGCGCGAGGTTCTCCGCGTGATAAGGCGCCGGCAACATTTGAAGAGACAAAACTATGTCAAGACGTCACAAAGCTGAAAAGCGCGAGATCAATCCGGACCCTAAGTTCGGCGATCTGATCGTTACGAAGTTCATGAATGCGATCATGCTGCACGGCAAGAAGTCGGTCGCTGAAACGATCGTTTACGGCGCGTTCGAAAACGTCCAGGGCAAGTCCAAGCAGGATCCGCTCGTCGTGTTCCACTCTGCGCTCGACAACATCGCTCCGCACGTCGAAGTCCGTTCGCGCCGCGTCGGTGGTGCGACATACCAGGTTCCTGTTGACGTGCGCCCAGAGCGCCGCCAGGCACTTGCTATCCGCTGGCTGATCACTGCTGCCCGCAAGCGTAACGAAACCACCATGGTCGACCGTCTCTCGGGCGAACTGCTGGACGCCTCCAACAACCGTGGCAGCGCCGTCAAGAAGCGCGAAGACACGCACAAGATGGCCGATGCCAACCGTGCGTTCTCGCACTATCGCTGGTAATCTCGAACGGTATCCGAAAGGCAGTCCATTATGGCTCGCGAATATAAAATCGAAGACTACCGCAATTTCGGTATCATGGCGCATATCGACGCCGGTAAGACCACGACCACCGAGCGTATTCTTTATTACACCGGCAAGTCGCACAAGATCGGCGAAGTTCACGACGGCGCAGCCACGATGGACTGGATGGAGCAGGAGCAGGAACGTGGGATCACGATTACCTCTGCTGCTACCACGACCTACTGGAAGGGTCGGGACGGCAAGACCCGCCGCTTCAACATCATCGACACCCCCGGCCACGTCGACTTCACGATTGAAGTCGAGCGTTCGCTGCGTGTCCTCGACGGTGCGATTGCTCTTCTCGATGCCAACGCCGGTGTAGAGCCGCAGACGGAAACCGTCTGGCGTCAGGCCGAGAAGTACAACGTCCCGCGGATGATCTTCTGCAACAAGATGGACAAGACCGGCGCCGATTTCTATCGCTCGGTCGAGATGATCAAGACCCGCCTGGGTGCCATCGCGGTTGTCATGCAGCTGCCAATCGGCGCTGAAAGCGATTTCATCGGTGTTATCGACCTGGTCGAGATGAACGCCCTGATCTGGCGCGACGAGTCGCTCGGCGCTCAGTGGGATGTCACCGAGATCCCGGAAGACATGAAGGCAAAGGCGCAGGAATATCGCGAAAAGATGATCGAGCAGGTCGTCGATATCGATGAAGCTGCGACGGAAGCCTATCTCGAAGGCATCATGCCTGACAACGAGAAGATCCGCGAACTCGTTCGTCGCGGCACCATCGATGTCAAGTTCCATCCGATGTTCTGCGGCACGGCCTTCAAGAACAAGGGCGTTCAGCCTTTGCTCGACGCCGTTGTCGACTACCTGCCTTCGCCGCTCGACATTCCTTCGATCGCTGGCATCGACGTGAAGACAGAACTCGAAATTGCCCGTCATCCTTCGGATGAAGAGCCGCTTTCGATGCTCGCCTTCAAGATCATGAACGACCCCTTCGTCGGTTCGCTCACCTTTGCCCGTATCTACTCCGGCAAGCTCACAAAGGGCACGGCGGTGATGAACACGGTCAAGGAAAAGCGCGAGCGCATCGGCCGCATGCTGCAGATGCACTCGAACTCCCGTGAAGACATCGAAGAAGCCTTCGCCGGCGACATCGTTGCTCTCGCAGGCCTCAAGGAAACCACAACGGGCGACACGCTTTGCGATCCGTTGCACCAGGTTATCCTCGAGCGCATGGAATTCCCCGAGCCGGTCATCCAGATCGCCATCGAGCCGAAGACCAAGGGCGACCAGGAAAAGATGGGCCTCGCGCTCAACCGCCTGGCTGCTGAAGATCCTTCTTTCCGCGTCAAGACGGACGAAGAATCGGGCCAGACGATCATTGCCGGCATGGGCGAATTGCACCTCGACATCCTCGTCGACCGCATGCGCCGCGAATTCAAGGTAGAAGCCACCGTCGGTGCGCCGCAGGTTGCCTACCGCGAAACCATCACGAAGAAGCACGAAGAAGACTACACGCACAAGAAGCAGTCCGGTGGTACCGGCCAGTTCGCGCGCGTCAAGATCGTCTTCGAACCGAACCCTGATGGCGACGAATTCAAGTTCGAATCCAAGATCGTTGGCGGCTCTATTCCGAAGGAATATATCCCGGGCGTTCAGAAGGGCATCGAAAGCGTCATGTCGTCCGGTCCGCTTGCTGGCTTCCCGATGCTCGGCGTCAAGGCTACCCTCATCGACGGTGCCTTCCATGACGTCGACTCCTCGGTCCTCGCCTTCGAAATCGCCTCCCGCGCCTGCTTCCGTGAAGCGGCAAAGAAGGCTGGCGCTCAGCTTCTCGAGCCGATGATGAAGGTCGAAGTCGTTACGCCTGAAGATTACGTCGGCGACGTCATTGGCGACCTGAACTCGCGTCGTGGTCAGATCCAGGGCCAGGAAAGCCGCGGTATTGCCGTTGTCATCAACGCCAATGTTCCGCTCGCGAACATGTTCAAGTACGTCGACAACCTGCGCTCGATGTCTCAGGGCCGCGCTCAGTACACGATGACGTTCGATCATTATTCGCCGGTTCCGTCGAATGTAGCCACTGAAATCCAGGCAAAGTATTCCGGTCAGAAATAACCGGAATACCAATTGACCGAAACAAGAATAATCCCTGTACGGGAAGAGATAACGGAGAGCCGAAATGGCAAAGAGTAAGTTTGAGCGCAACAAGCCGCACGTTAACATCGGCACGATTGGCCACGTTGACCACGGCAAGACGTCTCTGACGGCAGCGATCACCAAGTATTTCGGCGAATACAAGCGTTACGACCAGATCGACGCTGCACCGGAAGAAAAGGCACGCGGCATCACGATCTCGACGGCACACGTCGAATACGAAACGCCTGCCCGTCACTATGCACACGTCGACTGCCCCGGCCACGCCGACTACGTCAAGAACATGATCACCGGTGCTGCCCAGATGGACGGCGCGATCCTGGTCTGCTCGGCCGCCGACGGCCCGATGCCCCAGACCCGCGAGCACATCCTGCTTGCCCGTCAGGTCGGCGTTCCCGCCATCGTCGTGTTCCTGAACAAGGTCGACCAGGTCGACGACGAAGAGCTGCTCGAACTCGTTGAGCTCGAAGTGCGCGAACTTCTGTCGTCCTACGACTTCCCGGGCGACGATATCCCGATCATCAAGGGCTCGGCTCTGGCCGCTCTCGAAGATTCGGACAAGAAGATCGGCGAAGACGCGATCCGCGCTCTGATGGCTGCTGTCGACGAATACATCCCGACGCCTGAGCGTCCGATCAACCTGCCGTTCCTGCTGCCGATCGAAGACGTGTTCTCGATCTCCGGCCGTGGTACGGTCGTGACCGGTCGCGTCGAGCGCGGCATCGTCAAGGTCGGCGAAGAAGTCGAAATCGTCGGCATCCGCGCAACGGCCAAGACGACGGTTACCGGCGTTGAAATGTTCCGCAAGCTGCTCGATCAGGGCCAGGCTGGCGACAACATCGGCGCGCTGATCCGCGGCGTCACCCGTGACGGCGTCGAGCGTGGCCAGATTCTGTGCAAGCCAGGTTCGGTCAAGCCACACAAGAAGTTCATGGCTGAAGCCTACATCCTGACGAAGGAAGAAGGCGGCCGTCATACACCGTTCTTCACCAACTATCGTCCGCAGTTCTACTTCCGCACGACGGACGTGACGGGCATCGTCTCCCTGCCGGAAGGCACGGAAATGGTCATGCCTGGCGACAACGTCACTGTTGCTGTCGAACTGATCGTGCCGATCGCCATGGAAGAAAAGCTGCGCTTCGCTATCCGCGAAGGCGGCCGTACCGTCGGCGCCGGCATCGTAGCCTCGATCGTCGAGTAATAACGGACGGCTGCCGCGCAAGCGGCAGCCGATACCGTGACAATAATATGAAGCAGGGGGCCTTGGCCGCTTGCTTATGACACGGAAATGTAGCAAATGGCGCGCAGGCGCGATTTGCGCGGCGCTTCGCATGTCGAAGCGGCTTTTAAATAGAACAATAAGGTGGGCTAGGTAGCCCAAAGGCTGGATAGGGATGCCAAACAATGGTGTCCCTCTCGATCTTTGAAACCGGTGATCCGCCTTACGTCATAAGACAAACCGCATTCTCTCGAGGGCGCGGCGATAACAGACAACAAGGATAATGTCGAATGAACGGCCAGAATATCCGCATTCGCCTTAAGGCGTTCGATCATCGGATTCTCGACGCTTCTACGCGTGAGATCGTATCGACGGCTAAGCGCACCGGTGCAAGCGTCCGGGGCCCCGTTCCACTTCCGACCCGTATCGAGAAGTTTACGGTTAACCGCTCCCCGCACATCGACAAGAAGAGCCGCGAACAGTTCGAGATGCGCACGCACAAGCGCCTTCTCGACATCGTTGACCCGACCCCCCAGACAGTAGACGCGCTGATGAAGCTCGATCTCGCTGCTGGTGTCGATGTTGAGATCAAGCTCTGAGACTTACAGTCTTCGAGCTGAGTGAGAAGGATTGAACCGATGCGTTCAGGTGTGATTGCACAGAAGGTGGGAATGACGCGCGTCTATAATGACGCAGGCGAGCATGTCCCTGTTACGGTACTGCGTATGGAGAGCTGCCAGGTGGTAGCCCAGCGTACGGTCGAAAAGAATGGCTACGTCGCTGTCCAGGTTGGTTCTGGTGTGGCCAAGGTCAAGAATACCTCGAAGTCCCTGCGTGGCCACTTTGCCGCTGCAAACGTCGAGCCGAAGACCAAGCTGCAGGAATTCCGGGTCTCGGAAGACAACCTGCTCGAAATCGGCGCCGAAATCACGGCTGCTCATTTCGCCGCTGGTCAGCTGGTCGATGTTACCGGCACCACGGTCGGTAAGGGTTTTGCCGGCGCTATCAAGCGTCACGGCTTCGGCGGCCTGCGCGCCACCCACGGCGTGTCCGTCTCGCACCGTTCACACGGTTCGACCGGTTCGCGCCAGGATCCGGGCAAGGTATTCAAGAACAAGAAGATGGCTGGCCACATGGGCCAGACGCGCGTCACGACGCAGAACCTTGTAGTGGTTTCGACCGATGAAGATCGCGGTCTGATCCTGATCAAGGGTGCCGTCCCGGGCTCCAAGGGTGCCTGGATCATCGTTCGCGACGCCGTCAAGTCAGCCGCGAAGTAAGGGAGCCGAACCAATGGAATTTAACGTCAAGACCCTCGAGGGGAAAGACGCCGGGAAGGTCTCCCTTTCTGATGCGATTTTCGGCCTCCAGCCGCGCGAGGACATTCTCGCTCGCGTCATTCGCTGGCAGCTGGCAAAGAAGCGCGCTGGCACGCACAAGTCCAAGGGCCGTGCCGAGATCTGGCGCACCGGTGCCAAGATGTACAAGCAGAAGGGTACGGGCCGCGCTCGTCACCACTCCGCACGTGCACCTCAGTTCCGTGGCGGTGGTAAGGCTCACGGCCCGGTTGTTCGCAGTCACGAACATGATCTGCCGAAGAAGGTTCGCGCCCTCGGCCTGCGTCATGCTCTGTCGACGAAGTTCAAGGCTGAAGACATCATCGTTATCGATGACTTCATCGCAACGGAAGCCAAGACAAAGGTTCTGGCCAACACGTTCGATGCAATGGGCCTGACCAACGCGTTGCTCATCGGCGGTGCCGAGCTCGACGCCAACTTCAAGCTTGCAGCCGCAAACATCCCGAACATCGACTTTCTGCCGATCCAGGGCATCAACGTTTACGACATTCTGCGTCGCGGTAAGCTCGTGCTTTCCAAGGCCGCTGTCGAGGCTCTAGAGGAGCGCTTCAAGTGACCGATATTCGCCATTACGACGTGATCGTCTCGCCGTCGATCACCGAAAAGTCCACCATGGTTTCCGAGTATAACCAGGTTGTCTTCAATGTTGCCCTGACAGCTACCAAGCCGCAGATCAAGGCCGCTGTCGAAGCCCTGTTCGGCGTCAAGGTGACTGCTGTCAATACTCTGCGCCGCCTCGGCAAGACCAAGCGTTTCCGCGGTTTTGTCGGCAAGCAGAAAGACGTGAAGAAGGCGATCGTGACGCTGGCCGAAGGCCAGACCATCGACGTCTCCACAGGTCTGTGAGGAATTAGAAAATGGCATTGAAATCATTCAATCCGACGACCCCGAGCCAGCGTCAGCTGGTCATCGTCGATCGTTCGTCGCTCTACAAGGGCAAGCCTGTCAAGGCATTGACCGAAGGCTTGGCTTCCAAGGGCGGTCGTAACAACACCGGTCGCATCACTGTTCGCTTCCAGGGCGGCGGTCACAAGCGTACCTACCGCCTGATCGACTTCAAGCGTCGCAAGTTCGACATGGAAGGCACGGTTGAGCGGATCGAGTACGACCCTAACCGTTCTGCTTTCATCGCTCTCATCAAGTATGAAGACGGCGAACAGCGCTACATCATCGCACCGCAGCGTTTGGCGCCCGGTGACAAGGTCATCGCTTCCGACAAGGTCGTGGACATCAAGCCTGGCAACGCCATGCCGCTGCAGTTCATCCCTGTCGGTTCGATCATCCACAACGTTGAAATGAAGCCCGGCAAGGGCGGCCAGATTGCCCGTTCCGCCGGCGCCTATGCACAGCTGGTTGGCCGCGATGCCGGCCTGGCTATCCTTCGCCTGAATTCGGGTGAACAGCGCCTCGTACCAGGCACCTGCCTGGCGTCGATCGGTGCCGTTTCCAACCCGGATCATGGCAATACCAACGACGGCAAGGCCGGTCGTTCGCGTTGGCGCGGCAAGAAGCCGCATGTACGCGGCGTCGTGATGAACCCAGTCGACCATCCGCACGGCGGTGGCGAAGGCCGTACCTCGGGTGGTCGTCACCCGGTTACGCCATGGGGCAAGCCGACTAAGGGCAAGCGTACTCGGTCGAACAAGTCGACCGATAAGATGATCATGCGCTCGCGCCATCAGCGCAAGAAGTAAGAGAGGAAGTCTCCAATGGCTCGTTCAGTATGGAAAGGTCCGTTTGTTGACGGCTATCTTCTCAAGAAGGCTGAGAAGGTTCGCGAAGGTGGACGCAATGAAGTGATCAAGATGTGGAGCCGTCGCTCCACCATCATGCCTCAGTTCGTTGGTCTGGTCTTTGGTGTCTACAACGGCAGCAAGCATATCCCGGTCAATGTCAACGAAGACATGGTCGGTCATAAGTTCGGTGAGTTCGCACCCACCCGTACCTATTACGGTCACGGCGCGGACAAGAAGGCGAAGAGGAAGTAAAGATGGGCAAGGCAAAAACAGAACGCCGGCTCAAGGACAACGAAGCGCAGGCAGTCGCCCGCACGCTTCGTGTCAGCCCGCAGAAACTCAACCTCGTTGCTGCGCTTATCCGCGGCATGAAGGTCGAGCGCGCCTTGGCCGAGCTTGAATTCTCGCGCAAGCGGATCTCCGGAGCGGTCAAGAAGACCCTCGAATCGGCGATCGCGAACGCTGAAAACAATCACGATCTCGACGTCGACGCTCTCGTCGTCGCCGAGGCCTACGTCGGCAAGTCGATTGTCATGAAGCGCTTCCACGCTCGTGGTCGTGGCCGTGCATCGCGCGTCGAAAAGCCCTTCGCGCATTTGACGATCGTCGTTCGCGAAGTGCAGCCAGCACAAGAGGAGGCCGCATAATGGGTCAGAAGATCAATCCAATCGGTTTCCGCCTTGGCATTAACCGCACTTGGGACAGTCGTTGGTTTGCAGACAACGCCGAATACGGTCAGTTGCTGCATGAAGACATCAAGATGCGCAAATTCGTTATGACCGAGCTGAAGCAGGCCGGCATTTCGAAGGTGGTTATCGAGCGTCCGCACAAGAAGTGCCGCGTCACGATCCACTCGGCGCGTCCGGGCCTGATCATCGGCAAGAAGGGTGCAGACATCGACAAGCTTCGCAAGAAGCTGGCCGACATGACGAACTCCGAAACGCACCTGAACATCGTCGAAGTCCGCAAGCCGGAAATCGATGCCGTACTGGTCGCCCAGGGCATCGCTCAGCAGCTGGAACGTCGTATCGCTTTCCGTCGTGCCATGAAGCGCGCCGTGCAGTCTGCAATGCGTCTCGGTGCCGAAGGCATCAAGATCACCTGCGCCGGCCGTCTCGGTGGTGCTGAAATCGCCCGTACGGAATGGTATCGCGAAGGTCGCGTGCCTTTGCACACGCTGCGCGCCGACATCGACTACGGTACGGCTGAAGCCACCACCGCTTTCGGTATCTGCGGCATCAAGGTCTGGATCTTCAAGGGCGAAATCCTTGAGCACGACCCGATGGCATCTGAACGCCGTCAGGCCGAAGGCGACAGCCAGGGCCCAGCCAGCAGAGAAAACCGTCGCCGCGATCACGCCTAAGGGCGCTCGAGGTAGTTAATTCGGAGAATAGATTATGTTGCAGCCAAAGCGTACGAAGTACCGCAAGCAATTCAAGGGCCGCATCAAGGGCGTAGCCAAGGGCGGTTCTGATCTCGCATTCGGTGAATTCGGCCTGAAGGCCCAGGAACCGAATCGTGTCAACGCTCGTGAGATCGAGGCGGCTCGCCGCGCGATCACGCGTTTCATGAAGCGTGCCGGCCGCGTATGGATCCGGGTTTTCCCGGACGTGCCGGTCACCAAGAAGCCGACCGAAGTCCGCATGGGTAAGGGCAAGGGCGGCGTCGAATACTGGGCATGCAAGGTCAAGCCCGGTCGTATGATGTTCGAGATCGACGGTGTCAGCGAAGAAATCGCCCGTGAGGCGCTTCGTCTGGGTTCTGCCAAGCTCTCGGTCAAGACGCGCTTCGTGCAGCGCATTGCAGAGTAAGGAAGAACAGCTATGAAAGCCGCAGATGTTCGCGCGTTCACCGCCGACCAACTTAAGGAAGAGCTAGCCAAGCTGAAGAAGGAGCAGTTCAACCTGCGCTTTCAGAAGGCCACCGGCCAGCTTGAAAAAGCCTCTCGTGTGAACGAGGTCCGCAAGGACATCGCCCGCGTGAAAACCATTGCCCGCCAGAAGGCGGCAGAAGCCAAGGCCTAAAGGAAAAATAAGATGCCGAAACGCATTCTGCAGGGCGTCGTGGTCAGCGACAAGAACGAAAAGACCGTCGTGGTTCGGGTCGAGCGCCGCTTTGCGCATCCGCTCCTCCAGAAGACGGTTCGTCGTTCGAAGAAGTACAAGGCCCACGACGAGAACAACACATACAAGACCGGCGACATGGTTTCCATCGAGGAATGCGCGCCGATCTCCAAGGACAAGACCTGGACGGTCGTCTCCGCTCAGGTTAAGTAAGAATTTGCGGTGAGGCCTTGCGTCTTGCCGTAATTTCTATATGAAGCAGCGACGGAACGCCTGAGACTCGGGCGTTCTTTTGCTTTTAGCGCACGGAAGGTCCCAATGGGGAAACCACCCTGGCAAGATCCATCCCGCGCTCGCTGAAGCTACTGCCATGTTTTCGCTCTTCCTTTTTGAAGAGTGTTAGCAGGTGAACAATTCCATAAGCCGGGATAGGGGGCTCTGCCCAACCATTCCGGTATAACAAGAAGGCGACCTGATATGATTCAGATGCAAACAAACCTCGAGGTCGCGGATAATTCCGGCGCACGTCGTGTCATGTGCATCAAGGTGCTGGGCGGTTCGAAGCGCAAGTATGCCTCGATTGGCGACATTATCGTCGTTTCGATCAAGGAAGCTATTCCGCGCGGCCGCGTAAAGAAGGGTGACGTGATGAAGGCTGTGGTCGTTCGCACAGCTGCCTCGATCCGCCGTGCGGATGGAAGCGTCATTCGTTTTGATACCAATGCAGCAGTACTTATCGACAACAAGAAAGAGCCGATCGGCACACGTATCTTCGGACCGGTTCCGCGCGAACTTCGCGCTAAGAACCACATGAAGATCATCTCGCTCGCTCCTGAAGTTCTGTAAGGGGAGCGGTTAGAGATGCAAAAGATCCGCAAGGGCGACAAGGTCGTCATTCTGGCTGGTAAGGACAAGGGTCGTACCGGCGAAGTCATTCAAGTGATGCCGAAGGAAGACCGCGCAGTCGTTCGCGGCGTGAACATGGTCAAGCGCCATACACGCCAGTCGCAGTCGCAGGAAGCCGGCATCATCAACAAGGAAGCCTCGCTTCACCTCTCCAACATCGCGATTGTCGACAAGGACGGCAAGCCGACCCGCGTCGGTTTCCAGGTCGTTGATGGTAAGAAGGTCCGCGTGGCCAAGCGTTCGGGAGATGTGATCGATGGCTGAGGCTAAATACGAACCGCGCCTGAAGACGGAATACGTATCCCGTATCCGCGCAGCGCTGCAGGAACAGTTCTCCTACACCAACGAGATGATGATCCCCAAGCTGGACAAGATCGTCATCAACATGGGTGTGGGCGAAGCGACAGCCGATAGCAAGAAGCCCACGATTGCTGCTGCCGACCTGGCAGCGATCGCTGGCCAGAAGCCGGTCATCACTTTTGCGCGCAATTCCATCGCTGGCTTCAAGGTCCGCGAAAATATGCCAATCGGTGCCAAGGTCACGCTTCGTGGCGCCCGCATGTATGAGTTCGTGGATCGCCTGATCAACATCGCGCTTCCGCGCGTTCGCGACTTTCGCGGCCTGAACCCGAAGAGCTTTGACGGTCGTGGCAACTTCGCCATGGGCATCAAGGAACACATTGTGTTCCCAGAGATCAATTACGACAAGGTTGATCAGATGTGGGGCATGGACATCATCGTTTGCACGACGGCGACCAAGGACGACGAAGCGCGGGCTCTGCTCACAGAGTTCAACTTCCCGTTCCGCACGTAACCGTAACGACGAGCGTAGAAAAGGAAATCAAATATGGCGAAGACAAGCGCAGTTGAAAAGAACAAGCGCCGCCGCAATACGGTTGCTAACAGTGCCGCAAAGCGTGCCGCGCTGAAGGCAACCATCATGAACCAGTCCCTTCCGATCGAAGAGCGGTTCAAGGCCACCCTGAAGCTCGCATCGCTGCCGCGCGATGGGTCCAAGACTCGCGTCCGTAACCGTTGCGAGATCACCGGTCGTCCGCGCGCCTACTACCGCAAGCTGCGCATGTCGCGTATCGCACTGCGTGAATTTGGCAATTTCGGCAAGGTGCCGGGCATTGTCAAGTCGAGCTGGTAAGGAGTAGCCCACATGACAATGACAGATCCATTGGGCGATATGCTCACACGCATCCGTAACGGCGCTTCGCGTCGCAAGTCGTCGGTTTCGACGCCTGCTTCCAAGCTCCGTGCACGTGTTCTCGATGTCCTTCAGTCCGAAGGTTACATTCGTGGCTATTCCGTCGTCGATTTCGGCAACGGCAAGTCGGAACTCAGCATCGAGCTGAAATATTATGAAGGCGCATCGGTCATTCGTGAGATCGGCCGTGTGTCTAAGCCGGGCCGCCGGGTTTATGTCTCGGTCAAGTCCATTCCGCAGGTCGCGAACGGTCTCGGCATCACTATCCTTTCTACTCCGAAGGGCGTGATGGCCGACCACCAGGCTCGTGAACAGAATGTTGGTGGCGAGGTTCTTTGCTCGGTCTTCTAAGGCTGGTCTAAAGAATTTCCCTCGAAACAGACAGGTTTGATAAAATGTCTCGTATCGGCAAGAAGCCCGTTCAGGTGCCTGCAGGAATCACGGCCACGATTGATGGCCAAAAAGTGACTGCTAAGGGCCCCAAGGGTGAACTGTTTTTCGTCGCGAATGACGATATCGGTCTCAAGCTCGAAGATAATGCGATTGTTGTGACTCCGCTCAACGACAGCAAGAATGCTCGCTCAAAGTGGGGCATGTCCCGCACGATGGTCGAAAACATCCTGGTTGGCGTCAAGGACGGTTACGAGCGCAAGCTCGAAATCAACGGCGTTGGTTACCGCGCGGCCCTGCAGGGCAAGAACCTGCAGTTGGCGCTTGGTTTCTCCCACGACGTGATTTATGAACCGCCAGTCGGAATCACAATTGCTGTGCCGAAGCCGACGGAAATCGTCGTTACCGGTATCAACAAGCAGCAGGTCGGCCAGGTGGCCGCAGAAATCCGCGAATACCGTGGCCCCGAGCCTTACAAGGGCAAGGGCGTCAAGTATGCCGGTGAGCGGATCATCCGCAAAGAAGGCAAGAAGAAGTAAGGATCACGCGAAATGGCTAGCAGGAAAGAAGCACTTGCACGTCGTGCCAACCGCGTGCGTCGTCATCTTAAGTCGGTGGCTAACGGCCGTCCGCGCCTGTCGGTTCATCGCTCTTCGAAGAACATCTATGCTCAGGTCATCGACGATGTGGCCGGCAAGACGCTTGCGTCTGCCTCCACTCTCGACAAGGATCTGCGCGGTTCTCTGAAGACCGGTGCTGACACAGCAGCGGCAACGCTCGTTGGCAAGCTCGTTGCAGAGCGCGCCTCGAAGGCGGGCGTCAACGAGGTCGTGTTCGACCGCGGCGCGTTCATCTATCACGGTCGCATCAAGGCTCTGGCCGATGCTGCCCGCGAAGGCGGTCTCACCTTCTAATATAAATTTCCGGCCGGTGGCGTAAAGCTCCCGGCCGGATTTCGGTCTTTTCAGACCATCACCGGACCACAGGGCAGCGAAAAGCCCGATGTGGTCTTGTTGCAGTTGCCGATTGCACCCGGAAAAGAAAAAGGAAAAGGACAATGGCACAAGAAAAAAGAGGTTCTCGCGACGATCGCCAGAACCGTGACGAGCGCGACAGCGAATTCGTCGACAAGCTGGTCGCGATCAATCGCGTTGCCAAGGTCGTCAAGGGCGGCCGTCGTTTCGGCTTTGCTGCTCTCGTCGTCGTAGGCGACCAGAAGGGCCGCGTTGGCTTCGGTCATGGCAAGGCGCGCGAAGTGCCGGAAGCCATCCGCAAGGCAACGGAAGCTGCCAAGCGCGAGCTGATCTTCGTTCCCCTGCGTGACGGCCGTACGCTGCATCACGACATCCATGGCCGTCATGGCGCCGGCAAGGTTCTGCTGCGCTCTGCCAAGGCTGGTACCGGCATCATCGCCGGTGGTCCGATGCGCGCCGTATTCGAAACGCTCGGCGTTCACGACGTCGTCGCCAAGTCGACCGGTTCCTCGAACCCATACAACATGGTTCGCGCAACGTTCGACGCTCTGAAGCAACAGATCCATCCGAAGGACATCGCAGCTCAGCGTGGCATCAAGTATGCCACTCTGCAGGCTCGTCGTATTGCCTCCGGTAATGCGTCTGAAGAATAAGGGAGTTTGACCTATGGCCAAAACGACCAACAAGACCGAAGCAAAGACCGTAACGGTCGAGCAGATCGGTAGCCCAATTCGCCGTCCGGACGTTCAGGAAAAGACCCTGATCGGCCTCGGATTGAACAAGATGCACCGTCGCCGCACTCTGGAGGATACTCCTTCGGTTCGTGGAATGATCCGTGCTGTCCAGCATCTCGTTCGCGTCGTCGACGAGAAGTAAGCCGGAGGATTCGTTATGAAACTGAATGAAATCACCGACAATGAAGGTTCGACCCACTCCCGCAAGCGCCTCGGCCGCGGTATTGGTTCGGGCAAGGGCAAGACCGGTGGTCGCGGCGTCAAGGGGCAGAAGTCCCGTTCGGGCGTAGCGATCAACGGCTTCGAAGGCGGTCAGATGCCAATCTACCGTCGTCTGCCTAAGCGCGGCTTCAACAACATCTTCAAGTCCGACTACGTCGTCGTATCGGTTGCTCGCCTCCAGGCAGCAGTCGACGCCGGCAAGCTGGACGCGAAGACGACGATCGATGCGGTCGCTCTCAAGGCTGCTGGCGTTATTCGTCGCGTCAAGGATGGCGTCCGGATCCTGTCCGACGGCGAAATCTCGGCAAAGCTGACCCTCGAAGTCGCAGGCGCTTCCAAGTCTGCTGTCGAGAAGATCGAGAAGGCTGGCGGCTCCATCAAGCTTTTGGCTGCCGCACCTGTCGCAGCTTCGGAATAATACAGACGAATTAATCGCCCGGGGTGCTTCACACCGGGCGATTTTGCTCCCATATGTGAGCTTCGGATCCTGAGTCGTGCGTTCGCGCGGGGAGGGCGATGACGGGACCTTCGGCTGGCGTGCGCTCTTGCATCGCAGTCCACCCAATGCTCGACTTTTTAAACAATTTGATTACACATTCCGGACTCGGCCGATTTAGCCGGAATTGGTAGTGCGGAGATTTGCATGGCGTCTGCAGCGGAACAATTGGCATCCAATCTCAATTTTTCAACCTTTGCAAAGGCGGAGGATCTGAAAAAGCGGCTCTGGTTTACGCTCGGTGCACTGCTTGTCTATCGCCTCGGCACCCACATTCCACTTCCAGGCCTCAATCCTGCTGCTTATGCCCAGGCCTTCCAGGGCCAGGCAGGCGGTATTCTCGGCCTTTTCAACATGTTTTCCGGTGGCGCTGTCCAGCGCATGGCGATCTTCGCTCTCGGCATCATGCCCTACATCTCCGCCTCGATTATCGTGCAGTTGATGACTTCGGTCGTTCCCGCTCTCGAAAACCTGAAGAAGGAAGGTGAGCAGGGCCGCAAGATCATCAACCAGTACACGCGCTATGGCACGGTCCTTCTCGGTACGCTGCAGGCCTATGGCATCGCGGTGGGGCTTGAGAGCGGTAACGGGCTTGTCGTGCAGCCTGGCGTCTTTTTTATCGTCTCCACGGTCATCACCCTGCTCGGCGGTACGATGTTCCTGATGTGGCTCGGTGAGCAGATCACCTCGCGCGGTATCGGCAACGGCATTTCGTTGATCATCTTTGCCGGCATCGCAGCTGGCCTCCCATCGGCCTTGGCTGGTACGCTGGAACTCGGTCGCACCGGCGCGCTTTCGACCGCGCTCATCCTGCTTGTGCTCGTCGTCGCCATCGCGGTCATCGCCCTCATCGTCTTCGTCGAGCGTGCCCAGAGGCGTCTGCTGATCCAGTATCCGAAGCGCCAGGTCGGCAATCGCATGTTCCAAGGCGATACCTCGCACCTGCCGCTGAAGCTCAACACATCGGGCGTCATCCCAGCAATCTTCGCGTCGTCGCTGCTGCTTCTGCCGGCGACGCTCGCAGGCTTTGCCAACACCGCCGGCATGCCGGCCTGGGCAACGTCTATCGTCGCAGCACTCGGCCACGGTCGCCCGCTCTACATGGTGCTCTATGCGCTGATGATCGCCTTCTTCGCGTTCTTCTACACCGCCATCGTCTTCAATCCGAAGGACACGGCCGACAATCTCAAGAAGCACGGCGGCTTCATTCCCGGCATTCGCCCGGGTGAGCGTACGGCTGAATACATCGACTATGTGTTGACCCGCATCACCGTGGTCGGCGCCATCTACCTCGTGGTTGTCTGCATTCTGCCGGAAATCCTCGTTTCGCAGACAGGCATTCCGCTCGCCCTCGGCGGCACTTCACTCTTGATCGTCGTCAGTGTGACGCTTGACACGGTAGCGCAGATCCAGGGTCACCTGATCGCGCAGCAGTATGAAGGTCTGATCAAGAAGTCGAAGTTGCGCGGAGGAAAGCGGGGGAGATGAGACTTATCCTTTTGGGACCACCGGGCGCCGGCAAGGGTACTCAGGCTCAGCGTATAGTCGAAAAGTACGGTATCCCGCAGCTCTCCACCGGCGACATGCTGCGTGCGGCAGTCTCCGCGGGCACGGAAGTCGGCAAGCGCGCCAAGGCCGTCATGGACGCCGGCAAGCTGGTGTCCGACGAGATCGTCAATGCGATCATCTCGGAGCGTATCGACGCCGAAGACTGTGCCAAGGGTTTCATCCTGGACGGCTTTCCGCGCACTCTGGTGCAGGCCGATGCCACCGAGAAGATGCTGGCTGCCAAGGGCATGCAGCTTTCCGGTGTCGTCGAGATCAAGGTCGATGACGTCGTGCTCGCGGACCGGGTTTCCGGACGCTATACCTGCGCCAATTGCGGTGCGGGCTATCACGATACCAACCTGAAGCCGAAGGTCGAGGGTGTTTGCGATCGCTGCGGTTCGACGCACTTCAAGCGCCGCCCGGACGACACGCGCGAAACCGTGGTGACGCGCATGCAGGCCTACTACAAGGAAACGGCGCCTTTGATTGGCTATTACTATGCCAAGAAAATGCTTCATTCGGTTGACGGCATGGCGGATATCGATCATGTCACAGCGGAAGTCGAAAAGATTCTCTCCAGCCTTTGAGCTTCGGAGAGTTGTGGTCGGGCCATACCAAGGCCTTTCGACGATTTCGCAAAACAATTGCGGCGCATGATTCGGTCGGACCAGTTGGTCGGGGCGGGGATAAGCCAAAATAAACTTAGCGGAACAGTTGCCTTTTGGCAGTGATTCCGCTAAACACCGCGCCAACTCGCGACATAGCTGCGATCGGCGCGGACTTCCCTCGGGAATTCCGGGTTCGGTCGTTTTGACATGTTATCGACCTCGAATTGAACAAGTGGCCGTTTAAGGCCGCATAACGAAGACCTTTGCCTGATGGCAAATGGAACGCAAGGAGAATAGGCGTGGCACGTATCGCTGGCGTCAACATCCCGACGGCAAAGCGCGTAGTAATTGCGCTGACCTATATTCACGGGATTGGCAATAAGTTTGCGCAGGAAATCGTCACCAAGGTTGGTATCCCGGCTGAGCGCCGCGTTCACCAGCTGACGGATGCCGAAGTCCTGCAGATCCGCGAAACCATCGACCGCGACTACCAGGTCGAAGGCGATCTGCGTCGCGAGACGTCGATGAACATCAAGCGTCTGATGGACCTTGGCTGCTACCGCGGTCTTCGCCATCGTCGCGGCCTGCCGGTTCGTGGTCAGCGCACGCACACCAATGCCCGCACCCGCAAGGGTCCGGCAAAGGCGATTGCTGGCAAGAAGAAGTAACCAGCGGGCAACCGTGTGGGGGAGGCTGGCGGTTCCGCCGGCCTCTTTTGAGTTTGGCGAAGGGCATCAGCGCCCTGCGCCGGTGTAGCCGCTGGCATTACGGCGGTGCAGAGATCCACGAAAGGGACTATTATGGGCAAGGAAGCCGTCCGCATTCGCCGTCGCGAACGCAAGAACATCTCGTCGGGCGTTGCGCACGTCAACTCGACGTTCAACAACACGATGATCACGATCACTGACGCGCAGGGCAATGCGATTGCCTGGTCGTCTGCTGGCGCCAAGGGCTTCAAGGGCTCGCGCAAGTCGACACCGTTTGCAGCGCAGATCGCCGCTGAAGATGCTGCCAAGAAGGCGCAGGAACATGGCATGAAGTCGCTTGAAGTCGAAGTTTGCGGTCCGGGTTCGGGTCGCGAGTCGGCTCTGCGCGCGCTCCAGGCTGCCGGTTTCATGATCACGTCGATCCGCGATGTGACCCCGATCCCGCACAACGGTTGCCGCCCACGCAAGAAGCGTCGCGTATAATCATCGCCAATCACACACCGGTGAGCGCCCAAAAGGCGATTGCCGGTGCTTCTCAAGCTCGGTTGCCACGATTGGATGGTGGTAACGAACGGAAGGCAGGAATATGATTCAGAAGAATTGGCAGGAACTGATCAAGCCGAACAAGGTCGAGTTTTCCTCGGGCGGCCGCACAAAGGTCAACCTTGTCGCTGAACCGCTTGAGCGTGGCTTTGGCCTGACGCTCGGCAACGCGCTCCGTCGCGTGCTTCTGTCCTCGCTGCGCGGCGCCGCCGTTACGGCAGTACAGATCGACGGCGTACTGCATGAGTTCTCCTCGATCCCGGGCGTTCGCGAAGACGTTACGGATATCGTTCTGAACATCAAGGAAATCGCCATCAAGATGGACGGCGACGATGCCAAGCGCATGGTCGTCCGAAAGCAGGGTCCAGGCGTGGTCACCGCCGGCGACATCCAGACGGTCGGCGACATCGAGATCCTTAACCCGGATCACGTCATCTGCACGCTCGACGAAGGCGCTGAAATCCGCATGGAATTCACCGTCAACAACGGCAAGGGCTATGTTCCGGCCGAGCGCAATCGTGCGGAAGACGCACCAATTGGTCTTATCCCGGTAGACAGCCTCTACTCGCCGGTCAAGAAAGTGTCCTACAAGGTGGAAAACACCCGCGAAGGTCAGGTTCTCGACTACGACAAGTTGCTGATGGCCATCGAAACCGACGGCTCGATCTCCGGTGAAGATGCAGTCGCTTTCGCGGCCCGCATCCTGCAGGACCAGCTCGGCGTTTTCGTCAACTTCGACGAACCGCAGAAGGATGTCGAAGAAGAGACAGTTACCGAACTGGCGTTCAACCCGGCTCTCCTCAAGAAGGTGGACGAACTGGAACTGTCTGTCCGCTCGGCAAACTGCCTGAAGAACGACAACATCGTCTATATCGGCGACCTCATTCAGAAGACCGAAGCCGAAATGCTTCGCACTCCGAATTTCGGCCGCAAGTCGCTGAACGAAATCAAGGAAGTTCTCGCTTCCATGGGCCTGCATCTCGGCATGGAAGTGCCCGCGTGGCCCCCAGAGAACATCGAAGATCTCGCCAAGCGCTACGAAGATCAGTACTGAGCGGCGTGAGGCAACGTGTGTCGCGGATTTCCGCCGGCACGCCGATCGCAGAGAACAATAAGTAAAGGCAGGATGACTGCCTTTCCCCGTCAAACAGCAGGCATATCGCCTGCATGTGCCAGGAAACGGCAGGCCCAAAATCAAAGGGCACCTGCGATTTAAGGAGAATAGCAATGCGCCATGGTATGGTAGGCCGCAAGCTGAATAGAACTGCAAGTCACCGCAAGGCAATGTTTGCCAACATGGCGGCTTCGCTCATCCTGCATGAGCAGATCACCACGACCTTGCCGAAGGCAAAGGAAATCCGACCGATCGTTGAAAAGCTGGTCACGCTCGGCAAGCGCGGCGACCTGCACGCTCGTCGTCAGGCCATCTCGCAGATCCGTGACGTCGCTGTCGTATCGAAGCTGTTCGATGCCATCGCAACCCGTTACGCTACGCGCAATGGCGGCTACCTTCGCATCATGAAGGCTGGCTTCCGCATGGGTGACAATGCAGCCATGGCCGTCGTCGAGTTCGTCGACCGCGACATCGCTGCCAAGGGCGCCGGCGACAAGGCTCGCGTTGCAGCCGAAGAAGCTGCCGAAGCTGCTGCCGCTTAAGCGGTAAAAGCCTCACCAATCAAAAGGCCGGACGAGCAATCGTCCGGCCTTTTTTGCGTTCTTGCGGGTGAGGCAGGATGGAGGCTATTCGGGTATGTTCACTCGGCCTGCTTTCGCGGGTTGACACCGTTGGCGCTGTCGTCTGAAATCTTTGGCGGCGTGCGTGATTGACTGCGCTTGTGTTGTGATTCCATAAACGACCTGCTTCCAAACACACCGTTCATCAATCCAGAAATTGTGTAGTCGATATCCAGGCTCTCCCAATGCAAGCCTGTTTCCCCGAGAAGCTCCACTTCTGACAACTGCGCGTCCGTTGCGTCCACAAGGCCTTCAATCTGGCGCGCAGGCACCATGAAAGCGGCGCCGTTGGTGAACTCGACCATGATACGGCCGGACTGGCGATCATAGCGAACGGATGAAAGAATCGGGCGCTGTGCGCGTTCAGCCTCCCAGCGCAGTTTGGCGGCATTCAGTTCGGCATCGCTGACATCAGCCATGATATTGTTTCCAAGTATCGAGAAATAAATCCTGATTGTCGATTCGACAATCGAGACGGCGCGACGGACGTCACGATCAGACATCCCGCCTTGGGTGATCACAGTCAGGTTTCTGATATCGATCCGTGCTTCACCGTTACCGATGACATGCGCATGCGGCGGTTCGTGGTCGGCGGTGTAGATCACGAAGCGCATGCCATTTTTGCGAAGTATCGTGACCATCATTCTAGTGTAACCGAGCTTGCGCGGTTATTCAAATGGCGTGCTCACCTCAAACAGCCACAGCCCTCTGCCGCATTCCGCGTCTTCGTTGAATCATGATTGGCCGGTAGGACCTGTAGAGGATCATCGCGATCAGGAGGCCGATATAGATGTACTGCTCGAGCGACAGCACCTTGGTCGATAGTGCGAAGTGCAGAGCGCCACAGACGGCGATGATGTACACGAGCCGGTGCAGCCAGATCCAGTTCTTGCCCATCTGCCGTATCGAGTACCTGTTCGAGGTCACGGCCAGCGCGGTCAGCATCACCAGCCCTGCCATGCCAAACATGATGAAGGGCCGCTTCAGGATATCGCCGAGGATGGCGTCGAGCATCAGCGCCTGGTCGAGGATGGTGTAGACCAGAAAATGCATCATCACGTAATAAAAACAGAGCAGCCCGAGGGCGCGGCGGTAACGCAGCCAGTTCCAGCCGACGAGGTCGCGGAGCGGGGTGATCGCGAGCGTCAGGATCAGGAAGCGGATGGCCCAGAGGCCGAGGAAAAGCTCAAAGGTCTTGGTCGGATCGGCGCCAAGATTGCCGGTGGCGCCGAGGTAGAATGCGTAGGCGGCGGGAAGAAGTCCGACGACGTAAAGCAGCCAGACCGAGGGTGGCTGGAAGCGTTTCGGCAGCGCGAGCGACAGGGCCATCAGTAGTTCGCCTTCAGATCCATGCCGGTGTAGAGGCTTGCCACCTGGTCCGCATAGCCGTTGAAGGGCAGGGTGGGGTGGCGGCTGGAGCTGAAGAAGCCGCCTTCGCCGATCCTGCGCTCGGTCGCCTGGCTCCAGCGGGGGTGATCGACCGCCGGGTTGACGTTGGCATAAAAACCGTATTCGCCGGGGTTGGACACCTGCCAGGTGTTCATCGGCTGCTTATCGGTGAGCGTGATGCGGACGATCGACTTGATGCCCTTGAAGCCGTATTTCCACGGAACCACCAGGCGTATCGGCGCACCGTTCTGGTTGGGCAGCGTTTCGCCATAGAGACCGACGGCCAGCAGCGCCAACGGGTTGCGCGCTTCGTCCAGCCGGAGACCTTCGACATAGGGCCAGTTCAGCGACTGGAAGCTGCCGGATTGCCCGGGCATCTCGGACGGGCGGACGATCGTCTCGAAAGCGACATATTTGGCGCTGCCCAGCGGCTCCACCATGTCGAGCAGCTTGGAGAGCTGGAAGCCGTCCCAGGGGATGACCATCGACCACGCCTCGACGCAGCGCATCCGGTACACCCGCTCTTCCGGCGGAAAGGCTTTGATCAGGGCGTCAATATCGACAGTCTGCGGCTTGCCAACCATGCCATCGACGGTGATCGTCCACGGGCGTGGCTTGAATTTTCCGGAGTTGGCGGCGGGATCGGCCTTGTCCGTGCCGAATTCGTAGAAGTTATTGTAGGTCGTGACATCCTTCTTCGGCGTCAGTTTTTCATCGACCGTGTAGTCGGTCTTCGATGCTGCCAGCGCTTCCGCCATGGCTGTCGTCCCACCGGCGATCGAAAGGCCGGCACCGGCTGCTGTCGCCAGGAAGGCGCGGCGGCCAAGATAGGTCTGGCGAGGCGTGATCTCGGAGGCGGCAATCTTGGGTGGGTAGTAGTTGGCCATGGGTAAAATCCTCGATGAGATGACAGTATCGATGGTGATACGCAGAAATACCGACGCAAGTTACAAATAGGCCTGCATTTTTTTGGGAAAAGAAGCCAACTTATCGTGTTCGGCGTTAATGGTTAGCGGCCATCGGCAAACGTTAGGCGTCTGTTCGACATTTTGGTCATTGCCCTCGGCCGGTAATAAGCGGGAGCGTTGATGATGAGGATACTGCGAAGAGGCCCATACCCTTGCAGCGTACCGGATTCGGCTTACCTGATAGTGACAGTCCGCACCGATTGATTTACGACAATTCTAAAAAGCAGGGGCTTGCAGGTCCGTCTGGCGGAATAGGTCTGCCGCAGGCAATGCCCTCAACTGCAGGACGTCGAGGATAACACCATGCCAGCCTACCGTTCGAGAACCACCACCCACGGCCGCAACATGGCCGGTGCCCGCGGCCTGTGGCGCGCAACAGGCATGAAGGACAGCGATTTCGGCAAGCCTATCATTGCCGTCGTCAACTCCTTCACGCAGTTCGTCCCCGGCCACGTGCACTTGAAGGATCTTGGCCAGCTGGTGGCGCGCGAAATCGAAGCGGCCGGCGGCGTAGCCAAGGAATTCAACACCATTGCCGTCGATGACGGGATCGCCATGGGCCATGACGGCATGCTCTATTCGCTGCCATCGCGTGAGCTGATCGCCGACAGCGTCGAATACATGGTCAACGCCCATTGCGCCGATGCCATGGTCTGCATTTCGAATTGCGACAAGATCACTCCCGGCATGCTGATGGCTTCGCTCCGCCTCAACATCCCGACCGTCTTTGTCTCCGGCGGCCCGATGGAAGCCGGCAAGGTCACCATGCACGGCAAGACCGTATCGCTCGACCTGGTCGATGCGATGGTGGCGGCAGCCGACGACAAGATCAGCGACGAGGACGTCGCGGTCATCGAGCGCTCGGCCTGTCCGACCTGCGGCTCGTGCTCGGGCATGTTCACCGCCAACTCGATGAACTGCCTGACGGAAGCGCTCGGTCTCTCGCTGCCGGGCAACGGCTCGACGCTGGCCACCCATTCAGACCGCAAGGAGCTGTTCCTGGAAGCCGGCCGCCGTATTGTCGATCTCGCCAAGCGCTACTACGAGAAGGACGATGTAACGGCACTGCCGCGCACCATCGCCTCCAAAGGCGCCTTCGAGAATGCCATGGCGCTCGACATCGCCATGGGCGGATCTACCAACACGGTGCTTCACATCCTGGCCGCAGCCCACGAGGGCGAGGTAGACTTCACGATGGACGACATCGACCGTCTGTCGCGCAAGGTGCCCTGCCTGTCGAAGGTGGCGCCGGCCAAGTCCGACGTCCACATGGAAGATGTCCATCGCGCCGGCGGTATAATGGCAATCCTCGGCGAGCTGGAACGCGCCGGCCTGCTGAATTCAGACCTGCCGACCATCCACGCCCCGACGCTTGGCCATGCAATCGCACAATGGGATATCGCGGTCACCGCCAACCCGGCAGCACTGAAGCTGTTTAGTGCGGCTCCAGGCGGGGTGCCGACGCAGGTTGCCTTCAGCCAGAGCTCGCGCTGGGACGACCTCGACATCGACCGCGAGAAGGGCGTCATTCGCAGCGCAGAGCACCCGTTCTCGAAGGATGGAGGCCTGGCTGTTCTCAAGGGCAACATCGCCGTGGACGGCTGCATCGTCAAAACGGCAGGCGTCGATGAAAGTATCCTGAAATTCTCCGGCCCGGCTCGCGTCTTCGAAAGCCAGGATTCATCGGTAAAGGCGATCCTTGCCAACGAGGTCAAGGCCGGCGATGTCGTCGTCATCCGCTACGAAGGTCCGAAAGGCGGTCCTGGCATGCAGGAGATGCTCTATCCAACCAGCTACCTGAAGTCGAAGGGTCTGGGCAAAGCCTGCGCCCTGATTACCGACGGACGGTTTTCAGGTGGCACGTCCGGCCTGTCGATCGGTCATGCGTCGCCGGAAGCGGCAAATGGCGGTACGATCGGCCTGGTGCGCGAAGGCGACATGATCGACATCGATATCCCGAACCGATCCATCAGCCTGCGCGTCAGCGACGAGGAACTCGCAGCCCGCCGCGCTCATCAGGATGCACAGGGCTGGTTCCCGGTCGAGAAGCGCAAGCGCAACGTGACGACGGCGCTCAAGGCCTATGCCGCCTTTGCCACAAGCGCCGACAAGGGCGCGGTGCGCGATCTCAGCGGCCGTTAGATAAACAATTGGCCGCAGTTTTAACCGCGGCCGACATTCTTCTAGGTAAGCCCCTGCCATCGAAAACCTGACAGGGGCTTTTTTTATTCAGGGTGTTACCGCAGCCGTGACCGTGCCGCTCAGTTCGGGCGGGCGAGGTTTTTGTAGGCGACATCCAACTGCTTCAGGCGGTCCTCGTATGAGGTCTTCAGGCAAGCCGCATCCGCGCCGCAGGCTTGACGCTTCTTCAGCCAGGCGCTCTGTTCGTCCTGCAGCGTGCCGCGCGATCCCATGGCGAGGAGGCCGGAGATCAGCTCGAAGGTCGTGGCCATCTTGACGTCGGCATCGTTCAGGCTGCGCGTGTCGCAGATCATTTTCTCGTCCGGCTGCAGCGTCTTGCCGTCGCAATCGAAGCTGGCGGCCTTTGCCGAGCCTAGCGGCGACAGGATCGGCAGCAATCCGAGAAGGGCTGCGCAAACTAGGTTCGCAGACCGGCTGCGAGTGGTGAATGTCAGAGGCGAATGATCCATCTTTTGATTCCGATTTCAGAAAGTTATGGCGCTTGGTTGACGATGCACTTCCGCTCGAGAATCAGCCAGATGTGCACACTGCTGCACTCCTAACCCATTCCGGGCCGTTTTGTTCAAGCCGCATGCGCGCAAAGCCTGCGGCTGGCTTGAAGTTCCATGATTGCGCCCTCTTTCCTTTCTAGCGTTCGCGGTTACAACGTTGCCTCCACAGACACTTTATAAAGGGTTCCTTATGCAAGGTTTGCTCAAACGCGCTGCGATCCCTATGCTCGCACTCGTCGTCACGCTTCCCGCCCCGGTCTACGCCGAGACGGCCAAGGCCGTGCCGGAATACAAGATGGAAATGCAGCTTTCCTTCTCTCCGTTGGTCAAGCAGACGGCAGGCTCGGTCGTCAACGTCTATGCGGAACGTGTGGTGCACCAGCAGTCGCCGTTTGCCGGGGATCCCTTCTTCCAGCAGTTCTTCGGCCAGCGCATGCCGAACCGTACCGAAAAGCAGACATCGCTGGGCTCCGGCGTCATCGTCGAGGCGAACGGCACGATCATCACCAACAATCACGTGGTCGATGGCGCCGACGACATCAAGATCGCCCTTTCCGATGGCCGCGAATTCCCGTGCAAGGTGGTCCTGAAGGACGACCGGGTCGATCTCGCCGTGCTGAAGATCGACACGAAAGAGCAGTTGCCAATGCTGCCGATTGGCAATTCCGATACGCTCGAGGTCGGCGACCTCGTGCTTGCCATCGGCAACCCTTTCGGTGTGGGCCAGACAGTGACCAGCGGTATCGTTTCGGCGCTCGCCCGTAATCAGGTGAAGAACGAGGTCGGGTTTTTCATCCAGACTGACGCCGCCATCAACCCCGGCAATTCCGGTGGGGCGCTGATGAACATGAAAGGCGAACTGATCGGCCTCAACACCGCAATCTTCTCGCAGAGCGGTGGATCGAACGGCATCGGCTTCGCCATTCCCGCCAACCTCGTGCGCGTCTTCCTGGCGGCCGCCGATCGCGGTGACAAGAGTTTCGAGCGCCCTTACATCGGCGCCACCTTCGAGCCGGTGACCTCCGAAGTCGCCGATGCGCTCGGCCTGAAGCGGGTTCGCGGAGCCCTGATCACCAAGGTCACCGACAACGGTCCCGCCGCCAAGGCCGGTCTCAAGGCTGGCGAAGTCGTCACTGCCCTCAATGGCGTATCCGTCGAGCATCCCGATGCTCTCGGCTACCGTCTGACAACCGCCGGGCTCGGCGCGACGGTATCGCTGACCGTGCTCGACAATGGCAACGAGCGGGAAGCGAAAATGACGCTGGCAAGCGCTCCCGAAACTCAGCCGCGCGAGGAGAAGCTGATTGCCGGCAGCAATCCCTTCTCCGGCGCTACGGTGGCCAACCTGTCGCCGCGCGTGGCGGATGAGTTGCACATGCCGACCGATACGGCCGCAGGCGTCGTTGTAGAAAAGCTGAAGGACGATTCCGCTGCTGCGCGTCTTGGCTTCCAGCCGAAGGACATTATCGTATCCGTCAACGGAACGGCGATCACCAACACCAAGAGCCTCGCAGAAATTGCTGCCAGCGAACCCGATATCTGGCGCGTGGAAATCGAGCGGGACGGTCAGCGCATCCGGCAATTCTTCCGATGAGCAACGACCTGTTTGCGCCGCAGATCCCGCCAACGGTCGCCAGCAAGCGACCGTTGGCGGACCGTCTGCGGCCGCAGACGCTGGCCGAGGTCACCGGTCAACAGCACCTCACCGGCGAGGACGGCGTGCTGCGGCGGATGATCGAGAGCGGTTCGCTCGGATCGATGATTTTCTGGGGCCCGCCCGGTACCGGCAAGACCACTGTGGCGCGGCTGCTATCGGGCGAGGCAGGTCTCGCATTCGAGCAGATCTCGGCGATCTTCTCCGGCGTTGCAGATCTCAAGAAGATGTTCGAGACCGCCCGCATGCGGCGCATGGACGGCCGCCAGACCTTGCTGTTTGTCGACGAGATCCATCGCTTCAATCGCGCCCAGCAGGACAGCTTTCTACCGGTCATGGAAGACGGCACTGTCATTCTGGTCGGTGCGACGACAGAAAACCCGTCCTTCGAACTGAACGCCGCTCTGCTGTCGCGCGCCCGCGTGCTGACGTTCCGCGCCCATGACGAGGACAGTCTGCGTGAACTGCTGCAGCGTGCCGAGCGGGTGGAGGCAAAGCCGCTGCCGTTGACCGACGACGCCCGCGATAGCCTGATCCGTATGGCCGATGGTGATGGTCGCGCGGTTCTGACGCTTGGCGAAGAAGTATGGCGGGCGGCGCGGGCGGACGAGGTGTTCGACACCGCAGCCCTGACCGAAATCGTCCAGCGGCGGGCACCTGTCTACGACAAGGCGCAGGACGGGCACTACAATCTGATTTCGGCGCTGCACAAGTCGGTGCGTGGGTCGGACCCGGATGCAGCGCTCTATTACCTCGCCCGGATGTTCGATGCCGGTGAGGATCCGCTCTATCTTGGACGACGCCTCGTACGCATGGCGGTCGAGGATATCGGGCTTGCCGATCCGCAGGCTCTGGTCATCTGCAACGCCGCCAAGGACGCCTACGACTATCTCGGCTCTCCCGAGGGTGAACTGGCCTTTGCGCAGGCCTGCGTCTATCTGGCAACCGCACCGAAATCGAACGCCGTCTATACTGCCTTCAAGGCGGCGACTCGGGCAGCCAAGGAGAATGGTTCACTGCTGCCGCCCAAGCATATCCTGAACGCCCCCACCAAGCTGATGCGCGGCGAGGGATATGGCGACGGCTATCGCTACGATCACGACGAGCCGGATGCCTTTTCAGGCCAGGATTATTTTCCCGAAAAACTCGGACGTCAGAAATTCTACGATCCACCCGAGCGGGGTTTTGAGCGCGATATCAAGAAGCGTCTGGAATGGTGGGCAAAGCTTCGCAAGGAGCGGGCCGGCGAGTGAACCGGGCGCCGTCATCTACCCCGCCACAGCCCTCTGAATGCGCGGCGCCAACGCCTTCTCGATGAGCTTGACGCTCGATTCGGCAAGGCCCTTGTGGCCTTCCATATCGACCACTAGATGCCAGTGGCCGTTCTCGGGAACGGTGAGGCGGATCGGTGACTTCTTGGCGATGCCACCGACGAACTGATGCTTGAGCGTCTCCTTGAAACGCTGGAAATTTCCGCCCGTCATCAGCCTGACATTGGCGACTGCAGAGAGGGTGATTTCAATCGTCGTCTCTGCGCGCTGGTCGCCAAGATCGTAATGGGTGTAGCGGAAGGCTGGCTTTGGCATCTCGGTCATCTCATGTCGCGTCCGACACCAAATATCCACCAGGTGGTTAAGGAAGAATGGAGTCGGGCGCGTTTCGGACCTATCAACGCAACTTAATGGCTAGTGAAGGACTTGATTTCCAACCCGTCGAAGCCGAGCACAATATTTTCGGGCAACTGGCAGACTTCGGCAGGATTGCGGTCACATTCCTCGCGGGCAAAGTGAAGCGCTGCAGTCTCGTTGGCGAAGAGACCGCCGATACGTCCGAGGCGGTCCTGCACGATCCAGCCGCCGTGACCGTCGCGCCCGACCAGGAAGCGGGCAGCGGACGAAGCAGCAAGTGAGCCGGTCGAGCGACGTTGGAGCGGTTCGGCTTCGTCGCGTTGGGTATTGGAGCGGGGCATTGACATTCCTTTCAGGCAGTTTTGTCTGGCATCGGCCGGTATTCTACCGGCGCTGCGCCACGGTTATGAATGTATGCCGGCAGGCATAGGGTTTCCATTTCGGGCGACACCCCGGAATATTAAAATCTCATATCCTCATGGACCTGCCTTGGAGGTCGGGACAACAGTGCAGGGCTTGTGCTCGAGGCCATGGAGCAGGGTCAGCGCGTCGCGGATAGCAGTCTCCGTCTCGGGTTCCACTGAGACCAGCGGCAAGCGTACCGCCGTGCTGACAGGCCTGCCGTCCAGCTGCAGCGCTTGTTTGAGCGCGGCGGGGATACTTTCGGCAGCAAGAGCCTGCCACAGCGGAAGCAAGCGCTGCTGCAGGCTGAGAGCGGCCGCGAGGTTACCGGCGGCGGCTTGGTGCTGGAGAGCAGCGCTCATCTGCGGCGCGACGTTGGCGGCCTCAGAAAAGCAACCGGCACCGCCTGTCATTGCAAACCCGAGGGCTACGGCGTCATTGCTGGTATAGAGACCGACACGTCGTGGCAGCAACTCCGTCCACGCGCCGAGGCGACCAATGTCTCCGCCACCGTCGCAGATGCCTATGACGCTGCCGATTTCGCCGAGCCTTTCGATCGTAACCGGCGCGAGGTCGATCCCTGCATGGGCTGGCCTGTTGTCGATGATCAAAGGCAGATCGGTGGCGTCGGCAATGCTTTCGAAATGGGCAAGGATGCCACGCTGCGTGGGTTTGGAATAATAGGGGACGGTTATCAGCACGGCAGACGCACCGGCGTTGCGGGCCTGCCGGGTCGCTGCGATCGTCTTGGCGGTACAATTGCTGCCCGTCGCTGCAATGACCGGTACCTTGGCCGCTGCCGTCTCCACGCAGATAGCAATGACGGTCTGCCGTTCATGATCCGATAGCACGGGACCTTCTCCGGCGAGGCTACAGACAGCAAGACCGTCGATGCCGCTGGCGATCTGCCAGGACACATGGTCCATCAGCGCGTTGCTGTCGATGGCATCATCGCGAAAGGGGGTGATGAGCGATGTGATCGCGCCGCCGATGCTCGGCTTGCGGGCGGCGCTGTCGAGGTAATTCGTTCTCATGGGAATGGCTGCTCACAGATAGGAAAACAGGATGGCGATCTCGACGCTGCCGAGCACGATGCCGAGCGCAAGCATGATCATCGCCGTACGGCGCGCCCGCAGGCGACGGCGGTTGGTCTGGCTCATGAGCAGGCAAGCCGATCGGGTTCGGCAGGGTCAGGCCGCTTGGGCCAGGTGGCGTGGGGCATGGTTCACCTCTGCAATCGATGCAGCGATGGTAATGCCGGGCTTCATAGGAAAGCCATACGAGCCCGCAGGTCTCAAAATAAAGACTTCATAAAAATGGCGGTCGCCTGTGGCAATGGCGGTTAGCCTGAACAGCGTCGATTTTCGCGATCAAGCTGTGTTACGAGAGCGAGGAGCGCTTCGCATGTCGGCGTTGCAACGCCGGAAAGGCGACCACACGACACGACCATGCCGATGAGTGGCGTAATTTCCAGTGCCTTGCCGGCAAGCAGGTCTTGCAGCATAGACGTGCGGACATCGCCGATCCGCTTCGACTGTTCAAGCCGTTGCTCGACCGACATCGTGAAGCTTGCACCGAGCGCTTCGCCCACAGCCTTGACCTCCGTCATCACCTGCGCGACCATATTGGCGAGCGCCGGGTCGGCCATGATGTCGGACATCCTCGCCCTCGTCAGTGCGCTGATCGGGTTGAAGGCGGCATTGCCCATCAGCTTGCTCCAGATCTCGTTGCGGATCAGGGGCGTCGTGCTGACATTGAGACCGCCGGACGTCATGAGTTGGGTAATCGCCTGAAGGTCAGCCGTGTTCTCGCCTGACGGCTCTCCGAGTACGAAGCGACCGTCGTTGCTGAGATGGATTTCCCCCGGCGCTGTTACTTCTGCGCCCTGGTGGGCAACGCAGCCAATCACCCGGTCGGGGCCGACCGAGCGCCACAGGGCACCGCCGATGTCCAGTTCCTCGAATTGCGTCTCCGTATGCTTGCTCTGGGTGTCCCGATGAAAATACCACCAGGGTATGCCGTTCAGCACCATGACGACGCGGGTGGTGGCATGCAAGAGGCCACTGATACCTGCCGCTGCTCCGCCCAGTTGATGGCCCTTCAGGCCGGTAATGACCAGATCTTGCGCAGGTAGTGTGCTGGCATCGTCCGTAGCATGTACCTGCACTGTCAGCGGTTCCGTTGCGCCCGCCGTCCAGAGCTTGAGGCCGTGCTGCCGAATGGCATCGAGATGAACGCCGCGCGCTACGACTGAAACTGTGACACCGGCCAGGGCTCCGCTGGCCAGTCGCGTCGCGATGCCGCCCCCGAGCGCGCCAGCGCCATAAATGCAGACTGTCTTGATCGATGACGAGGGCATTGCAATCTCCGCGATCTCAGATGGACGTTTCGTATTGACAGCGCTCGCCGTGGCACCGATGCGCCAAACCCCAGACCTTGCGGCAAGGAGCTTGGCGCAACAATCAGGTCAGACCGCGCCGCCGTGCAGGCCGCCAAGCAGCCACAAGACGATCAGGACGATCAATACCAGGCCCAGCACGCCGCCGAGGCCACGTCCGCCGTAACGACCATGGGCATAGTAACCGCCACCGCCACCCAACAACAAAACCAGAATTACGATGATCAGAATCGTTCCCACGGTGATCGCTCCCTTGCTTAGCATCCCGACAAATCACAACAAAGCCAATGCTTTGGAGAGGTCCGGTATGATCGGCCATATAGAACCGCAAAGTCGTTAGTCCATGGAGCCTTGCGACAATTCGACAATGTTGACATGACCGGTATTGGCCAGTGACGGACGGCGCCGTTGCATGGTGTTTCTACGGTCGGATGGCGATGCCGGCCTCCATAGCGGCGGCGATAAACGCCTTCCGGGCGTCCTCGTCTGTCCGTTTGCCTTGCCGCACCTCGGCGCAGATCAGCAGCGCCCGGTCGAGAGCCGGACCGTCCTCCTGTGGCCAATCCTCGATCATTGCCCAGGACGCTGCCTGGGTCGTGGCGATAGTCACAAAGGTTTCCGGGCCTTCGAGCGCAAGGGTAACCGGCTGTTTCCAGGGGGTGTCCATATTGCGGACCTTTTCATGATGGTTGCCGAAGGATCCCTCATAGGCGGTTTTTGAAGCCTGTGCGAGCGCCTGATGGCAAATCTGAAGAATACAGCAAGTGCCGATGGTTAGCCGACTTTGCGGATTCAGACTGAGAGGCAGATGATGGAGGACTTGAACCCGCTCATGAGGCCAGCGGTGTGCCACCAGGAACAATCCGGTCTCACGGGGTCTGATCGGGTGACAACGGCGCAGGCACGCCCTCCCGGATGTGCGCGGAGAACCCGGGCGATAGTCCGTCGGCCTTGGCCTTTTCGTCGATATGCGACAATCGCTTCAGCTCTTCGAGCGGCAAACGCGTATCGAGCGCCTTCTGGTCGTAGGCATAATCCGGGACATAACCGTTGACGATGAGCCGCCAGTCAAAGGGCAGGGCGTCGCCCACAGCCCGCACCATCTTGATGACTGCCGTGGTGCAGTTGGTCGTCAGAGAGTTGTAGAATTTTGGCTTTTCGGCAAGCGCGTTGGCGTCAGCCACATAGGCCAGCAGCAGTGCCCGCGCTCCGGCCGGAGGGATATTCATACGATAGAGCTGCACGTCCTCGCCGCGCACATTCGAGCGCACACCGACCACATCGCGCTCGTCGGCGGCGATGATCACCAGTGGATTGCTCTTGAACAGGTCGGCGACGGGGGAGAAGGCTCCGCCCTTTCGACGCCTCACCTCTATCGACCAAGCCAGCTGCCGCCCATCGGCAAACCCGAAGCTGACGATCATGTGGGCCATCAGCGGGCCCGACCAGTAGGACATGAACAGGTCGACCGTCCTGACCGTTCCGAGATCGTAGCTCCTGGTCTCCCAGTGCGGGGTGAAATCCGTGTCGCTCCGCCACTCGAACGCGCGCACATCAGTGAGCATAAGCTGGTTACCCTCGATCCTGCCCGTCACCTGACGCGCCACATCAGGTGCCCAGTCTGCTGTGGACGGGGGCATGATCGTCGTCCACCAGGCAATAACAAGCACGGAGGCGACCGCGAATGACGCAAGACATGAGGCTCTTCGGCGGACGAACAGGCCAACGACCGTAGCAAGCCCGCCCAAGGCAAAGATACCGGCACAGACGGCGCGCCATACCTCTGGCAAGGGCAGGCGATACCAGAGGGCAAGAGACACCCACGCTGTGACGGCGACGACGAGCAGGGTAAGCCCGAACAAAAGCAGGGCGCGGCCGATAGTCTTCAACGGTTTATTCCTCGCTACCGACGGGGTTTTCGCTGGTGAAAGTGGCGCCGATGTGGAGTTCGGCAACAGGGTGGTAGGAAGATATCGCCGCCGGCCACATTCATCCGTTCAATTGGTTCGCGCGGAGCGAATTCGACGGGCGCCGGAGGTCGCTATTGCAAGCTGGCTGCGGATTGCGCCCATTGCATTGCAGCATTGGCCATCGTCGCCAGATGTTCTGCAGCGGAATGGCCGGAAATCGTCTTGCGCGGTCTAAGGTCGTGATCGCCGTCTTCAAGCCAGAGCAACTCGATGCTGTCAGACAGGTCATAGTGCAACACCTCGTCGCGGCAACCCAGAAGATCACGCGTCCCCTGGCAGATCAGCGTCGGCGTCCGCAAATGCCGCAGATGAGCCGTCCGCAGGCTGTCCGGCTTGCCCGGCGGGTGGAAGGGGTAGCCCAGGCAGAGGAGGCCGATGATTACCTTGTCGTCACGGAGTTCGTCGGCGATCATGCTGGCGACCCGTCCACCCATCGATTTCCCGCCGATGATCAGCCGACCGTGAGACCCGAGTGCCGTCACCGCCGTGCGATATTCCTCCATCAGCATCTCTGCTTTCGGCGGCGGCCGGCGAACGCCTGAAATGCGTCGGGCTGCCATGTAGGCGAACTCGAAGCGGGCGACCCTGAAGCCAGCTGTCGCCAAGGCATCCGATGCCGCCGACATCGAGCCCGAGTCCATCGGTCCGCCGGCACCGTGGGCGAGTAGTATGGTGTAGGGCGCGTCGGCACCGCCGGATAACAGGAATTCCGGGATGAGAACTGACGTCATGAGGCACCTCGGCAGGTTACAGGGACGATATCCCTTACGGTGGACAGGAGTTTTGTTTCCACCACCACGAAAAAGGCCCTCGCTCGAGTGAGCGAAGGCCTTCGTGAACAGGCCGTTCGAAGCCGTGCGTCGGCTCCGGACAGCGACTTTTACATTATTTGGCGAGACGCAGGTTGAGCTGTGCAACACCGGCTGCAACGTTCAGGCCCGTGCTGGTTTCGCCGCTGAGCGGCTGCAGGCCGAAGTTCTTGGAAGAACCGCCGACCAGAGCGTTTGCGCCAAGGCCGATGCCGACCGAAGCGCCGGCGGAAGCGCCGACATAGTTGCCTGCCAGTGCGCCTTCACCGGTGCGGGTCGGGTTGACGTTGTATACGAGCCAGCTCAGGTAGGCCTTGCCGGTCACACCGATATCGATGCCGAGCTTGCCGATCGAGCCGACATAGTGTTCAGCCTTGCCGTTGCGCTGCTTGAACTCGCAGCTGACAGCCTTGCTGGATCCGAGAATCATGCCGACGCCACCGGCGACCGTGCAGGAAAGCGTGCCAAGACGCTCCTTCGGCTGGGTAGCGACAACGCCGGTGCCCTTGTGCCTTGGGGCAGCATCCGCAACGGAGGCGAATGCAACGGCGGCAGTGGCGGCGATGATGACAAGATTTTTCATGCGTAGGTCCTCGGTGATTGATGCCCGAAGAACGCAGCAGGTCTCAGAAGGTTCAATCACGCGTCTGGACATGCGACCGAAACCTCGCCGGGACTGTCGTAGTCTTGCGCGCTGGCTTGCTGCTCTCAGCCACCACAGCGGGACGTCAACGCTGCTGGCAGGTTGTAGAATTGTCGGCGTTTACCTGCCAAACAACGAAAGTTCTTCTAGTTAATACTTAAATTGTCAGTGAGCCAAACTTCAGCCGCTAGGCGAATTGTTTTCGTGCGTCCCCCGCCAGTTTAGTTCTCGCAGTCTTTGCCACTTGTCTCGCACGCTCTGAACGCCTTCGGCAAAATACAGTTTAGCAACGCAGTCATTGTCATGGCTGTCCCGCAAAAGGCATTCCCGCCCGTCCGCCATTCTGGTCGAGAGCCAGAAAAACCCTGCATAGCCGACTGGATAGTGTATCGCCGCTTGGACCACCAAAACCACTGCAAACGCTGACGCAGCAACGCGGGCCATTTTCCGGCTCGCCGCGATGACAACGATTACAGCCACGGCAAGGACAAAGATTCCCGCTATGGTGCTATAGCGTGTCTGGCTTCCCTCTTGTGGACCGAGCCAATGCGCTCTTCCCACGGCAGCCATAAGAGCGCCGCCACCAGCGTAGGCAGCGATTCCGATCCAGGGAAGCGCGCGGGACCTTTTATCTTCCGAGCTAAGGCAAAGCAGGCTTGCCACCGCCCCGACGACAATAAGTACACCGCCCCAGACGAACTTGCTGTCGAGCGTGCTGCCCAGCAGCCTAGCGGTGAATTCCGCAATCATCGGAATCCATTTGCCGAATGACGGCGCAGGTGGGGCCTTTGAAGCAGGCAAGCCATAGAAATAGAGGACGAATACCGCAACACTGGCGATCAGCCAGATTACTGCAAACTTGCGCAGGCGTGGTTCGATCAACAAATAGACGAAGCCGAGCGGCCATAGGCACAGTCCACTAGCAAGGGAGAAGGAGGCTGCAAATGCAGAGAGAGCCGCAAGCGCCACGTAAATGGAAGGTGTGTCTCGCCGCGTGGCAACAAAGAGAAACACGAAGGTACCGACAGCCAGCACGTTTGCAATAAACCACTGAAAGTCCCACTCCCATAGCCAATTCGCAAACTGAGCCATGTTAAAAATCTGCATGACAATGACGATGCAAACAAGCAGGTGGTCGACACCGCGTTGCCTAAGAGTAGAATACGCCAACCAGATGAGAACAAACGCCGTAAGGGTGGCCAGCAGAACGGAAAATAGCAGCGTCGCCTTGATGTTCCAATCGAGCAGGAGCGCATTCAGGGTCAGAAGCGTCATGGGCACGAAGACCCGGTGCTCATTGTGGGCGCTGGTGAGATCGCTAAGCTCAAACGATCCCGTCTTGAAAGCCTGATACCGGTAGAAAAACTCCCATCCGTCTTGGAAAGGAATGTCGACAGCGTATCGCCAGATGTTCCAGGACGTCCATAATGCAGCGGCCGCCAGAAACACACCCAGCGTCAATTTCATCGTTGTTTTTGAGTTCACGCTCGTTCCCAAAGTCACAAAATTCAGAGACTTTTAGGGCGCGTTTGATGAAGAGTGCAAGCAAGCGCAGGTTGCTCGCTCCAAGTGTCCTAGACGCCAAATAGGTGTGTAAGATCAATGCACCGTCTCGGCAAAGTAACCGACTGTCGCCCTTTCAGCCTAAGGTGAGTAATAGCGAAGTCAAGCTAGATTAGACGGAAATCAATCGTCTCGGATGGCTGGAAAAAGTCACAGACGCTCTAAATTTTTGGAGAATTATTCCGAATATTTTTGTTCGTAGTGGCCGAAAAGCAAAGTTACAATGTCAATAAAATCGGGAACAGTTAATATATTCAGGTTTTGGAAGGTAGATATCAGTAGAAATGTTCACTGTGAATACGCGAACATTTTTCTCGTTTTGCTAATTTGGAATTATCTATAAATGAAATAAATATAATTTCCTTGATTTCGTTCCCCGGGGCCGGAAATTCGCATATTTTTCTTCGTTCAAACGTCAATTTTGACGGCGATGGTCATGGTGCTCCATTGCCGGGAGACATGCGAGCCAATTTCTTTTCACCACTTCTGTCCGTGTTTCATTTCGCACCCGATCTCAAAATTCAGTGGATATCGTTCGCGATTCAATGAAATCGCGTTATTCGATGACTTCTATTCGGGAAGTAATGGTCACTGCGTCTGTTTTAAAAAGCACGTTGCGGCCTCGAGGCATTCTTGTGCTTGCATCTCCGCGCGGCGAGACTTGGCGGCTTGGCAGCTTCAGTCCTTCCGCCATCATGGCAGATTGCCTTTAGGAACCCGGAGCACCTAGCCGCAGGGGGCGTGTACCTAGCCTTGCGCCGGTCACGGCATCGATGGCGATGGGTTCGATTTCATGGCCTGATTCGACGTCGATGTAGCGTGCGAGTTCCCCGTCGCAATGACGGTGTGCCCATGCGCCGATCAACATCAGGACAGGCAGGAAGTCGCGACCGGCCTCTGTGAGGACGTATTCTTCCCGGGGCGGGCGCTCCGAGTATAGGCGCTTCTCGAGCAGGCCGTCTTCGGTCAGCGCTTTCAGGCGCTTGGTCAGCATGGTCGGAACGATGCCGAGGCTCTTACGGAACTGGTCGAAACGCGTCAGGCCGGCATGGGCGTCCCGCAGGACGAGAATGCTCCAGGCATCTCCGATTGCCTCAAGACTTCGAGCGACCGGGCATTGCAGCGGTGTAGGATTTTCCATTTCGTATCTTTTCGATAGTGACAAAGTATCAAAAAGATAGTAACACGCCTCTGGACATTGATCCACTCCTTTGGAAAGCTGATGAGATGACAAATAGAAATAACGGCGTCGCGCTGGTGACAGGCGCTTCCTCCGGCATCGGTCTGATGACGGCACAGGCGTTGGCAAAAGCGGGCTACCGCGTCTTCGGAACCAGCCGCAAGCCTGTCGCGAGCACTGCAGGTGTCGCCATGCTTGTCTGCGACGTCACGGATGAGGCGTCCGTGCAGGCCGCTATCGCTACTGTTCTGGATCAGGCGGGCCGTATCGATCTCGTGGTCAACAATGCCGGTATCGGCCTTCTCGGTGGCGCGGAAGAATCGTCCATTGCGCAGGCCCAGCGGCTGTTCGATGTGAACGTCTTCGGCGTCGCTCGTGTCGTCAACGCCGTCTTGCCAGCGATGCGCCGGCAGAAGAGCGGCCGGATTATCAACATGAGCTCGATCCTCGGCCTCATTCCATCGCCCTTCAACGCCTTTTATGCCTCGACCAAGCACGCGATAGAGGGCTACTCGGAATCGCTCGACCATGAAGTGCGTACATTTGGCATCCGCGTCGTCCTCGTCCAGCCCGGCGTGACGCGCACCTCATTCGAGGAAAACCTGACGCGCGCCGACAGTCCGCTGGCAGCCTACGCCTCCGAGCGCGAGCGCAGCGAAAAGCTCATGCGCAGCTGGATTGAAGCCGGCGATGAACCTGGTGTGGTGGCCGACGTGGTCGTAAAAGCAGCCACGGCAAAACGGCCGAAGCTGCGCTACTCCGCCGGCAAGCAGTCCACCCAGGCCCGCTCACTCCGCCGTTTCATGCCCGAGCGCCTGGTCGACCGCATCCTGCGCAAAGTCAACGGCTTGCCTGCCTAAGAGCAGGTTGGGTAGGAATGGGGGCGCCCGACATGCAATGCATCATTAAGGCACCTGCCAAAGGACATTTTAGACTTTCAACTGAAAATGGGCGGCTGTTTCCAGCGCGCCCATTTTCATTGTCAGTTCGGTTTAGCGCCGAGCTTGAACGACATTCCGCCAATCACGAGCAACCGCTGGTCGCCCCACACGTGTCGCACTTTTCGCATGTGCCGTTGCGGACCATGGTGAAGTTCTGGCATTCGCCGCACATGCTGCCGGTGTAGCCCTGCATGATCGAGCGGGTACGGCGTTCGGCTTCCAGCTTTTTGGCCTCGGCCTTCGCCGTTGCCGCGGCATCGGCTGCTTCGTCCGAGAACAACGATGTGTTTTCTTCCGCCATTTCCTCGGCCAGTTCCTTGGCGCGTTCGTCGTATTCGCGCTTGAAGGAGACGACTTCCGATGTCGAGATCGCGGCGATCGTTTCGATCTTGCGCGCCGCGCTGCCGGAGAATGCGGTGATCGTGGCGCCGCCCGACGACGCCTTGGCAGGAACTGCGGTGGCAGCCCCCTTCGGCTCGTTGGTTTTGCCGACCAGAGTTGGCTTGTAGCCGCGTGTCAGGCCCTTGGAGACGACATCGGCCTTGCCTTCCGAAACACCCCGACCGAGCGAGGTGTTGTTGAAGTCGGACGTATCGACATGGGCGAGGTCATGACGGCCGAGATAGGAGACGGCGAGTTCGCGGAACACGTAGTCGAGGATCGACGTGGCGTTCTTGATGGCGTCGTTGCCCTGTACGATGCCGGCCGGCTCGAACTTGGTGAAGGTGAAGGCGTCGACATATTCCTCGAGCGGCACGCCGTATTGCAGGCCGAGCGATACGGAGATGGCGAAGTTGTTGATCAGCGCGCGGAGTGCCGAGCCTTCCTTGTTCATGTCGAGGAAGATTTCGCCAAGGCGGCCGTCGTCGTATTCGCCGGTGCGCAGGAACAGCGTATGACCGCCGATCTTGGCCTTCTGGGTGTAGCCCTTGCGGCGGCCGGGCAGCTTCTCCTGCTCGCGGCTGACGCGCTCGATCACCCGTTCGATGATCTTCTCGGTGATGGTGACGGCCTGTGCCGCTGCCGGCTGCTGCAGCAGTTCCTCCAGCGCATCCTCGTTGTCGTCGTCGTCGATCAGCGATGCATTCAGCGGCTGCGAAAGCTTGGAGCCGTCGCGATAGAGCGCGTTGGCCTTCAGGCCGAGCTTCCAAGACAGCATGTAGGCGTTCTTGCAATCCTCGACGGTCGCGTCGTTGGCCATGTTGATGGTCTTCGAGATGGCGCCTGAGATGAAGGGCTGTGCGGCGGCCATCATGCGGATGTGGCTGTCGACCGACAGGTAGCGCTTGCCGATCTTGCCGCAGGCATTGGCGCAATCGAACACGGCCAGATGCTCGTCCTTGAGGAACGGCGCGCCTTCCAGCGTCATCGCCCCGCAGATGTGGATGTTGGCCGCCTCGATCTCCTTCTTGGAATAGCCGAGGTGGTCGAGCAGGTTGAAGCCCATGTCGGCCATCTGCGCGTCGGTGACGCCCAGCGTGTCGCGCATGAAGTCGGCACCCAGCGTCCACTGGTTGAACACGAACTTGATGTCGAACGCAGATTTCAGCGCGCCGTTGACGGCTTCGATCTTGTCGTCGGTAAAGCCCTTGGCGCGCAAGCTGCCGGGGTTGACGGCCGGTGCCTGGTTCAGGTTGCCATGGCCGACGGCATAGGCTTCCATCTCGGCCAGCTGGCTCTCGGAATAGCCGAGCGCCCGCAGCGCTTCCGGTACGGCGCGGTTGATGATCTTGAAGTAGCCGCCACCGGCGAGCTTCTTGAATTTCACCAGTGCGAAGTCCGGCTCGATGCCGGTCGTGTCGCAATCCATGACCAGACCGATGGTGCCTGTCGGTGCGATGACGGTGGCCTGGGCGTTGCGGTAACCGTGCTGTTCGCCGAGCGCCAGCGCCTTGTCCCAGGCAGCCTTGGCATGGGCGACCAGATCCTGATCAGGGTTTTCGGAATGGATGAGGGCGACCGGGTTGATCGACAGGCCCTCATAGCCCGTCGTCTCGCCATAGGCGGCGCGGCGATGGTTGCGGATGACGCGCAGCATCGATTCGCGGTTCGGCTTGAACATCGGGAAGGGTCCGAGCTCGGACGCCATCTCGGCCGACGTGGCGTAGGAGACGCCGGTCATGATAGCCGTCAGCGAGCCGGCAATGGCACGGGCATCGTCGCTGTCGTAGGGAATGCCAGAGGACATCAGCAGGCCGCCGATGTTTGCGTAGCCGAGACCGATGGTGCGGTACTGGTAGGAGCGCTCGGCGATCTGGCGGGACGGGAACTGCGCCATCATCACCGAGATTTCCAGCACGACGGTCCACAGGCGGACAGCATGTTCGTAATCGGCGATGTCGATGCGTTTGGTAGTGGCATCCTTGAACTGCAGCAGGTTCAGCGAGGCGAGGTTGCAGGCGGTGTCGTCGAGGAACATGTATTCCGAGCACGGATTGGAAGCGCGGATCGGGCCTTCAGCCGGCGAGGTGTGCCAGTCGTTCATCGTCGTGTTGAAATGCAGGCCCGGATCGGCAGACGCCCAGGCGGCGTAGGAAATCGTTTCCCACAGGTCGCGGGCCTTCAGCGTCTTCATCACGCGGCCGTCCTTGCGGGCGGTCAGGTTCCAGTCGCCATCCTGTTCGACAGCGCGCAGGAAGTCGTCCTTGATGGAGACCGAATTGTTGGAATTCTGGCCGGATACAGTGAGGTATGCTTCCGAATCCCAGTCAGTGTCGTAAGTCTTGAACTTGAGGTCGGTATAGCCCTGACGCGCAAACTGGATGACGCGCTGGACATAGTTCTCCGGCACCTGGTCCTGCTTGGCGGCACGGATCTGGCGCTTCAGCGCGACGTTCTTCATCGGGTCGAACGGGTCGTCCTTGCCGCCTTCTAGGCAGGCTTTCATGATCGCCGTCAGGTGGCGCGCAACGACCTTGGAGCCGGTGACGAGGGCAGCAACCTTCTGCTCCTCCTTGACCTTCCAGTTGATGTATTCTTCGATATCTGGATGGTCGATGTCGACCACCACCATCTTGGCAGCCCGGCGCGTCGTGCCGCCAGACTTGATGGCGCCGGCAGCCCGGTCACCGATCTTGAGGAACGACATCAGACCCGACGAGCGTCCGCCGCCCGACAGCTTTTCGCCTTCGCCCCGCAGATAGGAGAAGTTGGAACCGGTACCGGAGCCGTACTTGAAGAGACGGGCTTCGCGGACCCAGAGGTCCATGATGCCGCCTTCGTTGACGAGGTCGTCCTCCACGGACTGAATGAAGCAGGCATGTGGCTGCGGGTGCTCATAGGCCGATTTCGACTTGGTGAGCTTGGCAGTGAACGGATCGACATAATAGTGGCCTTGGCCGGGGCCGTCGATGCCATAGGCCCAGTGCATGCCGGTATTGAACCACTGTGGCGAATTCGGTGCGACGCGCTGGGTGGCGAGCATGTAGGCGAGCTCGTCGCGGAAGGCGAGCGCATCGTCTTCCGACGAGAAATAGCCGCCCTTCCAGCCCCAGTAGGTCCAGGTGCCGGCAAGGCGATCGAAGACCTGGCGGGCGTCGATTTCGGAACCGGTTTGTTCGTCCTTCGGCAGACCCTTCAGAGCAGCCTCATCGGGAACAGAGCGCCAGAGAAAGGAAGGAACATCGTTTTCCTCGACCTTCTTCAGGCGCGTGGGTACGCCGGCCTTGCGGAAATACTTCTGTGCCAGGATATCGGCGGCAACCTGGCTGAACTGGGCAGGCACATCGATGTTCTCGAGGCGGAAGACGATCGACCCGTCCGGATTCTTGATCTCGCTGATTGCCTTGCGGAATTCAACCTCCGCATAAGCACTCTGACCGGGCTTGGTGAAACGTCTTTCGATGCGCATCTGGGTCTACCTCTTTTGGGGTGCGCCCGACCTTATAAGGGGGCGCGAATATGGTCTTCCGGCATCGCGTTTCATCGCGCCGCCAGTGTTCATCCCGTCTCGTACAGGAGTCGTCATCCGGAGATGGGCTTCTGTATCTTGTGGAGATTGTGGCTGCAAACACTAAATATAGTATTAAACAGACAATTTATCCAGTCCCGTGTGGTGCACGGCAGCGCTTTCGCAATCATCGGAACTGCCCTCGAGAAGACGCCTGTCATTGGCGTCTAGCGCGATTTGAAACTCGATTTTTGAAAAGGAACCGGCCTCGTTACAACATCCGGTCCGTCACCGCCGTAACGTGGTCTCATTAAGTTTGAAACGTGCGGGGTCGTCAAGGGCTGGTTTTTAATGTTCGGCTAACCACAATATCTTGTGGGTGAGCCTGTGGAAACTGGGGGAAACGAGAAAGCCCCGTAAAGTCAGACGCTTGCATGGCAACCTTGCTATCCGGCTATCGATAAAGGCTTGCGCAGCCTGCTCCAGGGGCTGAAAAAACGACAACATTTTCATCGTTGCAGAAAGGTCACTCGGTAACGTGCCATGGGCCAGAAGTGGCAGCGATTCGCGTGCCAAAATGCCAGCAATTGCCGAGGCTTGAAGGTGTGCCCATAATCGGTCGGGTGAGGAAAGGAAGGCGACGGGGAGCCACCGGGCATTCTGCCACCGTGCGATCATCCTGCGGCTTTGATTCGCGGGCGACGTCCGGGTTGGGGAACGTCGATAGCCGTTCACAGACTTGATAGACGGCGAAGCCCGAGGCGGGCCGCGGCCGGTTCCGTGGAAGCCGGCCTTGTAAGATTAGCCGCGCGTGCCCTTGGCGATCGGTTCCTGGTAGCTGAACCCCATGTCCCAGGGAAAATAGATCCAGGTGTCCTGGCTGACCTCGGTGATGAAGGTGTCGATCACCGGAACGCCCTTGGGCTTGGCATAGACACATGCGAAATGCGCGTTCGGCAGCATGGCACGGACCTCTGCGGCCGTCTTACCGGTATCGGTCAGGTCGTCGACGACAAGCACGCCTTCGCCACCCTTTTCCAGCAGCGCTGGCGTGATGCCCTTCAGCACGGCCATTTCGCCTTGGTTGACGTAGTCGTGGTAGGAGGCGATGCAGACTGTCTCGATCAACCGGATGTTGAGTTCGCGCGAAATGATGGCCGCCGGCACGAGGCCGCCGCGCGTAATGCAGACGATGGCGTGGAACTCACGGTCGAGACCGGCAAGCCGCCAGGCGAGCGCCCTTGCATCGCGGTGAAACTGGTCCCAGGAAACGGGAAAGGCTTTATCGGGGAGGGACATGGATCTTGGCTCCGGCAGGCACGGGGATGACGACGCGCCGGGGATCACCGACGACCGCAGGCAGAGTCACCGCCGGGCGAGGCCCGGTCCCGAAACGCAATTCGCGCAGCGAAAGCGACTGCGCGAAAAAGGTCCCGAAAGGGATTTCTGCTTTTGGTCGCCGTTATTAGCGGGATTTGCCGCCAAAACGCAAGAGCATGCGGTATTACCCTCAGCGCGACAGCAGGGTCAGCGCCGTCATCGATTTCAGCATGGTCTTGGTCGTCCCGCCGAACAGCATCTCCCATAGTCGCGATTGGGTATAGGCGCCCATCACGAGCAGGTCGATGCTGTCTTCCGCCAGCCGCTTCTCGATGATCTGCGACGCAGACTTGTCAGCGCTTTCCGTTGTCGTCAGCGTCGCCTTTATTCCCCGCCGCACAAGCGCTGCCGAAATATCGGCGCCGGTTGCCGGCGCGTTGCTGCGGTTCTCGGCCGGATCGATGGAGAGGATCTCTACTGAGTCTGCAGCTTCCAGGAAGGGCATCGCATCGAAGGTGGCGCGCGCCGCTTCCTTCGAGCCGTTCCAGGCGATCAGCACGCGCCTGATCGGGTTCGGAGCCTTGAGGATATAGGGCACCATCAGCACCGGCCGGCCGCTTTCGAACAGGAAGCTTTCTACATCCACATGTCCGTCGGAAGGATGGGCCGGATCTGGCTGGACCGCGACGATCAGGTCGGCGCTGCGGGCCGTTTCGATGATGGGCTGCGAATCGTAGCCGGCCGAACTGGCAAAGCTGCGCCATTCGAACGACCCGCCGCTGGCCGTCGCCTTGGCATGGAACAACTGCTCGATGGTGGCGGCCTCGCTACGGGCCATGTCCTGCAGCGCCTGTACGGCGATCGGGTCCGGGATTTCCATCGGCGCCACCATCGGCACCGGCGACACGATCTCGGCGTGAAGGCCGATGACATGGCTGTTGTTGCCAGCCGCCAGCGAGAACGCAATATCGGAGGCGATGCCGGCACTTTGCGGCACGTCCAGAATGGTGACGATGGTTCTAAAGGCCATGGGATCTCCTTGGGTCATGAATGGACGTTGCCGTCATGTGGCGGTTTCCGCCGCGTGACGAAATTGCGCCCTAAGCCTCTGCCGAATGGTTTTCCTCGACCTTTGCCTTGCGGATGGTCTCGATCATCTGTCGTACTTCTTCGGCAGCAGCCTGCATCGCCGCCTCGGTGCGCGCCCGCACGACGATCTCCGTCGAAAAACTCTGCCCGAGATAGCGGGGGTAGGAGCCTATGCTGGTTTCCGGATGAGCCTTCTGGATGGCGCCGAGCGGTGTGCCGATATCGCCTTCGCCGAACGGACAGGCAACCGCCGTCGACAGCATCGGCGTGCCCGTGCGCAGGGTGGGAATGACATTGTCCAGCATGGCCTGGAACACCTGCGGCACGCCGGCCATCACATGCACGTTGCCAATGGTAAAGCCGGGTGCGGTCGAGACCGGGTTGGCGATATGGGTTGCGCCGACAGGCATGCGCGCCATGCGCTGGCGGGCTTCGGTGAACGGCATGTCGCGGCGCTCGTACATGGCAGCCATCAGCTTCATGGCTTCGGCATCGTGCTCGCAGGCAACGCCAAAGGCCTTGGAAATCGCATCGGCGGTGATGTCGTCGTGGGTCGGGCCGATGCCGCCGGAGGTGAAGACGTAGTCGTAGGTGCCGCGCAGCGCATTCAATGCCGCAACGATCGCGTCTTCCTCGTCCGCGACGATGCGAACTTCCTTGAGGTCGATGCCCGAGAGCAGCAGGATGTCGGCGAGATGGCCGATATTCTTGTCCTTGGTCCGGCCGGACAAAAGCTCGTCGCCGATGGCGAGCATCGCGGCAGTGATGATCTGGTCTGTCATAGCAGTCTTTGCCTTCTCTCAACGGTTCCGGCGAAACTTACAGCAAAACGCGCCCGCGGGAAGACCCGGATTCGATCGCAAAAAATGAACGCCAAAGAAAATCGTTCAATATAAATGAACAGTCCGTATCTGGCACCCTATCTGGAATGGGTACCGCCGTTAGGCTAACTATCGACCATCAGCACAGGGATGCTGCGAGGCACGATATATGCTGTTGGAATTCATCAAACGCATTCTCTCCGGTTCGCCGTATGCGGCGCCGTCAACACTCCCAGCAAAGGAAGAGAAGAAAATGGCCAAGGTCCTGGTTCTATATCATTCCACATACGGTCATATTGAAGCGATGGCTTATGCCGTTGCCGAAGGCGCAAAGTCGGCCGGTGCCGAAGTTGTCGTCAAGCGCGTGCCGGAACTGGTATCCGACGAGGTTGCCAAGGCATCGCACTACAAGATGGACCAGGCAGCGCCGATCGCCACTGCCGACGAACTCGCCGAATACGACGCAATCATCGTCGGCGCCGGCACCCGCTTCGGCACGGTCGCTTCGCAGATGCGCAACTTCTGGGATCAGACGGGCGGCCTGTGGTTCGGCGGCAAGCTGGTCGGCAAGGTCGGCTCGGCCTTCACGTCGTCTGCCAGCCAGCACGGCGGACAGGAGTCCACCATCCTCGGCTTCCTGCCGACCTTCCTGCATCACGGCATGGCTGTCGTCGGTCTTCCCTACAGCTTCGCCGGCCAGCTCGGCACCGAAGAAGTCAAGGGCGGCTCGCCTTACGGCGCAACGACGATCACCAACGGCGACGGCTCGCGCATGCCGTCTGAAATCGAACTCGAAGGCGCAAGGTTCCAGGGCGCCCACGTGGCAAAGATTGCTGCCAAGCTCGCCTGATTTTCGCTATTGAATAATTAGAAAGCGCGGCCGTGAGGTCGCGCTTTTTGCATGAAATACAGATGCGTTAAGAAGATCAGATGGTGCGGACGACGGGGGTCGAACCCGTACAGCCAAGGCCGAGGGATTTTAAGTCCCTTGCGTCTACCAGTTTCGCCACGTCCGCCTGCCTTCCAAATCAACGAGTTTGACGATTCCGTCAACCCGGTGATCTCGGATATCGGCACGCAGCTGAGGTAACTGTGGCGTCTTCCTCGGCCGGATGGCTGCTTCAGCCGGCCACCAGGAGGTCCGGCGTCCATCGCGCCCGGATGCGGTTGAAGGCGTAGCCCATCGCCACGCCTGCAATTGCTCCGCCGCCCTTGACGAGGGCGTCGTGCAGCCTTGCATGGCGGGTAGGCGAGAATTCCTGAAGGAACTCGAAGCCGAGTGCGCCTGCGACCAGAAGAACTCCGATCGATTTCCAGTGGCGTGGGTAGGCCAGTACAAAAACCAGACCGGCCAGCGCATAGGCGCCGGCGCGGTCGATGTTGACCGTCGTCAGAGTATACGGCCTGAGGTCTATCGGCGAAACGGTGGAAAAGAGGATAAAGGCTAGCATGGACCATGCCGCGCCCTTCAGGAGGATTCGTGTCATCATACCGTCATATTAGACAGGCTCACGGCGGAATAAAGGCTTGGCATTCAGACGCCGAAAGGAGAGCGGCCCAAAAAAGACGAAGCCCGCCAACCCGGATACACCAGGCGCATAGCGGGCCTCTAACCATCATCATGATGGCTTGCCGTATAGGGTGCACCCCAGAAGTAGATGTCAATCCAAAGAAATGAGGGGTTGAGCCTTGTTGTCCGCTACGATTCTTTCGGAAGAGACATTATGAGGGTGGTCAGCACCGAAAAAGCGGAGTTTGCCTAGCCTCAGACAAATAAGAGACTTTATCTAGACAGCTGGCCTGTGTCATAGCCAGACGCTTGAAACAACGAAGGACGTTCGGATTTTGAACACACGGGATGTCGACAGCGCACAGGAAGCCATGCGGGAGATTTTCCCCGCAACGCCGCTGCAATTCAACGAGCATCTCTCCGCCCGCTACGGTGCCGATATCTGGCTGAAGCGCGAGGACCTGACGCCCGTGCGCTCCTACAAGATCCGCGGTGCCTTCAACTTTTTCCGCAAGCAGATGGCAGCCGGCGGTACCGGTAAAGTCTTCGTCTGCGCCTCGGCCGGTAACCACGCGCAAGGATTTGCCTTCGTGTGCCGCCACTTCGGCGTGCCCGGTGTGGTTTTCATGCCGGTGACGACACCGCAGCAGAAGATCGAGAAGACCCGCATATTCGGCGGCGAATTCATCACGATCAAACTCTTCGGCGACTTTTTCGACCAGTGCTACCAGGCTGCCCGCGACTACGTCTCGGCCAATGACGGCTTCATGGTGCCGCCGTTCGACCACGCCGACATTATCGAGGGGCAGGCGACGGTGGCGGCCGAAATCGCGGCGCAATTGCCGGAGGGCGTGCTGCCGGATCTGGTCGTGATGCCGGTCGGCGGCGGCGGCCTCGCTGCCGGGATCACCGGCTATTTCAGCGATGTCCTGCCACCGTCGGCGTTCCGTTTCGTCGAGCCGGCGGGCGCTCCCAGCCTTCGTCGCTCGGTAGAGGCCGGAAGCCTGCTGACATTGCCGAAGGTCGATAATTTCGTTGACGGGGCGGCGGTTGCCCGCATTGGCGATCTCAATTTTGAAGCATTGCGAGGTTTCCCCGCCGATCAGGTGATGCTGATGCCGGAGAATGCTATCTGCGTGACGATCATCGACATGCTGAATGTCGAAGGCGTCGTGCTCGAACCGGCCGGCGCTCTGGCGATCACCGCGCTCGAGGCGATGGATCGCGACGCTATCCGTGGCAAGACCATTGTTGCCGTCGTGTCCGGTGGCAACTTCGATTTCGAGCGGTTGCCCGACGTCAAGGAGCGCGCCATGCGCCATGCGGGCTTGAAGAAATATTTTATTCTGCGTCTGGCCCAGCGTCCTGGGGCGCTGCGTGACTTTCTCAATCTGCTCGGCCCTGACGATGACATCGCCCGCTTCGAATACCTGAAGAAGAGCGCCCGCAATTTCGGTTCTATCCTGATCGGAATCGAGGTGAAGAATGCGGACAGTTTCGCGGAGCTGCGGCAGAATTTCGAGAATGCCGGACTTGGCTACGAAGACATCACCGATAACGAGATCCTTGCAAACCTGATCATATGACTGTCTGCGCTTTCAGGCCGCGGCAAACCAAGAGGCAAACAATGGCGTCCTTCTTCTCCACGATCCTGTCGCTGTTCACCGGTGCCGGCGGGCCCAAGGCCGAGGCCACAAAGGCGGGGGCGCCAGCCGCCTCGCAGACCTATCAGGATTGCCAGATTTTCGCCGTTCCGCAGCGTGAAGGCAGCCAGTTCCGTCTGGCCGGTCGTATCGAAAAGCAGGTGAACGGCGAAATCCTGGTTCGGAGCTTCATCCGCGCCGACGTTTTCAGCTCGGTCGATGACGCGGTGGAGACGACCTTCCGCAAGGCGCAACAGATCATCGACCAGCATGGCCCGTCGCTGTTTGCCGATGGCGAGCCTAGCCGTCAGGTCTGATTGGGTGCGCTGTTTCGCCAGTAACGGATGAGGGGCTTGATCGCCCATCATCTGCAAAAAAAACATCTCACGTTATTAACAAGAAGTCGCAGGAGCGGGTGGGGATCGGCTCCATCAGCAGCATTTCCGCGAGTTTTGCACTTAAGCACCGCTTGTCGCTACTCTCTCTTCTTAACTGGCACCGCGCAGCGTTAACATCGTTGCGTCAAAATACCGGATTCGACTGCAATAGACTTGGCGGAACCTCAGCCGTCCTATATTTCAAACTTAAACGGTCGTTGTGCAGAAACACATTTAAGAGGCGAAAGCGGACAATGCGATGAGGGAGCTTAACCTGGCTTTGTTCGTGCTCGAGGCCGTCGCTTATTTTGCGATCATGGTGACTCTCCTGCATTTGCGGCACCGTATCGGGCTGGGCGTCTTCCTGACGGCACTCGGCGTAATGCACTTCATGGAAACCTATCTCGCAGCCGTCTTCTATGTCGAACTGCCTTTCGGCGTGGTGTCTCCCGGCTCCTCGGTGTTTTTCGCCGGCAAGCTGATGATGATCCTGATGCTTTACATGCAGGAGGATGCGGCGATCGTGCGCCAGCCGATCTACGGTCTGTTTCTCGGCAATTTGCTCACCGTCGCGATTGCCTGGGCGGTGCAGTTTCAAATTCCCGCCGTGGTATCGCCGGGCCGCAGTACGGATTTCGCTTTTCTTCGGGAGATGGGTTGGCTGATGATCTGGGGCACGGCGCTGCTCTATATCGACGCCATAGGCATCATCCTGCTCTATGAGAAACTGGGTCGTTTCATACAGCGCTGGGTCGTGTTGCGCTTCATGATCGCAGGCTTCGTGCTGCTGACCTTCGACCAGATCGGCTTCTTTGCGGCTTTACATTATTTCTCAGGCGTTCCGATGGCTGCCTTCTGGAGCGGTTGGATTGGTAAGCTTCTCGCCGTTCTGATCTATTCGGGGCTTTTCGCGCTCTATCAGCGCAGCATACGACGACATCTGGCGACCACCGCGCACCGCTCCGTGCTCGACGTGTTTCACGACCTGACGTTTCGCGAGCGCTACGACGATCTCTTCTCTCGCAGCGGTCGCGATCTGCTGACGGGTACGTTCGATCGCAACCGCATGGAGGTGGAAGGGCCGCAGATACTGCGCGACAGCCAGAAGCGTAACGAAACCATGACGCTGCTGCTGATCGACGCCGACGACTTCAAGGCGGTCAACGACCAGTTCGGCCATCTCGAAGGCGATGGCGTCTTGAAGGCGGTCGCCGCCGCAATCTCGAACGCATTACGCCCGACCGACCGGCTCTTCCGGTTCGGCGGCGAGGAATTCGTGGTGCTCTGCACGCGGACAAATCACGCGGAGGCATTGCTTCTGGCCGAGCATCTGCGGTGGCAGGTGGCGGAAACCATTCGCAATCCAGGGGGCAAACCCATCACCGTCAGCATCGGCGTTGCAACGTCCGGGGATGATGCCGCAAGCTTCAACGGCCTGCTGGCAATCGCCGACGACCGGCTTTACCTCGCCAAGAATGACGGCCGCAATCGCGTCGTCGGCCGCGCCGGCTGGAAGCCGCTGGGCTGACGCCGGCGTTGCGCTGGTTGTTCCGACGGGCACCATCGGCACCCGTCGCATAAGCTAGCCGCGATCAGAGAACCAACCGGAACGTATGGAAACCGTCGGCGCCGTCGCCCACATCCTCGACGCGGACGCTTTTGAGGTCGGCGATATAGGTCTTCGCCTTTGGCGCGCTGTCGAACACGACAGTGGTGCCCGGCATCGGCTTGAAGGTCCAGTTGCCATCGGCGCTGGGGTTGATGGTGCGCTGGTCGTGGATATAGCGGACGATGACGTCGCGATTTGTATCAGGCGCCTGATAGACCACCTTGTCCGTGGCGATATCCGGAAACTTGCCGCCGCCGCCCGCCCTGTAGTTGTTGGTGACCACCAGGAATTTCATTGCCGGATCAATCGGTTTTCCGTCGAACTGCAGGTTTTGAATGCGATTGGAATCGGCATTCACCAGCTTGCCGTCGTCATCGAACCGACGCTTCTGCGAAAGGTCGATCTGATAGGTGACGCCGTCTATGACGTCGAAATTGAACGACGGGAAGGCCTGGTTCAGCAGCGGTGCATCTTTTGCCCCCGGTGTGATCTGGTTGAACATCGACGCCGACATCTCGAGCCAGTTTTTGACCTGCGCTCCGTTGATAACGACGGCTTGCACGGTGTTCGGATAGAGGTAGAGGTCGGCGACGTTCTTGATGGCAATTGGTCCTGCGGCGACGTCGGTGTAGTAGTCCGGGCCGTTGCGGCCACCGCATTTGAAGGGCGCTGCTGCAGAGAGAACAGGCAGATCCTTGTACTGCGTCTCCTTCAGCATGTCCTTGATGTACCAGCTTTGCGCCTTGGAGACGATCTGGACCGAGGGGTCGTCGGCCACCAGCGCGAAATAGGAATAGAGCGGCGCCGCCGTCTTGCCGACGGGCGTGCGCACATAGGCGAGGGTTGCCTCGTGCTCTGCTTTCGCTGCCTCGACCACTTCCTTCTTGTCGCCGACATCGGCGATGACCTTCTTCTTCTCGTCGCGGTGATAGATCGGCCGAGCTTCGCAAGTGAAGTCGACGATCTTCCAGTCCTTGCCGTCCTTTTCCAGCAAAAGGTCGATAAGGCCGAGGTGAGAACCCCAGAAGCCGCCCATGACAGCAGGTTTGCCCTGCAACGTGCCCTTGACGGGGTCGGCGCCCTTGATCCCGTCCCAGGTTTTCGGGCCGGGGAAGACCAGATGCTGGTGGCCCGTGAAGACCGCATCGATGCCTTCGACTGCCGCCACATAGAGCGATGCATTTTCCATCCGGGCGGACGGAGCAGACCCATCGATGCCGGAATGCGAAAGGGCGATGATGATATCGGCGCCCTGTTCCTTCATGACGGGCACCCATGCCTTGGCGGCCTCGACGATATCGCGGGTCTGTGCCTTGCCTTCGAGGTTCTTGAGATCCCAGAGCATGATCTGTGGCGGAACGAAGCCGATAAAGCCGATTTTGATCGGCGTCTCCTTGCCGGCACCGTCCTTGATGGTCTTGTCGAGGATCATATACGGCTTGAAGAACAGGTCGTCCTTCTTCGGGTCGCTGGCCAGTTGCCCTCTGGTGAGGTTGGCGCAGACGAAGGGGAAGTTGGCGCCGCCCAGAACTTTGAACATGAAGTCGAGGCCGTAATTGAATTCGTGGTTGCCGAGCGTGCCGACGTCGTAATTGAGCGTGTTCATGGCCTTGATGACGGGGTGGACGTCCCCGTCCTTCATGCCGTGCTGATAGGCCATGTAGTCGCCCATCGGATTGCCCTGCAGCACGTCGCCATTGTCCACGAGAATCGAATTGGTCGCTTCGGCACGGATGGAATCGATGATCGTTGCCGTCCGCGTCAACCCCATCGTCTCGTTCGGCTTGTCGGCGTAGTAGTCATAGGGGAAGACGTTGACGTGGATATCCGTGGTTTCCATCAGCCGCAGATGGGCCTGATTGCCGGCTGCGCGCGCCGAAAAGGGGTGCAGCATGACAAGTGCTGCAGACGCACCGAGACCGCCCAGCAACGAGCGGCGGGACATGGAAAAATCGAAACTCGCAGGCATGGCTTTCTCCTCAGCATTCATCGACGTCCCCCGACGCCGGGCGAGACTAGGATGATTTATCGAGGAGTGCACCCGTTAAGTGACAGGTAGATGGCACCAGTCCGGCAAGCGGTCAGCGTTTCAAAACCGGCGTGATATCCTTGTGGAAAAATCGGAAATAGGAGCTGACCTGCGCCGCCGCATTGGAGCTGCGGTTGAATTCGACGCCAATGCGGCCATTGCGCATCCAGCGGACCGTCCCCTCGATGGTGCCGATTTCTTCGCAGTCGATGCGGACCTTGCTGCCGGCCGCTCCGAGGAAGGCGCCGCTCAGATCGAGCGCCAGGCCCGTGGGGGAAAGATCGACAATGCGGCCTTCGGTTTCACGATTGAGATATCTGACGCTGCCGACCAGGCGCGCATGGCGACGGACCTGGCTGCGCACCTTCATACCGAGCATGTTGGGTTCGTTCTGCATTGTCATTCCTGCCTCCAGTTAAGGATTAGCCGACAGACGTTGATAATGAGTCTATGCCAAGCTTAAGTTTCGAAGCGGCGTACTCCGGTTAAAGACCGACATTCGGCCTGTCGATCACCTCTCGTAGCGCGAAGCTAGAGTTGATCTTGACCACATGCGGCAAGGCGGACAGCCAGTCGCGGTGGATGCGCTCGTAGTCCTCCAGATCGCGTGCGGCGACCCGCAGGATATAGTCGTACTCGCCCGACATCAGATAGCAAACGAGCACGTTCGGGCAAAGTTTTACCGCTGTTTCGAATTCGGTCAACGTTTTGGCGAACTGGCCGGACAGCGAAATATGGACAACGGCGATCATCCGGTAGTCCAGCGCCTTGTGCGACAGGCGCGTGTGGTAGCCGCCGATGGTGCCGTTCTTTTCGAGAATATCGACGCGGCGCGAGCAGGCTGATGGCGAAAGGCCAGCCTTTACGGCAAGCTCGGTATTGGTGATCCGGGCATTCTGCTGAAGAGCTCTCAAAATGGCACGATCGATGGCATCAAGCTCGGACATTCGAATATCCTTCGATATTTGATGGTAAAACGCAATTATCGTCGAAAAGCGATAGTTCTGCAAACCGTCTTTGCAAGGACATTGCGTCGCCGAAATGGTTCACTCAAGTATCACGATCCGCAAAAGCGGACGGCTATCGAGAGGAACGAACATGCGCATCGGCTGCCCGAAGGAAATCAAGAACCACGAATACCGCGTAGGCCTGACGCCGGCCGCCGTGCGTGATTATGTCGCCCACGGCCACCAGGTCTGGATCGAGACCAAGGCCGGGGCCGGCATCGGTGCCGACGACCACGCCTATGCAGCGGCCGGTGCCAAGATTGTCGGCTCGGCCAAGGAAATTTTCGAGGGTTGCGACATGATCGTCAAGGTCAAGGAGCCGCAACCGCAGGAGTGGGCACAACTGCGCGAAGGCCAGATCCTTTATACCTATCTCCATCTCGCTCCGGATCCGGAGCAGACAAGGGGCCTGCTGGCTTCCGGCGTCACCGCCATTGCCTATGAGACTGTGACCGACGACCGTGGCGGCCTGCCATTGCTGGCGCCGATGTCGGAAGTCGCCGGACGCCTGTCGATCCAGGCTGGAGCGACGGCATTGCAGAAGGCCAATGGCGGTCTCGGCGTCCTCCTCGGCGGCGTTCCCGGGGTGCTGCCGGGCAAGGTCACCGTTATCGGCGGCGGTGTCGTCGGGCTGCATGCTGCCCGCATGGCCGTCGGCCTCGGTGCAGACGTCACCATCCTCGATCGCTACCTGCCGCGCCTGCGCCAGCTTGATGACCTCTTTGCCGGCCGGGTTCACACCCGCTATTCCAGCATACAGGCCTTGGAGGACGAAGTCTTCTCCGCCGACCTGGTCATCGGTGCCGTGCTGATCCCTGGTGCTGCTGCGCCAAAACTCGTGACCCGGGACATGCTGACCGGCATGAAGAAGGGTGCCGTCATCGTCGATGTCGCCATCGACCAGGGCGGCTGCTTCGAGACCTCGCATGCAACGACGCATTCCGATCCGACCTATGTCGTCGAAGGCGTCGTGCATTATTGCGTGGCCAACATGCCGGGTGCCGTACCGGTCACGTCAGCCCATGCGCTGAACAACGCCACGCTTCACCATGGCCTGGCGCTTGCCGATCGCGGCCTCCGCGCCATCGCCGAAGACCGCCATCTGCGCAATGGTCTCAACGTTCACAAGGGCCGCATCGTCAATGCAGCGGTTGCCGAAGCACTCGGCTATGAAGCCGTTGCGCCGGAAAGCATCCTGAACGTCGCCTGACCGCAAGGCCAGCTGTCAGATGAAGGCGCCGAGCTCCCCATGGACCGGCGCTTTTTGCTTGTCTATCCGGCACTGATAGCAGTTGTTGCGCGCCGATCGCACGTGGACATAAGCTATTTCCGGCCGCTCCAGCAGCGTTTCGGCATAGGCGGGAATGTCGTCGGTGGCCGTGACGGCGCCCGTGCCGTAGACGATGCGATTGCTGTCGCTGTATCCCCGCACGATGAAGTCGCGGGTGCCGGACAGAACGGGCGGCAGGACCTCCTCTGCCGCATAGCGTTGGCAAGGCAGCTTGTGTAGAAAGACCGGGCCGGTTTCGGCGTATGGCTGCAGCTCCGGAAAAGGCCGATAGGCAAAGACCAGCAATTCGTCCCCGGCGTCGATATTCCGGAGGCAATGCCGGCAGGGATTGCCGGGGCCATCGGAGATCGTGGTTTCCGGCAGTCTCCCGTAGGCATCGGCGTCTCCGCTCCAGAGAGCTTCGGCATCGGCGTAGGGCATGGCGGCGAAACGAATGTTGGACATGACAGATCTCCCTTTAAGGTCGTCATGACATGCGGCTCCGATCAGGGCGAAACCACCCGTTTCTTGCCGTTCGTTTTCAAAGCGCTATTTTTCGATTAAAAGGGAGCGTCAGCATGCCAAACATCGATCTCGACTATCTCGCCAGGCAGAATGACAAGATACTCGAAGAACTCAGCGTATTGCGGCGAGAGGTTGCCAACCTCAGGGCCACCGCCGGGCAATCGCTCGAAATAGACCGGCGCACAGATCCGCGCCGGCCAAACGGGCTGTCGCGCTAGTCTCAGCCGCGCTTGATGATCTCGAGCAACTCGTCGTCAGTCAGCGGCGTGACTGTGCCTTGCGCCGTCGATACCGGTGAAAAACCGAACATCTGGTAAAGCTGCAGCGCGCGCGGATGGTCGAGATTATTGGTCGTCACCACGATCCGCTGCGGGTTCGAAAGCCACAGGGCATAGAGAGCCTGCAGCAGGAACCACTTGCCGATGCCAAGCCCGAGCGCATGCTCTATCAGCCCGAAGTGACTAAGCTCGATTGTGTCCTCGTCGACACGAAAATGTTCGAAGAAGCCGGCGGGCGCGCCATTGACGTAGAGAACGCTGACATCGTTGCGCTCGTCATGGAGGACGGTCGTCAGCTCCTCGTCGCTCATTCTCATCCGGTCCACCCACTGCCATCGGGCACCGACCTGCCGGTAGAGATAGCGGTAGAACGGCAGCGGGATCTTCGGTGCCCGCATGACGGCAGCCTGGATATTGATCGGGATCGCCAGGCTGGTCTTCGGCGGCGCAGTCATTTCCAGCCGGGTGATCTGGACCGGTATTTGTGCGAGGGTTGTTTCAGTCATGTTCAAGCCTTGCCGGTGGCGATGGGTGTGTCCTGCCGGCTTCCCCATTCCGTCCAGGAGCCGTCATAGAGCCGGTTGTCGCTGTGATCGAGTGATTCCAGCGCCAGCGTAATGATTGCCGCAGTGATACCCGAACCGCAACTGGTGACGACCGGCTTGGAAAGATCGATGCCGGCGGCCTCGATGGTCTGCTTCAGTTTTGACAGCGTCTTCAGCTTGCCGCCGGTCGAAAAGGAGCCGGAAGGCAGGCTGCGGGCACCCGGCATGTGGCCGGAGCGCATACCGGCGCGGGGCTCGGGTTCCTCGGCTGCGAACCGGCCGGCGCTACGCGCATCTGCAATCTGCATGGCGCTGCTGGAGACGATATCGCGCATGTCCTCGAAGCCGACCACGCGCTTGTCGTCGAATACAGGGGTGAAAGTCGCGGGCTGCGGATCCGGCGTCGTCGTTTCCAGGGGACGGCCCTCGGCCTTCCAGCCATCGAGGCCGCCATCCAGCACTACGACCTTGCTAGCGCCCATGATGCGGAACAGCCACCAGGCGCGCGGTGCCGAAAAAATACCGGGACCGTCATAGACGACGATCCGGTCGGTTGCCGATATCCCAAGCCTGCCGACCTGTTCGGCGAAATACTCCGGGGAGGGCACCATGTGCGGCAGGTCCGTGGAGTGATCGGCGATCTTGTCATGGTCGAAACGGACGGCGCCCGGAATATGGCCGGCGGCGTATTCGGCCTCCGCGTCCCGCTTCTGCGCCGGGAGATAGAACGCGGCGTCGACCACCTTCAGGTCCGGAGCGCCAAGCTGCTGTTGCAGCCATTCGGCCGATACGACAAAACGGCTTTGGTCGACACTCATGCTGATCTCCATGCTGTTCAGGCTTCTTGCCCGGGCGTTCCGAAGCGGATGCGAAAACGCCGGTTTTCCTTGCCCTTTTTTTCGATCTTGGCGATATAGATCGCGCCGACCTCCTGCGTCTCAGACACATGTGTGCCGCCACAGGGCTGGCTGTCAACGGACGAACTCTCGCCGATGCAGACGAGACTGACCCGGCCAAGTCCTGTCGGAGGCCGAACGTTCTTGGACTTGACGATGCCCGGATTGGCGGCAAGCTCTTCGTCGGTAATCCATTGCAGGGTGATCGGGTGATTTTCGTTGACGAGCGTCATAAGCTTCGCCGTCACATCGTCCTTGTCGATGGCCTCGCCCATGTCGAAGTCGACGCGGCTCTCGTCTTCGCCGACGGCAGCGCCTGTGATCGGGTAGGGGCAGACGACGGACAGGAGATGGCAGGCGGTGTGCATCCGCATCAGCCGGTAGCGGCGCGGCCAGTCGATGTGCAGAACCACTGTCTCGCCGACGGAAGGCACGGCCTCGCCTTCGAGCGGTGCGTGCAGGATAATGTCCTTGGTCGCGCCATGGCGTGCCTGGCCCAGCAGGATCCTTGAGCCGTCGCTGCGTTCCAGAAATCCGGTATCGCCGGGCTGACCGCCCGATGTTGCATAAAAGCAGGTCCGGTCGACTTCGATGCCGCCGTCCTCGTGCACTGCAGTCACCGTCGCCTCGACGGTCGACAGATAGAAATCGTCACGGAAGAGCGCCTCGACTGTCATCGGCAATCACGCGACCCGTTCATAGGGCACGGAAATCTCCGGGGACGCCGTCAGCCAATCCGGCACAGGCAGGCCCTTTGACTTCAGGAAGTCCGGGTTGAAGAGCTTTGACTGGTAGCGGTTGCCGTAGTCGCAGAGGATGGTGACGATGGTGTGCCCGGGGCCGAGATCCTTCGCCATCCGCATCGCGCCGGCTATGTTGATGGCTGACGAGCCGCCGAGGCACAGCCCTTCATGTGCTGCAAGGTCGAAGACAAGCGGCAATGCGTCTGCATCCGAGATCCGGTAGGCAAAATCAGGCTTGAAGCCCTCGAGATTGGCTGTGATGCGTCCCTGGCCGATGCCTTCGGTGATCGACGATCCCTCGGATTTCAGCGTGCCATGGGCATAGAACTCATAGAGCGATGCACCTTCGGGATCGGCGAGGCCGATCTTGATGCCCTTGTTGAAGCCATGCAGGCCCATCGCCGTCCCGGCCAGCGTGCCGCCGGAACCGACCGCGCAGATGAAGCCGTCGACCTTGCCATGCGTATCATCCCAGATTTCGCGCGCCGTCGTCTCGATATGCGCCTGGCGGTTGGCGAGATTGTCGAACTGGTTCGCCCAGATGGCGCCGTTCGGCTCGGTTTTTGCCAGTTGGTCAGCCAGCCGGCCGGAGACTTTGACGTAATTGTTGGGGTTTTTGTAAGGTGCAGCCGGCACCTCGACCAGTTCCGCGCCGAGCAGCCTCAGCGCGTCCTTCTTCTCCTGGCTCTGCGTTTCCGGGATGACGATGACGGTGCGATAGCCCAGCGCCTTGGCGACGAGCGTGAGGCCGATGCCAGTGTTGCCGGCCGTGCCCTCGACGATAACGCCTCCCGGCCAAAGCAGTCCCTTTTTCTCGGCGTCACGTATGATGTAGAGCGCCGCACGGTCCTTGACGGATTGCCCCGGGTTCAGGAATTCCGCCTTGCCGTAGATCGTCGAGCCGGTCGCCTCGGAGGCGCCCTTCAGCTTGATGAGAGGTGTGTGGCCGATCGCTTCGAGGACGGAGGGGTAAACGCTCATGGGATCTGCCTTCTGTTTGATCCTATTGTAAGAACGGTCTTTTCTCTCCACAAGGCGGCATTGGCAAGAAATACCGTTCTCATAGGGCGGCCGGTGCGATAAAATTCATCGGTTCAAAGCAATAAGTCTGCCTTGGTGATCTGTCGATTGACTTTTGGCGTATGGATCAGCAGAAAAGTTCGAGCGGGTGAACGGGTCTTGGTCGGAACGAATATGGTGGGCAATCACATCGATACTTTCGACGCGCTGATGGCGCATTACGTTGCCGGCTCCCTTCCGGAACCTGCCCGCATCCTTGTTGCCACTCATCTGGAGATGCAGCCCGTCAATCGTTTAATCGTGCATGATCTAGAAGCACTTGCAGGCGAGGCTCTGGAACAGATGCCCGCCGTTGATGTCGGTGACAGGAATTCCCGGCTTGCGACCATTTTCGCATCGTCGGGCTCCCCGGAACCGGCGCCGCGCCCGGCCGAGAGATCCGTGCACGGGGGGTTGCCACGGACGCTGCGGGATTTCATCGGTTATGATCTTGCGGATATACCGTGGCGCAGCAAGTTGCCGGGCTTCAGGAGATACGGGCTTGGCGAAATTGATGGCTGCGAGGTCAACCTCATGTGGATCCGCGCCGGCAGGAAGCTGCCGACCCACACCCATCAGGGCGCCGAGTTGACGCTGGTGCTGGAGGGGGCATTTTCGGATGCTCGCGGCCGCTACGGGCCGGGTGAGATATCGATCGCCGACGACAGCATCGTACATCGGCCGGTGGCCGAAAACGACCGGCCCTGCATTGCGTTCTCTGTGCTCGAGGCGCCGATAAAATTCAAGGGGCCGCTGACGCGGCTCGTTGGCGACCTGCTCGGCTGAAAGCAGCCACAATAGCGTGTTATCGGCAGCAACAAACTGCTGGACAGGAACTTTCTGACATCGCCTGGTGTTGAACCGGACCCGCCGAGGAGCAACGAGATGCGTGACTATGTCGCCCGACCCGATCATGGGATCGTCTGGATTTCCGGAGCCAGCTCGGGCATTGGACGAGCGCTCGCGCTCAAGCTTGCGGGTGAAGGGTACCGGGTTGCAGTAACCGCCCGTAGCCACGAAAAGTTGCTCGAACTCCAGCTGGAGGCAGCAGGACTTGCCGGCAGCATCATCGTTCTCGATGGTGACGTTACCAGCGCCGAGGACATGGAGCACACCGTCGCCGCCATCGAGTACCAGCACGGCACTCTGGCCATGGCAATCTTCAATGCCGGTGTCTATCTGCCAGTGGACGGTGCGCATCTGAAACACGATGACTTCGAGCGGAGCTTCTCCGTCAACCTCTCCGGCGTGGTCAATTGTTTGATCCCCGCCGTGCGTCACATGAAGGCGAAGGGGCAGGGCCAGATTGCTATCGTCTCGTCAGTCACCGGCTATGGAGGGCTGCCGACAAGTGCCGCCTACGGAGCCACCAAGGCGGCGCTCATCAACATGGCCGAAAGCCTGAAATTCGATCTCGATAAACTCGGCATCCGAATCCAGATCATCAATCCGGGTTTCGTCGATACCGAAGCGACGAAGAACAACCAATTCCCGATGCCGTCGCTGGTAACCGCTAAGGTCGCTGCCGACGAGATCGCCGCAGGCCTAAAGTCGCTCTCCTTCGAGATCAGCTTTCCGAAGAGTTTTACGCTAAGGCTGAAGCTGCTGAAGTTCCTGCCCTACAATCTCTATTTCAAGGCCATCAACCGGTTTACCGGATGGCCCGAGCGTGGGGTAGAGCCGCCGCGAGATCCCTCTCCGCATCCGGCCGAGTAGCGGCTGGCCTGCTGCCGTCGATGCGCGAGCGCAAAACCTTGTGCGCTGCCTCGTCGAGCGGAAAATTCCACATCAGCGCCACGGCGATGAGCTTCAGCGCGATGGGTATCCATGCATAGGAGATGGCCAGCGTCCAGAGAGCCTCCGGCCGGTTGCCGGCGCCGGCCGCAGCATCGAAGCCGAAGGCGGATAGCAGCGGAAAGATGAGCCCAACACCCGCCGCCAGCGAGAGCTTGGTGGCCAGCCCCCAGGCCGCAAAATAGAGGCCGCCGCGCTGCGAACCGGATTGGGCGGTGTCCACATCGATGACGTCGGCCTGGATTGCCGGGGGCAGAGATAAATCGAAGCCCAGCATGAGGCCCGTGACGATGCAGATCGCGCCAAAACCATAGAGCGAACCAGAAGGCAGCAGCGGTGCCGCGACGAAGGCGGCACAAGCAACGATCATTGCAATGCACCAGGCGCGATGCTTGCCGAAGCGTCTGGCAGCCAGCGTCGCCAGCGGAACACCGGCGATGCCGAAGAGGAAATACATGAACAGCAGCGGCCCGCGCGATTGCGGCAACCCAAGCCGGTCCGATACGAAATAGAGAAAGAGTGTCGCGGGGATGCCGTTTGCAAAGCCGTTGATAAAATACGCGATCAGCAGGCGGACGAACGGCTTGTTTGCCGCCAGAAAGCCGAGGCTCTGCCGGAGGGCTACCCTGGCGACTCTATGCTCGCGCGGTTCCGGCACGAAGATCACGGCTATCAGGCCCGAGACCGGCAGGCTGATGGCCACGATGATCCCAAGCACGGCCAGTCCGGAAATTGGAGCTCCGCGCTCCATGCCGATGGCGAACGGCACGACGATGGCGATCAGCACCCCGATCAGTGATATCCCCTCGCGAAGGCTGGTGAGCGATGTGCGACCACTGTAGTCGTCGATCAGTTCCGCGCCCCATGCCGAATAGGGCACCATCGCCATCGTATAACCGAGCGACAGCACCACGCCCCATGCGCCCAGCCACAGCAACGTCACACCCGGTGGTGGCGAGTAGAGCATCAGAGCGGCAAGCGAGGCGATGGGTACCGAGATCGAAAAGAGCAGGCGACGTCGGCCGAAGCGAGGTCGGAAGCGATCCGCGACCACGCCGACCAGTGGATCGGATACGGCATCGAATATCCTCACCAGCAGCAGCACCAAGCCCACGCCAGCAAGGGGGAGGCCTATGGTTTCGGTGTAGTAGGTCGGCACCACCGCATAGAGCGGCAGGCCGAGCGCTGCGAGCGGCGCTGCCGGCAGCGCGTATGCCAGAAGCCGCCACCAGCCGATCGGTCGCTCACCGCCCGACTGCGGTGAACGAAGTCCGCCCGCGTCACGCCCTGGCAAAAACCACCTGGCGTACGTCGATATTGCGCGAGAGGAAGCCCGCCTCGCAGTAGAACAGGTAGAAGTCCCAGAGCCGCTTGAAACGGTCGTCGAACCCAAGCGGCTTGACCCGCTCCCAGGCGGCCCAGAAACGGTCGCGCCATTCCGCCAGCGTCCGGGCATAGTCGAGCCCGAAACCGAAATCCTTGACCATCGACAGGTCAACCTTCCGGCTCAGTGCCAGCAGATGTTCCGGCGTCGGGAGCATGCCGCCGGGAAATACATACTTCTGGATGAAGTCGGGGTTGGCCTTGTACTTCGCGAAGGCCTCCGGCTTGATCGTAATGATCTGCAGGCCAGCCTGGCCACCCGGCTTCAGGCAGTCCTTCAGCTTGGAAAAATAGGTCGACCAGTATTTCTCTCCGACCGCCTCGAACATTTCGATCGAGATGATCTTGTCGTAGACGCCGGTTTCGTCGCGATAGTCCTGAAAGCGGAAATCGACGCGGTCGCTGAGGCCAGCCTTGCGGATACGCTCTTCGGCGAAGACGAGCTGTTCGCGGCTGATGGTCAGGCCCGTAACCCGGCACCCCATTTCCCGCGCGGCGAATTCGGCGAACCCGCCCCAGCCGCAGCCGATCTCCAGCACATGGTCGCCCGGCTCGATGCCGGTGGCTTCCGCCAAGGCCCGGTATTTCGCATTCTGGGCCGACTGCAGGTCGTTGGCGCCGGTAGAATAGAGCGCGGAGGAATAGGTCATGCTCGGATCCAGCCACGCCTTGTAGAAGTCGTTGCCGAGATCGTAATGCGCCGAGATATTGCGCTTGGACCCGGCCTTGCTGTTGCCGCGCATCCAGTGGCGAATCTTTTCGACGACCTGCATGATGCCGCCGGTACCATTAGCGTACTGGTCGGCGGCTTCGCCATTGATCAGGAAAAGCTGGAGGAACGATACGATGTCGGGGCTATCCCAGTCGCCGTCCATATAAGTCTCTGCGACGCCGATCGTGCCTGTGAGCAGCGCCCGGTAGGCGAGCTTCCAGTTGCGCAGCGTTACCGCAGCTTTGGGACCCTCCACCTTGCCGACAACGACAACTTTGCGGCCGTCCGGCATCTGGATTGCGAGAGAACCGGTCTGCATCTGCAGCAACCCGCGAAGCGCAAATCGCGCCTTCAGCGGTAACCCCTTGCCAACGCGCGCTATGTTCTCCTGCGTCAGGATCTCGGCGCCCTCGGCGAATTTCGTCCAGTCCTGCCTGTAAGTCATCGATGCTCCGGTAGCAATTGGCTTGGCTCCTACACCTATATGATGTGCCACCGGGACTTGCCAGTCCTTGGCATCTATTGTCGGGGAATCCCAAGTCATTCTGCGGCCTCCAGGGTTATGCGCTGCGGCTTGATGCTGACGGAAGGCGGAGCCTTTGGCTTAGGGATATATTTAGCCCCCTTGAGCCACAGCTTCAGTGCCTCCCAATGAATGCCGGCGACGATCTTCAGGGTCAGGAACGGGATGCGGACGGTCAGCGCGAGAAGCGTTGCTGTTGCCATTGTCTGCCGACGTCCAGTGAATGTGGCCGCCAGCAACGGACCCTCGGCATCGGTTTCGAGGATACGCCAGCGAATTTCATCGCCCGGCGGGAGCATGCGGAAATGATAGCGCATCTGCATCGGGATAAAGGGCGACACGTGGAAAATCTTGTCACAGCTCTGGCGCAGTCCGCCTTCTGTCATCTCGCCGTCGCTGACCGGGCAGACATAGGTGTGGCGCTCGCCGAAAGTGTTGCGGACCTCGTAGATGGCAGCCATCATGCGCTCGTCGGTGCCGTACGCGTAGTAGACAGAAATCGGATTGAAGACGTAGCCGAGGATGCGCGGGTAGCAGACCAGCACGATGCGGGCGGCCCGTTCTGCAAGACCCGCGTCGGAGAGCAGTCCGTCGGCATAGGCGCGTAGCGTGGAACTGTCGCCGCAATGGTCCTTCTCATGGAAAGCCACAAGGTTTCTTTTGTTTACGGAAAACAGCGCCGACAACCTGTCAGCCTCGACAAGGCGATCGAGGTCGACCAGCAGTGAGAATACCCGATACTGGAAGCGGTGGCCGAATGGCTTCATGCGCTGGTGCATCACCTCGCCGGTATAGAGAGCAGCGGGCACACGCGGCACCGGACCGTTGCGCTCGAGGTTGACGCCGCCCTTTTCCAGAGGCTTCCTCATACCAAGACTTCAAGTTCTTGCTTGGCACGGACGGCAGCCTGCCTCGGGGCGCGCCACGGGATGACGCGGCCGAGCGCCTCGGCTGCCGCGAGACCGGAGGTCAGGCCGTCTTCGTGGAAGCCGTAGCCCGTCCACGCGCCGGCGAAATGGCTGTGGTTCCGCCCCTGAATGCTGGCAAGCTGCGCTTGTGCATCCATGCTGCCGCCGTTGAATTGCGGGTGGTCGTAGGAATACTCGGCAAACACCTTCGACGGATCGGGTTCGCGGTCCGGGTTGAGGGTGACGAACAGGGGATGGTCGTCACGAATGCCTTGCAGCCTGTTCATCCAATAGCTGACAGCACAGCCGTTTTCGCCTTCGCCTGCGCTGGAACGGAGATAGTTCCAAGACGCCCATACCTTGCGGCGCTTCGGCATCAGGGCGAGGTCACGGTGGAGCACGACACGGTTCGGGCCATAGGGGACAGCGCCGAGCAGACGCCGTTCTTCGGGCGTTGCGTCCTTCAGCATCGCCAGGGTCTGGTTGCTGTGGGCGGCAAAGATCACCTTGTCGTAGATCGCCTCGCGACCGTGCTCGTCGGTGATCAACACGTGATCGTCGCGGCGCTGGACGCCGCGGATGCCGCATGAGAGCTTCAGTCGGTCGCCGAGTGGTGACAGCAGCTTCTCCAGATAGTTGCGGCTTCCGCCGGTGACCGTGCGCCACTGGTGCTGCTTGAGGTAGATCAGGCGGTGATTGTCGAAGAAATTGACGAAATGCTCGGCGGGGAAGTCCAGCATCTGCGCTGCCGGTGTTGACCAGATGGCGGCCGCCATGGGGATCAGGTAGTTGTTGGTGAAGCCCGGCGAAAAACCGCGCCAGTCGAGGTAGTCGCCGATCGAGCGTTCGGCCAGATGGCCGGCAGCGCGGTCCGTAAGGCAAGTCTTGTTGAAGCGCATGATCTCGCGCACCATCCACAGGAAGGAGGGACGCAGCAGGTTGCGTTTCTGGGCGAACAGCGTCCCCAGATTATCGCCACTCCATTCCATCCTGCCGCGGTCGAGCGACAATGCAAAGCTCATGTTGCTGGCATGGGTTTTGACACCCAGCTCGGAAAATAGCGCCGTCAGGTTCGGATAGTTCTGCTCGTTGTAGACGATGAACCCGGTGTCGACGGAAATCGGCGTGCCGTCATAGTCGATGTCGACCGTTGCCGTGTGCCCGCCCGCCCGGTCCGCCTTTTCGTAGAGCGTGACGTCGTGTACCGGGTGAAGCGCCCAGGCGGCGGAGGTGCCGGAAACGCCGGAGCCGATGACCGCGATTTTCATGCGGTGGGCGCCGTGGTGTCCGGGGTCTGCAAACAGGGCGTTCATGCGGCGTCCTTTACTGCACTATAGGCTTTCAGCGCCCGGTCACGGGCCTTTGCGTGGTCGACGATCGGGTTGGGGTAGGTCTTGCCGAGAGCGATGCCCGCCTGGTCGAGCACCGATGCCGGTGCCTCGAACGGCCGGTGAATGTACTTGTTGCCGAGTTCGGCCAGTTCCGGAACGAACTCGCGGACATAAGTCCCCTCGGGATCGAATTTCTCGCCCTGCAGAATGGGGTTGAAAATACGGAAGAACGGCGAGGCGTCGGCCCCGGACCCTGCGACCCACTGCCAGCTAGCAGCATTGCTGGCGGGATCGGCGTCGACGAGCGTGTCGCGAAACCACTCCTCGCCCTGACGCCAGTCGATCAGCAGATCCTTGATCAGGAACGAAGCGACGATCATGCGGACGCGATTGTGCATCCAGCCATGCTTCCACAACTGCCGCATCCCGGCATCGACAATCGGGTAGCCTGTACGCCCTTGCGTCCAGTCCTCGAACAGATCCGTTTCCGTCCTCCATTCGAAGGCGTCGAAACGCTTGTTCCAATTGGCGGAGGGAAGGGCCGGGAAGTGGAACAGGAGATGATAGGAGAAATCGCGCCAGGCCAGTTCCTTGCGGAAATGGATGACGTCGTCCTGCGGCGTGCTCTTCGGCAGGTTGCGCGTCGCATACCAGATGCGGGCTGGCGATATCTCGCCGAGTGCCAAATGCGGAGACAGCATCGAGGTCGCGGGCTTGGCCGGGAAATCACGATCCGCCTTGTAACCAGTCAGCGCCTCGTCGACGAAGTCGTCGAGCCGCGCGCGCGCCGACGCTTCGCCTGGCACCCAGACGTCGGAGAACGAGAGCGCCCAGTTCGGCTTTGTCGGCAGCAGCTTCCAGTCCGACAATGGCTCGCTGTCCGGCCACGCTTCAGGGGCTGTGATTTTCTTCGGTGCATCCAGCGGCTCCGGCGGCTCGCCACGGCCTTCGAGCGCCCGCCAGAACGGCGTGTAGACGCGGTAGGGTGTGCCCCCGCCGGTCATCAGCTTCGAAGGCTCATGCATCAGCTGACCTGCAAAGCTGGTGGCCTCTATGCTGCGCTCGGCGAGTTGCCGCTTGATCTCGGTGTCGACGGCGATACCGGCAGGGTCGTAGCGGCGGTTCCAGACCACGCCGGTCGCGCCTGAGGTTTCTATCAGCTTTGTGAGCACCGAAAGCGCCTCGCCGCTTGCAAGCATCAAGTCGCTGCCAAGTTCGCGAAGGGACACCTGCAGCGCAGTCAGCGAGTGATGGAGCCACCAGCGCTGTGCGGCGCCGAGCGGTCCCGTGCCGTCTTTATCGGGTTCGCGTATGTAAAGGGGAAAGATCGGCCGGCCTTTTTCGCAGGCGGCATGCAGCGCGAGGTTGTCGTCGAGCCGGAGGTCCTTTCTGAACCAAAGGATGGTACATCCGCTCGCCTTCGTCACTGCCGTCATCCCCCTTTTTCCTTCTGATTGAAGTCTGTTACGCATCTACGTTGTTGTCGGATCAAAGGTTTCAAGGCTTGCGGCGAAAACCCGGCGCAGCCTTGTCCCAGGCGATGCATGCCGCGTGAAAGCAAGCGAAATGCGCTGGCACATCAGATTCTCCGAGGCCTGTCACCGTTCTGTTATGCAACGTGGTTAGCTCTCCGGCCATATCGGCAAGGAGTGTAGCATGGCAGAAATCCGCATCGAACAGGTCCGCAAGGCCTATGGCAGCAACAAGGTTGTTCACGGCGTGGATCTGAATTTTCGTTCCGGTGAGTTTGTCGTCATCCTCGGGCCGTCCGGTTGCGGAAAGTCCACCCTCCTCAGGATGATCGCAGGCCTCGAGGATATCACCAGCGGCGAGATCGTCATCGATGATGTGGTCGTCAACCAGCTGGAGCCCCGCGAGCGCGGCTGCGCCATGGTGTTCCAGAACTATGCGCTATATCCGCACATGAATGTCGCTGCCAACATGGGCTACGCGCTCAAGGTTGCCGGCGTGCCGAAAGAAGAACGCGACCGCCGGATCAAGGAAACGGCCCGCATCGTCGGCCTCGAGGATTTCCTCGACCGCAAGCCAGCCGAGCTCTCCGGCGGCCAGCGCCAGCGAGTTGCCATGGGCCGCGCCATCATCCGCGAGCCGAAAGTCTTCCTGTTCGACGAGCCGCTGTCCAACCTCGATGCCAAGCTGCGCGTCCAGATGCGCGTCGAGATCCGCCGCCTGCACAAGCGCCTGTCGGCCACCTCGGTTTTCGTGACCCACGATCAGGTCGAGGCGATGACGCTCGCCGACAAGCTGGTGGTGATGTACAAGGGTAATGTCGAGCAGGTCGGAACGCCTCTGGAAGTCTATAACAAGCCGCGCACCCGTTTCGTCGGCTCGTTCATCGGTTCACCCGCAATGAACTTTCTTGAGGGCTCGTTCGCCGCGGACGGCACGCACTTCATTTTCGACGGCATTCCGATCCCGGTCGATCAAGCCATCGGCAAGGCCAACGCCGGCCGCGCTGCAGCACTCGGCATTCGTCCTGAGCACGCCTACATGGTGCCGGTAGGGACGCCCGGCAGCATCCCGGCGACCGTCGATTTCGTCGAGGAGCTCGGTGCCGGTCGCGTCATCCACTCCGACATCAACGGCTCGAACTTCGCGCTCAGCATTTCCGACCATGTCACCAGCGAAACTGGCCAGCCGATCGCACTGCACCTTCCTGCCGAGCACATTCACCTGTTCTCCAACGAAACCGACCTGCGTCTCGACCTGGCCGAAACAGCGCCGGTGCGGAAGCTGGAACTGGTTTCCTGATCTGACGTGAATTTATCAAGATGGTCTATCTAATGCCGTTGGAGCCGTACTCCAGCGGCATTTTCATGAGCAGTTGCGGGCCGGGAACGAAAATGGCGGGCACGAGGCCCGCCATCATATTGGTCTCGGTCAATAGGAAGTGGGCTTACTTCTCCGTGGAGATCAACCCGCGCACGAACCAGCGCTGCATCAGGACGACGACAATCATCGGCGGCAGCATCATGATCAGCGTTCCGGCCATGGCGATATTCCATTCCGGTATGCCGCCGAAGTTCGGAATCAGCTTCTGCAGCGCGGTGCCGACGACGTAGCGATGGGGATCGGTCGTCACCAGCAGCGGCCAGAGATATTGGTTCCACGCCCAAAGGAACATGATCGTTCCGAGCGCCGCCATGTTGGTGCGCGACAACGGCATCAGGATATCGATGAAGAACCGCACCGGGCCCGCACCGTCCATGCGGGCCGCTTCCGTTAACTCGTCCGGTATCGTCAGGAAGAACTGGCGGTACAGGAAGGTGCCGGTGGCGGTCGCGACAAGCGGCAGGATCAGGCCCGGATAGGAGTTAAGCAGGCCGAAGTTCATCTTGAGCTCGACGCCGGTGACGGTCTGGATGAGCCAGGTCACGCCGGTAACGTCCAATATGGTCTGGTACGGCGAAAGCACGTCGGCGGCTACGGCGTAGGTCGGGACGATACGGACTTCGAGCGGCAGCATGAGCGTTATGAAGATCATCCAGAACATCACATTGCGGCCTGGAAAACGAAAATAGACTATCGAGAAGGCAGTCAGTGCCGAAACGAGAACCTTGGCGGCGGCAACGCCAACGGCAACGATCATGCTGTTTAGCAGAACTGAGCCAAGGTTGGCGTTGACCCAAGCGGTCTTGATGTTGACCCAGAAATCATTGCCCGGAATCAAAGACATCGGTGTCTGGTTGACATCGGCCAGATTATGGGTCGACGCGATTATGACCATGGCAAAGGGCGCTGCGGCCACGACGAATCCTAAAAACAGGATCAGGTGGGTGAAGAAGTCCAATAGGGGGGTACGTTCGACCATGGTTGCCTCAGCGGTAGTGCACGCGCCGCTCGATGAAGCGGAACTGGAAAATGGTAAGCACAATGATCAGGGCCATCAGTATGATGCTCTGGGCCGCCGCGCCGGAAAAATCGAGGCCTTTGAAGCCATCGGAATAGATCTTGTAGACCATCAGGTTCGTTGAGTTTGCTGGACCTCCCGATGTCATGATGTCGATGATGCCGAACGAATCCTGGAAGCTCTCAGTGATGTTGATGACGAGCAGGAAAAAGATCGTTGGTGTGATCAGCGGAAACTGAATGTCCTTGAAGCGCCGCATGACGCCTGAACCATCCATGGCGGCAGCTTCAATGAGGGACCGGGGGATGCTCTGGAAGGCGGCGAGGAAAAAGATGAAATTGTAGCCGATGTATTTCCATGAAAACGCAGCGATGATGGATGCCATCGCATCGAAACCATCGAGGCCCGGATCCCAAAGCCCCGGCCACCAATGGTTCACCACGGAAATGATGCCGGCTTCAGGTGCCAGGATGAAGCGGAAGGCGAGGGCAAGCGCGGGCGCGGCAATTCCGTACGGCCAGATGAGCACGACCCTGTAGAACTTCGACCCCCTCAACTGCCTGTCTGTCAGAGCTGCGAGCACGAGACCCACCGTCATCGACAGGCCGGTACTGATTGCCGCAAACACGAGACTGCGGCTGACCGAGTTCCAGTATTCGGCATTGGTGAGGATCGATCTGAAATTGTCGAGTCCGACGAAGATATTGCCGCCGCCCCAGGGCTGCTGCAGCGTCAGCGACCAGAAGACCGCCTGACCCGCCGGCCAATAGAAGAAGGTGAAGATGAGAAGGAGTTGCGGTACCGCGAACAGTACACCGATGGTCGACTTGTTGAATGTTGTTCGCTTTTCCATGACTTTTTCCGGCAGGCATCGGGCTCGAAGAACCGTGTTTCATGATAAAAAGCGCCGTCCAAGGTTGGACGGCGCCGATTTGCGAGCATTCGGTATCAGGGCAGGGTCTTGCCCTTGTAGGTCTGTTCGAAGCGTTCGAGGTTGGCGTCGCCGTTCTTGACGAGGTTGTCGATGCCTTCCTTGACGCTGACCTTGTTGGAGAAGATCGCCTGCATCTGGGTGCCGAATTCAGCGCGGATCTGCGTGAAGTTGCCGAGGCGGATGCCGCGGGTGATCGACGTCGGCTCGGAGGCCGTCAAACTGGCGATGGCGACTTCGCGGCCCTTGTAGGGTGCCTTGTCGTAGAAGCCGGTGGACTTCATGTAATCGAAGCCCGACTTGGTAACGGGGATATAGCCGGTATTGGTCGACCAGAAGAGAGCGGTCTTCGGATCGTGGATGAAGTTGAGGAAGGCTGCTGCGGCCTTGTACTCATCCTTGGACTTGCCCTGCAGAACCCAGAGCGAAGCGCCGCCCACGAGCGAGTTCTTGCGCTCGGTGCCGGCATAGACCGGAAGTTCGGCAACGTCCCAGGCCATGCCGGCCTTCTGGGTCTTACCGACCGTGCCGTGATCGCCGACCGACGTCATGATCATCTGGCAATCGCCGGATGCGAAGGCCTGGACCATGTCCTGACCAAGATCCTTGTTCTTGATCTTGATGAGACCCTGATCATACCAGCTCTTGAGGTCGGTGACGTACTTGACAAACAGGGTCTTGTTGACCGTCAGGCGGGCGTCGAGGCCGTCATAACCGTTGTTCTTGGTTGCGATCGGCTGGTTATGGATAGCAGAGAACTGCTCCATCAACTGCCAGCTCTCGTTGTTCGAGATGTTGATGGCCATCGGGCATTCGTAGCCGGCGGTCTTCAGCGCCTTCATGTCGTCGGCGGCTTCTTCCCAGGTCTTCGGCGCTTCCGTCTTGCCGATCTTGGCAAAGGAATCCTTGTTCCAGTAGAGGAGTGCAGTCGAGGAGTTGAAGGGGAAGGACAGCAATTCGCCCTTGGACGTTGCGTAATAGCGCGCGATGCCCGGGAAATAGTCGTTCCAGTCGATCTTGTAGCCGTTCTCTTCCATCAGCTTGCCGGCAGGATAATACGCGCCCGACAGCATCATCGATGCCGTGCCGGCGTCATAAACCTGCACGACGGCCGGCTGCTTGCCGGCGCGGAAGGCAGCAATGGTGTTCTGCAGCGTGGCGTCGTAGTTGCCCTGGCTGACGCAGGCGACTTCGTAATCCTTCTGCGAATCGTTGAAGTTCTTGCACATCTGCTCGACGACGCGTTGCAGGTCGCCCGATAGGCCGAACCAGAAGTCGAACTTGACCGGCGCAGCGGCAGCCGGCAGAGCGAGCGACAGGCCGATCGCCGCAGCGCCAGCAGCCGTCAGGCAGCGCTTCACGCCCGGCAGACCCATATAATGATTGAGTTTGAACATAATCCCTATTTCCTTTTGATCGACAAGGCTGCAGGCCCCACGCAGCCCTTGGCAGCGGCTTTATAGACACGCTGTGTGACAGTTTATTGCGGGCAGATGTTGCGGCGCGAAATGGTTCTGGACAGGTTGTGTCGCACCGCGGGAGAGCCGACACGAGGCGACCGGGGAGCGCGAAAAATGACAAGGCATGATCGAATGCAGGGATCATCCGCCGGCCATTGACCCTCAGCTGCCTGGCAGGAACTTTTTCGTGATCTCTGGAATAAGAAGGAACCCTTTGTAACGCCGTGCCGTTATGGGGTTGTGAATTCCAAATGAGGTCCAAAATGCGCAATTTTATTCTTGCTTCCGCAGTCGCACTGGCTGTAACTCTTTCGTCGGGCGTAGCCGCTCGTGCCGACGACATGTCAATGCGTCACAATATGCACGGCATGCACCAGAAGCATTGCATGATGAAGACCGTGAAGCACCGCGACCGCCACGGTCACATGGTCATGAAGAAGATGCGCGTCTGCCGCTAACAGACAGCAGCAAATTTGATAGAAGCCCGGTTGATGAAAGTCAGCCGGGTTTTTTGCGGGATGGGATGCGGTCCGTGACAGGATGCGCCATCCGCACTAGGCCACGGACTCATTAGTTGAGGCGATCCATATCCTCGTCGCGACAAGCTTGAGGGCGGCCATGTAATTATCAGCGCGCCGGTCGTATCGCGTCGCGAGGCCTCGCATCTGCTTGATACGGTTGAAGAACCGTTCCACGAGATTGCGCTGACGGTAGACCCAGCGGTTGAAGCTGAATGTCTGCTTTCGATTGGCCTTTGCAGGGATATTCGCCCAGCACTTGCGTTGCTTGGCAAAGTTACGAATTGCGTCGGTGTCATATGCCTTGTCGGCGAGGATCGTCGCGCCGGGCCGCAGGTCGCTCAACAGCTTTTCAGCCATCGGTGCATCGGCGGCTTGGCCGGCGGTGAGTTCAAGCCGAACCGGTCTGCCATCTGCATCGACAAGAGCGTGGATCTTTGTCGTCAGGCCGCCGCGCGAACGTCCCATGCAAGGATCGGCAGATCCCCCTTTTTAGCGTTGGCACCATGCTGGTGAACGCGAACACAAGAACTGTCGATCATCACGATGTCTCCATCGTAACGCTTTGAAACGGCGTCCAGAAGACGATCCCAGACGCCCGCCTTGCGCCATCGGGAGAACCGATTGTAAAGCGTCGTGCGCGGGCCATAACGCTCCGGCACATCTCGCCAAGACGAACCAGTCCTGAAACGCCACAGGATGCCGTTGATCACCCGGCGGTCATCGACACGTTCAATTCCACGGCTATTGTTCGGCAAAAGAGGTGCAATGATAGCCCATTCTTCGTCGCTCAATTCATGACGGCGCATGGCAATCTCCTTTCAAGGAGATTGAATCACACACCGTCAATAAGATGAACCCCGTTTATGGGGACACTGCCTAGGATAGCGCACTAGTATTTTAGGGAAAACCGACATGATGAATGTCCGCCAGATCGCCACCGCCGCAGTCTTGGGTGCCTCCACTTTATTCATGACCGTCGCGCCGGCGGTCTCTATGCCGCTTTCTGCTGTCACTTCGGTGGAGACCGGCACCCCAGATGTCATTAAGGTCAGGAACCGCAGTCATCACCATGATCGCCACCGCCGCGACCACCGCTTCCACGGCCGCGACGACTACTATGACAACAACGACCAGAGCGGTGTCCTCTTCAAATCGTTCGTAACCGGCACTTTGTTTCACGCCCGCTAGTCAAAAGCCTGTCGCCCGCGATTCCCAAAGTGTGCGAGATCTTCGATCTCGGTCAGCCTGTTTCCATCCCGACGCCAACCTTTCGGAAAGGGTTGGCTGGGATAATGCCGCTCGCGAGTGAAGGAGCGGACAATGGCACAAAGGCGCAGCACGCGGAAACCAGCCCGCAGGACGGCCAAAAAGAAAAGCGGCGGCGGCGGAAGTGTTCTGCCATGGTTGGCCGTCGCGACAGTTTTGGCGATTGTCGGATATGATCACTGGCAGTCCATTAAGCCCGAATTGACCACCTTGGCGAAGGGCACCGTCGCGGCACCCGTGGTAGCCGCTCTCCCGTCACCAGTGGCCCGGCCGCAGGCTCCGGCCGCCCGTGCCGCCGACAATAGCCCGGTTCCGCCCGCGCCCATTCCCGTCGCCATGCCCATTCCGACACCGAGCCCGCAGCCGGCATCCGCCTTGTCTGCGGCTTCCGTCTCCGAAAGCTTCGGCCTTTGCGGTCAGGGCACCCATATCAACTGCGTCTTCGACGGCAGCACGTTCTGGGTCCGCGGCACGAGGATCCGAATTGCCGATATCGACACGCCGACGCTCGGCCCCTCGCGTTGTGTCGAGGAGGAGCGGCGCGCCAATGCCGCCAAGCTGCGTCTTCTCTCGCTCCTCAACGCCGGCCCGTTTACGCTCCAGCCGGCATCGTCTACCGCGGAGCCTTTGGGCACAACGCAGCGTCGCGTCCTGCGTGCCGGCCAGTCCTTCGGGGATACCCTGGTGCGCGAGGGCCTTGCCCACCGTCGCATGGACCGCCCCGTTTCCTGGTGCGCCTGACCTTCAGACGGCAGGCAAACCTTGTCCAGAGACAGGGCGGGCGCTCCATTACTGTGCACGTACCGCCTGTTCAGGTAGCTGTCAGGAAACTCACCTAAGTGCCGCCGCTTTTGTGGGGTTTAGGGCAGTACCGATTCCGGGCGGCTTGCAGAAGTCGTTCCTGTCTTTCCATCTGGAGAAGATTATTGACCGATCATGCCGGCGGGGGCGGGCGCCATTCATTCCGTCCACGAGTAGGCAGCGTCACGCTTTGCCTGTTGACGAGCCTCTACATCGTCCTTTTCACCAACTACACATTCTGGACACGGGCTCACACTTACCTCTCCAGCGATCCGACCGCCTTCGCGGCTTTTGTCGTCGGCGTCTGCGCGCTGATATCGGCCGTGATGATCATTCCCTCGGCAAAGTACCTGATCAAGCCGGCGCTCGTCTTCTTCGTGCTGGTCGCCTCGGTATCGTCCTGGTTCACCGACCAGTTCGGAACGATCATCGATCGCGAGATGATCCGCAATGCGGCGGTGACGACCACAGCCGAGGCGGGGCACCTGATCACGGTAGGCTTTGCCACCCATGTGATCCTGACCGGCATCCTGCCGTCGCTTTTCATCATCTGGGTGCGGATCCTGCATAGGCCGTTCCTCAGCAAGCTCGGCTACAATCTCGCAGTCATTGCACCGTGCCTTGCCATATTCGTGGTGGCCGGCCTTAGCTTTTCGCGCACCTACGCCGCCGTCGGCCGCAAGAACCCGGATCTCGTCCTGACGCTCAACCCCTTCGTGCCGATCGTCAGCGCCGTCAAATATGTCGTCGGCACGGAACGCGACCGCAACATCGTTGCCGCCCCGATCGGCACGGACGCGCACCGGACTGCGCCAGGCCAGAAACCGCGTGTCACGATCATCGTCGCCGGCGAGACGGCGAGGGCGCAGAATTTCTCGCTGGGAGGCTACACACGCGATACCAATCCGGAATTGAAGAAGCAGGATATCGTCTATTTCCCCAACACGACGAGCTGCGGTACTGCGACGGCAACCTCGATCCCGTGCATGTTTTCCATCTACTCCCGCGCCGAGTACAGCCACCGCAAGGGACTGGAAACCCAGAACCTGCTGGATGTGCTTTCCTATGCCAAGGTCAACGTCACCTGGCTGGACAACGACACCGGCGCCTATGGCGTCGCCGACCGCGTGCCCTACACCTTCCTGCCGAAGGCCGCCGATCCGCGCTTCTGCAAGGACGGCGAATGCCTGGATGCCATCCTCCTCGACAAGCTCGACGACTACCTCGCCAACGCCAAGCAGGACAGCGTTCTGGTGCTCCACCAGCTGGGAAGCCACGGCCCTGCCTACTACCTGCGCTACCCCGAGAATTTCAGGCGCTTCACCCCGGATTGCCGCGCTGCCGAGTTCGGCAAATGCAAGCCCGAGGAGGTCGTCAACGCCTACGATAATTCCATCCTCTATACCGACCACATCGTCTCGGAAGTGATCAACAGGCTGAAGGCGCATCAGGGCAACGTGGCGGGCGCGATGATCTACATCTCCGACCATGGGGAATCGCTCGGCGAAAACGGCCTCTATCTCCATGGCGCACCCTATGTCATCGCTCCGGCGGAGCAGACGCGCGTGCCGTTTCTCGTCTGGCTGGCTGGCGATCTGCAGGCGTCCGCCGGCTTCGACATGGCTTGCCTTTCGGCAAGGGCAACGGCTTCCTACTCACACGACAACTTCTTTCACAGCGTGCTCGGCCTGATGGACATCGGCACCAAGGTCTATGACCCCGCCCTCGACATCTTCGCTAGCTGCCGGAAAAAGGTGGCTGGGGCTTCAAGTCCGGGATAGCGGCGGCGCAGCCACAAAGGGCCAGCGCGGGCGCGTCGCAGCCTTCGCCTTTTTGCTTGAAAACAGAGGGATTCGCGGTTAAGCAAAAGCCCAATGCTCCAGCCGCGGACAGTGTTTGCGATATCGTCTGCGGAACATGGACAGCAACGGCGGGAAATCCGCTCTTTCGGAGGCGAGCAGCGATGTCTGCAAAGATCTATCGTCCGGCGAAGACCGCGATGCAATCCGGCAAGGCCAAGACCCACAGCTGGGTTTTGGAGTTTGACCAGGAAAGCCCGCGAAAGATCGATCCGATCATGGGCTACACCTCGTCCGACGACATGCGCCAGCAACTGAAGCTTTCATTCGAAAGCCAGGAGCAGGCAGAGGCCTACGCAACCCGCAACGGCATCGAGTATCGGGTGATCCCACCGAAGGAAACCGTCCGCCAGACTGTTTCCTACACCGACAATTTTCGCTTCAATCGCAACCAGCCTTGGACGCACTGACCCACCAGGCTCCCTTCGCCACGCTGCCAACTCAATGCAGCAAAACATCCGGCCCCTTAGCTCAGCTGGATAGAGCACCTGCCTTCTAAGCAGGTGGTCGCTGGTTCGAATCCAGCAGGGGTCACCATTTCTTTTCAGGATACAAGAGACCTAATGCCGCGTGACAACGGCGGTCATCGGAACCGCCTCCGGTAGCGTCAGGCTGGCGACGGCCAGTTCCAGCAGTTGGCTGACGGGGTGGTTGTTGGCGCTTTCAGCGGCGTTCTGGGCGGTCTGGCACAGCCGCAAAAGTGCGGTGGACGGACAGTCGGGTGTTGCATTGCTCACCGGGAATATCATGCCGGCGTATTGGGATGGTGTGCCTGCGGGATCGCGAAAGCATTGGCCGTATTCCATGACGCGCGTCGCTTTTCCTTCGCCGTCGATAAGCCGGTAGGTTTGCTGATAGGGGCTGCCACTGATGATTGCCTCGTGGATTGCCCTCGCGACGGCGCCTCGATCGTCCGCGTGCACCTTTTCGATAAACCGTTCTATCGGCAGGCCGCATCTGACACGATCGGGTGGCAGGTCGAATAATTGTGCAACGCTGGCGCTGGCCATGACCGTGTTGGTCGCGAGGTTCCAGGAGTAAGTTCCCGCTTCACGGGTCGGCAATTCTCTTTTGGATGGTTCGAAATACAGTCTGCTCATCATGCCCCCGACACTGCAGTCTCTAAGAATCAATATCTTAGATACAATTTATGGGCGAAGTTTCGCGATATACAAGACGTTCGAATATTCTAATTTAAAAAATATCAAATTTAGCGTTTTGTGGGAACATCCGGGCATCCTCGGAAGCGGATTTCCGGCTTCGAGTGCCGGAGTGCAATGTCGCCAGGCCTCAGATGACGATTACGCCTGTGTGCTTCGCCTTGTCTTCCGGCTCGACATGGATCGTCGTGATGGCGCCTGCGACGGCCTGCTTGAGGGCGGTCTCGATCCTGTCGCAAATGGTATGGGCGTCGCCGACGGTCATGGCGGTCGGGACGACGAGGTGAAAGTCGATGAATGTCACGCGGCCGGCATGCCGGGTTCGCAGCGCGTGCGCCTCGAGAGCGTCGCTGGCATTGGCGGAAATTACGCCGCGGATCAGCGCTAGTTCTTCGGGTGGGGCGGCTTCGTCGAGCAGGCCGCTGGCGCTTTCGCGAATGACGCCCCATCCGCTCCACAGCACATGCAGCGCCACCAGCGCGGCAATGATCGCGTCGAACTGGATGATGCCGGTGAAGATCACCAGCACCACGCCTATGAGTACGCCGAGCGAGGTGACGACATCGGCCATCAGATGCTTGCCATCGGCGACCAGGGAGGCCGACCGGTGGAGCTTTCCCTGGTTTATGAGGACGTAGCTCCAGCCGATATTGAGGATCGTGGCGGCGGTGCTGACGATCATGCCGGTCCAGGGTGCATCGATCGGCTTCGGGGCGATGAAGCCATGATAGGCTTCGTTGAGAATGGCAATGGCGGCGCCGACGATCATTGTCCCGACCACCACGGCAGAGAGATATTCAGCCTTGTGGTGACCGTAGGGATGCTGCTCGTCCGGCGGCACTGCGGCTGCTTTGATCGCGAAGATAACGGCCATCGCGGTGACGACGTTGATGATGCTCTCCAGCGCGTCGGAGAACAGCGCGACGCTGCCGGTGATCCAGAACGCAGCATATTTAATGGCCAGCACGACGATGCTGACAACGAAACTGCCGAGTGCGATTTTCAGTGACCGGTCCATCAATTCCTACTCCGCCGGCAGCGCAATCCGGTCGTTGATGTGACCGGTGCCCTGACAAAAGACGAAAAGCTCTATGAAAAACAACGGAAGATGCACTGCGCGCCGATGCGCGAGCGTCATACTGTGTTCCTGAAAAGCAATCCCCTGAGCCGAGAGATAAGAAAAGCGCCATCGGCTGTCAAGCCGCTAAAATGGCTTTTATCTAGTAATAAGAATGACTTGCAGGTAGATTGTGCGAATGGGAATGAGTTGCATTAAGCATGCAGCAACTCTTGCCGTCTGCAGGGTGCGTGGCGTCACACCCTATCGAGGCTTGGTCGGGACGGGCGCTGCTTCCAGCGCCCTCCACATTCAGAACGAGATCATGTCGATCGTCGTCAGCGTCGTCTTGGCCGCGACGCCCGGTGCGTGTGTCATGTGCCACGCGACATATTGTTCGGCGTAGAGTTCGGTCGACGACATGCCGTCGACGGGCAGGATGATGTTCATGCCATGGAACGCGGCATCGCTCGCGGTCGCAAGCACGGCTCCTTCGGACGCCGTACCGGTGACGATGACATTCTTGATCCCCTTGGCTGCCAAGATCTTGTCGAGGTCGGTGTTGACGAACTTGTCCGGGCCGGATTTGACGATGGCCTCGCCATCCCCAGGCGCGAGAACGGTGGCAATGTCGGCCTTGGTGCCGGCACCAGCGAGGCTGTAGACGACGAGCACGCCCTTGGCGCGTGCTTCGGACAAGAGCTTGGCAACCTTCGGGAGCGACTCCAGGCACCGGGGTTTGGTCTTGCTGTTGCATGGGCCCTTGGTCGGATCCTGGGCGCCATTGAAATCGAGAAGCAGCAACGCCGTCGTTGGCAGATCGACCTTCACCGCCTTGAGTTCGGGTGGAGCCGGTACCTTGACGTCTTTCCAGGTATCGATGATCGTCTGCGCCGACGCCACGCCGGATATGGCGACGTTACAGGCCAGCGCCGCAGCGATCATGGCCAGTGTTGTGGTTTTGCGTAATGTCTTCGATTTCGTCATTTTTGCTTCTCCCGGAGCGGTTATCGCCGCTACTTTGAACAAGGATGATCGGAATGTAACGAAAACTATACGTGAACGGGGTATTTCTGCACTTTGTCGGGTGGAACGAGAGACAAGCTTGCTGCAAAGCTGGACGGTAATGCTAGGGTCGGGCATTCGAAAGAATCGCCGGCCGTAAAACACCGGTTGTCTTCGGCACATTTGATCGCCATATGCGTTGCCTCACCATCAGCTTCGATGAATAGGGCTCTGAAGGGCCGGAGATACGATGACAGCCGTGCCGCGCGATACCTCCGCACCTGCAAAGGGTTTGCCGAGCATCCTGTTTCCGATGATCGGTTCCATCGGTGTCGTCTATGGCGATATCGGCACCAGCCCGCTCTACGCTTTTCGTGAGGCACTACGCCCCTTTGTCGACGACGGGGTGACGCGCGGCGAGATCCTTGGCCTCGTGTCGCTGATGCTCTGGACGCTGACGGTCATCGTGACGTTCAAATATGTTCTTTTCTTGCTGCGCGCCGACAATGACGGCGAGGGCGGCACACTCTCCCTGCTTGCTTTGCTCGCGAAGAAATCGAGCCGCTACAAGAATGGCCTGCTGTTTGCAGCGCTGATCGGCACCGCCCTGTTCATCGGCGACGCGATGATTACGCCGGCCCTTTCGGTGCTGTCTGCCGTCGAGGGGCTGAAGCTGGTGACCCCGGTGTTCTCGACCTATGTGGTACCGATCGCCGTCGTCATCATGATCATGCTGTTTGCCATCCAGTCGCGCGGCACGGCCACAGTCTCGCGCTTTTTCGGTCCCATCACCCTTCTATGGTTCCTGGTGATCGCTCTCGGTGGCCTGTCGCATATCATCGAGTCCCCCTCCATTCTGACCGCGCTCAACCCGATCCATGCCGTCCGCTTCATCGCCCATGCCGGCACCGTGGGGCTTGTCGTGCTCGGCGCCGTGTTCCTGACGGTGACGGGTGCTGAAGCGCTCTACGCTGATCTCGGGCACTTCGGCCGCAAGCCGATCCAGGCTGCCTGGTTTTTTGTTGTCTTTCCGTCGCTGGCATTGAATTATCTCGGGCAGGGCGCATTGGTTTTGCATGACCGCGCTGCGGCCGCCAATCCGTTCTTCCTGATGTTTCCGGACTGGGCGCTGCTGCCGGTCGTTATCCTCGCTACCTGCGCAACCATCATTGCCAGCCAGGCTGTCATCACCGGTGCTTTCTCGCTTGCTCGCCAGGCAATCCACCTCGGCTTGCTGCCGCGCCTCGAAATATGTTTCACTTCGGAGACCAACACCGGGCAGATCTACCTTCCGACCGTCAACGCGATCCTGCTGATCGGCGTGCTGAGCCTGATCTTCCTGTTCCGCAGTTCGGACTCCCTCGCCACCGCCTACGGCATCTCGGTAACCGGCGCCATGGTAGTGACGACCATCCTCTCCATTCAGTTTGTGCGTCTTTTCTGGAAGTGGTCGCTGGTAACGGCACTTGTCGTCCTGCTGCCGTTGCTGGCCCTCGAATGCATCTTCCTCGCCGCAAACCTGCTGAAGATCACCGAAGGCGGCTACATTCCCGTGCTGATTGCCGGCGCGCTCATCGTGATGATGTGGACCTGGCGAAAGGGCACCGGCCTGTTGAAGCTGAAGGCAGCCCGCAACGACGTGCCACTGACTCAATTCATCGGATCCATCGAGCGAAAGAGCAACCACGCGCCTGTTTCCGTGCCCGGCACCGCCGTGTTTCTCACCAGCTTCCCGGATCTTACACCGAATGTGCTGCTCCATAACCTGAAGCACAACCATGCCCTTCACAACCAGAATATCATCCTGACGATCAAGACCATTCCTCGGCCGATGGTTCCGGAAGGCGAGCGCTACATCATCGAATCGCTGTCGAAGCGGTTCATCAAGATGGAACTGCGCTTCGGGTTTATGGAGACGCAGAATGTGTCAAAGGCCCTGAGCCTTTGTCGCAAGGACGGCTTTAAGTTCGACATCATGACGACCTCGTTCTACATCGGTCGCCGCAAGCTGGTGGGAAGCCCGACTTCGGGCATGCCACTGTGGCAGGACCGCCTCTTCATCCGCATGGCGGGCCTCGCGATCGATCCTTCCGATCACTTTCACCTGCCCAACAATCGCGTGGTCGAGATTGGCGAGCAGGTCATCATCTAGGACCTGCCTCTCAGACCATCTGGCATATCGAGGAAGCAGAAATTGCTGCTTTTTTCGCTCCCGAAACGGTGACATGGTTGCATTGACACGATGCAACTTCGCTCGACCTCGGGAGGATCTTCTGCCCATGCCGTTTGCCAAAATGTTTTACCGTCTTTGGAAAATGGCAGCGGTGGTCGCCTTGCTGTTGCTGGCGGGTACGCTGGCGCATGCCCAGCAGGCCGCCCCCGTGGCTGCTGGCCAGCAGAAGATCGACCAGCTTGTCAAGCTGCTCGACGACCCCGAGGTTCGCGCTCTGCTCGCCCAGAGGCCTTCCGGCACGGCGACTGCGATGATGCCCAACATGTCTGCCTCCGCACTGACGACGCTGCTCAACGGCGTCCAGGGGCACCTTCTCGCGGTCCGGGAGGCAATCCCGCTGGTTCCCGGCGAATTCTCCCGGGCCGGGACGACGATCATGGCAGGGATCGACAACCGGAGCGCAACGCACGTCTTTTTGCTGTTCCTGCTGCTGGTGGCGCTTGGACTTGCTGCCGAGTTCGGTTTCAGTCTTCTCGTAGGCCACCTCCACGCCGGACGTTCCGCCATCCTCGGAAATTCGACACCTGTAGGGAGCATCCACACGCTCGGCCGCCACCTGTTTGGCGAACTCGCGCCTCTGGTGATCTTCGCCATCGCCAGCGTGGGCATGTTCCTGATGGTGACCTGGCCGCCACTGCTGCTGGACCTGATCGTGCCGACCCTGCTGGGACTGATCGCCGCCCGTCTGGTGATACGTCTCTGCCGAGTGGTGTTGGTGCCCTCAGCCGCGAAGTCGGCTACGACACAGGTCCGCCTTATCCCGATGGAAGACGCGGCGGCGCAGTTCTGGTTCTCGCGCGTCGTCGTGTTCACGCTGACGTTCTTCGTTGGGTGGGCGGCGGAAGGCATCATGGGCGCGCTCGGCTTTCTTCCACCAGTACGGGCTGCCGTCGGATATGCCATCGGCGTCGGGCTGCTGGCCATTGCCATCGAGATCGTCTGGCGCCGGCCGCGACCGATCGATCGTCCCCGCCACCAAGGGGTATTCCACTGGCTGGAAACATTCTGGCTTTGCGTCATCTGGGCGCTATGGGTGGCAGGGCTGGATGTGATGATGCTGCTCTGTACCTACGTTATTGTGGTGCCTGCGGCGCTGCGGATATCTTCGGGGATAGTTCGAAGCGCCTTTGCGACGCAAGGCAGCCCTGGAGGAGCGGATAGCCCCGTCTACCAGGTCGTGGTCGAGCGCGGCCTGAGGGCTGCGATCATCGCGGTGGCAATTCTGTGGCTCACCATGATCGTCAGCCTGCAAACAAGCGCGATGGTGGAAAATGCGCAAGTCGCAGGTATCATTCGCGGCGCCCTGACGGGCATCGTCATCCTTCTGGCGGCCGACATTGTCTGGCAGATCGCCAAGGCGCTGATCAACCACCGCCTCGCCTTTGCGCGTGCCCACGAAGGCAACGACGCCGAAGTTGCCCGCAGCGGCAGGCTGCTGACGTTGCTTCCCATCTTTCGAAACTTCCTGGCGATGCTCATCATCGCCATTTCCGCCATGATGGTTCTCTCCGCACTCGGCATCGAGGTCGGGCCGCTCATCGCCGGCGCTGGTATCTTCGGGGTTGCGATAGGCTTTGGATCGCAGACGCTGGTGAAGGACATCATCAGCGGCATATTCTACATGACGGACGACGCATTCCGGGTCGGAGAATACATCCAGAGCGGCACCTACAAGGGCACCGTCGAATCCTTCAGCCTGCGGTCGGTCAGGCTACGCCACCACCGGGGCCCGATCTTCACCGTGCCCTTCGGTGTGCTCGGTGCGGTCGAGAACATGTCGCGCGACTGGGTCATCGACAAATTCCTGATCTCGGTCAGCTACGAGACGGATGTCGGCCTGGTCAAAAAGCTGGTGAAAGGTATCGGCTCGGAACTACTCGAAGATCCGGAGCTGGGACCAAAGATCATAGAGACCCTCAAGATGAAGGGTGTAGAGCAGTTCGGGGACTACGGTATTAACCTGAGCTTCGCGGTCATGGCAAAGCCCGGCGAGCAGTCGATGATCCGGCGTCGCGCACTGGCGCTGATCCGCGAGGCCTTTACCGCCAACGGCATCGAATTCGCCTCGCCGACAGTCCGTGTCGGTAATGACGAGCGGGCAGCTGAGGCCGTTGCCGCACTGACCTCGAACAATAACGCTCTCGCCCAGAAGAAGCTTGCGGGCGAAGCGGCGCAGTAAGCGAGCCTCGCGTCAGACAACAAACATCCAACCGACATGAAAAAGGCCCGGCGTCGAACTGAACGACACCGGGCCATTTCTGTGAACGTGTCAACGATCAGTGCAGGATCTGGCTGAGGAACAGCTTGGTGCGCTCATGCTGCGGATTGTCGAAGAATTCGGCGGGCGAGTTCTGCTCGACGATCTGTCCCTGGTCCATGAAGATGACGCGGTTCGCCACCTGGCGGGCAAAGCCCATTTCGTGGGTGACGCAAAGCATCGTCATGCCTTCCTCCGCAAGGCCGACCATGGTGTCGAGCACTTCCTTGATCATTTCCGGATCGAGTGCCGAGGTCGGCTCGTCGAACAACATGATTTTTGGGTTCATGCAGAGCGAACGGGCGATAGCGACGCGCTGCTGCTGGCCGCCCGATAGCTGGCCGGGGTACTTCTTGGCCTGGTCGGGGATCTTGACGCGGGTGAGGAAGTGCATGGCAACTTCCTCGGCCTGCTTCTTCGGCATCTTGCGCACCCAGATCGGCGCCAGCGTGCAGTTCTCGAGGATCGTCAGGTGCGGGAAGAGATTGAAGTGCTGGAACACCATGCCGACTTCGCGACGCACTTCATCGATCTTCTTCAGGTCGTTGGTAAGCTCGACGCCGTCGACGAGAATATTGCCCTTCTGGTGCTCTTCCAGCCGGTTGATGCAACGGATCATCGTCGACTTGCCGGAGCCCGACGGGCCCGCGATGACGATGCGCTCGCCGCGCATGACCTTCAGGTTGATATCGCGCAGTACGTGGAAATCGCCGTACCACTTGTTCATGTTGATGATTTCGACCGCAACGTCGGTCGTCGAGACTTCCAGTTTTTTCAATTGAGCTTCAGCCATGATCCATTCCCTCGATCTTATTTCCTGTGGCCAGTGTCTAGGTGGCGTTCCATGAAGTACGAATATCGCGACATGCCGAAGCAGAACAGCCAGAAAACGAAGCCGGCAAATATCAACCCGGTCAGCGGTGTCACCGGTGTCAGCCATCGGGAGTCGCCGAAGCTGGCTTTGACGATGCCCAGCAGGTCATACATGTTGATGATCGACACCAGTGAGGTGTCCTTGAACATTCCGATAAACGTGTTGACGATGCCCGGAACGACCAGCTTGATCGCCTGCGGCATGATGATGAAAGTCATCTTCTGAAAATAGTTCAGCCCGAGCGAATCCGCACCTTCGTACTGTCCCTTCGGGATGGCCTGAAGACCGCCGCGAATGACTTCCGCCATGTAGGCCGATGCAAAGATTGACACGCCAACGAGCGCCCGCAGGAATTTGTCGATATTCGTGCCGGGAGTAAGGAACAGCGGCAGCAGCACGCTGGCCATGAACAGCACGGTAATCAGCGGTACGCCACGCACCAGTTCGATGAAGCCGATGCAGGCACCCCGGAGGATCGGCATGTCCGATCGCCGCCCGAGGGCGAGCACGATCCCGAAGGGCAGCGATACGACGATGCCGACGAAGGACAGGATCAGCGTCACCATCAGGCCCCCCCAGAGGGACGTCTCCACATGGGTCAGGCCGAACCAGCCGCCGAGAAGCAGGACGAAGGCGAGAATTGGCAAGCCGGCCAGAAGGAGCGCTGCATTCCAGACCTTGGCCGGTGCGGATGGTATCAGGAATGGAACCAGCAGCGCGACGAACAGGACGGCGATCAGGATCGGCCGCCAGAGCTGGTCGCGGGGGTAGGAGCCCACCATGAATGCCGTGAACCAGTCGCCGACATAGGCCCAGCAGGCGCCGCTCCAGCCATCCGGCCGAATGCCACCCTGGCTGATGGTAGCGCAAAACGTCCTGTCTTTACCGACCCAGACGGCGTTGATGAACAGGAACTCCACGACCGAAAGCAGGAACCAGATGGTGATCACCGCCACCACGACGCTGAGGATGGCATCCTTGGGCGTAGCAAAAAGATTGTGCTTGGCCCAGCCGCGAACTGTCTTGTCACTGAGCGGAGCCGCTTCCGGGGCAATGAGTTTTTCTCGAAGAAAAGCGATCTGAACGGCCATCTTAGCGCTCCACCAATGCCATACGGGCGTTGAACCAGTTCATGAACAGCGACGTGATCAGGCTCAGCGAAACATAGATCGCCATCCAGATGCCGATGATCTCGATCGAGTGGCCGGACTGGTTGAGGATCGTCCCGCCCACGGCCACGAGGTCTGCATAGCCGATGGCGACGGCCAGCGACGAATTCTTCGTCAGGTTCAGGTATTGCGACGTCAGCGGTGGAATGATGATCCGCAATGCCTGCGGCAGGACGACAAGCCGCGTCGTCAGGCCGGGGCGGATCCCCAGGGCATGGGCTGCTTCCGATTGCCCCTTTGAGACGCCGCGGATGCCGGAGCGCACGATTTCGGCGATGAATGCGGCGGTGTAGAACGACAGGGCCATGTAGAGCGACAGGAATTCGGGTCCGACCACCGTGCCGCCGTTCATGTTGAACTTGCCGAGCACCGGGATATCGAACGTCACCGGGAAACCGGCGATGGCAAAAGCGACTAACGGAAGACCTATGATCAAGGCGAGATTGACGAGAAGAACCGGCGGACGCTTGCCGGTCGCCAGCTGGCGCTTGTTGGCCCAGCGGGTATAGATGAGGGCGCCGACAATGCCCACGGCGCAGGCCACCGGGACAGTCCATATGCCGGCGCCGAAGATTGGTGCGGGCATGTAGACGCCGCGATTGCTGACATAGACGGACAGCGGCAGCGACATGGCTTTCTTCACATCCGGCAGCAGCGAAAGCACGCCCTTGTACCAGAAGAAGATGACGAGAAGCGGCGGGATGTTGCGGAAAATCTCGACATAGACCGTCGACAGTTTCGCGATCAGCCAGTTGTTCGACAGGCGACCCATGCCGACCAGCAATCCGATGATCGTTGCGGTCACAATCCCCCAGGCGGCTACGATGAGCGTGTTGATCAGGCCGAGGGTGAGGGCGCGCAGGTAGGTCGAGTCACTCGAATACTGGATCGGCGTCTGCGCGATATCGAAGCCGGCGCGGCCGTTAAGGAAGGTGAGGCTCGCCTTCATGTTGGCTTTTTCGAGGTTCTGCGCGGCATTCGAACTCGCGTACCAGACCAGCCAGACAATGAAGATTACGGTCAGCGCCTGGTAGATGAACTGGCGCAGTTTCGGGTTGTAAAGCAAAGAGCTCCACGAACGACGGCTGCCGTTCCCCTCTGCGGCTGCAACGGCCATGCATTATCCCCTTATATCCACTCGCCCTTTCTGGGCGTTATAGTTCGACTGCGGGAACCAAGCATGGGCTCCCGCAGCGTGGTCAGTCGGTGATTAGCGGATCGGCGGCGAGTACTGCAGGCCGCCCTTGTTCCAGAGAGCGTTGAGGCCGCGCTTGATCTTCAGCGGGCTACCTTCGCCGACGTTGCGTTCGAACACTTCGCCGTAGTTGCCGACGAGCTTGACGATGTTGTAAGCCCACTTCTCGTCAAGTCCGAGATCCTTGCCGATCGTCTCGTCTTTTTCCTGGCCGAGGAAGCGCTTGATGTCCGGATTTTCGGACTTTGCCATTTCATCAACATTTGCCTGAGTGATGCCAAACTCTTCAGCGGAAACCATGGCGTAGTGGGCAAAGGAAACCACGTCGAACCACTTGGAGTCGTTCTGGCGAACGGCCGGGCCGAGCGGCTCCTTGGAAATGATTTCCGGAAGGACGATGTTGTCGTCGGGATTGGCGAGCGACAGGCGGATCGAGTACAGGCCCGACTGGTCTGTTGTGTAGACGTCGCAACGGCCGGACGAATAGGCGGCGTCGACTTCTTCCTGCTTCTCGAACACGACAGGCTTGTATTCGAGCTTGTTGGCCTTGAAGTAGTCGGCGAGGTTGAGTTCGGTCGTCGTGCCGGACTGGACGCAGACGGCAGCGCCCGACAGTTCGAGAGCAGATTTCACGCCGATTGCCTTGTGGACCATGAAGCCCTGGCCGTCATAGTAGTTGACCGCACGGAAATCGAAGCCGAGCTGGCTGTCACGGCTGGCGCTCCAGGTCGTGTTACGGGCAAGAATGTCGATTTCGCCTGACTGAAGCGCCGGGAAGCGATCCTTGGCCGAAAGCGGGGTGTACTTGACCTTGGAAACGTCGCCGAAGACGGCGGCTGCAACTGCCTTGCAGAGGTCGACGTCGAGACCGGACCATTTGCCAGACGAATCCTGCGCGCCGAAGCCAGCCAGGTTCGAGCCGTTGACACCGCACTGCACGAAGCCCTTCTTCTTGACATCGTCAAGCGTGCCAGCGTGCGAATAGGATGCACCAAGGACGAAGATCGCCGCGCCGACCGCACCTGTCAGAATCTTGCTGCTCATTGTTTTCCCAACCTTTGTTGTTCTCTTGTTATATTTGAACCTCTTCACGCGTTGGCACAACTTTTCGTTGGTGACGTTGGTTTGCCCCCCGGCGTGAGTGCCGACATCACAATCGCAAATTCGGTCACGGTCAACCCTCGGTCACGATAAACATGATTTCCGAAAGTGTTTTCTCGGTTTTTGACCGGACAATGAGCGCATGCATAATGAATGGGCTTGGGCTGCGAATTAAATAGTCAGATCCTCGCGGCGGTTGCAAAGGGCAGGTTGCGTTGGCCTGTCGGACCGGCTTGCCCGCGAGGCTTGACGACATCGTTTTCGCCAGCCACAAGTCAGGCTCTCCGATAGGCCCGAGGCAGTTATTAAGATGATCGAAAACAAGAGTTTCCTGCAAAACGCCGGCATCAATACGCGTTTGTCGCATGCTGGGCCGAAGCCTTCCGACTACTACGGTTTCGTCAACCCGCCGGTTGTCCACGCATCGACTGTGCTGTTTCCCAATGCCCGTGCGATGGAGACCCGCGAACAGAAGTATACCTACGGCACACGCGGGACGCCGACGACGGATGCGCTCTGCGAGGCAATCGATGAGCTCGAGGGCTCGGCAGGGACCATTATTGTGCCCTCCGGCCTTGCTGCCATTACGGTTCCGTTTCTGGCGTTCCTTTCGGCCGGCGACCACGCCCTGATCGTCGATTCCGTTTATACCCCGACCCGCAACTTCTGCGAGACGATGCTGAAGCGCCTAGGGGTGGCGGTGGATTACTACGACCCGCTGGTCGGCGCCGGTATCGAGCAGTTGATCAAGCCGAATACTCGGCTGGTGCACACGGAAGCGCCGGGCTCGAACACCTTTGAGATGCAGGATATCTCGGCGATCGCAGCCGTCGCCCACAGCCACGGTTGCGTCGTGACGATGGACAATACGTGGGCCACGCCACTCTATTTCAAGCCCCTCGACCATGGCGTCGACATCTCGATCCACGCCGCGACCAAGTATCCCGCTGGCCATTCGGATGTGCTCATGGGCACCGTCTCGGCGAATGCGGCCCATTGGCAGCAGCTGCACGACGCCCGGATCGCGCTTGGCATCTGCGGCGCCCCTGACGATGCCTACCAGGTGCTGCGCGGGCTTAGAACGATGGGTATCCGCCTCGAGCGGCACCAGCAGAGCGCGCTGGCGCTCGCAGAATGGCTGGAGAGCCGGGAGGATGTCGCGCGCGTGCTGCATCCGGCGCTGCCGAGCTTTCCGGGCCACGATCTCTGGAAGCGCGACTTTACGGGTTCGAGCGGCATCTTCTCGATCGTGCTCGCCGTCGACACGCCGGACATGTTCCGGGCCAAGGCGCATGCCTTCCTCGACGCCCTATCGATCTTCGGCCTCGGCTATTCCTGGGGTGGGTTCGAAAGCCTTGCCGTTCACGTCAACCTCGGTGACCGGCGGATCTGCAAGGCACCCAAGGAGGGTCCGGTGCTGCGCCTGCAGATCGGGCTCGAGGATGTTGCCGACGTCAAGGCCGACATCGAGAGAGGCCTTGCTGCGGCAGCGGCCGTCTGATCAGCCGATGGCGCGGTAGTCAAAGATCCAGTCTAGATCCGCCGCAAGGGTTTGCGGCGGGCGCAGCGAAAGGACCAGGTCACGACCAAGCCGGATCGGTCCCCGCGCATGGTAGGCAAAGCGGTTGAAGGCGGCGCGTTTGCGCAGCCGGGCAATCCGCGGCTCGCGCCTCGCCTCGAACGCGACCAGCGCTTCCGCCAACCGCTGACGGCTGACAGTCCCGGCAAGTTCGAAGGCATCCTCGATCGCCATGGCTGCCCCCTGCGCGGCAAACGGCATCATCGCATGAGCGGCGTCGCCGATCAGCACTGTGTCACGGTCGTTGTGCCAGCGTCCCGCGCCAACCTCATAGAGCGGCCACACCGTGGGATCCTCCTGCCGATCGAGCAGATCAGACAGGTCACTGTTCCAGCCGGCAAAATGCTGGCGCAACAGCGTGCGCTGCGCAGGACTCGCGGCGGCGCTCCAATCGTTCCCGACGCCACCGCCGGCGCAGATCGCCACGAAGTTGAAGGCTGACGCCTCTTTCAGCGGATAACAGACGAGATGTGCGGCGGGCCCCAGATAGGCGGTCACGCTGGTACGATCGAGACTTGCCGGGGCTTCGGCCTCTGGGACCATGAAGCGCCAGGCGATGTTGCCGGAAAATCTCGGGTTGCCGCTGCCAGCCACGCTGCTGCGCACCTTAGACCAGACACCGTCGGCGCCAACGATCAGCTCCGGCTTCCGTCCGCCTGGCCACAGGGCATCCGGTGCCGAGGCATCGAAGCCTGCGCCGAAATGCAGGCGACAGAGCGGATTGGCTTGCACGGCCCGCAACAGGACGCCTTGCAGGGTTGCGCGGTGCAGGGCGCCGTAGGGTGCGCCCCAGCGGAGGCGCGCAAAGCCACCGCTCGGCACGGCAGCGATCTGGTGTAGCGAGCGTCCGGAAACGAGGCGGATGGCCTCCGGCTCGAGCCACAAGTCGGCAAGCTCGCCGAGCAGGCCGAGTTCATCGAGGATCCGCGATGCGTTCGGCGATATCTGCAGGCCGGCGCCGACCTCAGTCAGCGTCTCGGACCTCTCGAAAATATCTGATTCGATCCCGTGCCGGGCAAAAGACAGCGCTGTGGTCAGCCCGGCGATGCCGGCACCGATGATCGCGACGTTTCTCAAGGGCATTGGAGCGTCCGCTCCGGTTGGGTCAAGCGGCCCTGAACTCGAAGACACAGCCAGTCGGATTGGTCTGATCGGCTTTCAGCGAGGCGTTATAGCGATAAAGGGTCGAGCAATAGGAGCAGACTTTTTCGTTATCGTCGCCCATGTCGATGAAGATATGCGGATGGTCGAAGGGGGAGGACGCGCCGGTGCACATGAACTCCTTGACGCCGATCTCGATCACCCGATGGCCGCCGTCGTTCTGGAAATGCGGAATATTATGGCCGGCCATGCGGATCTCCAAAAGCTTCTGATAAGTGTCGCGACCTTATAATCCTTCGACCGGGTTGTGTAGTGCGAAACGCAAGGCGACGTGACAGATTTTGTGCCTCACCAGATTTTGTGCAGGGCAGGGTTCACCGGGCGGCGTCGATAATTTAGGAAGGGCGTCGACACAGGAACGATACCATGAACCTCAACGCCCCCGATTTCTCCACCTTCCGCCGTGACGACCTTGAGTTGGCCTATTTTGACGAAGGTGAGCGCAAGGCTCCCCTAGTCCTGCTGATACACGGCTTCGCTTCGACTGCCGCAGTCAACTGGGTTTATCCCGGCTGGCTGAAGACACTGGGCGAGGCGGGCTACCGGGTCATCGCTCTCGACAATCGCGGCCACGGCGCCAGCGGCAAACCACATGAGCCGGACGCCTATCGCCCCTGGGTCATGGCGGAGGATGCGTCGGCGCTTCTCGATCATCTGGGCATCGCGCGCGCCCATGTGATGGGCTATTCGATGGGCGCCCGTATTTCCAGCTTCCTGGCGCTCGCCCGGCCAGAGAGGGTCCGCTCGCTGGTGCTCGGCGGCCTCGGGATCGGCATGACGGATGGCGTCGGCGACTGGGACCCGATTGCCGATGCGCTTCTGGCGCCGTCACTGGAGACCGTGGAGCATGCCCGAGGCCGGATGTTCCGCAGCTTTGCCGACCAGACGAAAAGCGACCGCGTTGCGCTTGCTGCCTGCATTCGCGGTTCCCGAGATCTCATCAGCCGGGACGACATGGGAACGATTGCGGCGCCGACCCTGATCGGTGTCGGTACCAAGGACGACATCGCCGGTTCGCCGCAGGAACTCGCAGCGCTGATGCAGCATGCGCAAGCCCTCGATATACCGGGTCGCGATCATATGCTTGCCGTCGGCGACCGCGTCTTCAAGGCGGCAGTACTGGAATTCTACCAGCGCGTAGCGCTGGAAGATGGTGGCAGCCGGCCGGGTGGCGAGATCTTGGCTTAGGTCCAGCAAATCCATTCCAAAGATTGAGCCTGCGTCACCCATTTATATTGCTCTGATCTTGCTCTATATAACGATCTTCCAATACGGAAAGAGGACGCGACCCATGGTAGCGACATCGGATATTCGCCATATCGACAGCGTCAAGACGGTCGACCCCATATGGGACAGCATGCGCGACGAAGCGCGGGCTGCGGCCGAACGGGATCCTGTGCTGGCCGCTTTCCTCTATTCGACCGTGGTCAATCACCGGTCGCTGGAGGAATGCGTGATCTACCGGATCTGCGAGCGCCTCGATCATCCCGATATCCAGGCGATCCTCTTGCGCCAGACGTTCGACGAAATGCTGACGGATTGGCCGGAATGGGGAGCAGTCCTGCGCGTCGACATCCAGGCGTTCTACGACCGCGATCCGGCCTGCCTCCGCTTCATGGAGCCGGTACTCTATTTCAAGGGCTTCCAGGCGATCCAGACGCACCGGCTTGCGCACTGGCTGCTCAATCGCGGCCGCCGGGATTTTGCGCTCTACCTGCAGAGCCGTGCATCGAGCGTTTTCCAGACCGACATCAATCCGGCCGCGCGTCTCGGCAAGGGCATCTTCCTCGACCATGCCACGGGCCTCGTCGTCGGCGAGACGGCCGTCATCGGCGATAACGTGTCCATCCTCCACGGCGTCACCCTTGGCGGCACCGGCAAGGAAGGCAGCGATCGTCACCCGAAGATCGGCAACGGCGTGCTCATCGGCGCCGGCGCCAAGATCCTCGGCAATATCGCCATCGGCCATTGCTCGCGGATCGCGGCAGGCTCCGTGGTGCTGAAGGAAGTACCGCCGAACACCACCGTCGCCGGTGTGCCGGCCAAGGTCGTCGGAACCGCCGGTTGCTCCGAGCCATCGCGCATCATGGACCAGATTATCGGCGCCGGCATCTGACCGAGCCGCCATGCTCCCGGCGGTAAGGCGGCTGAGGGCCGCCTTTGTCTTTACATTGCCGCTTTTCCCATGCAACAACCCGCCCCCAATCTACGGTTACGGAGATCAATCGTGAAGCCAGACGAAATCAAGAAGCTCGACGCCTATTTCAAACGCAGCCTCAATCCGCTGATGGCGGTCAAGGCGCGTCCTCGCAAGGACGATTCGGCCGAAGTCTACCTCGGCGACGAATTCCTGGGGCTCGTCTATGTCGACGACGAGGATGGCGATCGTTCCTACAATTTCTCAATGGCAATCCTCGAGGTCGATCTTTGATCTATAGATGCCAACCGGCCGCTTCGGCGGCTGGTTCAGGACCCTGAGAGATCAAGTGGAACGGGCATCAATGCCGCGATATTTGACCTGTCCTACAACTCAAGGTGATGCGCAAAATCGTCGATACGGTTGACTATTTGTGCAGTGCACCTAATTTTTCTCCAATTGACTATGGTTGGAGGACCCTATGATGAACGACAAACAGAACGCTGTGCCCGACACCGACGCTATCGACGAGGCGCTGAGGAATTACACCCAGGCCGCCATGAGCGTGCAGGCCATTGCCGCAGAGGCGGCTGGCTATTCCAAGAAATCATTCGAGGACGCAGTGTCGCATGTCGGCACGCTGTCGAGTGTGACCAGCCTTGACGCTGCCTTGGAGCTTCAGAGCAATTTCGCGAAATCCACCTACGAGGGCTTTGTCGCCGAGGCGGCGAAGATCGGCGAGATGTATGCCGGTCTTGCCAAGTCGGTATACGACCCCGCCCGAAAAGCTGCTGCCAGATCAAGTGGTAACGTCGGGGATTCGGCCAACGGCGGCGCCTGATTGCGGCGACGGAAGACAGTACAAGAGGCCATCCAGAAGACCGGTCGTGCAGCGCGCGCCGGTCTCTTGCATTTTTGTTCGGGCATGATCGTTGTTTTCGGGCGATTTTTAGGGTGTGGCCCTGTTTGAAGACGAATTGTGATTGCAGTGTTGAGCGGGGGGCTTAAAATCCCGCCAATATGAACTAAGTTAGGGTTTCGGATATTCGGCCGGTGATTTGCAATTGAACGATACCCGCCGAGTGCTTTGAGGAATGAACGACTATGATCGCCAAGCCGATCCGGATGCAGAAGGATAGCGAAAGGAACGGGGGCAACGGTAATCGCGAGACCTCGGTCATTACGCGGACGAAAGCCAAGACGAAGAAGCCCAATCTATACCGCGTGCTGATATTGAATGACGACTACACACCAATGGAATTCGTGATCCACATTCTGGAGCGTTTCTTCCAGAAGGACCGCGAGGGAGCCACCCGTATTATGCTGCTCGTTCATAATCACGGTGTGGGCGAATGTGGAATATTTACATATGAAGTGGCGGAGACCAAGGTAAGCCAAGTGATGGACTTCGCTCGGCAGCACCAGCACCCGCTGCAATGTGTTATGGAAAAGAAGTGAGGATCTGACGTGCCAACATTTTCGCCTAGTCTCGAGAAGGCACTGCATCAGGCACTGACATACGCGAACGAGCGGCATCATGAATATGCCACACTCGAACATCTGCTGTTGGCGTTGGTAGACGACGCAGATGCAGCGGCAGTCATGGGCGCCTGTAATGTCGACCTCGATTCGCTTCGCAAGACGCTGATCGAATATGTCGACAACGAACTATCGAACCTGATCACCGGATATGACGAAGACTCCAAGCCGACATCCGGCTTCCAGCGCGTCATCCAGCGGGCCGTGATCCATGTGCAGTCTTCGGGCCGTGAGGAAGTGACGGGCGCCAACGTTCTCGTCGCCATCTTTGCCGAGCGCGAAAGCCATGCCGCATACTTCCTGCAGGAGCAGGAAATGACCCGCTACGACGCGGTCAACTACATCTCGCACGGCATCGGCAAGCGCCCGGGCTCCTCCCAGGTCCGGTCTCCGCGCGGCGTCGACGATGGCGATGCCGAAAGCAAGCCGACATCGCGCGGCGAGCAGGAAGAAGGCGGACCAAAGAAAACGCAGGACGCTCTCAAGGCCTATTGCGTCAACCTCAACGAGAAGGCCAAGACAGGCAAGATCGATCCGCTGATCGGCCGCCACTCTGAGGTCAACCGAACCATCCAGGTCCTGTGCCGGCGCTCCAAGAACAACCCCCTCTATGTGGGCGACCCCGGCGTCGGCAAGACCGCAATTGCCGAAGGTCTTGCCAAGCGCATTGTCGAGGGCAAGGTTCCGGAAGCGCTGCAGGATGCAACGATCTTTTCACTCGACATGGGCACGCTGCTCGCCGGCACCCGTTATCGCGGTGACTTCGAAGAGCGCCTGAAGCAGGTCGTCAAGGAACTCGAGGAATATCCGGGCTCCGTGCTGTTCATCGACGAGATCCATACTGTGATCGGCGCCGGGGCCACGTCCGGCGGCGCGATGGATGCATCGAACCTCCTGAAGCCAGCCTTGTCTTCCGGTGCGATCCGTTGCATCGGCTCGACGACCTACAAGGAATACCGTCAGTTCTTCGAAAAGGACCGGGCACTCGTACGCCGCTTCCAGAAGATCGACGTCGTCGAACCGTCGATCGAGGATGCCATCGAAATCATGAAGGGCTTGAAGCCCTATTTCGAGGAGTACCATCATCTGCGTTACTCCAACGAAGCGATCAAGTCGGCCGTCGAACTGTCGGCTCGCTACCTGTCCGACCGCAAGCTGCCGGACAAGGCGATCGACGTCATCGACGAAACGGGTGCAGCCCAGATGTTGCTGCCGCCGTCCAAGCGTCGCAAGCTGATCACCGAGAAGGAAATCGAAGCAACGATCGCGACGATGGCGCGTATTCCACCGAAGTCGGTCTCCAAGGACGACGAGATGGTTCTCGCCAACCTGGAAAAAGAACTGCGTTCGGTCGTCTACGGTCAGGATCCGGCCATCGAGGCCCTGTCGACGGCGATCAAGCTTGCCCGTGCAGGTCTTCGCGAACCCGACAAGCCAATCGGTTCCTACGTCTTCTCGGGCCCCACAGGCGTCGGCAAGACCGAGGTCGCCAAGCAACTGGCCTCTTCGCTCGGCGTGGAACTGCTGCGCTTCGATATGTCGGAATACATGGAGCGTCATACGGTCTCGCGGCTGCTCGGCGCACCTCCCGGCTACGTCGGCTTCGACCAGGGCGGTCTCTTGACCGATGGCGTCGACCAGCATCCGCATTGTGTCGTGCTTCTCGATGAAATCGAGAAGGCCCATCCGGACATCTTCAACATCCTGTTGCAGGTCATGGATCATGGCTCGCTGACGGACCACAACGGAAAGAAGATCGACTTTCGCAACGTCATCCTGATCATGACGACGAATGCGGGTGCATCTGAAATGGCAAAGGCTGCCATGGGCTTCGGCTCGGCAAAGCGGACGGGAGAAGACGAGGAGGCGCTGAACAGGCTCTTCACGCCGGAATTCCGCAACCGCCTCGATGCGATCATTCCATTCGCAGCGCTGCCGAACAAGGTCATCTACAAGGTGGTGCAGAAGTTCATCATGCAACTGGAAGCCCAGCTGTCCGAACGCAACATCACCTTTGACCTGCACGACGATGCCACCAATTGGCTGGCTGAAAACGGCTATGATGAGAAAATGGGTGCGCGCCCGCTCGGACGCGTTATCCAGGAGAACATCAAGAAGCCGCTTGCCAACGAGATCCTCTTCGGCAAGCTGAAGAAGGGTGGCGTGGTCAACGTCACGGTCGGCCCGAAGGAAGACGGCAAGCCCGGCATCCTTCTCGAATGCATCGCCGAGACGGCACGCATCAAGCCGAAGCCTGAAGCCGAGGTCGTCGATCCGACGATCGAGGTAGAAGACGGTGACGTGGTGATTGCCGAAAACGTCGAGAATGCCGACATCGCGACCGGCCCCAAGCCTGCACCCAAAAAGGTGAAGGCCACAGTCGGCGGCGACGAAGAAGCAAAGCCCGCCCGTAAGGGATCGACGGTGCCGAAGGTGCCACGCAAGAAGTAACGACTATCCAAGAAAATGCCGGGTCAAAAGCGCGGCATTTTTGTTTTTGGAAGGGGCACGGGAGGCGAACCTGGATGGAGGATATCTCCCCCTAAGGAAGACGGTTTAGCGCAGACGACAAAGGATGATCTGCAATTTCCACCTCCGCCAGCTCTGTGGTCGTCCCGGCATCTCCTCACAACGGCCAGCGTTGCGTGAGATGCCCCTCTCTCCTCCCTCATTCCTGTGCTCGTCACAGGAATCCAGCCGGCCAAGTCCTTGGGCGAGAAACACTTCTTGATCGCTTCAAACAGTTACTGCCGCGCAGACGAGCGGCGCTGGATTCCTGTGACGAGCACAGGAATGAGGGAAAAAGTAGCGGCGCGGCGCTCAATCAGGCCTCGGTAAAGGGACATAAGCATTGGCGCTCAGGGCGCTTGAAGGCCTCTTCGGCGCGAAATCACAAACGAATGACCTACCACTCTCGTCCACTCCGCGCCCAGCCTTCAGGACATCGCTTCGATGATCTTGCGCGCATTTTCCGCCAGCACCGAGCCATCTTCCATTTTCCCGGAATGCGGCTTCAACGCGGTGCCGTCGTGGCGCGGGACGATGTGGAAATGCAGGTGGAAGACTGTTTGCCCGGCGGATGGCTCGTTGAACTGCGCCACGTAGACGCCATCGGCCTCGAACGCCTTCTGTACGGCAATGGCGACCTTTTGAACCACCACAATCAGATGCGACAACGTCTCGGGCAAAGCGTCGAGCAGATTGCGCGAGGGCTGCTTGGGGATGACCAGCGTGTGACCGGGTGCCTGCGGCATGACATCCATCAGCGCGAAACTGTGATCGTCCTCGTAGACCTTGTGGGATGGAATTTCGCCACGCAGGATTTTTGCAAAGATGTTGTTGCTGTCGTAGGCGGGACTCGTCATCGAAATCGTCTCCTCGGGTTGATCCGCTGCCGTCTTGGCGGCGTTCAGTTATCCTGCCGCTCGCCCTTTCTGAAGGGGCTGTGCTCGGCAAGGATCTCGCCCATGTGCTCCACCTCCTGCCGCTCGCGCTCGAGATAGTCGCCGACGGCCCGACGCAGACCGGGATGGGCGATGAAGTGCGCCGAATGGGTGGTGACGGGCAGGTAGCCGCGCGCCAGCTTGTGCTCTCCCTGTGCTCCCGCTTCGACCCGCTGCAGCCCCTTGGCAAGCGCGAAATCGATGGCCTGGTGGTAGCAGACCTCGAAATGCAGGAAGGGGTGATCCTCGATGCAGCCCCAATGGCGGCCGTAGAGCGCATCGCCGCCGATGAAATTGATGGCGCCTGCAACATAGCGGCCGTCGCGCTTGGCCATGATCAGCAGGATGTCGTCGGCCATCCGTTCGCCGATCAGCGAGTAGAATTTACGGGTGAGGTAGGGTCGGCCCCATTTGCGGCTGCCGGTGTCCATGTAGAAGGTAAAGAACTGATCCCAGATATCCTCGGTGAGGTCCTTGCCGGTCAGCCAGTCGATGGTGATGCCGCCTTCGAGTGCTGCCCGTCGCTCCTTCTTCAGGCCCTTGCGCTTACGTGAGGCGAGCGTTTCGAGAAAAGCGTCGTGGTTGGCATAGCCATCGTTGATGAAGTGAAACTGCTGGTCGGTACGGTGTAGGTAGCCATCCGTCTCGAACAGGTCCACCTCGGCTTTCGGCAGGAAGGTGATGTGTGCCGACGAAATGCCGATCTGCCGCGTGACTTCCTTGAGCCCTTCGGCCAGTGCCGGCTGCAGCATGTCCCGATCCTGGCCTTCGGCCACCAGCAACCGTGGCCCGGTTGCTGGTGTAAAGGGCACTGCGCATTGCAGCTTGGGATAATAGGAACCGCCGGCCCGCTCGAAAGCATCGGCCCAGCCCTGGTCGAAGACGTATTCGCCCTGGCTGTGGTTTTTCAGATATCCGGCGACGGCGCCGAGCAAGGTGCCATCGGATTTTTCCAGCAAAAGATGGTGCCCGAGCCAGCCTGTCCTCTCGGTCGCCGATCCGGATTCCTCCAGTGACGAGAGATAGGCATGCGACACGAAGGGATTGTAGGGCAGGATGCTGCCGGACCGCGAGGCCCCGGCAAGCCGGGACCAGCCCTCCGGAGAGATGGATTTGAAAGATTGTTCGGCGCGAAAGATGAGTTCATCTGTCATGGATGAGGATAGGGCTTTCCCTGGGGTCGAAACCTTCGAATGTCATCTGGTCGGCGTTGGCGAGCGTCCGCTTAATCCCCGCCTCGTCGCGCACGGTCCAGGTGATGACCGGTATGCCGCGCTGGCGCTGCGCCGTCACGAAATCGTTCGGCAGGTCGCCGTGAAAATACGAGATGAAGTCTAGGCCCAGTTGCATGGCTTCGTCATGGGCAAAAAACGTCTCAGGCTTGAAACCGTCGGCGGTGAGGCCGACCGGGTAGGGCGGCTTCAGCGCCTTCAGATCCTTGAGCAGCCAGTGATCGAAGCTCATCAGCGCGACATGGCCCTTGTAGCCGTCGAGCACTTCCAGCACCGTCTCTGCAAAGCCGGCATCCTCGCCCACCTTGCCTTTAAGTTCGAGAACCAGCGGCACCTTGCCGTCGCAGAGCTGCAGTAGCTTTTTGAGCGTCGGAATGCGGTCCCTGGTGCCACCGACCGAGAGCAGGCCCAGTTCCTGCGAACTGCGGTCGCGCAGTGCGCCCGGCAGGTTGCAAAGCCGCTGCAGATCGTCATCGTGGAAGACCACCGGAACGCCGTCGGCGGCGTAGTGCAGGTCGCACTCGATCGCAAACCCGGCCTCGATGGCGCGGGAAAACGCCGAAAGCGTATTCTCCCAGACGGTATTGTTCATGTCGTGATAGCCGCGATGCGCAACCGGTTGCGCCGTGAGCCAGGCGATCTCGCTCATTCGCCGATTTCCATGATGGCATCGATCTCGACGGCAGCGTTGAACGGTAACGCAGCCATTCCGACGGCTGCTCGGGCATGCTTTCCGGCCTCGCCGAGCACGGTTGCCAGCAGGTTGGAGGCACCATTGATGACCAGGTGCTGCTCGCCGAACTCAGGCACCGAGGCGACGAAGCCGTTGAGCTTGATCAGCCGCTTGATACGGCCGAGATCACCGCCGAGGGCAGCACTCGCCTGCGACAGGATGTTGATGGCGCAAAGCTCCGCTGCTCGCTGACCGGTGGCTACATCGACGTTTCGGCCGAGATGACCGGTGACGGCGACCTTGCCGTTTTCCATCGGCAACTGGCCCGATATCGTAAGCATGTTGCCGCTGATGACGTAGGGAACATAGTTGGCGGCTGGCGCTGCCGCCTGGGGCAGGGTTATGCCCAACTGGGTCAGGCGGGCATTGATCTCGTCGGACATTTTCGTCTCCCGTTTGTTGTAACTTCGTCAAAAATCCGTCATCAACGCTCAATCCGCGCAATGTGGGGCGCTTGCCTTTGTTTAACCGAAAGCGTTCTTATAACATCGTGCGCGAGTCCAACAGGAGATAATGCATGTTCCGTTCGAGTCTTGCCGCGGTTCTCCTTGGCGGCACAGGCGCTCTTTGCCTGTCTTTTGCAACGGCGCAGGCAGCCGGTCCGAGCGGGCTGGTGGCCCATCGTGCGATCTACGATCTCGAACTCAAGGACGCCACCGATCGCTCCGGTATCGCCGGCATGTACGGTCGCATGGTCTATGAATTCACCGGTTCTGACTGCTCCGGCTTCACCACCAATTTCCGGTTCGTGACCCAGATCGATACTGGCGACGCGACCCGCATGAGCGACCAGCAGACGACGACCTTCGAGGACCTGACGAAGCGAACTTTCAAGTTCGAGACGAAGTCGTTCACCGACGACGCGCTTGACAAGGATGTCCGTGGTGCAGCCGCCGACAGCGCCAAGGGCGTCAAGGTCGATCTGGCACAGCCGTCTGCCAAGCAGATCGATCTGGCCGAGAGCCGCTTCCCGACCGAGCATATGCTCGACATCATCCGCAACGCCAAGCTCGGCAAGCCTTTCTTTGAGGCCCATGTCTTCGACGGGTCGGACGATGGCGACCGGTCGCTTGCCGCAACCACCGTGGTCGGCAAGGCGGAGACGCCGAAGGCCGGCGACACCACGGACGCCGACAAGGCGGGAGCCTTCGCCAAGACGCCGTTCTGGCCTGTGACAGTCGCATACTTCAACGAGAAGGCCCATGGAGACGCGACGCCCGTCTACCGCATGTCGTTCAAGCTCTATGAGAACGGCATCACCCGCGACCTGACGATGGACTATGGCGATTTCGTCTTGACGGGAAAGCTCACCAAGCTGGAAATGCTGGACGCCAAAGCCTGCAATTAGGCCTTGGCACGCGAGGCTCTGGCCTTGCGTAATTTTAACGACACTGCTTGCCTTTCTGCTCTGGGAAGAGTATGGGCACCCCATTCCACACGTGAGGCAAGGGATTGTCCGGGAGAAATCCGGACCGTTCCACCCGGTGGTATCTTCCTAGAAGATGCTGTTCGCCTTGCGGAGGTTCAACCGGATAAGGAGTAACCCAGGCATGGCATTGCCCGATTTTTCTATGCGCCAGCTTCTCGAAGCCGGCGTTCACTTCGGCCACCAGACACACCGCTGGAACCCGAAGATGAAGCCATACATCTTTGGCGACCGCAGCAACATCCACATCATCGACCTTCAGCAGACCGTTCCTTTGCTCAGCCGCGCCCTGCAGGTTGTCAGCGACACCGTTGCCCGTGGCGGCCGCGTCCTGTTCGTCGGCACCAAGCGCCAGGCGTCTGAAATCATCGCTGACAGCGCAAAGCGTTCGGCTCAGTATTATGTCAACTCGCGTTGGCTCGGCGGCATGATGACGAACTGGAAGACCATCTCCAATTCGATCCAGCGCCTGCGCAAGCTCGACGAGATCCTGAACGGCGACGCCCAGGGCTTCACCAAGAAGGAACGCCTCAACCTCGAGCGCGAACGCGAAAAGCTGGACAAGGCTCTCGGCGGTATCCGCGACATGGGCGGCACACCTGACCTGATGTTCATCATCGACACCAACAAGGAAAAGATTGCCATCGACGAAGCAAAGCGTCTCGGCATCCCGGTTGTTGCGATCATCGACTCGAACTGCGATCCGGATCAGATCGATTACCCGATCCCGGGCAACGACGACGCCTCGCGCGCCATCTCGCTCTATTGCGAACTGATCTCGCGCGCTGCCATCGACGGCATCGCCCGTCAGCAGGGCTCTTCCGGCCGCGATCTCGGCGCTGCTTTCGAAGCACCGCTCGAGCCGACCCTGGAAGAAGAAGCTGCTCCTGCTCCGCAGGCTTGATTGACCAAGCGGCAGGCGGATGAAAATCTGCCTGGCCGCGACTGAAATTCAGATAAGGCCGTTGGTGACTTGAGCAAGTTTCAGCGGCCTTACCTGTTTCAGGCGAAGGCATTCGGCATCGATCCACCGATGTGCTATCGTTTGAAAATCATTGCGTGTGGCGCGCTTTCATAACGCTGTCATGCATAGGGGTACATTTCGTCCCTCAAACCGGGTGCCGCGCCGGCTGATGCCGTCAGCGCACCATACCAACCGACAAGAGGCAAATAATGGCTGAAATCACGGCTGCACTGGTAAAGGAACTGCGCGAAAAGAGCGGCGCAGGCATGATGGACTGCAAGAAGGCACTCACCGAGACCGCCGGCGACATGGAAGCCGCGATCGACTGGCTGCGCGCCAAGGGTATCTCCAAGGCTGACAAGAAGTCCGGCCGCACGGCTGCCGAAGGCCTCATCGGCGTTGCCAGCGCCGGCACATCGGCCGTTGTCGTGGAAGTCAACTCCGAGACCGACTTCGTTGCCCGTAACGATGCCTTCCAGGCTATCGTCCGCAACATCGCCAAGGTTGCCCTGACGACCGATGGCTCGGTCGACGCCGTTGCCGCTGCGACCTATCCGGATTCTGAGAAGTCCGTCGCCGACACCATCAAGGATGCCGTCGGCACCATCGGTGAGAACATGAACCTGCGTCGCACGGTTCTGCTGTCGGTAACGTCGGGTGTCGTCTCGACCTACATCCACAACGCAGTCTCCGACGGCCTCGGCAAGCTCGGCGTTCTCGTTGCCCTCGAATCGACCGGCGACAAGGATGCGCTGAATGCCATCGGTCGCCAGGTTGCCATGCACATCGCTGCCACGGCACCGCTCGCCCTGCGTCCTGAAGATGTCGATGCTGCCGTTGCCGAGCGCGAACGCAACGTGTTCATCGAACAGGCTCGCGAATCCGGCAAGCCGGAAGCCATCATCGAAAAGATGGTCGATGGCCGCATGCGCAAGTTCTTCGAGGAAGTCGCTCTTCTGTCGCAGGCTTTCGTCATCAACCCTGACCTGACCGTTGGAGCTGCCATCAAGGAAGCCGAAAAGGCAGTCGGCGCGCCGATCGAGATCACTGGCATGGCACGCCTGCTGCTCGGCGATGGCGTCGAGAAGGAAGAGACTGACTTCGCAGCTGAAGTCGCTGCCGTCGCCAAGGGCTGATCGTCGGTCTGCTTACTGCGGGAAAACCAGAGGGCATCGCGTGACAACGCGGTGCCCTTCGTGTATCCGGCTTTTTACGATCAATCTTAGGAGCAACCATGTCCGAGCCGATTTACAAGCGCGTCTTGCTGAAGGCGTCTGGTGAAGCTCTGATGGGGACCCAGGGCTTTGGCATCGATGTCGAAGTTGCCGACCGGATTGCCTCAGACATTGCCGAAGCCTGCCACATGGGCGTCGAAGTCGGCGTGGTTGTCGGCGGCGGAAACATCTTTCGCGGCGTAGCCGTGGCTTCCAAAGGCGGAGACCGCGTCACCGGCGATCACATGGGTATGCTGGGAACCGTCATCAACGCGCTGGCGCTGGCGACTTCCTTGCGCAAGCTCGGAATCGACACCGTGGTGCTGTCAGCCATCGCCATGCCTGAAATCTGCGAGAGCTTTTCGCAACGCGCCACGCTCTATCATCTGTCGCTCGGCCGCGTCGTGATTTTTGCCGGCGGCACCGGCAATCCCTTCTTCACCACCGATTCGGCTGCTGCCTTGCGCGCGGCGGAAATGGGCGCCCAGGCCATCTTCAAGGGGACGCAGGTCGACGGCATCTATTCGGCCGATCCAAAGAAGGTGCCGGACGCGACGCGCTTCGAACATCTGACCCACAGCCAGGTGCTGGAAAAGGGGCTGGCCGTGATGGACGTCGCCGCCGTCGCACTGGCGCGCGAAAATTCCATCCCGATCATCGTATTCTCTATCCATGAAAAGGGCGGCTTTGCCCAGATCCTGACCGGCGGCGGCTACAAGACCGTCGTATCCGACAACTGACGATCTCATGGCGTCGTGGATCGACGCCGCATTGACGACGGGAGTAAAGACATGAGTGGCAACACCGACCTCAACGAAATCAAGCGCCGCATGGACGGCGCGATTTCCGCCTTCAAGGGCGACATCGCCTCGCTGCGCACCGGCCGTGCGTCGGCAAATATCCTCGATCCGGTAACGGTCGATGCTTACGGTTCGCGCGTGCCGCTGAACCAGGTTGCCAACATCACCATTCCGGAAGCCCGGATGCTCTCCGTCTCCGTCTGGGACAAGTCCATGGTGAGCGCCGTCGATCGCGCCATTCGTGAATCGAACCTCGGCCTCAACCCGATCATGGATGGCCAGAACCTGCGTATTCCGCTGCCAGAACTCAACGAGGAGCGTCGCCGCTCGCTCGTCAAGGTCGCCCACGAATATGCCGAGAAGGCGAAGGTTGCGATTCGCAACGTCCGCCGCGATGGCATGGACGGCCTGAAGAAAGCTGAAAAGGACGGGGCTCTCGGCCAGGACGAAACACGCGCCAAATCGGACCGCGTGCAGAAGATGACGGATGACTCGATTTCCGACATCGACCGCTTGCTCATCGATAAGGAAAAGGAAATCATGCAGGTTTAGGTCTGCACGAACCAGCGTCATGCCGTCGAACGAACTGGATACCCATGTCAGAGTCTAGCCTTATGATAGTCCCCGAGCACGTCGCCATCATCATGGACGGCAACGGCCGTTGGGCCAGTGCGCGTGGCCTGCCGCGCACCATGGGGCATCGCAAGGGCGTCGACGCAGTCCGCGAGACCGTTCGCGCTGCTGGCGATGTCGGTATCAAGTACCTGACTTTGTTTGCGTTTTCTTCGGAGAACTGGCGCCGTCCAGAGGCCGAGGTCACCGACCTGCTTGGGCTTCTGAAGGCATTCATCCGTCGCGACCTCAGCGAGTTGCACCGGCAGAATGTCCGCATCCGCGTGATCGGCGATCGCCAGAACCTCCGGGGAGACATCCTGCCGCTGCTGATCGAGGCGGAAGAGACGACCAAGAACAATACCGCGCTGACGCTGGTCATCGCCTTCAACTACGGCTCCCGCGACGAGATAGCCCGCGCGATAGTCAGCCTTGCCAAAGATGTCGAGGCGGGACGTTTGCGGCCTCAGGATATCACGCCGGCGTTGATCGACGGGCGCTTGGATACAGCCGGAATTCCCGACCCGGACCTCATCATCCGCACCAGCGGCGAGGAGCGGCTCTCCAACTTCCTGCTGTGGCAGGCTGCCTATTCCGAGTTCATGTTCGTACCTGACTACTGGCCGGATTTCAGCCGCGCCCTGTTCCTGTCCGCGCTCGAGCGCTATGCAGCTCGTGATCGCCGCTTCGGCGCCCTGTCGGCCAAGCCGACCGCCGCTGTGGGTCTGTAATGAGCCGCGAACTCAGGCTTCGAATTATCTCGGGCGTCGTCATGGCAGTCGTGGTCCTGTTGGCCACCTGGCACGGCGGCTCGGCGTTCCGGCTGCTGGCATCGGTGATCGGGCTCCTCATCTACTACGAGTGGTCGACCATCACCGGCCTCCGGGATCGCGACTTTCCCGGCGCTGCCCTCGGCTGGCTTGCCGTCGGTGTCATTGTCATCGCTACGCTGGCGCGAGAATCGGTCTACGCAGTCGGTGCGCTGCTGCTTTTCACGGTTCTCAGCATGGGCCTCGTTGCGGCCCGGCGAAAAAGCTGGTGGTTGCCGGCGGGCATCGTCTATGCAGGCCTGACGGTTATCGCCATGTCGGAAATCCGCGACGACGACTTTCTCGGCTTCGTATTGATGCTGTTCGTTTTTGCGACCGTCTGGGCAACCGACATCCTTGCCTACTTTGTCGGTCGCGCGCTGCGCGGGCCGAAGCTTGCGCCGCGCATTTCCCCCGGCAAGACGTGGTCGGGAGCCGCCGGTGGCACACTGGCGGCAGTGATCATCGGCCCGGCGGTCGTCTGGTGCTTTTTTCCCGGCACGGGTCTCCGGGTGGTATTCGTGGCTCTGCTACTGTCGGTCTGCAGTCAGGCCGGCGACCTATTCGAGTCCTTTATCAAGCGCCGTTTCGGCGTCAAGGACTCCGGCGATCTCATTCCCGGACATGGTGGCGTGATGGATCGCGCCGACGGCCTCGTTTTCGCTTGTTTTGCAGGCTTCTTGTTAGCTATCGTGCTGTCGTTGATGGCGGGAGGCGAGATGTCGTCCTTGGGCGGCGTGTTGCTGGGTGTCTGAAATCAAAACATACAGGATACGTTCATGGGCAGCATAATGAGCATCGTCAGCTTCCTGGTAGGCTACATCGTGCCCTTCGTGCTGGTGCTATCGCTGCTGGTGTTCGTCCATGAGATGGGCCACTACCTCGTCGGCCGATGGTCCGGTATCCGCATCCTGGCCTTCTCCGTCGGGTTCGGCCCGGAGATTGCCGGCTACACGGATAGCCATGGCACCCGTTGGAAACTTTCGGCCATCCCGCTCGGCGGCTATGTGAAATTCTTCGGCGACCAGGACGCCTCCAGCAAGCCGGACATCGATGCGGTCTATGCCATGAGCGACGCCGAACGTGCCCAGTCCTTCGTCGGCGCCGCGCTCTGGAAGCGCGCCGCTACGGTGGCAGCGGGTCCGATTGCCAATTTTATCCTGGCGATAGCCATCTTCTCCGTGCTGTTTGCCATCTACGGCCGCCAGGTTGCCGACCCTGTGGTAGCGGAGGTCAAGCCGGACAGCGCGGCCGCCCAGGCGGGGATCGAGCCAGGCGACCTCCTTGTGGCAATTGACGGCGACAAGGTGACGACGTTCGACGACGTTCGCCGCTATGTCAGCATCCGCCCTGGCCGCAACATTGTCGTGACCGTCGAACGGCGCGGCGAAAAGCGCGATTTCCCGATGGTTCCGCTTTCGACCGTCATGACCGACCAGTTCGGCAACAAGATGGAAGTCGGCATCATCGGCATCGTTACCAACCAGGAGATGGGTCATTTCCGCCAGGAAACCTTCACGCCGCTTGGCGCGGTGGCCGAAGGCGTCAGGCAGACGGGCCATATCGTCACCGGGACATTCGAATATATCGGCAATCTTCTCGGCGGATATATGAAGGCGGATCAGCTCGGCGGACCCATCCGTGTCGCCCAGGCCTCCGGCCAGATGGCGTCGCTGGGTATTGCAGCCGTGCTACAGTTGGCAGCCGTTCTGTCGGTTTCCATTGGGTTGTTGAACCTAATGCCTGTGCCGGTACTTGATGGCGGCCACCTGATGTTCTATGCGATTGAGGCGGTAAGGGGAAAACCGCTTGGGGCCGGCGCGCAGGATGTCGCTTTCCGCATCGGTTTGTTCATGGTGTTGTCGTTGATGGTTTTCGCAACCTGGAACGATATCAGCGCCCTGATCGGATGAGGGCAGGACAGCGGAAATAATGCTTTATTTACGATGTTTCAAAGCTGTAGTGGCGAATGAGACACGTTTCCAAATGAAGTAAACAGAAATTAACCCGCGCGCTTGCTTGTAGGCTGAAAGCGGGTAAAACGACACACGTGGCCGGAATCGAGTTTGCTCGACATCAGGAACGACTGAGAAAAGGTAAGAAGTACATGAAGGCTGGTTCAAAGTTTTTGAACGCAGTATCGGCGGTTGCGCTGTCTGCTGGTATTGTTGCTTCGGGCGCAGGCGTCCTTACCCTTGCATCCGCCTCTGTCGCGGAAGCAGCCGTCATCCAGAAGGTCGACGTTCGCGGGGCATCCCGCTCTGGCGCGGACGCTGTTCGCGACAACATAACGATCAAGCCCGGTGTTAGTTTCACCAGTTCCGACGTCGATGACTCCGTAAAGCAGCTTTACGCTACGGGTTACTTCTCCGACGTCCACATCAATGTGTCCGGCGGCACGCTCGTCGTTTCCGTCAAGGAAAACCAGATCGTCAACGCGGTGGTTTTCAACGGCAATCGCAAGATCAAGGATGACAAGCTGCAGGGTGTCGTCAAGACGCACGCTTCCGGTCCTTTCGATCAGAACATCGTCAACGACGATATCAAGACCATCAAGGAAGCCTACGCAGTCATCGGTCGCAACGAGGTCACCGTGACGACGCAGATCGTCAATGTGGCTCCTGGTCGCGTCAATATCGCTTTTGTTGTCAACGAAGGCGACCGTACGAAGATCGACAAGATCAACTTCACCGGTAACCAGGCCTATGGCGATGGTCGCCTTGCTTCGGTTATCGCGACGAAGAAGACTAACTTCCTGTCATTCCTGACCCGCAAGGACGTCTACAGCGCTGATAAGCAGCATGCCGACGAAGACACGCTGCGTCAGTTCTATTACAATCATGGCTATGCAGACTTCCGCATCGTGTCCTCGGACGCGACGCTGGACGAGCAGACCAACACCTACACGATGAATTTTGCTCTCGAGGAAGGCCCACGTTACACCTTCGGCGACATCTCCGTCGTGTCGACGGTCGATGGCGTGAATGCCGACGAACTCAAGGGCCTGATCTCCACGTCCGCCGGCGAAGTCTACAACGCCAAGAATATCCAGAAGTCGATCGAGGCGATCTCCAAGCGCGTTGCCGCAGCCGGATATCCCTTCGCCCGCGTTACGCCCCGTGGGACGCGCAACTTCCAGAATAACACGATTGCTGTCGAATATCTGGTTGACCAGGGCGAACGCGCATATGTCGAACGCATCGAGATCCGCGGCAACACCCGGACCCGCGACTACGTTATCCGTCGCGAGTTCGACCTGAACGAAGGCGATGCGTTCAATCAGGAAATGATCACGCGCGCCAAGCGTCGCCTCGATGCTCTGGGCTATTTCACCAACGTCAACATCACGACGGCACCGGGCAGCGCGCCTGACCGCGTCGTCATCGTTGTCAACGTCGTCGATCAGTCTACCGGTTCGTTCGGCGTCGGTGCAGGCTATTCTGTCGGCAACAACGGCGGCATCCTTCTCGAAGCCTCCGTCGAGGAAAAGAACTTCCTCGGTCGCGGCCAGTACATCCGCATCGCTGCGGGTGCCGGCACAGAAGGCTCGCGCACCTATAATATCTCGTTCACCGAGCCTTATTTCCTCGGCTACCGTCTGGCCGCTGGTTTCGATATCTTCAAGAACCAGACGTCGAGCGACGATTACTACGACTACAGCGAAGCGGGCTTCTCACTCCGCGTAACCGCGCCGATCACTGAAGACCTGGCCACCACGCTTCGCTACAACTACAAGCATATAGATTACTCTGGCACCAACGACTGGCAAGATCACCTGTCGAACACGTACCAGAACCTCATCAACGACGGTCCGTGGACTCAGTCGTCGGTGTCGCAGACGTTCACCTACAACACGCTCGACGACCAGAACCTTCCTCGCGACGGTATCATTGCCAAGCTGACACATGAATTTGCAGGCCTCGGCGGCGACTCGAATTTCTACAAGATCAGCGGCAAGGCGCGCTTCGTGAAGACGCTGAGCGACGAAGCCGACATCATCGGATCGCTGACTCTCGGCGCCGGCTATGTGCTGCCAACGAACGGCAAGCTGAACGTATTCGACCAGTTCCAGATCGGCGGTCGTGAAATCCGCGGCTTTGAGAACACAGGTATCGGCGCGCGCACGGCGAATGGCGACAAAGACCCGTTGGGCGGCACCACCTACTTCACAGCTTCTGCTGAAGCCAGTGTTCCAATGCCTGGCGTTCCACAGGACATCGGTCTGCGCGCTGCAGCCTTTGCGGATGCCGGTACCCTCACCGGTAACAAGGTGGATACCTCTGGCGATAGCGTCAACAGCGACAGCTCGATCCGTGCATCGCTCGGCCTCGGCATAATCTGGGCCTCGCCCTTCGGTGTCCTGCGCGTCGACTATGCGCAGCCTGTCATGAAGCAGAGTTACGACAAGGTTCAGCAGTTCCGGTTTGGCATTGCCAACCAGTTCTGATATCGGCAGGCCCAGACCCACGGGTTAGAATACCGTCCTGGAGCTGTTGTTTATGGAACATAACCGTTTTTTCCCGCCCCATGCTGGGGTCAGCCTTCTGGAGCTGGCCAAACATCTTGGGGCGGATGTCGCCGATGAGAAGTCTTCAGACCGTGTCGTTCGCTCTGTAGCGCCTGTGTACCGGGCGGTCGAAGGCGACGTTTGCTATATTCTTTCTCGCAAGAATATGGATGAGTTGAAGACGTGCAACGCCGCCGCCATCATCTGCGATGCGTCGATGCAGTCGATCATTCCGCCGCACGTGCCGATCATACTATCCTCAAAGCCCCATGCTGCCTTCGCGATTGCAGGCGCCTTGCTGCACCCCGCTGCAATGCGTGCTGTAACCGTCGGAACAGCTGAGAGCGGCATCTCGTCGTCCGCATTCGTCGATCCCACCGCAAGGCTCGAGGCCGGCGTGCTGGTCGAGCCGATGGCGGTTGTCGGCGCAAATGCCGAGATCGGCGAGGGGACTCAGATCGGCGCAGGCGCCATTATCGGTGCCGGAGTCAAGATTGGCCGGAATTGCTCGATCAGCGCTGGCGCCAGCGTTCTCTGCGCCTATATCGGCAACAACGTCATCATCCATAACGGCGCGCGCATCGGTCAGGACGGTTTCGGCTATGCGCCAGGTCCGGCCGGCATGCTGAAGATCGTCCAGGTCGGCCGCGTCATCATCCAGGATGACGTCGAAATCGGCGCCAACACGACAATCGACCGGGGCACGATGGACGACACCGTCATCGGCGAAGGAACGAAGATCGACAACCAGGCACAGATCGGCCACAACGTCCGCATAGGACGCCACACGGCGATTGTCAGCCAGGTCGGTATCGCAGGCAGTGCCCGCATCGGCGACGGCGTACAGATAGGCGGACAGGCCGGGGTTGCCGGTCATATCCATGTCGGAGACGGCGCGCAACTTGCTGCCGGCAGCGGCGTTATATTCGATCTGGCGCCGGGTGGTCGCTACGGCGGTGTTCCGGCCCGGCCGATTAAAGATTTTCTGAGGGAGATGGCGGAGACCATGGCCAAGATTGGAAGCCGCAAGAAGGTACGGGATGGCAAGGATGACTGATCAACCCGGGACCGAACTCGGATCGGCCGATATCATCGAGATCATGAAGTTGCTGCCGCATCGCTACCCGTTTCTTCTCGTTGACAAGATCATCGAGATCGACGGCGACAACTCCGCAATCGGCATCAAGAACGTGACCGCCAACGAACCGCATTTCACCGGGCACTTTCCGGATCAGCCGATCATGCCCGGCGTCCTGCTGATCGAGGGCATGGCACAGACGGCCGGCGCGATCTGCGCCCGCAAGGAAGGCCAGAGCGGCAGTCTTGTCTACTTCATGACGATCGACAATGCGCGCTTCCGCAAGCCGGTCGTGCCTGGCGACCGTGTGGAGTTTCACGTTGTGAAACAACGGCAGCGCGGCAATATCTGGAAGTTTCATTGTGATGCAAAGGTTGACGGCAACAAGGTTGCCGAGGCCGATATCGGCGCGATGATCGTGCGCAAGGAAGAATCATGAGCGGCATAGCAAAGAGCGCCACAATCCACCCGATGGCCGTCGTCGAAGATGGCGCTGTGCTGGGCGAAGGCGTCTCTATTGGGCCTTTCTGCTTCGTCGGTCACAAGGTCGTGCTGGGTGACAATGTCCAGCTTCTAAACAATGCTGTCGTCACCGGCCGCACGACCCTCGGCAAAGGCTGCAAAATCTTCCCCATGGCGGTCGTCGGCGGTGATCCGCAGAGCGTCCATCACGGCGGCGAGGACACCAGCCTGACGGTTGGCGAAAACTGCACGATCCGCGAAGGCGTAACGATGAACGCCGGAACCGCCGAGTTTGGCGGAGAGACGATCGTCGGCAACAACAATCTGTTTCTCGCCAATTCGCACGTCGCTCACGATTGCAGGGTGGGCAACGACGTGATCATGTCTAACAACGTCATGCTGGCCGGGCATGTGGTCATCGGCGACCGCGCCATCCTTGGCGGAGGCTGCGCCGTGCACCAGTTCACCCGCATCGGACGCCAGGCGTTCATCGGCGGTCTCTCCGCGGTCAATTACGATGTCATTCCCTACGGCATGTTGAACGGCAACCCGGGGATATTGGGCGGCCTTAACGTTGTCGGCATGACCCGTGCGGGTATCGAGCGGCCCATTATCCATATGGTCCGTCGCGCCTTCAAGGCGGTGTTCGAGGGCGAGGGTTCGATCCGCGAAAATGCGGCTGCAATCCGCACCGAGTTTGCCGATTGCGCCGAAGTGATGGAAATCCTCGACTTTATCGCCGCTGACAGCGACCGCGCCCTTTCGTCGCCGCATCGCGGCAACAAGAACTGACGTGAACGATAGCGGGAACGACGGCAAGGGCCGCCTGGCGATCATCGCCGGCAGCGGCTTTCTGCCAGCTTACCTGGCCGAAGCAGCCCGACAGGCAGGCGAAAACCCTGTAATCGTCGTATTGAAGGACGAGGTTCTCCGCGACTGGAGCGGCTACGACCACGCGCTGCTCGGCGTCGGCGATTTCAAGGGCTTCGAGGCGCTGTTCGATCGCTACGATGTGCGCCGTATCGTGATGTCGGGAAGCGTGGCTCGGCGCCCGGAATGGCGCGAGATCCGGCCAACCTGGCAGTCGATGGTGAAAATGCCGGGCGTCGTCAAGACGCTTCTGTCCGGCGGCGACGATACCGTGCTGAAGATGGTGATCGGCCTGCTCGAGGTCAAAGGCCGCAAGGTCATCGGCGCGCACGACATCGCACCGGATCTGCTGGCAACAACCGGCACGCTTGGCAGCCATGTGCCGTCCGAGGATGACATGCGGGACATAAGACAGGCAGCCAGGGCCGCCGATGCGCTCGGCATGCTGGATGTCGGACAGGGCGCCGTCAGCGTCGGCGGACGCATCGTCGCGCTCGAGGGCGTCGAGGGCACGGACCAGATGATCGAGCGCGTCGCAGGCCTGCGAGCAGCGGGGCGCATATCGCACCGCCGCCGGGGCGTGCTGGTGAAGCTCTGCAAGCCGCAGCAGGACCTGCGTGCCGATCTGCCCTCCATAGGCGTATCGACCATCCTCAACGCCAAGGCTGCTGGCCTTGGTGGCGTCGCTGTCGAGGCCGGGCGTGCGCTTATACTGGAGCGCAAGGCAACCATCGATGCAGCCAACGAAGCCGGCCTGTTTTTGTACGGCATCGACCGCGGCCTGCCTGCCGGAGGCCTCCAGTGAATACATCGCCCCTCAAGGTCGCCATCATTGCCGGTGAAGTCTCCGGCGATCTGCTGGGCGCCGATCTCGTTGCCGCCCTGCGCCTGCAGACGACGCGACCGCTCGAACTCGTCGGCGTCGGTGGCGACGGACTGGAGGCGCAAGGGTTGAAGTCGCTTTACGATTTCTCCGAACTGTCGCTGATGGGGTTCACCCAGGTGATCGCCAAGTTGCCCCGCCTGATTGCCCTTATCGGCGAAACGGCAAAGGCCATCATCACTTCACGGCCCGATGTCCTGATCATCGTCGACAGTCCCGATTTTACCCACCGGGTCGCCAAGCGGGTTCGCAAGGCGCTGCCCGGCTTGCTGATCGTTAATTATGTATGCCCGAGCGTCTGGGCCTGGAAAGAATATCGCGCCACAGCGATGCTTGGCTACGTCGATCACGTGCTGGCCGTCCTGCCGTTCGAGCCGGAAGTCATGAAACGTCTTGGCGGGCCACCGACGACCTATGTCGGTCACCGGCTGGTGACGGATGCCGGTCTAGTCGATGCGCGCCGGCAGCGGGCAGCTCGTCCACCCCTCGATGCGAACGACACGCGGACCATAGTATTATTACCCGGCTCACGGTCGTCCGAAATAAATCACCTGATGCCGTTCTTTCGTCGAACTGTCGATGAACTTAGCCGGCGTAATAAATCCATGCGATTCGTAATGCCGACGGTTGCCCGGCGCGAAGATCTGGTTCGCACGCTGGTTGCCGAATGGGAGATCAAGCCCGAAATAGTCGTCGGGACTGCTGCGAAGTGGCAGGCCTTCGCGATATCGGATGCGGCGATGGCGGCGTCGGGGACGGTGATTCTGGAACTCGGTTTGACGGGCGTGCCGGTCATTTCGACCTACAGCACGGATTTCATCGTCAAGCTGCTGCACAAGCGGATAAAGACCTGGACCGCTGCGCTGCCCAATCTGATTGCCGATTATGTCATCGTGCCGGAGCAGATCAACGAGATGCTTCTGCCTGGCCTGCTGTCCCGCTGGCTGGAGCGCTTGTCGAGCGCCACCCAGCAGCGCCGTGCGATGATCGAGGGTTTCGACCTCGTCTGGCAGCGAATGCAGACCGAGATACCGCCCGGCGAAAAAGCAGCTTCCATCGTGCTTGAACTTCTGGACAACAAAAAACCCGCCCATTCCTGAGCGGGTTTTTTTATGAAGTCGAAGGCGCTTTAGCGGCCGTCGACCGATGTGTAGTCGCGCTTTGGTTCGCCGGTGTAGAGCTGACGAGGACGGCCGATGCGCTGCTGCGGATCTTCGATCATCTCGTTCCACTGGGCGATCCAGCCGACGGTACGCGCGAGTGCGAACAGGACGGTGAACATTTCCGTCGGGAAACCGAGTGCCCGCAGGGTAATGCCCGAATAGAAATCGACGTTCGGATACAGCTTCTTTTCGATAAAGTAGGGGTCGTTCAGAGCGATCTTTTCAAGCTCCAGGGCAACCTGCATCAGCGGATCGCCGGCATTGCCGGTGGCTTCCAGCACTTCATACATCGTCTTCTGCATGATCTTGGCGCGCGGATCGTAGTTCTTGTAGACGCGGTGGCCAAAGCCCATCAGGCGGAAAGGATCGTTCTTGTCCTTGGCGCGGGCGATGTACTCAGGGATACGATCGACGGTGCCGATTTCCTGCAGCATCATCAGTGCAGCTTCGTTGGCGCCGCCATGGGCAGGGCCCCAGAGGCAGGCGATGCCGGCCGCGATACAGGCAAACGGGTTTGCGCCCGAAGAGCCGGCAAGGCGGACCGTCGATGTCGAGGCATTCTGCTCGTGGTCGGCGTGCAGGATGAAGATACGGTCCATGGCGCGGGCGAGAACCGGATTGACTTCGAACTCTTCGCAAGGAACCGCAAAACACATGCGCAGAAAATTCGACGCATAGTCGAGATCGTTCTTCGGATACACGAAAGGCTGGCCGATATGATACTTGTATGCCATCGCGGCAAGCGTCGGCATCTTTGCGATCATCCGAAGGCTCGCCACCATGCGCTGGTGCGGATCCGTGATGTCAGTCGAATCGTGATAGAAGGCCGACAGCGCGCCAACGCAACCGCACATCACAGCCATGGGATGTGCATCGCGACGGAAGCCGGTAAAGAAACGCGTCATCTGTTCATGCACCATAGTGTGGTGAACGACGCGGTCGTCGAAATCCTTCTTCTGCGCAGCTGTCGGCAGTTCGCCGTAGAGAAGCAGGTAGCAGACTTCCAGGAAGTCACCCTTTTCGGCCAGTTGCTCGATAGGGTAGCCGCGATGCAGCAGAACGCCTTCGTCACCGTCGATATAGGTGATCTTGGATTCGCACGATGCGGTAGAGGTGAAGCCCGGGTCGTAGGTGAAGGAAGCGGTATTTTTGTAGAGTGCGCCAATGTCGAGGACGCTCGGGCCGATGGTACCGACCTTCACCGGCAGATCGACAGTCTTATCACCCCAGGTCAGTTTCGCGCTTTGTTCCGTCATGAGAGCCTCCAAGATTTGGCGGGTTGGTGCCTTAAAAAAGCACCAAAGGGTTAAGCGTCTAAAGATTAGCTATATGATCAAGAGGCTAATGCCAAGTTACCCTGACCGGTATTTGTGCATCGCGGTATCAACTTTTGGGCAGCGCCTCCGCCGTGACTGCCATGCCTTTGAAGCACGATCTGCGGCATTCCAGAAGCGACCTTCCCACGACAGCCATTTCAATCGATTTTAGTTGAACTATTCGATCAAAGGTTGCAAAAATACCGGGAGCTTGACGATTGCGGGCGGGGCTGACGGGCGAATGGCAGAGTTGGACGCGCGAGAGAGGCAAGGTCACCGCCAGGCATTTCTTGGCCTCGCCGAGCGTTCGCGCGCCACGGTCAACGCCGTTGCCAAGCTTGCGCGAATGCCTGCCCGCACTCAACACGCCGTGCCGTTGCCAAAGCGCGCTGCCCTTGCGTTCGAGAGGTGGCGAATCGTCACCGCCGGCATGCTTGCAGAAGAAGCAGCCCACGGTCGCGCAACGCTGTTTGCCCCCATCTACATCGGCTGCGGCGCCATAGTCTGGTTCGAGCTTCCGGGCAATCCGCCAGTGACGGGCATTGCGGCGAGCTTCCTCGTGCTTGCCGCCGTCTGCGTCCTGAAACACAATTTAAGCCCGGCGCTCCGGCACCTGTCTTTCGCTGTGGCGCTGGGCCTGCTCGGCATGCTTCTCGCCGAATGCGAGACGTGGCGGGCCTCGACGATCATGCTGGACACCCCGGTGACCACCACCATTACCGGCCAAGTTCAGCGCCGTGAAGTGGACGCCAAGGGGCGGTGGCGCTACGTGCTCGATCTGCTGGCGACAGACGCTCCAGTCGTTCGCCGGCCACCGGAGCAGATATCGGTGCTCGTGCGCGGCCAGGATGTGCCGTTCGAACTCGGAGATGTCGTGGAAGGCAGGGCGCGGTTGAGCCCGCCAGCTGGTCCTGCGCTGCCCGGCCTCCACGATTTTGCCTTCACTGCCTATTTCGAAGGCACCGGCGCCAACGGTTTTTTCTACGGCACGCCGCAACTGATAATGGCCAGCGCCGACGACACCAGCGAGCGAACCACGCTCCAAAAGATCGACCGCTGGCTGACCGGGCTGCGAGGCAGTATCGGCGACCGCATCCGCTCGATCCTGCCAGGCGACACCGGCGCCTTCGCAGCTTCGCTGGTCAACGACGAACGTCGGGCAATTTCGCCGGAAACCACGGATGCCCTAAGGGTTTCCGGTCTCGCCCATATCATCGCCATCTCGGGACTGAACATGGCCTTGTCCGCCGGCATCTTCTATGTCGGCCTCCGGCATGCGCTGAGCCTGTTTCCCGGGCTGGCGCAGGCTTTTCCGACCAAGAAAATTGCAGCTGTCGGTGCGCTGATCACGGTCACCGCCTATTATTTCATTTCCGGCTTCGGTGTATCGGCCGAGCGGGCCTTCATAATGATGGCAATCATGCTGGTCGCGGTGCTGTTCGACAGACCATCCTTCAGCCTGCGAAATGTGGCCCTGTCGGCCATCGCCATCCTGGTGCTCTCGCCGTCGCAGATCCTCGGCCCGAGTTTCCAGATGTCCTATGCGGCCACCATCGCACTTGTTTCAGGCTATTCGCTGTGGAAGCGGCGTCCGCCCCGGGAGCGGCGGTTTGCAGCTTTCCGGGCACCGATGCCGGTGCGGGCGGTCAGCCGCTTTTTCACAGGCATCGCCATGACGTCGTTTATCGGCGGCGCGTCGACGGCGATCTTTTCGATCGAGCATTTTCACAGACTGGCGACCTATGGCCTCGTTGCCAATCTTGCCGCCATGCCGGTGGTGTCATTCATTGTCATGCCGGTCGGCATGCTCGCCATGCTGATGATGCCCTTCGGCCTGGACGGCGTATTCTGGCTTATCACCGGCTGGGGACTCGATATCGTGATGGTCATCGCGAAGACGGTGGCGGCATGGGGCGGCAATGTCCCGTTCGCGCGCCTGCCTGCCGGGCTTTTCCAGACCATCATTGCCGGATTCCTGCTGATGACGGTGCTGCGAACGCCCATGCGCCATGCCGGCGCGCTGCTGATCGCAGCCTCTGTGACTTTTGCCGCCTTGCAGCCTTCTCCCCAGAGATCGGAATTGCTGATTTCAGAGGATGGCGAACTCGTAGCCCTGTTCCGGAAAGGTCGTCTCGAGCGCAACCGCGAACGCCCCCCGGATTTCATCTATCAGCAATGGCAGCGAGCCCTGCCGGTGTCCGAAGATACGCCGCCGCAAATGCTGCCGCCGGACAATTCGACCCCGCCCCACTCCGTTCGTGGCCAGCCCTTGAACCGTATGGATGCGGAGCACCAGGCAACGCTGCGACTGGCAATGGAGACGGCGCTGGACAGTGCCGTCGACGGCGGCTTTGCCTGCCATGGTCGCGATTGGTGCGTTGCCATGCTCGAAACGGGCGCAATGCTCGTGACTATATCCGATGCCGCCTATCTGGGTCCGGCCTGCGATACCGCCGATATCGTCATCACGCCGGTAAGGATTCGCCTCGATCGATGTCGGTCCGGTGCGGCCCTCTATACGGGTGCATCGCTGCGCAAAACAGGCTCCATCGAGGTCGACCTGAGCGCTCCTCAGCCCGAGGTCATCACTGCGTTCAGCGCCCTTGATCGTCCGTGGGAAAGGCATCGAGCCTACGACTGGCGAAAGCCGGCTTTCATCGGTACCGACGCCACGTCACCGGTCAGTGATACCGGCGGATGAGCCCGACAAGCCGCCCCTGGATCTTAACCCTGTCCGGGCCGAAGATGCGGGTCTCGTACGCCGGGTTGGCTGCCTCGAGCGCAATGGAGGCACCCTTGCGTCGAAAGCGCTTGAGCGTTGCCTCCTCGTCATCGACGAGGGCGACGATGATGTCGCCGGGGCTCGCCGTACTGGCATTGCGGATGATGACGGTATCGCCGTCGAAGATGCCGGCCTCGATCATCGAGTCGCCTCGCACTTCGAGCGCGTAATGCTCGCCGGCGCCGACCATGTCGGCGGGAACCATGATGTCGTGGGTATTGTTCTGGATTGCGGCGATGGGAACACCGGCGGCGATGCGGCCCATGACCGGCAGCGAGACTGAGCCGCTGCGGTCCTCGACTGCGGGCTTTGTCGGCGCTGCGGCAATAGCCGGCGTCTTGCCGAGGCTGCCTTCGATGACGCTGGGCGAAAAGCCGCGCCGTGGCTGTGCATTGGGGTTATAGGCCTCTGGAAGCTTGATGACCTCGATAGCGCGTGCCCGGTTCGGCAGGCGGCGGATGAAGCCGCGTTCCTCCAGCGCCGTGATCAGCCGATGGATGCCTGATTTGGACGCAAGGTCCAGCGCATCCTTCATTTCATCGAAAGAAGGCGGGACGCCGGACTCTTTCATTCGTTCGTGAATGAAGAGAAGCAGTTCCTGTTGCTTGCGCGTCAACATCGTTTTTCGTGCTCCAAGTGCGAAACAAAGCCAGAACGGACACTATATGTTCCATATGTGTTCCGCAAGTGACTAAATCTTTGTGAACGCCGTTGGAATAATCGCTTTTTTGGAAGATCATGTCGCGTTGCCGTCGCTGACGGTGTTGCAGGACGGAGTCAAACCATGACAGCAGCCTACCCGATCGACCATCTGGTTCTGCCGACCTGCGATATAGCCTCTGCGCGCCAGCGGCTGAGCAAGCTCGGCTTTACTGTCGCCGCCGATGCACGGCATCCCTTTGGTACTGAAAATGCTTGCGTTTTCTTCGCCGACAAGACCTATCTAGAGCCGCTCGGCATTGCCAGTCTCTCGGAGTGCGAGGCATCTGCGCTGGCCGGCAATGTCTTCGTTGCGCGCGACCAGGCCTTCCGGTTTCGCGTCGGTGACGATGGATTTTCCTCCGTTGCCTTTGCAACCGGCAATGCTGAAAGCGACCAGCAGCGCTTTCGAGACAGCGGGGTCTCGGCCGGGAAGATTCTCGAGTTCGAAAGACCGATGCGCATGCCGGACGGGTCCGAATCGATCGCCGGCTTTCGACTTGCCTTCGCTGCAGATTCGCGTGCCCCGGATTTCTTCGTTTTCACCTGCGAGCGCATCAATGCGATGCCGACGGATCGCAGCGCGCTGGAGAGGCATCCGAACGGCGTGCTCGGCATCTCGCGTCTCGTGCTGTCCTGCGCCAGTCCCAAGGCGTTTTCCGGGCTCATCAGCCAAGTTGGCAATGGTGCCGCAATCGTTCCGCATTCCTTTGGCATCACAGCATCGGCGGCCAATGTCGAAATCGACATCTTGAGCGGCGAGGGGATGGAGGCCTTCTATGAGGCGGCGCCATCTGGTGAGGATGCGGGCCTGCGGGGTCGGGCGATCGTCTTTGCCGTTCGCGATCTTTCCGTGACAGAAGCGCATTTGGCTGGTAACGGCGTGACCTACACGCGCAAGAGCAACACTATTCTGGTGAAGGCCGCTCCCGGGCAGGGGGCATTGTTCGCCTTCGAGGAGACAGCATGAGCCATTCGACAAATTCGGACGTGGTCGCCGGCGAAGGCCCCGGCAGGGTCACTTTCTCCAACAGCAAACGCCTCTCGCTGATTGCCGGCCCCTGCCAGATGGAGAGCCGCGATCATGCCTTCACGATAGCCGGCAAGCTCAAGGAGCTCTGCGCCTCGCTTGGCATCGGGCTCGTCTACAAGTCATCCTTCGACAAGGCAAACCGCACGTCGCTCTCAGCCCAGCGCGGCCTGGGGCTGGAAGCGGCTCTGGAGATATTTGGCGACCTGAAGAAGGAATACGGTTTCCCGGTGCTCACCGACATCCACACGGAAGAGCAGTGCGCCCTTGTCGCCAAGACCGTGGATGTGCTGCAGATCCCTGCCTTCCTGTCGCGCCAGACCGATCTTCTGGTTGCTGCCGCCAAGACCGGCCGCATCATCAACGTCAAGAAGGGTCAATTCCTCGCCCCCTGGGACATGAAGAACGTGCTGGCCAAGCTCAACGACAGCGGTAACCCGAACATCCTGCTCTGCGAACGCGGTGCCTCCTTCGGTTACAACACGCTGGTCTCCGACATGCGCTCGCTGCCGATCATGGCGGCGATGGGCGCTCCCGTGATCTTCGATGCTACCCACTCCGTTCAGCAGCCCGGCGGCCAGGGCGGATCGTCCGGCGGCCAGCGCGAATTCGTGGAAACCCTTGCCCGCGCGGCCGTTGCCGTCGGCGTCGCCGGCGTGTTTATCGAAACCCACGAGGATCCCGACCATGCGCCGTCCGATGGCCCGAACATGGTGCATCTGAAAGACATGCCGCAGCTGCTCGAAAAGCTGCTGGCATTCGATGCCATCGCCAAGGCCTAGCATCTGCGGGAGCGTTAACAGGCTGACATGATCTTGGTTTAGTCGGCTGTGACGTTCCCTCATTCGAAGCGCGTGATGGCATTGTAATTGTCACGCCTTCGATTTAGAGATTTCAATCGATTATAACCAGCGAGCAGGAACCAGCCATGACCGCAATCACCGACATTATCGCCCGCGAGATTCTCGACAGCCGCGGCAACCCGACTGTCGAAGTCGACGTATATCTTGAAGACGGCAGCATGGGTCGTGCCGCAGTCCCGTCGGGCGCCTCGACAGGTGCCCATGAGGCAGTCGAATTGCGCGATGGTGGCTCGCGTTACCATGGCAAGGGCGTCGAAAAGGCAGTTGAAGCCGTCGATACCGAAATCTTCGAAGCCATCGGCGGTCTCGATGCCGAAAACCAGATCCAGATCGACAACCTGATGATCGAGCTGGACGGGACGGCCAACAAGTCGCGCCTCGGTGCCAACGCTATCCTCGGCGTATCGCTCGCAGTCGCCAAGGCAGCCGCCCAGAGCGCTGACCTGCCGCTGTATCGCTATGTCGGCGGCGCCTATGCCAGCCTTCTGCCGGTTCCGATGATGAACATCATCAATGGCGGTGCCCATGCCGACAACCCGATCGACTTCCAGGAATTCATGATTCTTCCAGTCGGCGCCGAAACATTCTCCGATGCCGTCCGCATGGGCTCTGAAGTTTTCCACGTGCTGAAGAAAGAATTGTCTGCCCAGGGTCATAACACCAATGTCGGCGACGAAGGCGGTTTTGCACCGGGCTTGAAGAGTGCGCCGGAAGCCCTGGACTTCATCATGAAGTCGATCGAGAAGGCCGGCTATCGCCCAGGCGAAGACATCTACCTCGGCCTCGATTGCGCCGCGACAGAGTTCTTCAAGGACGGCAAGTACGTTCTCGAAGGCGAAGGCCGCACGCTGGAATCAGGCGCCATGGCCGAATACCTTGCCGAGCTCGCTGCCAAGTATCCGATCCTGTCGATCGAGGACGGCATGTCCGAAGACGATTGGGAAGGCTGGAAGACGCTGACCGAGCTTGCCGGCAAGACCACCCAGCTGGTCGGCGACGACCTGTTCGTCACCAACTCCTCGCGCCTTCGCGACGGCATCAAGATGGGCGTTGCCAACTCCATCCTCGTCAAGGTCAACCAGATCGGCACGCTGACCGAAACGCTCGACGCCGTCGAAACGGCCCACAAGGCCGGCTACACCGCCGTCATGTCGCACCGCTCCGGCGAAACCGAAGATTCGACGATTGCCGATCTCGCGGTTGCCACCAACTGCGGCCAGATCAAAACCGGCTCGCTGTCGCGCTCAGACCGTCTTGCCAAGTACAACCAGCTGATCCGCATCGAGGAAATGCTCGGTCCCCAGGCCCGCTACGCCGGCACGTCCATCCTGCGCGGCTGATACCAGACGCATCCGCTTTTCTAGCAACCGCGCCTTCGGGCGCGGTTTTTTAATGGATCCTGCAACAAGGTCAACGGACGGTTAATCTCTACCAACTAGTCTGGTTCACACGGGTAGAGCGTATGGGCAAACGGCATGTGGACAAAATATCATAAGAAGAAGCGACTCGGTCACCTGGTGCTTCCAGCCATCACCGTCGCTTTCGTATCTTATTTCGGCTACCACTGCGTCCATGGCGACTACGGCCTGCGGGCGACCGAAGTCTTCGAGCAGCAGCGACTGGCTCGCTCCAAGGATCTGGCCGATCTCGTCGCCAAGCGACAGCACCTTGAAAAGGAGGTTGCCCTGCTCAGCGACGGATCGCTCGACAAGGACATGCTGGATGAAAAGGCCCGCTACCAGCTTGATTATTCCAAGGCCGACGAAATCGTGATCTTCAATAAATGAGGTGATTAACTGAATTTCAGTTAATCAAAAATTTTATTTGTTTTTCAGTGACTTATATCGAATACTAGCCATGCGTTTATGGCATTGCTGCATCTGTTAATCTTCCCTATGTTACGCGTCACCATTGATCGATGCTTATCACACAGGGGAGGGTTGAATGGCGCCGAAAATCGCGTCCGTTTCCAACCGGAAAACGTCCAAGTCAGCACGTATTGAAACCAACGGCGGTCCTATCGCCGATTTCGATCGCGACGAAGAGCTGAAAGCCTACCGCGAAATGCTGCTCATCCGGCGTTTCGAGGAAAAGGCCGGACAGTTGTACGGCATGGGGTTCATCGGCGGATTCTGTCACCTCTACATCGGCCAGGAAGCTGTCGTCGTCGGCATGCAGATGGCCCAGAAGGAAGGCGATCAGGTTATAACAGCCTATCGCGACCACGGACATATGCTTGCTTGCGGCATGGAAGCGCGTGGCGTCATGGCCGAACTGACTGGTCGCAGCAGCGGCTATTCGCACGGCAAGGGCGGCTCGATGCACATGTTCTCGAAAGAGAAGCATTTCTACGGTGGTCACGGTATCGTCGGTGCGCAGGTTTCGCTCGGTACCGGGCTCGCTTTCGCCAACAAATACCGTGGCAATGACAGCGTCTCTGTCGCCTATTTCGGCGACGGTGCGGCCAATCAGGGCCAGGTCTACGAGAGCTTCAACATGGCTGCTCTCTGGAAGCTTCCAATCGTCTATATCATCGAGAACAACCACTACGCCATGGGCACCTCCTCGGCGCGCGCGACGGCGCAGTCCAACTACTCGCTGCGCGGTTCGGGCTTCGGCATTCCCGGTATTCAGGTCGATGGCATGGACGTGCGCGCTGTCAAGGCGGCAGCCGACGAGGCGCTCCAGCATTGCCGTTCTGGCAAGGGCCCGATCATTCTCGAAATGCTGACCTACCGCTATCGCGGCCATTCGATGTCCGACCCGGCGAAGTATCGCTCCAAGGACGAAGTGCAGAAGATGCGCTCAGAACATGATCCGATCGAGCAGGTGCGCTTGCGCCTGGTCGGAAAAGGCTGGGCATCCGAAGACGATCTGAAGGCGATCGACAAGGATGTTCGCGATATCGTTGCTGACAGTGCCGATTTCGCCCAGTCCGAGCCGGAGCCGGATGCATCCGCGCTCTACACAGACATTCTGCTCTGATCGGGGAGGGAACCCATGCCTATCGATATCCTGATGCCCGCCCTCTCTCCGACGATGGAAGAAGGCACACTCTCCAAATGGCTGAAGAAGGAAGGTGACAAGGTCACTTCCGGCGACGTCATTGCCGAAATAGAGACCGACAAGGCGACGATGGAAGTCGAAGCCGTCGACGAAGGCACGATTGGCAAGCTCCTGGTCGCCGAAGGCACCCAGGGCGTCAAGGTCAATGCCAAGATCGCGATCCTGCTGGCCGAAGGCGAAAGCGCCGACGCCATGAACGCCGGTCCGGACGCCGAAAAGGCTGCCGCCCCCAAGGCCGATGCCGATACGCCGGCTGCGGCCAGCAACGACGCTGGCGGCAAGGCGCGCCAATCTGCCGACGAGCCGACAGCCCGCGCCGACAGCAAGGTACCGGCCCAGCCGAAGGCCCACATCGCTGCCGATCCGGACATCCCGGCCGGCACCGAAATGGTCTCGACGACCGTGCGCGACGCACTCCGCGACGCCATGGCGGAAGAAATGCGCGCTGACGACAACGTCTTCGTCATGGGCGAGGAAGTGGCCGAGTACCAAGGCGCCTACAAGGTGACGCAAGGGCTGCTTCAGGAATTCGGCGCCCGCCGCGTGATCGATACCCCGATCACCGAGCACGGCTTTGCCGGTATCGGCGTCGGTGCCGCCATGTCCGGCCTGAAGCCGATCGTCGAGTTCATGACGTTCAACTTCGCCATGCAGGCCATCGACCAGATCATCAACTCTGCCGCCAAGACGCTCTACATGTCCGGCGGCCAGATGGGTGCGCCGATCGTCTTCCGCGGCCCGAATGGCGCTGCGGCCCGCGTTGGCGCCCAGCACAGTCAGGACTACTCGGCCTGGTACAGCCAGATCCCCGGCCTCAAGGTCGTCATGCCGTACACGGCTGCCGACGCCAAGGGCCTGCTGAAGGCTGCGATCCGCGATCCGAACCCGGTGGTCTTCCTTGAGAACGAAATCCTCTATGGCCAGCATTTCGATGTGCCGAAGATGGACAACTTCGTGCTGCCTATCGGCAAGGCCCGCATTCATCGCACCGGCAAGGACGTGACGATCGTCTCGTTCGGCATCGGCATGACCTACGCGGTCAAGGCTGTCGCCGAACTCGAACAGCTCGGCATCGACGTCGAACTGATCGACCTGCGCACGCTGCGTCCGATGGACCTGCCGACCGTCATCGAATCGGTGAAGAAGACCGGTCGCCTCGTCACCGTCGAGGAAGGCTATCCGCAGAACTCGGTCGGCACCGAAATCGCCACCCGCGTCATGCAGCAGGCTTTCGACTACCTCGATGCGCCGATCCTGACGATCGCCGGCAAGGACGTTCCGATGCCCTACGCCGCCAATCTCGAAAAGCTGGCCCTTCCGAACGTCGGCGAAGTCGTCGATGCGGTGAAAGCCGTCTGCTACAAATAAGGGGAAGGTCTTTCGATGCCTATCAACATCACCATGCCTGCCCTGTCGCCGACCATGGAAGAGGGTACGCTCTCCAAGTGGCTGGTCAAGGAAGGCGATCAGGTCAAGTCCGGCGACGTGCTGGCCGAGATTGAAACCGACAAGGCCACCATGGAAGTCGAGGCAATCGACGAGGGCACTGTTGCCAAGCTCGTCGTTGCCGCCGGTACCCAGGGCGTCAAGGTCAACGCGTTGATCGCCGTGCTTGCCGCCGATGGCGAGGATGTCGGTGCTGCTGCCAGCGGTGCCGGATCCGCCGCTTCGGCTGCAGAACCTGCAGCCAAGCCTGAAGCAGCGCCCGCTGGCAAGGCAGAGGAACAGGTCAAGGCGGATGCGCCGGCCGTGGCCCCCGCAGCACCTGCCGCGCCAAAAGCAGCGCCGGTCTCTGCCAGTGGGAACAAGACCTTCTCTTCGCCGCTCGCCCGTCGCCTTGCCAAGGAAGCCGGAATCGATGTGTCGGCAGTGGCCGGCTCCGGCCCGCATGGTCGTGTCGTCAAGAGCGATATCGAGGCTGCGGTTGCCGGTGGTGGTGTCAAGGCGGCATCCGCGCCTTCGGCAACCCCTGCATCTGCACCGGCCGCAAGCGCCCCCAAGGGTGCGTCGGACGAAGCGGTCATGAAGCTGTTCGAAGCCGGCTCCTACGATCTCGTGCCGCATGACAACATGCGCAAGATCATCGCCAAGCGTCTGGTCGAATCCAAGCAGACCATTCCGCATTTCTATGTGACGGTGGATTGCAATCTCGATGCCCTGATGACGTTGCGCGCGCAGCTCAACGATGCCGCACCGCGCAAGGACAGCGCGCCGGCCTACAAGCTGTCGGTCAACGACATGATCATCAAGGCCATGGCGCTTGCGCTCCGCGATGTGCCGGATGCCAACGTGTCGTGGACCGAGAACGCCATGGTCAAGCACAAGCACGTGGACGTGGGCGTCGCCGTCTCCATCCCGGGCGGCCTGATCACGCCGATCATTCGCAAGGCCGAGCTGAAGACGTTGTCTGCCATCTCCAACGAGATGAAGGACCTCGGCAAGCGGGCCAAGGAACGCAAGCTGAAGCCGGAAGAGTTCCAGGGCGGCACGACGTCGGTCTCGAACATGGGCATGATGGGCGTCAAGGAATTTGCCGCCGTCATCAACCCGCCGCACTCGACCATCCTGGCCGTGGGCGCAGGCGAGCAGCGCGTAATCGTCAAGAAAGGCGAAATGGCTGTTGCCACCGTGATGAGCGTGACGCTGTCGACCGACCACCGCAGCGTCGACGGTGCCCTTGGGGCGCAGCTGCTGGGCGCCTTCAAGGGCTACATCGAGAACCCGATGGGGATGCTGGTGTGAGCGAATTCCCTCCCCCTTGCGGGGAGGGTGTCCGCGTCAGCGGACGGGTGGGGGTGGTTCCATAGTGGGGGCTTTGAATGGCATGGAATCGGGACAAGCCAAATTCACCCAGCGCCTCAGCTGCTCGGAATGCTCACAAGCTGCGCAAGCTCATGACCGACGCAGAGCGCCGTCTTTGGACCGCCCTTCGCCGAGAGATGACGGAATTAAAAGATACACATTTCCGTAGGCAAATGGCTATCGGGCCCTACGTCGCGGATTTTGTATGTCTCGGACGCCGATTGATAATCGAGGTTGACGGCAAGATTCATGACGATAGGGATCAGCGCTTGCGTGATGCCGTACGTGATACTTATCTACGAGGCGAAGGCTTTCGCGTGATGCGGTTCTCGAATACGGACGTGATGTTGGACATGCCATTGGTGCTGAGACGAATCGTAGCGGCGATTGCCACCCCCACCCCTAGCCCCTCCCCGCAAGGGGTAGGGGAACCGGAGGCATTGCCATGAAAACTGTTCTTTGCTACGGCGACTCCCTGACCTGGGGCTACGATGCAGACACGCTCGGTCGGCATGAATTCGAAAACCGCTGGCCGAGCGTGCTGCAGGAAGCACTCGGCGGCAAGGTTCGCGTCATTGCGGAAGGTCTGAATGGCCGCACCACGGCCTTCGACGATCATCTGGCCGACGGCGATCGCAATGGAGCGCGGATCCTGCCGACCATCCTCGAGACGCATGCGCCGGTCGATCTCGTCGTCATCCTGCTCGGTTCCAACGACATGAAGCCAGTGCTGTCGGGGTCCGCCTTTGCCGCCTGCCAGGGAATGGCGCGGCTCGTGGGCCTGATCCGACACCACGACTGGGCGTTTGACTACGACGCCCCGGAAATTTTAATCGTCGCGCCGCCGATCATCTGTGACACGGCGAATGCGCCATTCGCTGCAATGTTTGCCGGTGGCGTGGAAGAATCGCCGAAGCTGGCGACGATCTACCGCGACCTGGCGGACGAGATGGGCTGCGGCTTCTTCGACGGTGCCTCGGTTGCGGTCACCACACCGCTCGACGGTGTTCATCTCGACGTTGAAAATACCCGGGCACTCGGGCGCGGCCTTGAGCCGATGGTGCGGATGATGCTCGGGCTTTGATTGATCTCTCGGCTGGCCCTGGTGTTCGTGAGGCCGGCAACGACAAGAAACGACAAGACAGGAATTAAAATGGCAGACAACTACGACGTCATTATCATCGGCTCCGGTCCCGGCGGTTACGTGGCGGCGATACGCGCGGCCCAGCTTGGCCTCAAGACGGCGATCGTCGAGCGCGAGCATCTCGGCGGCATCTGCCTGAACTGGGGCTGTATCCCGACCAAGGCGCTGCTGCGCTCGGCCGAGGTGATGGACCACGCCAACCATTTCAAGGATTACGGCCTTGTGCTCGAAGGTACCGTCAAGCCAGACGTGACCGCTGTCGTCGCCCGCTCGCGCGGCGTTTCTGCGCGGCTGACCGGCGGCGTCGCCTTCCTGATGAAGAAGAACAATATCGACGTTATCTGGGGTGAAGCGAAAATCACCAAGCCGGGCGAGATCGTCGTCGCCAAGTCGAAGAAGCCTGCCGTTCAGCCGCAGAACCCGCTGCCGAAGAACATAAAGAGCGAAGACGGCACCTATAACGCCAAGCACATCATCGTCGCCACCGGCGCCCGTCCGCGTGCGTTGCCTGGCATCGAGCCGGATGGCAAGCTGATCTGGACCTATTTCGAGGCAATGAAGCCCCAGGCTCTGCCGAAGACGCTTCTCGTTATGGGTTCCGGCGCCATCGGCATCGAGTTCGCCAGCTTCTACCGCTCCATGGGCGTAGACGTCACCGTCGTCGAGGTCATGTCGTCGATCATGCCGGTCGAAGATGTCGAGATCTCCGCCATTGCCAAGAAGCAGCTCGAGAAGCGCGGCCTCAAGTTCATCCTTGACGCCAAGGTCACCAAGGTCGAAAAATCGGCCGACAGCATCACCGCCACCATCGAGACCAAGGATGGCAAGAGCCAGCAGATCACTGCCGACCGGATGATTTCGGCAGTCGGCGTCGTCGGCAATATCGACAATCTCGGCCTCGAAGCGCTCGGCGTGAAGACCGATCGCGGCTGCGTTGTCATCGACGGCTACGGCAAGACAAACGTCCCAGGCATCTATGCGATCGGCGATGTCGCGGGTGCTCCGATGCTTGCCCATAAGGCCGAGCATGAAGGCGTCGTCTGCGTCGAAAAGATCGCCGGCCTGCCGAACGTGCATGCCACCGACAAGAGCAAGGTTCCCGGCTGCACCTATTGCAATCCGCAGGTAGCCTCTGTCGGCCTTACCGAAGTTAAGGCCAAGGAACTCGGCCGCGACATTCGCGTCGGCCGCTTTCCTTTCGCTGCCAACGGCAAGGCCATTGCGCTCGGCGAAGACCAAGGGCTATGCAAGGTCATCTTCGACAACAAGACGGGCGAATTGCTTGGCGCGCACATGGTCGGCACCGAGGTCACCGAACTGATCCAGGGCTTTGTCATCGCGATGAACCTGGAGACGACGGAAGAAGAGCTGATGCACACCATCTTCCCGCATCCGACCGTGTCGGAGACGATGAAGGAAGCATCGCTGGACGCCTACGGTCGCGCGCTGAACGCTTGATAGACCGCTGAGCCGCGCTCTATTGGAGCGGATCAATGCAAAGGAGATTATCATGGAACTTCTATCGCAGCCTTGGGTCGTATTCCTGCTGATCGGCCTCGTCGCCGGCTTTCTCGCCAGTCTGGTTGTCGGCGGCGGCGGTCTCCTCAGCTGCCTGCTGAGCGGCGTCATCGGTGCATTCGTCGGTGGGTTTCTGTTTCACGCGCTGGGCATCTCGCTCGGCATCCAAAATCTGCTGGTCGTGCAGATCATTCATGCGACCGTCGGCGCCATCATTGTGGTGTTGCTGGCGCGAGCGATAGCCTGGGGCTAAGGGCAAATCATGGGCGTAGGTTGGATTGGCGCTATCATCATCGGCGGACTTGCCGGCTGGCTGGCCGGCAAGCTGATGGAGGCGCGTTATGGCATCCTCTTGAATATCGTGCTCGGCATTGTCGGATCGGTTGTGGCGAACGCCATCCTGACCCAGTTCCACATCGCCGTGGCGGACACGCGCATGGGCTTTTTCATCACCGGTTTCCTCGGTGCCTGCATACTGATATTTCTCGCCCGGCTCGTCCAGCGATAGCTTTGTCGCTCTAGGCGGCAGAAAGAACGTTATGGTCACGATTCTCGACACCATCAATCCATCTGCCTTGCGCATCCGTCACCCGGAAAAGGCCCACAAGCCCGATACCGAAGTGCTGCGCAAGCCGGACTGGATCCGCGTCAAGGCCCCGACCTCGAGGGGCTACGCGGAAACGCGCGCCATCGTCAAGGAACACAAGCTGGTCACCGTCTGCGAAGAAGCAGGCTGCCCGAACATCGGCGAGTGCTGGGACAAGAAGCACGCGACCTTCATGATCATGGGCGAGATCTGCACCCGCGCCTGCGCCTTCTGCAACGTCTCGACCGGCAAGCCAAATGCCCTCGACATGGCCGAGCCTGAAAATGTCGCCAAGGCCGTCAAGGAAATGGGCCTCAGCCATGTCGTCATCACCTCCGTCGACCGCGACGACCTCGCGGATGGCGGCGCCGAGCATTTCGAGAAGGTGATCTGGGCGATCCGCGCCTCGTCTCCGCTGACCACCATCGAGATCCTGACGCCTGACTTTTTGAAGAAGCCCGGTGCGCTCGAGCGCGTCGTCGCCGCCAAGCCTGACGTCTTCAACCACAATATGGAAACGGTGCCCGGCAACTACCTGACGGTGCGCCCAGGTGCGCGCTATTTCCACTCTATCCGCCTGCTACAGCGCGTGAAGGAACTCGACCCGACGATGTTCACAAAGTCCGGTATCATGGTCGGCCTCGGCGAAGAGCGCAACGAAGTGCTGCAGCTGATGGACGACCTGCGCACCGCCGATGTCGACTTCCTGACCATCGGCCAATATCTGCAGCCGACCCGCAAGCACCATGCCGTGATGAGCTTCGTCACGCCGGACGAGTTCAAGTCCTATGAGACAGTTGCCTACACCAAGGGCTTCCTGATGGTGGCGTCCAGCCCCTTGACGCGGTCCTCCCATCACGCCGGCGATGATTTCGCGCGGCTTCGTGCGGCACGCGAGCGAAAGGTGCTGATGGCGGCCGAGTAGGCGGCATTACAGGAGTGAGGCTGTTCTGTCCGACCAACTGTTGTTTGGAATGGTGATCTCCCGCTGTCATCCGCCGGTCATCGAAGCGGTTTAGGGCGTCGTCCGCGAATAACAGCCCCGGTCTCTGAGGTTCGATGAGGGCAGGGCAATCAACGCGGAGGCAGGCGATGACTGCATTAACGAAGCCCGAGGCCCCGAACTACCTGACTGATATCGCAGATGTGGCCGAGCGCATTGGGAAAGCCAGTCGCATCATGGTGATCGGTTGCTCCGGCGGCGGCAAATCGACCTTGTCGCAATATCTGGCCGCACGCTTCGGCCTCACCTATGTCTCGATCGATCGTGATATTCTCTGGCTCCCTGGCTGGGCTCAGCGCGACAGGCAGGAACAGCGGCGGCTGATGGCCGAAAAGGCGCAGGAAGAAAGATGGGTCTTCGACGGCACCGGTCCGTCCACATTCGATATCCGCCTTCCACGCACCGATCTCGTCATCTGGGTGCGCATGCCTCGCCTACTGTGTATTTGGGGTGTGACGCAACGCTGGCTCCGCTGGATCGGCCGGACGCGACCCGAGATGGCACCTGGTTGCCCCGAGAAGATCGATTGGGAGTTCCTGCGCTATGTCTGGACGTTCGATGATCGCTTTGCGCCCCAGGTCGTTGCTTCACTCGTCAAGAACGGCCCCGATGTTCCCGTTTTCCAACTAAATTCGCGCCGCCAGATGCGCAGGCTTCTTGATCTTCTGGGCCCGCCCGCTTAATTGCGGCTCATGCCAAAATTCGAAACCCATCGTCCGGTTCCCCACACGCCCGATCAGATGTTCGACCTCGTCGCCGATGTCGTGCGCTATCCGGAATTCCTGCCGCTCTGCAACGGCCTCGTGGTGCGCAGCCGCAAGGAGCGCGATGGCAAGACCTTGCTGGTTGCCGACATGACGGTGGGCTACAAGGCCATCCGCGAAACCTTTACAACGCAGGTGCTGCTGAACAGGGCGGAGCACGCCATCGACGTGCAGTACATCGACGGCCCGTTCAAATATCTCGACAACCGCTGGCGCTTCCAGCCGACCGCCGACGGCGGTTGCACAATCGATTTTTTCATCGACTACGAATTCAAGAGCCGCATCCTCGGTGCGCTGATGGGGTCGATGTTTGACCGCGCCTTCCGCATGTTCACGGAAGCCTTCGAGACCCGGGCCGGCAAGATCTACGCCTGAGCCAGGTCCAGCAGCATCTCCAGCGCAGTCGCCACCGTTCCAAGCCGTACGGCATCACGGCCAAGATCGCCATAACGCATCTCACGATGAACGATCGCGCCGCTGCGGGCACGGGCGGCGAGGTGAACGAGCCCGACCGGTTTTTCGGCAGAACCGCCTCCCGGACCGGCAATACCGGTGACAGCAACGGCAAGCGCCGCATTTGACCGGAAGAGGGCACCCTGAACCATCTGCAGCGCGGTCTCTGCAGATACCGCGCCATAGGCCACAAGCGTCGCTTCCTGCACCCCTAGCATCTCCATCTTCGCAGTGTTGGTATAAGTGACGAAGCCGCGGTCTACCACTGCAGACGACCCGGCGACATCGGTGAGCGAGCCGGCAATCAGGCCGCCCGTACAGGATTCCGCCGTGGCCACCATCAAGCCGCGCGACTTGCAAAGCGTGACAAGCCGGGCCGCGAGCGTCGCGATCGGATCCGTAAAGGTGTTCATGGCTTGCTACTCCTGTAGACCACTGTTGCCGTCGCAATCGCCGCAATGCCCTCGCGGCGGCCGATAAAGCCGATTTCCTCGTTCGTGGTCGCCTTGACCGAGCAGCGGTCGAGACTGATGCCGAGGCATTCCGAGAGCTTCTGGCGCATTTCGAGCCGGTGAGGGCCGATCTTCGGCGCTTCGGCGATCAGCGTCACATCGGCGTTCATGATCGTCCCGCCCGCATCGCGGACGATCCTTGCGGCATGCTCGATGAAGATCCGTGACGCGGCCCCCCGCCACTGCGGGTCGCTTGGCGGGAAGTGATCGCCGATGTCGCCGGCACCGCAGGTAGCAAGCAGGGCGTCTGTGAGGGCATGCAGCGCCACGTCGGCGTCCGAATGGCCTTTCAGCCGCTGGTCGTGGGGCAGGAATATGCCGCAGAGAGTGACACCGTCGCCGGCCTCCAGTTGGTGCACGTCGTAACCGTTGCCTGTCCGCACGTCGGGAAGGTTTGCCGACATTCGCTCATCTGCCATGCTGATATCCCTTGCGATCGTCAGTTTGATGTTGTCCGGGCTGCCGGCCACGAGTTGGACCGGCAGGCCTGCCCATTCGGCAATCGATGCATCGTCGGTGAAATCCGACCTGCCGTCGAGCGCGGCCTTTTCATGGGCGGCAAGAATAGCGGTAAGCTCGAAGGCCTGCGGCGTCTGGGCAGCGTAGAGCCCGACGCGGGCAACGGTTTCAACCACGAGACCCTCAGACCCGAGCCGCTTCAGGGTATCGGCGACCTGTATCGCAGGCAGAACGGCCGCGGCGCCGTTGTCGAGCGCGGTCATGATCTCGTCGAGTAGGGTATGGTTAAAAAACGGGCGGACCGCATCGTGGATCAGCACATGGGTGACGTCGGCAGCCTCCAGCGACCTCAGGCCGGCCAGCACGGATTGCTGGCGCGTCTCGCCGCCAAATACGGTGGCGACCGATGCCGCTTCGCTGGTTTCCCCAAGCGCCTTCGCCAGCAGCACTTCGTCATCGCGATGAATAACCACGACTATTTGCAAAGGTTGGCGCCACGTCATAAAGCCTTCAAGCGTATGGGCGATAATCGCCCTGCCGCCGATCGGACGATACTGCTTCGGCCCCTCTTCCGGTGAACCTGCCCGCTCGCCCCGCCCGGCCGCAACGACGATAATTCCGATCCTGATCGGTTGCTTTGCGTGCATTTGCGTCCTAAACCCCGGATTGTCAGTCAAGTTCTGAAAGCGGGTCTATCGTCTCCCCCCGGGCTTTTCCAGCATTTGCCCAAAAAATATCGAGCACCTCCGAAAGCGCTTGGCAAGCATCGTAATTGTGGCTAAAAATAGTGCAAATTCCTCGCGTGCCCGAAAGATAACCGATTGTCAGCCATCGACATTGCATCCCCTTTGTCCATCGGGCCTGTCCAGATTAGAAACCGGGTGGTCCTTGCGCCGATGTCCGGGGTCACGGATCTGCCCTTTCGCCAACTGGCAATGCGCTTCGGTGCGGGCCTTGTCGTAACTGAAATGGTGGCGAGCCGCGAGCTCGTTCAGGACACGGCAGAATCCTGGTCGCGCCTCAAGCATGCAGGTTTGAAGCCCCATATGGTGCAACTTGCCGGTCGCGATGCCTACTGGTTGGCGGAGGCTGCGAAGATTGCCGCCGGAAACGGCGCAGATATCATCGACATCAACATGGGTTGCCCGGCCAAGAAGGTGATCGGCGGCTATGCCGGTTCGGCCCTGATGCGCGAGCCCGATCATGCTCTTGCTCTGATCGAGGCAACAGTGAAAGCCGTCGACGTGCCAGTGACGCTGAAAATGCGCCTTGGATGGGACGAGAATTCCATCAACGCTCCCGATATCGCACGTCGTGCCGAGCAGGCCGGCATCAAGCTGGTCACCATTCACGGCCGAACGCGCATGCAGTTCTATCAGGGTCGCGCCGACTGGGATGCGATCCGCGCAGTGCGCGACACTGTCTCCATTCCTCTGGTTGCCAACGGCGATGTCGAGACATCCGAGGACGTTGCCGAGATACTCCGCCGCTCTGGCGCCGACGCTGTCATGGTGGGACGCGGATGCCAGGGGCGACCCTGGCATGCCGGGTTCCTTGCCGGCCATGCAGCCCCTGCAGCAAGTGAGATCGCCGACATCGCTGTAGACCATTATCACGCCATGCTCGAATTCCATGGTGCTCAGGTCGGCTTGCGTCATGCGCGCAAGCACCTGGGCTGGTATCTCGATCGCCATGCGCCGGGTTTCGACAAATCGGGCATCATGACATCGACAGATGCCGGGCAGGTGGCATCGCTTTTACACGAGGCGCTGTCCGGTCAATCGGGCGGCTCCCAACTGACGCAGGAGGCAGCATGACTTCCGGGTCAAAACACGAGCCCGCCGGCCATACGGTTGCCATGGCGGTGCTCAACGCCATCCAGAACCCCGTCGTCATGGTCAGTGAGGCCGGCTTGATGGTGTTTGCCAACTGGGAGGCCGAAGCATTCTTCGGTGCCAGTGCCTCGCATCTGGCGCGCTACAATATCTCGACCTTCATTCCTTTCGGCAGCCCTTTGATCGGACTGATAGACCAGGTGCGCGAACGCCGCGCGCCGGTCAGTGAATACCGCGTCGATCTGAGTTCGCCGCGCCTCGGCCAGGACAAGCTTGTCGACATCTACGTGGCGCCGGTGGTGAGCGAGCCCGGCTGCGTCGTGATTGTCTTCCAGGAACGCTCGATGGCCGACAAGATCGATCGTCAGCTGACGCACAGGGCCGCAGCCCGTTCCGTTACCGGTCTCGCCTCGATGCTCGCCCATGAAATAAAGAACCCGCTTTCCGGTATTCGCGGCGCCGCACAGTTGCTCGAGCAATCGGCTGCGGATGACGACCGCGCTCTGACCCGGCTGATTTGCGACGAGACCGACCGGATCGTCTCGCTGGTCGACCGCATGGAAGTGTTCTCCGACGAGCGTCCGGTCGACCGGACGCCGGTTAACATCCACTCCGTGCTCGACCGGGTGAAGGCCGTCGCCAAGGCGGGCTTCGGGCGCAACATCAAGATCACCGAGAACTATGATCCGTCGTTGCCGGCCGTCTACGCCAACCGGGACCAGCTTGTGCAGGTCTTTCTCAACCTCATCAAGAATGCCGCTGAGGCCGTTGCCGACCGCCCCGATGGCGAGATCGTGCTGACCACTGCCTATCGGCCGGGCATCCGCCTGTCGGTCGCAGGCTCGCGCGAGAAGATTTCGCTTCCGCTGGAGTTCTGCGTCATCGACAATGGACCGGGTGTGCCGGCCGATCTGCTGCCGCACCTGTTCGATCCGTTCATCACCACCAAGACCAACGGCACCGGCCTCGGACTTGCGCTGGTCGCCAAGATCATCGGCGATCACGGTGGCATCGTCGAATGCGACAGCCAGAACCACAAGACCACCTTCCGCGTTTTGATGCCGGCTTCCAAGGGTACTACTCCCGAAGACTCCCTTCCCGCGAACACCACAGGATCTTCCAGATGACTGCTACGATACTTGTCGCTGACGACGATGCGGCCATTCGCACAGTTCTCAACCAGGCCCTCAGCCGGGCAGGGTACGATGTGCGCATCACGTCCAATGCCGCCACGCTGTGGCGCTGGATTTCCGCCGGGGAGGGCGATCTCGTGGTCACCGACGTGGTGATGCCCGACGAGAACGCCTTCGACCTGCTGCCGCGCATCAAGAAGGCAAGGCCTGAACTGCCTGTTCTGGTGATGAGCGCCCAGAATACGTTCATGACGGCGATCAAGGCCTCGGAGAAGGGTGCCTACGACTACCTGCCGAAGCCGTTCGACCTGACCGAACTGATCGCCATCATCGGCCGCGCGCTGGCAGAACCGAAGCGTCGCCCGATGAAGATCGAGGACGACATGCAGGACGGAATGCCACTCGTCGGCCGTTCGGCGGCGATGCAGGAAATCTACCGGGTGCTCGCACGCCTGATGCAGACCGACCTGACGCTGATGATCACCGGCGAATCGGGCACCGGCAAGGAGCTCGTCGCCCGCGCGCTTCACGACTACGGCAAGCGCCGCAACGGCCCCTTCGTTGCCATCAACATGGCAGCTATTCCGCGGGACCTGATCGAATCGGAACTGTTCGGCCATGAAAAGGGAGCCTTCACCGGCGCCCAGAATCGCTCGACAGGTCGCTTCGAGCAGGCCGAGGGCGGCACTTTGTTCCTGGACGAAATCGGCGACATGCCGATGGATGCCCAGACCCGATTGCTGCGCGTTCTGCAGCAGGGGGAGTACACCACAGTCGGTGGTCGCACGCCGATCCGCACCGATGTTCGCATTGTCGCGGCCACCAACAAGGATCTGAAGCAGGCGATCAACCAGGGCGTTTTCCGTGAAGACCTGTATTACCGCCTCAACGTCGTGCCGCTGCGCCTGCCGCCGCTGCGCGACCGCGCCGAGGACATTCCCGATCTGGTCCGCCACTTCATCCAGCAGGCCGAAAAAGAAGGCCTCGGTACCAAGCGATTCGACACCGAAGCGCTGGAGCTGATGAAAGCCTATCCGTGGCCCGGCAATGTCCGCGAGCTGGAAAACCTCATCCGACGCCTGATGGCGCTCTATCCGCAGGAAGTCATCACCCGCGAGATCATCGATTCGGAACTCCGCGCCGATGTGGCCGACAGCCCGATCGACAAGGGTCCCGTGCGCACGGGAACGATGACCATCGCCCAGGCGGTGGAAGAAAACATGCGCGCCTATTTCACCAGCTTCGGCGAGAACCTGCCGCCGCCCGGCCTCTACGATCGCGTCCTCACGGAGCTCGAATATCCGCTGATTCTGGCCGCACTGACGGCCACCCGGGGTAACCAGATCAAGGCGGCCGATCTCCTCGGTCTCAACCGCAATACTTTGCGCAAGAAGATCCGGGAACTGGGCGTCTCCGTGTACCGCAGTTCGCGCACGGCTTGACAACCGCCTCGCAACCGTTGCATTTTCGCCACAATGCGTTGCTTAAAGGTCACGCAGCCGGTGGAGGATTTTCCAAGGCGGTCTTGCGACAATCGCTATGCATCGAAGCTGTCTGAAGGTTGACGCACTCACGAGTGTGCTGAAACTTCGCCAGTTCGATGTTGTGACGGGTGGTTTACCCTCGTGGTTGCAGATTGCCGAACGCTGCGTCCTGCAAACCCGGTTTATCCAGTGGGCCAAGCGCTTCCGAGCGCCGGTGCCGGGAGACGAATGTATGAACGAGGACGCTGTAGCGCCGTCTGCCAGCGGCCAGGCGATCGTCAAGGTCACCGACCGCCGTGCGAGCTTTGCCTTGCCCGGCCTAGTACTGGCAGGCGGAGCTTTGCTCTGCGCCGGCGTGACGCTGTTCATATTGCTCGGCCTTACACCCGTTCCGCCCACCTCCCATGTCGTCGTCGCCTCCGTTATCGTCAATTCGCTGTTCGTGGCGGCGCTGATCATCCTGATCGGTCGCGAAGTGTTCCGGCTTTTCAAGGCGCGCAGCCGCGGTCGTGCCGCAGCCCGGCTGCATATCCGCATCGTCGTGCTGTTCTCCATCGTCGCCATAACGCCCGCCATCCTCGTGGCGATATTTGCCAGCCTTACGCTGAATGTCGGTCTCGATCGCTGGTTTGCGTTACGAACCCAGCAGATCATCCGCTCGTCGCAGAACGTCGCGCAGGCCTATCTCATGGAAAATGCGAGCTACCTGCAGGGGCAGACTGCGTCGATGGGCAATGACCTCGAGCGCAACCACACGCTCTACAGCCTGGACAGGACGGGCTTTGCCGACCTGATGACCCGTCAGGCAAAGGGGCGCGGTCTGCTCGGCGCCTTCCTGGTGCGTGGCGACGGTTCGGCCATCGTGCAGGCAGACATCAAGACGGAGAGGCCGCTGCCGGCCATTCCCAAGGATGCGCTGGAAGCCTCGGCCGGCGGACAGCCGACACTCATTCCCCCGGGCGTAACCAACCTCGTCGGCGCCATCATCAAGCTCGACGAAATTCCCGGCGCTTTCCTGTACACCGTTCGGGCCGTCGATCCGCGCGTGATGAATGCCATGCGCATGGTCGAGGAAAACACCGCGGAGTACAAAGGCATGGAAGAGGGGCGCATGTCCCTCCAGATTGCCTTTGCGGTTCTCTACATCGGCTTTGCCCTGATCGTCCTGCTGGCGGCAATCTGGACCGCCATCGCGGTGGCGGACCGGATCGTCCGGCCGATCCGGCTGCTGATCAGCGCTGCCGACAACGTCGCCTCCGGCAACATGAATGTGCTGGTGCCGGTGCGTGCGGCCGATGGCGACGTCGGCAGCCTTTCGCGGACGTTTAACAAGATGATTTCCGAGATACGCACCCAGCGTGACGAGATCCTCGAGGCCAAGGACGAGGTCGACGACCGTCGCCGCTTTATCGAGGCCGTACTGTCGGGCGTTACCGCAGCCGTCATCGGCGTCGAGCACGATCGCCGCATTACCATCGTCAACCTTTCCGCAGAAGTGCTGCTGACGCTTTCAAGCAACGAACTGCTAGGCAAGAGCCTTGCCGAGATTGCCCCCGAAGTCGATCAGGTCGTGACGGAAGCGACCGCCCGCCATCGCAACGATTTCCGCAAGCAGATCAGCCTGGTGCGCGGTGGAACCGTGCGCACGCTGAGTGTCCAGGTGACGCGCGAGGAAACGCGCGACATGAAGGAGTCCTATGTCATCACGCTCGATGACATCACCGACCTCGTCATCGCCCAGCGCTCGACGGCCTGGGCGGATGTCGCCCGCCGCATTGCCCACGAGATCAAGAACCCGCTGACGCCGATCCAGCTTTCCGCCGAGCGTATTCGCCGGCGCTACGGCAAGCAGATCGACGAGAACGACCGGGCGGTGTTCGACCAGTGTACCGACACGATCATTCGCCAGGTCGGCGACATCGGCCGTATGGTCGACGAATTCTCCTCCTTTGCCCGCATGCCGAAGCCCACCATGGAGCCCACGGATCTGCGCAGCATCATCCGCGATGCCGCCTTCCTGCGGGAAATGGGCAACAACCACGTCAAGTTCAAACGCGAACTCGGCAGCGAACCGCTAGTCGGCATGTTCGATACCCGCATGCTCGGACAGGCGTTCGGCAATATCATCAAGAATGCCGTCGAGGCGATCGATGCGGTTGGTGCCGGGGAGGAACGGGGCGAGCCGACCATCCTCGTCAGGGCGTCGCTGGATCGGGAGCGCGACCGCTTCACCGTCGATGTCATCGACAACGGTCGCGGCCTGCCGGTGGAAAACCGCCACAGCATCCTTGAGCCCTATATGACGATGCGGGAAAAGGGCACGGGCCTCGGCCTGGCAATCGTCAAGAAGATTATAGAAGACCATGGCGGGCAGCTCGAACTGCACGATGCTCCCGCCGAATTCGACCAGGGAAGGGGAGCCATGATCCGCGTGCATCTGCCACGCCGCGAACTGGCGACCATCGCTCCCGAGGCAAACGACAAGGAAGCAGCTTATGGCATCTGATATTCTGGTGGTAGACGACGAGGAAGACATTCGCGAGATTGTTTCCGGCATTCTCTCCGACGAGGGCCACGAGACCCGCACGGCGCATGACAGCGACAGTGCGCTTGCGACCATCGCCGAGCGCGTGCCGCGCCTGATATTTCTCGATATCTGGATGCAGGGGAGCAAGCTCGACGGGCTGGCGCTGCTGGACGAGATCAAGATCCGTCACCCGGATCTGCCGGTGGTGATGATCTCGGGTCATGGCAACGTCGAGACCGCCGTTTCCGCCATCAAGCGCGGCGCCTTCGACTTTATCGAGAAGCCGTTCAAGGCGGACCGCCTTATCCTGATCGCCGAGCGGGCGCTCGAAAACTCCAAGCTCAAGAAGGAAGTTGTCGACCTGAAGCGGCGCACCGGCGACACGATCGAGTTGATCGGTACCTCGGTCGCTGTGTCGCAGTTGCGCCAGACCATCGACAAGGTGGCGCCGACCAACAGCCGCGTCATGATCTTCGGCCCGTCCGGCTCCGGCAAGGAACTTGTCGCGCGCATGGTGCACAAGAAATCGACCCGTGCCAACGGCCCGTTCGTCGCCCTCAACGCGGCCAATATTACCCCGGACCGCATGGAAGTGGCGCTGTTCGGCACCGAAGGGTCGCCCGGGCAGGCGCGCAAGATCGGCGCCCTCGAGGAAGCCCATCGCGGCATGCTCTATCTGGACGAAGTCGGCGAAATGCCGCGCGAGACGCAGAATAAGATCCTGCGGGTTCTGGTCGATCAGCAGTTCGAGCGCGTCGGCGGCTCCAAACGCGTCAAGGTCGATGTCCGTATCATTTCGTCAACGGCCTACAATCTCGAAAGCCGGATTGCCGAAAACCTGTTCCGCGAGGACCTCTATCACCGGCTCGCCGTGGTGCCCGTCCGCGTTCCGGCGCTTGCCGAGCGGCGCGAGGACATTCCGTTCCTCGTAGACCAGCTGATGCGGCAGATCTCCGAGCAGGCCGGTATCCGCCAACGCCGCATCGGCGACGACGCCATGGCGGTGCTGCAGGCCCATGACTGGCCAGGCAATATTCGCCAGCTGCGCAACAACATCGAGCGGCTGATGATTCTCGCCCGCACCGACGGACCGGACACGCCGATCACCGCAGAGATGCTGCCGACCGATCTCGGCGATATGCTGCCGAAGGTGTCGGCGCAGAACGACTATCACATCATGACGTTGCCACTGCGCGAGGCCCGCGAAATGTTCGAACGCGATTACCTGATCGCCCAGATCAACCGTTTCGGCGGCAACATCTCGCGGACTGCCGAGTTTGTCGGCATGGAGCGATCTGCGCTGCATCGCAAGCTGAAGTCTCTGGGCGTGTGAGTCGCCGGGCAGGCAGACGGTAGCCGGCTGGGGCCACATGCTGCGAGGGAGAGATGTCTTTTTATCGGTCTCTGGCGGGATATATAAGCAATTGCCAGCGGTTAGGGGGTGACGTCTGCCGAAATTCCGGCATAGCCTTTTCGACATTGCGGAAAAGACTGCGATTTGATACCAAGATTTGCTGGAGGAGAGGCGAGGGTATCTCCTGCCGCATCCCATAGTCTATGATGATATTGCACCGGCCGAAATGGTCGGCAAGAAAGAAAGAAGCGGCGCCATGGCGGAACGTTCTCAGAATTTGCAGGACTTATTTCTCAATACGGTTCGCAAACAAAAGATTTCACTGACGATTTTTTTGATTAACGGTGTAAAACTCACGGGCGTTGTTACGTCCTTCGACAATTTCTGCGTCCTGTTGCGTCGTGACGGCCATTCTCAGCTTGTCTACAAGCACGCTATCTCTACGATTATGCCAGGCCAGCCCATGCAGATGTTCGAAAGCGAAGAAGCCGCTTCCTGACTGCATCCCCGATAGGATTTCTGACATCACAACACGCGATACCAAAAATGACAGCATCATCCCGGAAGCTGAAAAGCACAGGGATGACATGCGGGCCGTCGTCATCGTTCCTGTTCTGAAGCAGGCGCGCGGCAGGGCTTCCAAACCCGATGGCACCGTTACCACGACACGCACGCCGGAAAGCCGGCTGGAGGAAGGCAGGGGTTTGGCCCATGCCATCGACCTCGAAGTCATGTATGGCGCCATCGTTCCGGTCAACGAACCCCGTCCTGGGACGTTGCTCGGCAGCGGCAAGATCGAGGAGATCGGCGCACTGCTCGACGAGTTCAATGCGGGCCTGGTCATCGTCGACCATCCGCTGACGCCGGTGCAGCAGCGCAATCTGGAAAAGGAATGGGGCGCCAAGGTCATCGACCGCACAGGTCTCATTCTCGAAATCTTCGGCCGCCGCGCTTCCACCAAGGAAGGCACGCTGCAGGTCGATCTCGCTCACCTCAACTACCAGAAGGGCCGCCTGGTCCGCAGCTGGACCCACCTTGAACGCCAGCGCGGTGGCGCGGGCTTCATGGGCGGCCCCGGCGAAACCCAGATCGAAGCCGACCGTCGGCAACTACAGGACCGGATCATCAAGCTCGAGAAAGAACTCGAGCAGGTGGTGCGGACGCGCCAGCTGCATCGCGCCAAGCGCCGCAAGGTGCCGCATCCGATCGTAGCACTGGTCGGCTACACCAATGCCGGCAAGTCGACGCTGTTCAACCGCATCACTGGCGCCGGCGTGCTGGCCGAGGACATGCTGTTTGCGACGCTTGACCCGACGCTGCGCCGCATGAAGCTGCCGCAGGGCCGCACCGTCATCATGTCCGACACCGTCGGCTTCATCTCCGACCTGCCTACCCATCTCGTGGCAGCCTTCCGCGCCACGCTGGAAGAGGTCCTCGAGGCCGACCTGATCCTCCACGTCCGCGACATGGCGGATGAGGACAATGCTGCCCAGAGCGTCGACGTCATGCGCATCCTGGCCGACCTCGGTATCGACGAGGCCGAGGGCGAAAAGCGTATCATCGAGGTCTGGAACAAGATCGACCGGCTCGAGCCCGAAGCCCATGACGCGATAATGCAGAAGGCCTCGACGGCGAAAAACGTCATCGCCGTGTCGGCAATCACCGGCGAGGGCGTCGACACGCTGATGGACGACATCAGCGGCCGGCTCTCGGGCGTGCTGGTCGAGGCAACGATCACGCTGCCGCTCGACAAGCTGGCCCTTTTGCCCTGGCTCTACAGTCACGGCATCGTCGACGGCCGCGAAGATCATGAGGACGGGACCGTGTCGCTCGACGTCCGCCTTTCGGAAGCCGAAACCGCAGAACTAGAACGGCGCATGGGTAACGGCCAGAAGGCGCAAAACGCCGACTGGTGAACTATTCGGGACGGCAGCTCAGGTCAGCTGCCGCTCGATTGCCTTCGCCGCTTCCCAGAGTTCTTCCATTCTCTCCAGGGTCGCTGCCTCCAGCGTTTCGCCTTCTGCCTGAAGCGTGCGCTCGATATGGCCGAAGCGGCGGCGGAATTTGGCGTTGGTGCCGCGCAGCGCCTGCTCCGGATCGGCATCGACATGCCGACCGACATTGACGACGGCAAAGATGAGATCGCCGAGCTCGTCGCGGACCTTGGCCTGATCGCCCTCTCTCAGCGCCTCGCGCAATTCTCCGATTTCCTCCTCGATCTTGTCGAGGATAGGTTCTGCCGTAGACCAGTCGAAGCCGACCTTGGCGGAGCGTTCCTGCAGCTTGAGGGCCTCCGTCAGGGCCGGAAAGCTGCGCTGCACCGAACCGAGATAACCGGCGTCCGGATCGGCCTTCGATCCGCGCTTGGCGCGCCGTTCTGCCCGGAGCCGCTTCTCCTCGGTCTTGATCTGATCCCATTGCAGCTTTACGGCGCCGGGCGTGGATGCGTCGGACACGGCAAAGACATGCGGATGGCGCCGCACCATCTTGGCCGTGATGGCTTCGACCACGTCTCCGAACGAAAACTCCCCGGCTTCTTCCGCCATGCGGGCGTGAAACACGACCTGCAGCAGGAGGTCGCCGAGCTCGTCGCAGAGATCGTCCATATCGTTGCGCTCGATCGCGTCCGATACTTCGTAGGCCTCTTCGATAGTGTAGGGCTTGATGCTCTCGAACGTCTGGACGATATCCCACGGGCAGCCAATCTGCGGGTCGCGCAGTGCTGCCATGATCTCGATCAGGCGCGAAATGTCCTTGGAAGCTTCCATCACGATGTCTCGGTCACTTTTCGGTCGTCAGTTGAGGGGAATGGCGTTGTCGTCTTTCGTCGCCTGATAGCTGTCCGAAAGTTGATCGTAGACGGCTTTGATCCTCGCTGTCTGTGCCTCGAGCGCCGCCTTGACTGGCTCCGGTTCGATGGTGACGAGGTCGGCGATGGCAAAGGAATTCCAGAAGGCGTTCTGCTTGCGGTAACCGCCGGGTTCGAGACCGAAAACCTCGCTCAGGATCTTCAAGTCGTGGGGTATGGCGAAGGCATCGCGCGAATCCTCGTGGCTGAAGAAATAGTAGAAATTGTCGAACCCCGCCCACGTGATTGCCGACATGCACATACTGCAGGGTTCGTGAGTCGACAGGAAGATCAGATCCTTGGTGTCAGGTGTCTCACCCATCTCGTAGAACCGCTTCAGCGTGTGCACCTCGCCGTGCCAGAGCGGGTTTTCCAACTCGTTATTGGTGGCGGCAACGACGAGCGATAGGTCGGACTTGCGCAGAATGGCCGCGCCGAACACCTTGTTGCCGTCGGCAACGCCTTTTTCCGTCAGGGGAAGGATGCTCTGCTCGATGACGTCGAGGAGACGGGCGACAATAGTGGGTGACACGCGGGGGATCTCCTTGGGCGATGTTTCCGGACCTTAGCCGCACAAAACCCCCGGATGAAAGCGAAAATGGCGAATGGACATTCTTTGTCACAGAGAATAAAAATCGCCGATCTGGTCAGGGCGGCCGGTGAGTTTTACTCCAAGGCGGTGCTTGTCTGGTAAAAGAATACGCAGGGCTTCCGCTATTGGAATTTCTGTTTCTTCAATTTCCCGCTGACAAGAGCCATATTCGGGCACTCTCGAAGTGGATTGATAATGCTTTCCTGGAATGAGCAGCTTTCGGTGTTTCCGGCTTTCATGCGCGTGGAAGGACGGATTACGGCCGTGTTTGGCAATGGTGACGAGGCTTTCGCCAAGGCGAGGCTTCTATCGAACACCCGTGCCAAGATCGTCGCCTATGCCGACGATCCGGCGGAAGACTATGCCGCCTTTCTCGAATCGAACGCCATCGAAACCCATCGGAAGCCCTTTGCGCCAGAATTGATGGAGGGGGCCGTGCTCGTCTTTGCGGCCACCGGCGATGCCGCGCTCGACAGACACATCGTTGCTGCCGCGCGTGCGGCAAGAATTGTGGTAAACGCCGTCGACCAGCCGGATCAGTGCGACTTCTATACGCCGGCCATCGTCAATCGTGCCCCGCTTGCCGTTGCCATAGGCACGGAAGGGGCGGGTCCGGTGCTGGCGCAGATGGTCCGTGCCCAGGTCGACCAGCTGCTGTCCCCATCTCTCGGCCGGCTCGCCCAACTGGCGATAAGCTATCGCAAGGCTGTGGAAGAACGCATCCCGAAGGGCGTGGCGCGCCGCATCTTCTGGCGTCGTTTCTTTTCAGGCGGCGTCGCCGATGCCATGGTCACCGGCGATGTCACGCAGGCACAGCATGCCGCCGACGGGCTGCTCGCACAATCCGGGCGCGCCGAGGGGCACGTCTGGCTGGTTGGCGCAGGACCCGGTGCCGAAGACCTGCTGACGCTGCGTGCCCAGCGAGTGATGATGGAAGCCGATGTGCTGGTCTATGACGCACTTGTTCCGCAGGCCATCGTCGACATGGGCCGCCGCGATGCAGAGCGCCTGTCGGTGGGCAAGCGCAAGGGCTGCCATTCGAAGTCGCAAGCCGAAATCAACGATCTGCTGGTACAGCTCGGTCGCGATGGCAAGCGGGTCGTCCGCTTGAAATCGGGCGATCCGCTGATCTACGGACGTGCCGCCGAAGAAATGGGAGCACTTCGAGCAGCAGGCATTTCCTATGAAATTATTCCCGGCATCACCTCGGCTTTGGCTGCGGCTGCAGATTTCCAGCTGCCGCTGACATTGCGCGGCGTTGCCTCGTCGCTGGTCTTCACGACAGGCCACGACCTCACCGGCGACACCCTGCCGGATTGGGCGAGCCTGGCGATATCGGGCGCCACCATCGCCGTCTACATGGGACGCACCGTGGCCGCCTCGGTCGCAGGCCGGCTGATGGAAGCGGGACTTCCGGCGGAGACGACGGTCGCCGTCATCGAGAACGCCAGCCGCGTCGATCGCCGCCTGTTGCACGGAACGCTGAAGGATCTTCCGGATCTGGAGTTCCGAGACGAACTTACCGGTCCGGTCATGGTCATCATCGGCGAAGCCGTGGCGGGCGCCAATTTCGATCACTCCGAGCCGCTGGTGCACCGGCAGTCCGTGGCTCAAGAACGTGCGAGGAACTGAGATGGCAGACAAGGTCCTGACCGCTAACCGCCTGACTGACGGCATTTCCGTCTGGCTTGACGCCAACGGCCAATGGGCCACGTCTCTGCAGGAAGCGCTTGTTGCACGCCATGCCGAGGCTGTCGCTGCCCTCGAGGCGATCGGCAAGCAGTCCTACGCGGATAACAAGGTCGTTGACGTGAATGTCATCGACGTCCAAGAAACGGACGGTGTCCTGTGGCCGCTGCGCCTTCGCGAGCGCATTCGGGCTGAAGGTCCGACCATGGAATACGCGCCGGGCTATCCGGTCGCCGATCCCAAATTTATTGATGCCTGAGGAAGACGATGTATCGCTACGACGAATTTGACCATGCCTTTGTCGCCGAACGCGTCGCCCAGTTTCGCGATCAGGTCGAGCGCCGGCTGTCCGGCGAGCTGACCGAGGATGCCTTCAAGCCCCTGCGCCTGATGAACGGCGTCTATCTGCAGCTCCACGCCTACATGCTGCGCATCGCCATTCCCTACGGCACGCTGAGTTCGAAGCAAATGCGCATGCTCGCCCATGTGGCGCGCACCTATGACCGCGGCTATGGCCACTTCACCACGCGCCAGAACCTGCAGTTTAACTGGCCGAAGCTTTCCGACATGCCGGCGGTGCTCGACGACCTGTCGAAGGTTGAGATGCATGCCATCCAGACATCCGGCAACTGTATTCGCAACGTCACGGCAGACCATTTTGCCGGTGCCGCGGCCGACGAAGTTGCCGATCCGCGGCCCTATGCGGAGATCCTAAGGCAGTGGTCGTCGGTTCACCCGGAATTCTCGCTGCTGCCGCGAAAGTTTAAGATTGCTGTGACCGGCGCAGAGCGCGACCGCGCCGCCATCCAGGTGCACGACATCGGCCTGCATCTGAAGAAGAACGAACAGGGCGAGATCGGTTTCGCGGTCTATGTCGGCGGTGGCCAGGGCCGCACGCCGATGATCGCCAAGCTGATCCGCGAATTCCTGCCGGAAGAGGACCTGCTGTCCTACACGACCGCCATCATGCGCGTTTACAATCTGCACGGTCGTCGCGACAACAAGTACAAGGCGCGCATCAAGATCCTGGTGCACGAGACCGGTGCCGAGGAGCTTGCCCGCCAGGTGGAGGTCGAGTTCGCGCAGTTGAAGGACACGGAACTGAGACTTCCGGAAGCGGACGTACAGGCAATAACATCCTATTTCGCACTCCCTGACATGCCGGAGCGGTCCGAGGGGTGGGAAAGCCTGGCGCGCTGGAAGAAGGCCGACCCGGATTTTGCCCGCTGGGTCCAGCAGAACGTCCAGCCGCACAAGAACCCCGACTATGGCATGGTGACGATCTCGTTGAAGCCGATCGGCGGCATACCGGGCGATGCGACGGACGCACAGATGGAAATCGTCGCTGACATCGCAGAGGAATTCGCCTTCGACGAGATCCGTGTCAGCCATGAGCAGAACCTGATCCTGCCGCACGTGGCGCTTGCCGATCTGGAATCCGTCTATCGCCGACTGCAGGGCACCGGTCTCGAGACCGCCAATGCAGGGTTGATCACCGATATCATTGCGTGTCCCGGGCTAGACTACTGCGCGCTGGCAAATGCCCGTTCGATCCCGCTGGCGCAGGAGATCTCGACGCGCTTCGGCTCGTTCGAGCGTCAGGCGGAAATCGGTGAATTGAAGATCAAGATTTCCGGTTGCATCAACGCCTGCGGCCATCACCACGTCGGTCATATCGGCTTGCTTGGAGTCGAGAAGAAGGGCGCGGAGCTCTACCAGATCACGCTCGGCGGCTCCGGCGACGAAAACACATCCATCGGAGAAATCATCGGTCGCGGTTTCGATCCGGACAAGGTGACCGACGCCATCGAGACGCTGGTCAATACCTATCTCGGTCTGAGGCTGGATCCGTCAGAGATCTTCCTCGCCGCCTACAGGCGTGTCGGGCCGCAGCCCTTCAAGGATGCGCTTTACGGCTCGGCAGCGGAAGCCGCATAGGGGATGACCATGACACGTATCTGGAAAGAGACCGGCTTTGTCGACAACGATCCCTGGGTCGTCGAAACCGAAGAAGTCCAAGCGACGGAAAGCCAGACCCGGTTGCTCGATATCGACACCCTGGTGGCACGGGCAGAGGAAAGCAATGACGTCGGTCTCGGCGTGCTGCTGAAGCCTGCCGATGACGTCCTGCGGCTGGAGCCGTATCTCGATCGTCTGGACATCGTTGCGGTATCGTTTCCGGCGTTCAACGATGGCCGTGGCTTCAGCCAGGCCTCGCTGCTTCGCCAGCGACTGGGTTACGCCGGCGAGGTTCGCGCCATCGGAGACGTGCTGATCGACCAGGTGCCGCTGATGCTGCGTTGCGGCTTCGACAGCTTTGCCGTGACGAATGCGACTGCCTTGAAGCGCCTCTCGGAAAACAGGCTGCCCGGGATCCAGTACCACTACCAGCCCACGGCCCAGCCGGCAGAGGCAGGGCAGGGCTACAGCTGGCGCCGGATTTCGCCGAAGACGGCCTGATATTGGTCTCGGTTCACCGTATCGCGGTATCCTGCAGGCTTGAAACCTGACAAGTAGGTGCATATTTCCGTTCCTCGCTGCATTGCGGAACGGCATGCCTTCAAATTGCGGGCATTGTGGAATATCAGCCTGCGATCGATAGAAGTCGCACACGCATTATGGGATCTGAAATCGCATGAACGCCCCCACGACGACAGATGAATTTGCCTCAACCGTACCCGCCGGCGTCTTCGCCGAGACGGTTTTGAGTGTCACTCACTACACCGATCGCCTGTTCCGCTTCACCATGACGAGGCCGCAGGGCTTCCGCTTTCGCTCCGGCGAGTTTGCGATGATCGGTCTGATGGTCAACGGCAAGCCGATTTACCGGGCCTATTCGATCGCCAGCCCTGCTTGGGCCGACGAACTCGAATTCTTCTCCATCAAGGTACCGGACGGTCCCCTGACGTCGCACCTGCAGGGCATTAAGCCGGGCGACCAGGTGCTCATGCGCAAGAAGCCAACGGGCACGCTGGTGCTGGACGCGCTCACCCCCGGAAAACGCCTCTACATGTTTTCCACCGGTACCGGCATCGCGCCGTTCGCGAGCCTCATCCGCGATCCCGAGACCTACGAAAAGTTCGACGAAGTCATCCTGACGCACACCTGCCGCGAAATCTCGGAGCTGAAATACGGCTTCGATCTCGTCCATGAGATTCAACACGACGAGTTGCTGAGCGAGATCGTCGGGTCGAAGCTTCGCCACTACGCGACCGTCACGCGCGAAGATTTCGAGTATCGCGGCCGGATAACGGATCTCATTTCTTCCGGCAAGCTATTCACCGACCTCGGCGTGCCGCCCATCGATCGCGCCATCGACCGCGGTATGATTTGCGGATCTTCGGAGATGTTGAAAGAGACGAAGGAAATTCTGGAGAGGGCCGGTCTCGACGAAGGCGCCAACAACAAGCCGGGCGAATTCGTCATCGAAAGGGCATTCGTCGGCTGATGCTGGCGTAACCGCACAGCAAAGGGCCGTGCGACGAACGCACGGCCCTTTCTAGGACGCAAAACGCTATACGTTCAATCCCTTAGCGATCTACCGTCGTATCGGTAGCCGGCGGCCGTCTCTTGGCTGCCATCAGCAGGTCCAGTTCCGTGGAAGAAGGACCGAACTTGGTGAAGAGGCGTTCCGCCTCTTCTGCTTCGAGACTGTACTTCTCTGCAAACTCACCGACACTGTAAGGGCGACCTCTGGTGACTTTGCGGTTGGTTGAAGCGAGCGATATTTCCGTCATTTCGTTCTCCCCACAAAACGAAGTGCGTCAGATTAGCGGCGAATAAGACGTCCAACAGCGATCAGAATGCATGCGCCGATGAAGCCGGCAATCAAGTATGCGATCCAGCCGGTGCCGAGGCTGATGTGAAGTGCGCCGAGGATAAAGTTCGCGACGATTGCGCCGACGATACCCAGAATGATGTTCATGATAATGCCGGTGTTGCTCTTCATGAACATTTCGGCCAGCCAGCCTGCGAGGCCACCGATAACAATCGCTGCGATCCAACCAATTTGTGCGTCTTGCATAATATTCTCTCCGGTTAAGTAAAATCCCACATAGAATGCACTTCACGCAGATTTGTTCCAGGAGCCGGGCGAATAAAATGCGTTTATTCAACTCTGTAGCCGAATATATTTGTTACATCGCCAACGCCGATGCAGCGACACCTCGCGTGACCGACTCGGAGATCGATTGCGGCGATCAAGCAGGATCGATAGATCGCTTCATCACTTGTTTCGGCGGCCAAGCGAAGTGCCACTTCTCGGAATGTAAATTTGCTGGGGTGGTGGGCGGGATGGGACTCGAACCCATGACCATTCGATTAAAAGTCGAATGCTCTACCAGCTGAGCTACCCGCCCCACCGTTGGCCTTGGGTCTCTGAAACGACCCTGCCGGAAGTGCGCGGAACATAGGCAGACGTCCCGATGCGGTCAACCCGGAAAATCGTGCTTTTTCGTCGCACAAACCGGTTTTCTTTTCCCGTCCTCAAAAGGTGATTGGCTTTGGGGTAATGCCAGCGATAGGTAAGCGATCTCGCTGGATCTGGAGTGTTTCGTGTCGATTGCCGATATTTCGCTGCTCAGTGCTCTGCTGGCTGGTGCGTTGTCCTTCCTGTCGCCTTGCGTCCTGCCGCTGGTGCCGCCGTACCTCTGCTACATGGCGGGCATCTCGGTCGAGCAGTTTCGTGGCGGCGGTGCGGTTGTCACGGATAAGTCGCAGGTGCGCGGCGGCGTGTTGCTGTCGGCGCTGTTTTTCACGCTGGGTTTTTCCACCGTCTTCGTGGCCCTCGGCGCCGGGGCCTCGACTGTCGGCCTGATGCTGCGTCAGCATCTTGATCTGCTGGCCCAGGTCGGTGGCTTCATCATTATCGTCATGGGCCTGAATTTCCTGGGCATCCTGCGGTTCGGCCTGCTGTCGCGGGAGGCGCGGTTCCAGGGGGGCGGCAAGCCTGCGACCTGGACCGGCGCCTATGTCATGGGTCTGGCCTTCGCCTTCGGCTGGACGCCATGTATCGGCCCGGTGCTCGGCGCCATCCTCGGAGTTGCCGCCTCGCGCGAAACAGTCGGTGCCGGAGCAGGGCTACTTGCCGTCTATTCGCTAGGCCTTGCCGTGCCATTCTGGATTGCCGCAGGATTTTCCGGCGCCTTTATGGGCTTTCTGGCACGCTTCCGTCGTCATCTCGGCCTGGTCGAAAAGGTGATGGGAGCTTTCCTGGTGCTGACCGGGCTGGCCTTCATGTTCGGTTTTGTCAGTCAAGCCGCAATCTGGTTCCAGCAGACCTTTCCCATCCTCATGCAAATCGGGTAGCAAGGCGAACTAATATTCTCCCGCTTTTCGAATCGGAAATGCCTGATGGCTGACATTGTCGGTCTGCTTTTACCGTTTTTCGGCCTGATCCTGATCGGCGCGATTGCGGCGCGCATCACGAAGCAGCCGGCCGAGGCGCTTGGCTGGCTCAACACCTTCATCGTTTATGCCGCGCTCCCGGCGCTTTTCTTCAAACTGGTGTCGCAGACGCCGATCGAACAATTGACGCGCCTGGGATTCATCGGCACCGATCTGGCTGCGACCTACTCAATCTTTGTTATGCTTCTTTTAGTCGGGCGTTTCGTGCGACGGAACTCGCTGCCGGAAAGTACGATGCAGGCCTTCGCCGGTGCCTATGGCAATATCGGCTATATGGGGCCTGCCTTGGCGCTGCTGGCCCTTGGCGAGAAGGCTGCCGTCCCGGTGGCACTGATCGTCTGCCTGGAAAATGCGCTGCATTTCATCGTCGCGCCGGCGCTGATGGCAATCGAGGGGAAGGACGATAGAACGAAGCGGCGTCTTGCTTTCGACGTCGCACGAAAGGTCCTGCTGCACCCCTTTATCCTGTCCACGGCGCTAGGGTTTGTCGCTGCCGCGACGGCTATGGATCAGCCATTGGCGTTCCGCCGCTTCGTCGACTATCTCGCGCAGGCTGCAGCGCCTTGCGCCCTGTTTGCGATGGGTGTCACCCTGGCGTTGCGGCCACTGCGACGTATTCCGGCAGAGATCGGCTACATCGTGCCGGCCAAGCTCATTCTTCACCCGCTTGTCGTATACCTGGCACTGGAGGCGGTCGGCGGCATCGAGCCGATCTGGATCTATTCCGCGGTGCTGCTCGCCGCGTTGCCGACGGCCACCAACGTCTTCGTCATGAGCCAGCAATATGGTGTCTGGCAGGAGCGAGCATCGGCGACCATCCTTATCAGCACGGCAGCCTCTATCGTATCGGTCTCGGCAATACTCTACGTGATCCGCTCAGGAAGCCTGCCGGCGCAGCTTTTCCATTAGGAACGAGGGGATAAAGCGCAACCCTTTGCCGGGCTCGATCCCTTCGCGCATAACGATGTTGCGCAGTGGAGTCAGCGAGGCGAGCACGTGCAATCCGGCTGCGCGAAGCACTTGCACCGGAAGAAAATCCGACAGCAGCGACCGGTTCAGCAAATCGACGCTTGCCGTCCGGCTAAGGATGTCGGCACGCCGCTTGCGGTCGAAGCGGTCACCCGAAAGCGCAGAGATAGCCTGCTGCGGATTGTCGCAAAGAATGTCGGCGAGCGCCATGATATCGCGCAGGCTGAGGTTGAGGCCCTGCGCGCCGATGGGCGGAAACACATGGGCGGCTTCGCCGATAAGCGCTGCGCGGCCCTTGCCGAAATGCGCAGCGGTCATCCCTGAAAGTGGCCATACCTGCACGCCGTCCGCGACCGTTACCTTGCCCAGCAGCGATTGCATCCGTTCCTCGACGAGGACGCTAAGATCTTCAGGCGTCCTGGCTGCATTGCGCGCAGCCTCGTCCGGCTTCTGGACCCAGACAAGGCTCGATCGGTTGCCGGGAAGGGGCACTTGCGTGAATGGCCCGCTCTCGGTGTGGAATTCGGTCGAGACGTTCCGATGGGGAAGGGAGTGCTCGAAATTCAGCACCATCGCGGACTGCGGGTAGGACCAGGCCTTTACCGAGATGTCGGCAGCTTCTCTCACCATCGAACTCCGGCCATCGGCGCCGACGACGAAATCGGATCGCACGGTCTCGCCGGTGTCGAGCGTCACGATGACACCCTCATCGCGGATGTCGATGCCAGCGGCTGTGGCCTCTATCGACGCAATGTTGCGTTCCTCACTGACAGCCTTGGCAAGCGCGGCCAGCAACACCGAGTTGGGCATATTGTACCCGAACGCTTCGAGGCCGATCTCGGCTGAATGAAAGGCGACGGTCGGTGCGCGCAGGAGACGAGTGGTGCCGTCGATGATCTGCATGGTCGTCAAGGCAGCGGTGGACGGTGCAATCTCCTGCCACACGCCGAGCCGCTCCAGAAAGCGAATCGACTGGTCCATCAAGGCCGTGGTGCGTCGGTCGGTTTTAGCCGGCGCCGGCGCGACGAAGGCAACCCGCCGCCCACCGCGGGCAAGCGCAATGGCGGCGATCATCCCGGCAGGGCCACCCCCGACAATCGTGATATCCATCTGCTCCATAGGTACCGTCCTCGTGTTCCAGCCTTCAGAGTTAGTCTGTCGCACCGGTGAAATCCATGGGATGAAATGGCGCAGGTAGCGAAAATCAGCGGGCACAACGGTTATTAATTGTGCTTTTGCGCTGGCAGCGTTGAACAAAGGATGCATATTGGGCAAAACACGCCTGCCGGGACAGGCTGATAGGGTGGCGATACGGGGACGCATGAAAATCTTTAAGTACAGGCGGGTGCCTTATGCGGAGATCCGTGCGTTCTCCGTCCATATCCTGACAGCCTCCGGCTCGTTTCTGGCGTTCCTCGGCGTCGTCGCGGCGGCGGAACATCGCTTCGTTGTGATGTTCTGGTGGCTCGGCCTGGCACTGCTGGTGGACGGTATCGACGGCCCGATCGCCAGAAAGGTGCGCGTCAAGGAAGTCCTGCCGAACTGGTCGGGCGATACGCTCGACAACATCATCGACTATGTGACCTATGTCCTGTTGCCGGCCTTTGCGCTCTACGAGAGCGGCATGATCGGCGAGCCGCTTTCTTTTGCCGCTGCCGGCATGATCGTAGTCTCCAGCGCGATCTACTACGCCGACACCGGCATGAAGACGGAGGAGTATTTCTTTTCCGGCTTCCCCGTAGTCTGGAACATGGTGGTGTTCACGCTGTTCGTCATCCAGCCGGGCGCGACGACCGCCATGGTCATCGTCAGTTTCTCCGTGGTGCTGACTTTCCTGCCGATCAATTTTCTTCATCCGGTGCGCGTCAAGCGGCTGCGACCGCTCAATCTGTTCGTGTTCCTGCTGTGGTCGGCGCTCGGTATATATTCGCTTCTGAGGGACTTCGTGATGCCCCAGTGGGCGCTCGTGCTGTTCATCCTGAGCGGCATCTATCTCTATTGCATCGGTGCTGTGTTGCAGTTCTTTCCGTCACTCGGTCGCCGCTGACGGGAAGTTCATCCACAGGATGAGCTACAAGCCATTATTTGCTGTTGTGCAAAGCAACAAAGTCGGTATCAATATCAACCGGACGTCGCCGGGGCTGATGCTTGCGGTTGCATGAAAACAGAGTGGAACGAGACTGCTGAGGCCTAGAAGATCCTGAGAGGACGGGGCTGCAGAGAAATGAGGAATCCGTGTCGTCATCCGATGCGTCGCCGAACGGCGCGTTACTGTCGGTCCGAAAGCTGACGAAACTGTTTGGCAGTTTTGCTGCCTGCAACGAAATCGATCTCGACATCCAGCCCGGCGAAATCCATGCGCTGCTTGGGGAAAACGGCGCTGGCAAGTCGACGCTCGTCAAAATGCTGTTCGGAGTGCTGGAGCCCAGCGATGGCGACATTGTCTGGCAGGGTAAGCCTGTGTCGATCCCTTCGCCGGGCGACGCCCGCAGGCTCGGCATCGGCATGGTATTCCAGCATTTTTCCTTGTTCGAGGCACTGACTGTGGCCGAGAACATCGCGCTGTCGCTGGACGACAATATCCCGATTGCCAAGATCGCCGAGGAAGCCGCCGCCCTGTCGGAGGCGTATGGCTTGCCGCTCGATCCCTATGCCCATGTTGCCGATCTCTCCGTGGGCGAACGCCAGAGGATCGAGATCGTCCGGGCGCTGCTGCAGAACCCGAAACTGATCATTCTCGATGAACCGACCTCGGTGCTGACGCCGCAGGAGGCCGATCGGTTGTTCGAAACGCTGTTCAAGCTGCGCGCGGAAGGTCGCTCGGTGCTTTACATCAGCCATCGCCTCGAAGAAGTGCAGCGTATCTGCGACCGTGCCACGGTGCTCCGCCATGGGCGCGTCACGGGCGCCTGCGACCCGAGGCAGGAGACGACGGGCTCGCTGGCGCGCATGATGGTCGGCAGCGACGTTGCCAGCATCAAGCACGGCGATCGCGGCGAAAAAGGCGAGATCCAGCTCGAGATCGCAGGCCTTTCCGTGGCCGCGCGCACGCCGTTTGCCATTTCGCTGAGCCAGGTGTCGCTCCGCGTCCGCGCCGGTGAAATCCTTGCAATCGCCGGGGTCGCCGGCAACGGCCAGGGCGAACTTTTCGACGTCATCTCCGGCGAGTTCCCGGTGGTCTCCGACGACCTGATTTTCGTCCGCGGCGAGCCGGTGGGGACAAGGGGCATCACCGCCCGCCGCCTGCTCGGCGCCGGTTTCGTGCCCGAGGAGCGCCACGGCCACGCTGCCGTCACGACCCTAAGCCTTTCCGACAATCTGGTGCTGGCCCGCAGCCAGTCCGACCGCAAGGCGTTTCTCGGCGGAGGCGCGTTGCAGATCATTCGCCGCGCTGCGGTGACGCTGGCGACAAAGCGGATTTCCGAGGCTATGGACGTGCGCAAGAGCGGTGAAGACCCGATGGCCGGCTCGCTCTCCGGCGGCAACCTGCAGAAATTCATCGTCGGCCGTGAGCTCGACCGCCAGCCGGACGTGCTGGTTGTCAACCAGCCCACCTGGGGTGTCGACGCCGGCGCTGCGAGCCGTATCCGCCAGGCCTTGGTCGATCTCGCCAAGGCCGGATCGGCGGTACTGGTGATCAGCCAGGACCTCGATGAAATCTTCGAGGTCGCCACGGAGATCGCCGTCATTTCGGACGGGCGTCTGTCCCCATCCTATCCGGCCGGCGAGATGACACGTGAAAAAATAGGCTTGTTGATGGGCGGCACCCACGGCGTGTCGACAGAGGCGGAGCCTGCCCATGCGCATTGAACTCGAGAAGCGCGGCGAAGTCTCGAGGCTGTTCGGCCTGTTGTCGCCGCTTCTGGCCCTGCTGCTCACCTTGGTTGCCGGCGGCATCATGTTCCTGCTCCTCGGCAAGGACCCGCTCGGTTCGCTCTATGCGTTGGTGGTGGAACCGCTGTTCGATCCTTGGTCGCTCAACGAGCTTGCCAAGAAGGCCGCACCGCTGATCCTGATCGCCGTTGGCCTGTCTGTCTGCTACCGCTCGAACAACTGGAACATTGGCGCGGAAGGCCAGTACAGCGTCGGTGCCATCGTTGGCTCGATGATCCCGGTTTATTTCTACGACTGGCAGTCACCGCTAGTCCTGCCGATGATGTTGGTCATGGGCGCGCTCGGCGGCGCCCTGTTCGCGACGATCCCGGCACTGCTGAAGACGCATTTCAACACCAACGAAATTCTCACGAGCCTGATGCTCACCTACATCGCCCAGCTGTTTCTCGACTGGCTGACGCGCGGTCCCTGGCGCAATCCCGATGGCCACGGCTTTTACGGAACGCGCGACTTTACACCCGATCAGGTGCTGCCGCCGATCTGGGACGATATCGTCACGGCTCATTGGGGACTGATATTCGCCATCGTTGCGGCGGTGCTGATCTGGTTCATGATGCGCTTTACCCTGAAGGGCTTCGAGGTGGTGGTACTCGGCCAATCCGAACGGGCAGGGCGGTTTGCCGGCTTCTCGCCGCGCAAGATGGTGTGGTTTAGCTTCATCCTCTCGGGCGCTCTGGCGGGCCTTGCGGGGATCTCCGAAGTTTCCGGCTCCATCGGCCACCTGCAGCCTGACATCTCGCCCAGCTACGGCTTCACGGCCATCATCGTCGCCTTTCTCGGCAGGCTCAATCCGCTCGGCATCATTGCATCAGGCTTCGTCCTGGCGCTCACCTACATCGGCGGCGAGGCGGCACAGTTGTCGATCGGGGTGTCGGACAAGGTGACGCGCGTCTTCCAGGGCTTCCTGCTGTTCTTCGTGCTCTCCTGCGATACGCTGATCTACTACAAGGTGCGCATCGTCTGGTCGCGCGTCCGGGGCCGGACAGGAGCCGCATCATGACCTTTTTCGAAGCCGTCCTGCTGACCATCATCACCGCATCGACGCCGCTCGTCATTGCCGCCATCGGCGAACTGGTGGCGGAGCGCGCCGGTGTCCTCAATCTTGGCGTCGAGGGCATGGTGGTCATCGGCTCCGTCAGCGCCTTCGCCGCAGCACAACTGAGCGGCTCCGCCTATATCGGACTGCTGGCAGGGATTGCCGGCGGCGCATTGTTCTCTCTGCTGTTCAGCTTCCTGACCCTGACGCTGGTGGCAAACCAGGTGGCGACGGGGCTGGCGCTGACGATCATGGGCCTCGGTGCCTCCGGGATGATCGGCGAGTCCTATGTCAGCGTTCCCGGTATCCGGCTGCTTCCGATAGAGATCCCGCTGCTGTCGCAGATACCCTACATCGGCACCGTGCTGTTCAAGCAGGACATCGTCTTCTACCTGTCCATCGCGCTCGTCATCGCCGTCAACTGGTTCCTGTTCCGCAGCCGGGCGGGGCTCAAACTGCGCGCGATCGGTGACAGCCACGGATCGGCCCATGCCCTCGGCATTCCTGTCATCAGGACGCGCTATCTGGCCGTGATGTTCGGCGGCGCCTGCGCCGGTCTGGCCGGCGCGCAGCTGTCGCTGATCTACACGCCGCAATGGACGGAGAACATGTCCGGCGGCCGTGGCTGGATTGCCTTGGCGCTGGTGGTGTTCTCGTCCTGGCGTCCGTGGCGCATATTGGCGGGCGGATATCTGTTCGGGGCGGTGACGATCCTGCAACTCCATGCCCAGGCATTCGGCATCGGTATTCCAGCCCAGTTTCTGTCGATGCTTCCCTATGCGGCGACAGTGATCGTGCTTATCATCATTTCTCAAAATCGGCGTATGACTCTCATCAATACGCCGGCATCGCTCGGCAAATCCTTCGTGCCGGACCGGTGATAAAATGCCAGAAGACGGGCTCTCGCCAACTTTACAAACAACAGGGGTTCTTATGAAAAAAATTGCAATTGCACTGGCAGCGACCGCCGCCGTGATCATCGGTTTCGGCTCGGCGGCCGAAGCGGCAGGCAAGACCAAGGTCTGCTTCGTCTATGTCGGTTCCCACACCGACGGCGGCTGGTCGCAGGCCCACGACATGGGCCGCCTTGCGGTCGAAAAGGAATTCGGCAGCAAGGTCGAGACCGCCTACCTCGAAAACGTTGCCGAAGGCCCGGACTCCGAGCGCGCCATCGAGCGCATGGCCCGTTCGAATTGCTCGATCGTCTTCACGACGTCGTTCGGCTTCATGGACTCCACGGTCGCGGTTGCCAAGAAGTTCCCGAAGGTCAAGTTTGAACACGCGACCGGATTCAAGGCTGCCGACAACCTCGCGACCTACAATTCGCGCTTCTACGAAGGCCGCTACATCAACGGTCAGATCGCCGGCAAGATGTCGAAGAAGGGTATCGCCGGATACATCGCAACCTTCCCGGTTCCGGAAGTCGTCATGGGCATCAACGCCTTCGAGCAGGGCGCCAAGTCGGTCAACCCGAATTTCAAGATGAAGGTCATCTGGATCAACACCTGGTTCGACCCGGGCAAGGAAGCCGATGCGGCGAAGGCGCTGATCGACCAGGGCGTTGACGTGCTGACCCAGCACACCGATACCACGGCACCGATGCAGGTCGCCGAACAGCGCGGCGTCTATGCTTTCGGTCAGTCCTCGGACATGATCAAGGCCGGCCCCAAGGTACAGCTGACGGCGATCGAAGACACCTGGGGTCCGTACTACATCAAGCGCGTCAAGGCGCTGATGGACGGCACCTGGAAGTCCGAGCAGTCCTTCGACGGACTGAAGGCCGGCAACCTCACCATGGCGCCCTTTACGAACATGCCTGACGACGTAAAGAAGATGGCCGAAGACACCGAAGCCAAGATCAAGTCCGGCGAACTTGCACCGTTCACCGGCCCGATCAACAAGCAGGACGGTACGCCTTGGCTCAAGGCTGGCGAGAAGGCCGACGACGGCACCCTGCTGGGCATGAACTTTTACGTCGAAGGCGTCGATGATAAACTGCCGAAGTGAACAGTATATTCCAATGAGCTAACAGAAAGGGCGCCGATTTGGCGCCCTTTTTGCTGCAGTGCGTCACACTATCCGCATTTACAAAAGTATTACTATATGATTTTTTGACGTTGGCCGCGTGGAGGCGGCCCAATGGGAGGAAATCATGAGATTGAATACCGCACTCGCGAGTGCAACGATTCTTGCTGCCTGCATGTTTAATTCGGCCTACGCCAAGCCATTGGTTGTCGGCTTCTCGCAGATCGGCTCCGAATCGGGCTGGCGCGCCGCCGAGACGACGCTGACGAAGAACGAAGCCAAGAAGCGCGGCATCGATCTGAAGTTCGCCGATGCACAGCAGAAGCAGGAAAACCAGATCAAGGCCATCCGTTCCTTCATCGCCCAGGGCGTCGATGCCATCCTGATCGCACCGATCGTTGCAACAGGCTGGGACGCTGTCCTGAAGGAAGCCAAGGAAGCCAAGATCCCGGTCATCCTGCTCGACCGTGACATTGACGCACCCAAGGACCTGTACCTGACTGCCGTTACCTCCGACCAGGTTTACGAAGGCAAGGTTGCCGGCGACTGGCTGGTAAAGACGGTCGGCACGAAGAAGTGTGATATCGTCGAGCTTCAGGGCACCACAGGTTCATCGCCTGCCATCGCCCGCAAGAAGGGCTTCGAGCAAGCCATTGCCGGCCATGACAACCTCAAGATCGTTCGCAGCCAGACTGGCGACTTTACCCGTTCCAAGGGCAAGGAAGTCATGGAAAGCTTCCTGAAGGCCGAAAATGGCGGCAAGGACATCTGCGCCGTCTACGCACACAACGACGACATGGCTGTCGGCGCTATCCAGGCAATCAAGGAAGCCGGCCTGAAGCCAGGCAAGGACATCCTCACAGTGTCGATCGACTCGGTGCCGGATCTGTTCAAGGCAATGGCAGCCGGCGAAGCCAATGCCACGGTCGAGCTGACGCCGAACATGGCGGGACCAGCCTTCGACGCTCTCGAAGCCTACCTGAAGGACAAGAAAGAGCCAAAGAAGTGGATCCAGACAGACTCCAAGCTCTACACGCAGGCTGACGACCCGCAGAAGGTCTACGAAGCCAAAAAGGGCCTCGGCTACTGATTTGAACCATAGAACCGCACCGGCCCATCATGGGCCGGTGCGGAACAGCCTTGGCATCGTATCGGACATCATGTCCGCCGCCGTGGCCTGAACGCTCAATATCAGGAAACATATCCTTCCATGGCTCACGATTTCGAGAACATTCTCGCGGCCACCGATTTCTGCAAATATTTCCCCGGCTCAACCGCCCTCGATCACGTCAATTTCACATTGCGACGCGGCGAAGTGCATGCGCTGCTCGGCGAAAACGGCGCAGGCAAATCCACGTTGATCAAATGCATGACCGGCGCTTACCGTCCCGATGCCGGCACCCTCGTTCTCGATGGCGCTGAAATCCAGCCGCACGACACGCTGTCGGCGCAAAAGCTCGGGATCGGAACCGTGTATCAGGAAGTCAACCTGCTGCCCAACCTGAGCGTCGCCGAAAACCTGTTTCTGGGGCGTCAACCGCGCAAGTTCGGCATGGTCAGCACCCGCAAGATGAACGAGCAGGCCCGCACGCTGCTGGCGCAATACGGCATTGATCTCGATGTCGGCCGGCAGCTCGACCGCTTCTCGGTCGCCATCCAGCAGGTCATCGCCATTGCCCGCGCCGTCGATCTTTCCGGCAAGGTGTTGATCCTCGACGAGCCGACCGCCAGTCTCGACACCCAGGAAGTCGCGATGCTTTTCGGCATCATCAAGAACCTGAGGACTCGTGGCCTAGGCATTATATTCATTACGCATTTTCTCGAACAGGTCTTCGAGATCAGCGACCGCATCACTGTTCTTCGCAACGGCAAGCTGGTCGGTACACGTGACCGCGAGGGACTGGAGCGCCAGGCGCTGATCGAGATGATGCTTGGCCGTGAGCTGGCCGCAGCCGAGGCTGCCGTCCGGATGGATCAGGACGCTGCCGGGCCGGTCAAGTTCCAGTTCAGGAATTTTGGCAAGCGCGGCAAGATCATGCCGTTCGATCTCGATGTTCGCGCCGGCGAAGTGGTCGGCGTTGCCGGCCTGCTCGGCTCTGGCCGGACGGAGACGGCGGAGGTCATGTTCGGCGTCGAACGGGCCGATAGCGGCGAGGCAACTTCAGACGGCAAGCCCTTGGCGCTGTCCACGCCACGCGCTGCCATCAAGAGCGGCTTCGGCTTTTGCCCGGAAGACCGCAAGACCGATGGCATCATCGGCGACCTGTCGATCCGCGAAAATATCGTCGTGGCGCTGCAGGCACGTCGCGGCTGGGCGCGGCCTCTGGCGCGCAGCGAACAGAACGCCATCGCCGACCGCTACATCAAGGCCCTCGATATCCGCACGACCGACCGCGAAAAGCCCATCCGGCTTCTGTCTGGCGGCAACCAGCAGAAGGCCATCCTTGCCCGTTGGCTGGCGACCAACCCGAGCTTCCTCATACTCGACGAGCCGACGCGCGGCATCGATGTAGGCGCGCATGCCGAGATCATCCATCTCATCGAGGATCTCTGCGCCCAAGGTATGTCGCTAATCGTCATCTCGTCCGAGCTCGACGAACTCGTCGCCTACAGCTCGCGCGTCGTCGTCTTGCGCGACCGCGAACACATCGCCGAACTGACCGGCGCCGAAATCTCGGCCAACCGCATCGTCGAGGCAATTGCCGGCACATCCAGCAAAAAGGTGGATGCATGACTTCCGCATTCAAGCCGCTGCTGATCAGGCTGGCTCCGCAGCTGATCGCACTCGCTCTCATTCTTCTATTGAATTTCATCATGTTCCCGCAGTTCTTTAATCTGGAAATTCAGAATGAGAGGCTTTACGGAAGCCTGATCGACGTCCTCAATCGCGGCGCACCGGTGGCGCTGTTGGCAATTGGCATGACGCTGGTGATTGCGACAAAAGGCATCGATCTGTCGGTCGGTGCTGTCATCGCCATCTGCGGCGCGGTCGCGGCATCCTCGATCGTCTCTGGCAATTCCGTCGGCTACACGCTGGTGCTGGCGCTCGGTACAGGCGTGCTTTGCGGCATCTGGAATGGCTTCCTCGTGGCCGTCCTCGACATACAGCCGATCATTGCCACCCTGGTGCTGATGGTGGCGGGCCGTGGTATCGCTCAGCTGGTGACCGAAGGCGTCATCATGACCTTCAACAATGACGGTCTGATCTTCTTCGGCAGCGGCTCGGTCGCAGCCCTGCCGATGCCGGTCGTCATCTGGATCGTCGCCGGCATCGCCATCACGCTGCTGGTGCGTCGGACAGCTCTCGGCATGCTGGTCGAGGCCATCGGCATCAACAGGCGGGCAAGCACGCTGTCGGGCATCCAGACACCGGTGCTGCTGATGGCTGTCTATGCGCTGAGCGGCCTTTGCGCCTCGGTCGCAGGCGTCGTCGTCGCTGCGGACATCAAGGGTGCCGATGCGAACAACGCCGGCCTCTGGCTGGAGCTCGATGCGATTCTTGCTGTGGTCGTCGGTGGAAACTCGCTTCTGGGTGGCCGGTTCAGCATCGTCGGCTCGCTGCTGGGCGCCATGATCATCCAGTCCGTCAATACCGGCATTCTGCTGTCGGGGTTTCCGCCGGAGTTCAATCTGGTGATCAAGGCGGTCATCGTGATCGTCATCCTCGTCATCCAGTCGCCATCTCTGAAATCCGTCGGTATTTTCTTCACCCGCCGCCCGGAGCGGCAGGTCGATATGCCCAAGCCCGATAGCCAGAGGGAGCCGGCCAAGTGAACTCAAAATACCTGCCCTTGCTGGCCACCATCATCATCTTCATCCTGGCCTACGCGCTCTGCGCGGTCCAGTATCCGACCATCCTGTCGACCCGTGTCGTCGGCAACCTCTTCACTGACAATGCTTTCCTCGGTATCGCTGCCGTCGGCATGACCTTCGTCATCCTTTCCGGCGGTATCGATCTGTCGATCGGCTCGGTGATCGCCTTTACCGGCGTGTTTCTGGCAGTCGTGCTGCGCGATACGTCGATCCATCCGCTGGTCGCATTTACGATCGTGCTCGTCATCACCAGCACCTTCGGCGCCGCGATGGGGGCGACCATCCACTATCTGCAAATGCCGCCCTTCATCGTCACGCTTGCCGGCATGTTTCTGGCCCGCGGCATCGCCTTCGTGGTTTCGATCGACAGCATTCCGATCAACAACGACTTCTACACGCAGCTCAGCGATTTCTACCTGCTTCTGCCCGGCGGCGGCAGGTTGACGTGCATCGGATTCATTATGCTCGTCGTCTTTGCCGTCGGCATGCTGCTCGCCCACCGCACGCGTTTCGGCGCAAACGTCTATGCGCTGGGCGGCGGAGTGCAGACGGCAGCGCTGATGGGCGTTCCGGTGGCACGCACGACCATTCTGATCTACGCGCTCTCGGGTTTCCTGGCAGGTCTTTCGGGAATCGTCTTCTCGCTCTACACCTCAGCCGGCTATTCGCTGGCAACGGTCGGGGTGGAGCTGGATGCCATTGCCGCCGTGGTGATCGGCGGCACGTTGCTCACCGGCGGTGCCGGCTTTGTCGGAGGCACGCTGATCGGCATCCTCATCCAGGGCCTCATCCAGACCTACATCACCTTCGACGGCACCCTGTCGAGCTGGTGGACCAAGATCCTCATTGGCTTTCTGCTTTTTGCCTTCATCCTGCTGCAAAAGGGCCTGCTCCTGCTGTCACGCTACAACCGGCGTTTTGCTTGAGAGGATAACACGTTGCGCAGCCGTTTGATCGAGAGACAACAGCCGAACGGCAAATCGCGGAATAGCCATTCCCAGGTGGTCGACGATCTCGGCAAGGCCATTGTCGGTGGCTCGTTTGCAGTCGGCGAAATCCTGCCCGGCGATGGCGATCTGCTGCAGCGCTTCAAGGTGTCGCGCACCGTACTGCGGGAAAGCATGAAGACTCTCGCGGCCAAGGGGCTGGTCGTGCCGCGCGCGCGCGTCGGCACCAAGGTCACCGAGAAGATCCACTGGAACATGTTCGACAGCGAGGTGCTGACCTGGCATTTCGACAGCGGCGTCAATCGTGAATTCCTGTTGCATCTCTACGATATACGGCTTGCTTTTGAACCTTTTGCTGCAGGTCTTGTTGCCGAGCGCGCCGTCGAGTCGGAGATCGAGGATCTGCGGCTGCTGGCAACCGAGATGGCAGCCACGAACCACACGAGAGACAGTCTCGCCGTCGCCGACCTCAAGTTCCACATGGCCATCGCCGATATCTCCCACAACCCCTTCATGCGGACGCTCGGAAGCCTGATCGAGGCTGCGCTGGTCGGAATGTTCCGTATGAGCACGCCGCCTTCGAGCGAGGGCTTCAGCAACATTTCAGTCACCCACATGCAGATCGTCGATGCTATCAGCGCCCGCGATGTAAAGGCGGCCCGCGCGGCCATGGAGTATGTCATTCTCGATGGTCGCGGCCATGTGCTGGAGGCTTTCGAGGCGTTGCGCAAACCCTGATCGGCGATCGCTTTTTGCTCTTGGTGCCGCTCCGGTCTAGCTGCTATGAGACGCCCAAGCGGTGTTGACCGCACCAGATCCAGTCGCCGGAGCTCGCCATGGAACGCACCTGCCTTGCCGTCATTCTTGCTGCCGGCGACAGCACACGCATGAAGTCGTCGATGTCCAAGGTGCTGCATCCCATCGCCGGCCGCCCGATGATCGCCCATGTGATGGAGGCCATCGCCAGGACCGATATTGGAGCGACAGCGCTGGTCGTCGGGCGCGATGCCGAGGCTGTCACCCGGGCAGCCCGGCGCGACGGCATGGAGATCCAGGCTTTCCTCCAGAAGGAGCGACGCGGAACCGGCCACGCTGTGCTGGCCGCGAAGGAGGCGATTGCATCCGGCTACGACGATATCCTGATTGCCTATGGCGACGTCCCGCTGATCACCGATGGACCGCTCCGGGCAGCGCGGGCAGGGCTTGCTGCCGGCAACGATGTTGTCGTGATTGGCTTTCACACCGACAAGCCGAGCGGTTACGGCAGGCTTCTGGTCAGGGACGACGAGTTGATCGCGATCCGCGAGGAGAAGGACGCGTCCGATGAAGAGCGCGCCGTGACCTGGTGCAACAGCGGCCTGATGGCGATCAACGGTGCCAAGGCGCTGGACCTGCTGTCGCGCATCACCAATGAAAATGCCAAGGGCGAATATTATCTGACCGACCTTGTCGAGATCGCCCGTTCCGAGGGCGGCCGCGTCGTTGCCGTCGATGCACCCGAATCGGAAGTCATTGGTTGCAACAATCGCGCCGAACTGGCCGTCATCGAGCACCTCTGGCAACAGCGACGCCGCTACGAGGTCATGCTGTCGGGCGTGACGATGATCGCCCCGGAAACCGTGTATCTCGCCTACGACACGATCATCGGCCCGGATGCGCTGATCGAGCCGAATGTCGTCTTCGGCCCCGGTACTGTCGTCGAGGGTGGGGCGGTGATCCACGCTTTTTCCCATGTTGAAGGTGCCCGTATCAGCGAGGGCGCGAGTGTCGGACCGTTTGCGCGCCTGCGTCCCGGCGCCGATCTGGCGGCAGGCGTAAAGGTCGGCAATTTCGTCGAGATCAAGAACGCGAAGATCGGCGAGGGCGCCAAGGTCAGCCATCTCACCTATCTCGGCGATGCCACCGTTGGGGCTGACAGCAACATCGGCGCAGGCACCGTGACCTGCAATTACGATGGCATCAACAAGCACCACACGACTATCGGCGCCGGCAGCTTCATCGGCTCGAACTCGTCCCTCGTCGCCCCGGTCACCATCGGCGATGGCGCCTATGTGGCATCCGGCAGCGTGATCACTGCCGATGTGCCGGCCGACGCCCTGGCGCTCGGACGCGCGCGGCAGGAGATCAAGCCGGAGCGAGCGCGGCTGATCCGCGAACGGTCGCGCGCGCTGAAGGCGGCAAGGTCGGCAAAATCCTGAAAATCGGCTGCGTAACGGTCGGAAATTCAATGTGACCGCCGGTCCGATTGAGTAACCCCGAAGAACCGCTAGAAGTCGTTGCATCGAAGAGTTGAGACGGAGAAGTTCATGTGCGGCATTGTCGGTATCGTAGGAGCCAAGCCTGTGGCCGTCCGTTTGGTCGATGCGCTGAAGCGTCTCGAATATCGCGGCTACGATTCGGCCGGCGTCGCCACCATCCATGACGGCATTCTCGAGCGCCGCCGCGCCGAAGGAAAGCTGTTCAATCTCGAAAGCCTGCTCGACCGCGAGCCGCTGGAAGGACCGATCGGCATTGCCCATACGCGGTGGGCGACCCACGGCGTTCCGAACGAAACCAATGCCCATCCGCATTTCGTCGACGGCGTCGCTGTCGTCCACAACGGCATCATCGAGAACTTTTCCGAGTTGCGCGAAGAGCTGAAAGGCGAGGGCGCCGTCTTCGTAACCCAGACCGACACGGAGGTGGTTGCCCATCTGTTGGCGAAGGCTATCCGGGAAGGCCTGGCACCGCAGGAAGCAATGCTCCGCATGCTCAACCGCGTCACCGGCGCATACGCGCTGGTGGTGATGTTCAAGGATCACCCCGATGTGCTGATGGCTGCCCGCTCCGGCCCGCCGCTTGCCATCGGCTATGGCCGCGGCGAGATGTTCCTAGGCTCGGACGCCATCGCGCTGTCGCCGTTCACCAACGATATCGCCTATCTCGTCGATGGCGACTTCGCCATCGTGACGCGCGAGACTGCCGAGATATTCGATTTTGCCGGCAAGCCGGTCCAGCGTGCCCGGCAGATTTCGCAAGCGACCGCCTTCGTCGTCGACAAGGGCAATCACCGACATTTCATGGAAAAGGAAATCTATGAACAACCGGAAGTCATCTCCCATGCGCTGGGCCAGTATGTCGACTTTGCCAGCAACCGCATCAATGCCAATGCGTCGGCGATCGATTTCAGCAATGTGACCGGCCTTGCGGTATCTGCCTGCGGCACTGCATTTCTTGCAGGCCTGATCGGGAAATACTGGTTCGAGCGCTATGCGCGCCTTCCAGTCGAAATCGATGTCGCATCCGAGTTCCGTTACCGCGAGATGCCACTTTTGCCGAGCCAGGCAGCCCTCTTCATTTCGCAGTCCGGCGAGACGGCAGATACGCTGGCTTCGCTCCGCTACTGCAAGGAAAACGGCCTGAAGATCGGCGCTATCGTCAACGTCTGCGAATCGACAATTGCCCGTGAATCCGATGCCGTCTTCCCGATCATGGCGGGCCCCGAGATCGGCGTCGCTTCGACCAAGGCCTTCACCTGCCAGCTCGCCGTCCTGGCGGCGCTGGCAATTGGAGCCGGTCGCGCGCGCGGGACTGTCAGCGCCGAGGAGGAGGTAACCCTGGTCCGCCATCTGGCAGAGATGCCGCGCATTATGAGCCGGGTGTTGAACCTGATCCAGCCGCAGATGGAAAGCCTTGCCCGCGAAATCGCCAAGTTCAAGGACGTGCTCTATCTCGGCCGCGGCACAAGCTACCCGCTGGCTATGGAAGGCGCGCTGAAACTGAAGGAAATTTCATACATTCACGCCGAAGGCTATGCGGCAGGCGAGCTTAAGCACGGTCCGATTGCCTTGATCGACGAAAACATGCCGGTCATCGTCATCGCGCCCTACGATCGCTTCTTCGAAAAGACCATTTCGAACATGCAGGAGGTTGCCGCACGCGGCGGGCGCATTATCTTCATCACCGACGAGGCAGGCGCTGCGGCATCGAACCTGCCGACCATGGCGACTATCGTCCTGCCGGTCGTCGATGAAATCATTGCACCGATGATCTTTTCCATGCCAATCCAGTTGCTTGCCTATCACACCGCCGTCTTCATGGGCACCGACGTCGATCAGCCGCGCAATCTGGCCAAATCGGTCACGGTTGAGTGATCCGAAGCACTATGCTGTCGATTGCGGTGTCCTGATACATTAACGGCTTGGTGGCAAGCGATGCCGCGGGTTGTGCGCCGCAGCAACTTCTGGCAATTTCAACTCTGTCGGCGATGGGGATTTTGCTGACGAGGCGGCAGGCTGAACGGAGTTCAGAAAAGACAGATGGCGGAAAATCCCGAAAAGACGACGACGCGACTGTCTGTCGCGGCACGCATCCGCAACAATTTTCTGACGGGGCTCATCATCTGCGCGCCGATCGCCATTACGTTGTGGCTGACTTGGTCCGTCGTCCACTGGGCTGACAGCTGGGTTGAACCCTACATTCCCGCCCGCTACGACCCCGAAAGCTACCTGAACTTTGCTGTCCCCGGAACCGGGCTCGTCATGGCGATGATCTTCATCACCATCATCGGCTTTCTCGGCAAGAACCTGATCGGCCAGAGCATCGTTCAGTTCGGCGAGTCCCTGGTGCGCCGGGTGCCGCTGGTCCGCACCATCTACAAGAGCCTGAAGCAGATCTTCGAGACGGTGCTGAAGGAGAAGAGCAATTCCTTCAAGCAGGTCGGGCTGATCGAATATCCGAGCCCGGGCCTCTGGTCGCTTGTCTTCGTCGCCACAGATGCCAAGGGCGAGATTGCATCCAAGTTCAACGCAATGGGCATGGACATGGTCAGCGTCTTCCTGCCACCGACGCCAGTTCCGACCGCAGGCTTCCTGGTGTTCGTGCCGCGCGAAAAAATCGTCATTCTCGACATGAGCCCGGAGGACGGAGCGAGGCTGCTCATTTCGGGTGGACTGGTGACGCCGGATCACGTCGATGCTTTGCCCACATCGGAACTCCACACGGCGTACAAGGCAAAGCGCCTAGCCCGCGCGGAGAAAGCGGATCGCCTCATCACGCCGGAATAGATAGAGCAGCGTCCTGACGGCCTGGCCGCGATCGCTGACGAGATCTGCGTCCCTCTCGATGAGATAGGCGGCGTCTTTCCGGGCAATTTCCAGAAGATCGGCATGGGCTTCGATGCTGGCGATGCGAAAGCCCGGGGTGCCCGACTGACGGGTGCCCAGAAGCTCGCCCTCGCCGCGCAATTTCAGGTCTTCCTCGGCGATGCGAAAACCGTCCTCGGTGTCGCGCATGATCGATAGCCGCGCATGGCCGGTTTCGCTGAGCGGTCCCTTGTAGAGAAGGATGCAGCTCGACGCCTCATCGCCGCGTCCGACACGACCGCGCAACTGGTGCAACTGCGCCAGGCCGAAGCGCTCTGCGTGCTCGATGACCATGATCGTCGCATCCGGTACGTCGACGCCGACTTCCACCACAGTGGTGGCCACCAGCAGCCTGGTATCGCCGTTCTTGAAAGCCTGCATCGCGGCATCCTTTTCCGGCCCGCTCATCCGCCCGTGGATGAGCCCGACCTTGGGCCCGAAGAAATGGGCAAGCGTCTCGAAGCGTTCCTCGACCGACATCAGGTCGGATTGCTCGGACTCTTCCACCAGCGGGCAGATCCAGTAGGCCTTCTTGCCATCGGCAAGGGCGCTGCGCAGCCGCTGGACGATATCGCCGACGCGTTCCGTGGGAACGGTCACGGTATGGATCGGCTTGCGGCCGGCCGGCTTTTCCGTCAGCTTCGAGACATCCATATCGCCGAAGGCGGCCAGTACCAGCGTTCTGGGGATCGGCGTCGCCGTCATCACCAGCATATGCGGTGAGACCCCCTTGGCCGTCAGGCGCAGCCGCTGGTGGACGCCGAACCGGTGCTGCTCATCGACGACAGCCAGCATCAGGTTTGCATAGGAGACGCTGTCCTGGAACAGCGCATGGGTGCCGATGACGATCTTGGCCTGACCGGACGCAATGCGCTCGAGAATGCCGTCGCGCTCCTTGCCCTTCGTGCGGCCTGTGAGGACTTCGATAGAAAGTCCTGCAACGGCAGCGAATTTTGAGATCGTGCTATAGTGCTGGCGGGCGAGGATTTCCGTTGGCGCCATCAGCACCGCCTGTCCGCCGTTCTCGATCACAGCGGCAATCGCCATCAATGCCACCAGCGTCTTGCCGGCACCTACATCCCCCTGCAGCAGGCGCAGCATGCGGTCGCTGCCCGCCATGTCCTTCAGGACGTCGGCGATTGCAGCCGTCTGGCTGCCGGTCAGCGAGAAAGGCAGCGCGCCAAGAATCCGGCTGCTGATCTTACCGGTCGCATGAACGGGCTGGCCCGGCACGCGTCGCAGCCTCTGGCGAACGAGCGCCAGAGACAACTGGCCGGCCAGGAACTCGTCATAGGCGAGGCGGCGGCGGGCAGGTGCCTGCGGGTCGATGTCTTTCGCATCGCGCGGATCGTGCAGCATCCGGAAGCTCGTCGCGAAATCGGAAAAGCCCTGCTTCGTCACCAGCGCTGCGTCGTCCCATTCCGGCATATCCGGCATGCGCAGCAGTGCCGCCTCGATCGCCTTGCGGACGGTGCGCAACGTCAGGCCGGCGGTCAGCGGGTAGACGGGCTCCACCAGCGGCAGCGTCTCGCCTTCGCTTTCGCGCACGATGTAATCCGGATGCACCATCGACGGACGGCCGTTGAACCAGTCGACCTTGCCGCTGACGGTGACGGTCTCGCCGAGCGGCAGCTGCTTTTCCAGCCACTGTGCCTTGCCCCGGAAGAAGACGAGGCCGAGTTCGCCGGTCTCGTCGTGCAGGAACACGCGGTACGGCTGGCTGGTGCGCGGCGGCGGAGCCTGATGGCGGTCGACCCGGCCGGTGATGGTGACGATGGTCCCCTGTGGCGCCCGTGCGATTCCCGGCTGCTCGCGCCGGTCGACGATCGACGAGGGGGCATGGAACAGCAGGTCGACGACCCTGGTGTCCTCAAGATTTTCGCGGCCAAGCAGCTTCACCAGCAGGTCGGCCACTTTTGGCCCGACGCCCGGCAGCGAGGAAATGGAAGCAAACAGCGGATCGAGAATGGCAGGGCGCATGATGGCGGCAAAATGCGACGGCGGACACCGCTTTGGCAAGGCCGGATGATGCGATCCGCCGACAGTTCTCGACATGCCCCCGGAAAAATCCCCGGCAGCGTCTTTTTTCCGAAAAACCGGTTCCCACATTTCGAAGCGATGCTTTATAGAGACGCAGCAACAAGAAGGTGTGTGAGATGACAGGCGTAACACTGAGCAGCGCGCTCCTCGATCCACGCCGCAAGCGGATTCTGTTTCGTTGCTGGCATCGCGGTCTCCGGGAAATGGACCTCGTGTTCGGTCAGTTCGCCGACGCAGAGCTGCCGACACTGTCGGAGACCGAGCTCGACGAGTTCGAGATCATCATGGACGAGGAAGACAACGATCTGAACCGGTGGATTCTCGGCACGCTGCCGGTGCCAGAACGATTCCAGACGCCTCTGTTTGCCCGTATCGCCGCCTACGCACCGGACTTCGAGCAGATGACCGCCGACTTGCGCAGGGTTGCGGAATGATTGCAGGTATCGACGTCAGGAAACTTGCAGCGGCGCCCGTGCCGCTGACGATCGGCAACGTTCCGGCCGGCCTCGATCCGTTTATCATCGCCGAATTGGCGCGGTCCGGCGAACCGGTTGCCTACGTGCTGTCGGACGGACAGCGCATGGCTGACATCGAGCAGATGCTGTCCTTCATTGCGCCTGAAATCCCGGTGCTGACCCTTCCGGCCTGGGACTGCCTTCCCTATGACCGCGTTTCCCCAAGCTCCGACACATCTGCACGCAGGCTGGCGGCGCTTGGCGGGCTGATCGCTTACCACAAGAAGCCGCATGCGGCGATCGTGCTCGTGACCGTCAACGCCCTGCTGCAGAAGGTCGCCCCGCAGGACGTCATCGAAAGCCTGGCCTTCTCGGCAAAGCCCGGCAGCCAGCTGCGCATGGACGATATCGCAGGCCGCCTGGAGCGCAACGGTTTCGACCGGGTCGCGACCGTCCGGGAGGTCGGTGAATACGCGGTGCGCGGCGGCATCCTCGATGTCTTCGTGCCCGGCTCGGAAGAGCCCGTGCGCCTCGATTTCTTCGGCGATACGCTGGAGAGCATCCGCAGTTTCGACCCCGCAAGCCAGCGAACGACAGGGCAGGTGCGCTCGCTCGATCTCAATCCGATGAGCGAAGTGACGCTGACGCCGGATACCATCAGCCGCTTCCGCACAAATTACCTGGCGACCTTCGGCGCTGCCACCCGCGACGACGCTCTATATGTCGCCGTCTCCGAAGGCCGGCGTTATCCCGGCATGGAGCACTGGCTGCCGCTGTTCTATGAAAAGCTCGATACGATCTTCGACTACCTGAAGGGCTTCCGCTTCATCACCGACCATACGGTGCGCGAGGCTGCCGAGGAGCGCTCGAAGCTCGTCCGCGACTATTACGAGGCGCGCCAGCAGTCTGGCGAGCAGCGCAAGGGAGCGATGACGCAGGGCACGCCCTACAAGCCTGTGGCACCCGGCGAGCTTTACCTCGACGGCAAGATGTTTGGCGCGACGCTCGATGCCTTCAACGCTATCCGGATGTCGCCGTTCAACGAGCACGAGGGTGCAACCCGGCTGGTTGTCAATGTCGATGCGCGCCAAGGGCCGCGCTGGGCCCGAAGCGCCACCGAACAGGTCGATGCCGAGCGCGTCAACGTCTTCGATGCCGTCGTCAAGCATATCGCAGATCGTCGCGCGGCCGGTGGCAAGGTACTCGTCACGGCCTGGACGGAAGGCTCGCTGGAGCGCCTGCTGCAGGTGCTCGCCGAGCACGGGCTGCAACGCGTCAAGACTATCGAAGCGATGAAGGACGTCGATGCGCTGGCCAAGGGTGAGGCGGCGGCTGCCGTGCTCAACCTCGAAAGCGGCTTCGAAACCGGCAATCTGGTCGTCATCGGTGAACAGGACATTCTCGGCGACCGCATGGTCCGCCGCTCCAAGCGCGGCAAGCGCGGCGCCAACTTCATCTCGGAAGTCGCAGGCCTCGACGAAGGCGCGATCGTCGTCCACGCCGAACACGGCATAGGCCGCTTCGTCGGCCTTCGGACCATCGAAGCTGCCGGCGCGCCGCACGCCTGTCTCGAGCTGCTCTATGCCGACGACGCAAAACTGTTTCTACCAGTCGAAAACATCGACCTCCTGTCGCGGTACGGCTCGGAAACGAGCGACGCGCAGCTCGACAGGCTCGGCGGCGGCGCCTGGCAGATGCGCAAGGCCAAGCTGAAAAAGCGGCTGCTGGATATGGCCGGATCCCTGATCCGTATCGCGGCCGAACGCCTGACGCGCCATGCGCCGGCGCTGATCGCACCCGATGGCATCTACGACGAGTTTGCGGCTCGCTTCCCCTACGACGAGACCGAGGATCAGGCGAACGCCATCGACGCCGTGCGTGACGATCTCGCCGCCGGTCGGCCGATGGATCGGCTCGTGTGCGGCGACGTCGGGTTCGGCAAGACCGAAGTGGCGTTGCGCGCCGCCTTCGTGGCGGCGATGAATGGCGCCCAGGTGGCGATCGTGGTGCCGACGACGCTGCTGGCCCGGCAGCATTTCAAGACGTTCTCCGAGCGTTTCCGTGGTCTGCCGATCCGCGTCCAGCAGGCCTCGCGCCTGGTTGGCGCAAAGGAACTGGCACTGACCAAGAAGGAAGTCGCCGAAGGCAAGACCGACATCGTCGTCGGTACGCACGCGCTGCTCGGCAACGGCATCAAGTTCGCCAATCTCGGCCTGCTGGTCATCGACGAAGAGCAGCATTTCGGCGTCAAGCACAAGGAGCGGCTGAAGGAGCTGAAGAGCGACGTCCACGTCCTCACCCTGTCGGCAACGCCGATCCCGCGCACGCTTCAATTGGCCATGACCGGCGTGCGGGAACTGTCGCTGATCAAGACGCCACCGGTAGACCGCATGGCGGTCCGCACCTTCATTTCGCCCTTCGATTCGCTGGTGATCCGAGAAACGCTGATGCGCGAGCATTATCGCGGGGGGCAGAGCTTCTATGTCTGCCCACGGCTCGCCGACCTTGCCGATATCCACGCCTTCCTGCAATCGGATCTGCCGGAACTGAAAGTCGCCGTCGCCCATGGCCAGATGCCGGCGAGCGAGCTCGAAGACATCATGAATGCCTTCTACGAGGGCCGCTACGATGTGCTGCTGTCGACCACCATCGTCGAATCCGGCCTCGACGTGCCGACCGCCAACACCCTGATCGTCCACCGCGCCGACATGTTCGGGCTTGCCCAGCTTTACCAGTTGCGCGGTCGTGTCGGACGTTCCAAGGTGCGGGCTTTCGCGCTGTTCACGCTGCCCGTCAACAAGGTGCTCACCTCGACGGCAGAGCGCCGCCTGAAGGTGCTACAGTCCCTGGATACCCTCGGCGCCGGCTTCCAGCTCGCCAGTCACGATCTGGATATCCGAGGCGCCGGCAATCTGCTGGGCGAGGAACAGTCTGGCCATATCAAGGAGGTCGGCTTCGAACTCTACCAGCAGATGCTGGAAGAGGCCGTGGTCGAAGTGAAGGGCATCGACGAGATCCAGGATACCGGCTGGTCGCCGCAAATTTCGGTCGGCACGCCGGTGATGATCCCCGACGACTATGTGCCCGACCTGCACCTGCGCATGGCGCTCTACCGCCGGCTCGGCGAGATCACCGATCTCAAGGAAATCGACGGTTTCGGCGCCGAGATGATCGACCGCTTCGGACCCATGCCGATCGAGGTGCAGCACCTGCTGAAGATCGTCTACATCAAGTCGCTCTGCCGCATTGCCCATGTGGAGAAGCTCGATGCCGGTCCGAAGGGCGTCGTCGTCCAGTTCCGCCACAAGGAGTTCCCGAACCCTGCAGCCCTCGTCGGCTATATCGCCAGGCAGGGCTCGATGGCGAAGATCAGGCCCGACCACAGCGTCTTCCTCACCCGCGATCTCCCGACACCCGCCAAGCGCTTGGCGGGTGCGGCAGTTGTCATGACTCAGCTGGCGGAACTGGCAAAATAAAAGGCTGCGTGCCCCTATGGAGCGCGCAGCCTGTTTTACAGGGTAAATGTAAGAGATGCTGCGCTAGTTGAGTGCCGCGCGGGCCTCGCCCTTCGTTTTGGCGATGTCGCGCAGCGCATTGGCAATCACATCCGGCGTCTGGGCGCCGCTGACTGCATATTGCTGGTCGAAGATGAAGAAGGGCACGCCGTTTACGCCCATCTGCCGTGCCGACTCGATTTCCGCGACGATCAGGTCGCTGTCGGCATCGGAGGCGAGGAGGGCCTCGATGACCGCGCGATCCAGTCCTGCCGCTTCGGCGATGTCGAGAAGCACGGCGTGGTCGCCGATATTTCTGCCTTCTTCGAAATTCGCCTTGAAGAGGCCGTCAACAACCCGGTTCTGGAGTTCGCGGTCTTCGGTCACAGCCCAGTGGATCAGTCTGTGGGCATCGAGCGTGTTCGGGCCGATGGTGATGGCATCGAAGTTGAATGCAATGCCGACCTCGCGGCCAAGACCTGTGAGCATCGCGTGAGCGCTGGCCACCTTGTCTGCACCGCCGAGCTTTTCAGCCAGCTTCTGCTTCTGGTCGACGCCTTCAGGCGGATAATCTGGATTGAGGCGGTAAGGGCGCCAGTTGATGTCGACACCAACTTCGTCTTGCACTTCGGCAATCGCCAGTTCGAGCCGCGCCTTGCCAAGGTAGCACCACGGGCAGACGACGTCCGAGACGATATCGATTGTGATGCGTTCCATGGTCATTGCCCTTTCCTGTTGATCGGACCGAAATAGTCTCTTTGCCGCCCGGCTTCAACAAGGCACGAAAAAGGAACCACCTCACTGCACCGAAGCATCCCACCACACAGGCAGCTGATAGCCGTACAAGGGAGTGACATCCGGATGCCCTATCCGCTTGTGCCGTGCTACATATTGCTGGTCGATATGATAGAGCGGCACGAAGTAATGGCCGGAAAGCAACAGCCTGTCGAACGAACGGACGGCATCGCGAAAATCCTCAACGCCGCGCGCCGATAGGATGTGGCTGATCAACGCATCCACATCGGGATCGGCAACGCCCGCAAAGTTCTCGCTGCCCTGTCGATCGCGCGCCACCGAGCCCCATCGGCCGACCTGCTCGATGCCCGGCGAGAGGGAGGATGTGAACGATTTGATGATGATGTCGTAGTCGAAGCTGATTGTCCGGCGCTGATACTGCGAATCGTCGACGGTGCGGATCGCCACCTCGATACCCAGCAGGTTCAGCGTTCTCCGGTAGGCGATGGCCAGTCTCTCCTGGTCGGCATTCTGTGTCATGATCTCGAACGCCAGCTGATGCCCGCCGGCATCGACCATCTTGCCATCCTTGATCGTGTATCCACCTGCCTTGAGCAGATCCACGGCCCGGTGAAGGACTGTACGGTCGCGGCCGGAGCCGTTGCTGACCGGCAGTTTATAGGTGCCATCGAGCACGGCCGGATCGATGCGTTTGCTGATGGGACCCAGCATTTCGAGCTCTCGGGCATCGGCTGGCACGCCGAAAGAAGATAGGTCGGAGCCCTGCCAATAGCTCTCCGTTCGCGTATAGGCGCCTGACGAGAGGTTCTTGTTGACCCACTCGAAATCGAAGGCCAGCGATAGGCCCTCGCGGACTTTCACATTGGCAAAGATTGGCCGCCGCGTGTTGAAGACGAATCCGAACATGCCGCTGGGAAGCTTGGGATTGAAGACATCCTTCACAACCTCGCCGGAGCGCGCCGCCGGAAAATCATAAGCGTTTGCCCAGTGGCCGGGGCTGCCATCCGCATAGATGTCGACATCGCCCTTCTTGAATGCCTCGAACAGCGTGTTTTCCTGCAGGAAATAGTGAACGGTCAACAGGTCGTAGTTGTCGACCCCGACCTTGGCCGGAATATCCTTGCCCCAATAATCGGGGTTGCGCGCGAAGACGATGCTGTCGCCGGGGTTCACCGTTTTCACCCGGTAAGGCCCGGACCCGATGGGTGCTACCAGCGTCGTCTGGTCGAATCTATCCGGATCGATCGCATGCTGCGGCAGGATTGGCGTCGAGCTGGCGATGATCATCGGCGTCTCGCGGTCGGCCTTGTCGTTGAAGGTGAAGCGCGCACTGTGCTCGCCGACCTTCTCCATCTTGGCAACGGCATTCAGCCGGTTCGAGTAGGGCACGCGGCCCTTGTCCCGCAAAAGGTTGAAGCTGAAGATCACATCATCCGGCGTCACCGGCTGGCCATCCGACCACTTGGCGGCAGGATTGAGGTTGAACTGGATATAGGACCGTTTGTCGTCCCATTCTGCCGTCTGTGCAAGCAGACCGTAGAGGGTGAATGGCTCGTCGCGCGAGCGCTGCATCAGCGTTTCGTAGACGATGTTGCCGTAGTCCGGATCCCACATGCCGCGCGCTGTCGTCCGCATGCTTTTGAGGATGAACGGGTTGAGATTGTCGAAGGTGCCGACCACCCCGTAGCTGATATGGCCGCCCTTCCTGACGGTCGGATTGACGTAAGGGAGGGCCTTGAAGTCGGCGGCCATCGCGGGATCGCCGTGCATGGCAAGGCCGTGCACGGGGTCCGCCTGAGCGGTCTTGCAAAGCATTGCCGCAGCTAGATAAATCGCGACCCGGAGCGCTCGCATGGCATCCTTTCCCATAAGGGCATGATTCGTGACAGCGACCTTATCATGGCCTCCCCGATCCAAGACATAGGCATCGGATTTGTCCATCCTGCGGCCGAAACATGCAAAGAAAAGCTGGATATCCGAAGCAACGCCATGTAACAGGTGATCCACAGTTCGGAGTCATGCATTTGCCTTATTCTTTCGACAGGTGGACAGCAGTTTGACCCGAAAGGCATGAGGTGGCAGAAGGCTGCTTTGCATCGGATTTCAGGAGGCGGATTTCGCTATGACGTTCAAAACTGACAAAACAATTCGCGCGGCTCTGTCTGCACTCGCACTCGTGATCGGCGCTGCCGCGCCCGCTTTTGCGCAGGATGCACCGGCTGCTCCGGCCGATGGCGCCGCTCAGACCCCGCGTCTCGGCTGGTACAAGACATGCGCCAAGCAGGATGACAACGACATCTGCATCGTCCAGAACCTGATCATGGCCAACAGCGGCCAGCTGGTGACGGCAATCGGCCTGATCTCCATCGATGGCAAGGTCAATCGCAAGATCCTGCAGATCTCGGTGCCGACGGCGCGCCTGATTGGACCCGGCATCACCATGCAGATCGATGGCGGCAAGGGACAGAAGGTCGATTACGCCGTATGCCTCCCGGACAAGTGCACGGCTGAAATTCCCCTGACGGATGCCACGATCGCATCGCTGAAGAAGGGCACGGACGTGACCTTCACATCGATCAACTTCCGCCGCGCTCCGAACCCGATCAAGGTGTCCCTGACCGGCTTCGGCGCCGCCTATGACGGCCCGGCGATCTCCGATACCAAGCTCGCAGAAAGCCAGCGCAGCCTGCAGGACAGCATGCAGAAGAAGGCTGAAGAAGCTCGCAAGAAGCTTGAAGACGCCCAGAAGGCAGCGAAGTCCCAGTAAGCACGACACTTAACTGCCTTAAAAGCCCGGTTCAGCCGGGCTTTTTTATGCCTCACAGTCGAGCGGCAATAAAAAAGGAAGCCGGTTTCTCGGCTTCCTTTGCAGGCGTATCTTTTGGGATCAGTGGGCGAAGCTCATCTTGGGCTTGAGTTCGCCGGTCGTCTTGCGGTCGAAGATCTGGTAGACCTGCGGGTTGCGGAGCGGTTCTCCGCTGTCGTCGCTGACGAGGTTCTGCTCTGAAACATAAGCGACATATTCCGTCTCCTCGTTTTCAGCCAGCAGGTGATAGAACGGCTGGTCCTTGCTGGGACGAACCTCGGTCGGAATGGCATTCCACCATTCTTCCGTGTTCGCGAACTCCGGATCGACGTCGAACACGACGCCTCTGAACGGAAAGACCCGATGCCGGACCACTTCGCCGATATTGAATTTTGCATCTTTTTGTTTCATGGTGCGACTTCCTTTCACGCAACTATGTGGGACGATGCGCCACATTTTTCAAGCCTTTCGCCGCCGTTGCCCCACACCGCTGCCATAGTCGGGCAGGCGGACAAGACCAGTAAAGCACGCCGCGCTGGCTTGGCGCAGAAAAAAAGTCCCGGCAATGACCGGGACTTTCTGGTTGATGACTAGGCCGAGTAGTACATGTCGAATTCGACCGGATGGGGTGTCATTTCGTAGCGCATGACCTCCACCATCTTCAGCTCGATGAACGAATCGATCTGGTCGTCGTCGAATACGCCGCCGGCGGTCAGGAACTTGCGGTCCCGATCGAGGTTTTCCAGCGCTTCACGCAGCGATGCGCAGACGGTCGGGATCTTCTTCAGTTCCTTCGGCGGCAGGTCGTACAGATCCTTGTCCATCGGCTTGCCGGGATGGATCTTGTTCTTGATGCCGTCGAGGCCGGCCATCAGCATGGCGGCGAACGCCAAGTATGGGTTGGCAGTCGGATCCGGAAAGCGAACTTCGACGCGCTTCGCCTTCGGGTTGGAGCCGAAGGGAATACGGCAAGAAGCCGAACGGTTACGAGCCGAATAGGCAAGCAGGACCGGAGCCTCGTAGCCCGGGACGAGACGCTTGTAGGAATTCGTCGACGGGTTTGTGAATGCGTTGATAGCCTTCGCGTGCTTGATGATACCGCCGATGTAGTAGAGGCAGGATTCCGACAGGCCGGCATATTCGTCGCCCGCGAAGGTTGGCTTGCCACCCTTCCAGATCGACTGGTGCACATGCATGCCCGAGCCGTTATCGCCAAAGATCGGCTTCGGCATGAAAGTCGCCGTCTTGCCATAGGCATTGGCGACCTGATGGACGACGTACTTGTAGATCTGGATCTTGTCGGCGTTGCGCACCAGTGTATCGAACTTGACGCCGAGTTCATGCTGTCCCGCAGCCACTTCATGGTGGTGCTTTTCAACAACGACGCCCATTTCGCCGAGAACGGTCAGCATCTCGGAGCGCATGTCCTGGCAGCTGTCGATCGGCGGAACCGGAAAATAGCCGCCCTTGACGCGGGGACGGTGACCGAGGTTGCCGGTCTCGTAGTCCGTGTCGTCGTTCGACGGCAGTTCGCTGGAATCGAGCTTGAAGCCGGTGTTGTAGGGATCGGCCTTGTACTTGACGTCGTCGAATACGAAGAACTCAGGCTCCGGGCCAACGAAGATCGTGTCGCCGATGCCGGAAGCCTTGAGGTAGGCTTCTGCCTTCTTGGCGGTGCCGCGCGGATCACGATTGTAGGATTCACCGGAAACCGGGTCCAGGATGTCGCAGAGGATGACCATGGTCGACTGCGCGAAGAACGGGTCCATGTGAACCGTTTCCGTGTCGGGCATGAGCACCATGTCGGATTCGTTGATGGCCTTCCATCCGACGATGGAGGACCCGTCGAACATGACACCATCGGCGAACATGTCTTCATCGACGCAGGAAACGTCCATCGTAACGTGCTGCAGCTTGCCCTTCGGGTCCGTAAAGCGCAGGTCGACGAACTTGACGTCGTTGTCCTTGATCTGCTTCAGAATTTCGTTTGCGGTCGTCATGGGATGCTTCCTCGGTTTTTTATGACGATTTTGCCCTGGCCACCGGCGAGGACTTAGATGGCATCGATACCCGTCTCTCCCGTACGGATTCGGATGACCTCTTCGATATTGGAAACGAAGATCTTTCCGTCGCCAATTCGTCCGGTCTGCGCCGCCTTGCGGATCGCGTCAATAACCGCTTCGGCATTTTCGTCTGCCAACACAACTTCGACCTTCACTTTCGGAAGGAAATCGACGACATATTCGGCACCACGGTAGAGTTCCGTGTGACCTTTCTGGCGACCGAAACCCTTGGCTTCCGTGACAGTGATACCCTGCAAGCCGACTTCCTGAAGGGCTTCCTTCACTTCGTCCAGCTTGAATGGCTTTATGATCGCTTCGATCTTTTTCATGAGAAAATGTCTCTCCGCTTCTCCCGTTAAAGCGGACATTGCCCGCTCGCCCTTGTTGATGCACGTATCATGCCACATTATCCAGAGATGTTTCGGTAAATGTTGCAGTTTTGAGCAATTTTGAGGCTGATACAGGGTTGTTTGACATATCGTGCCCCGAATTGAATATGCGCAGACGCGTTTCGGACGATATCCGGAATAGAGGGCGGACCGCAACGGTTGGAACGGCCTACGCGCCCCGAATTTGACTGATTAAAAGGCGGGCTTTTGCTGAAATTTAAGTCGGTAGCGCGCGGGATTTTTTGATTGTTTTTCAGGCGTCATTGCGATCATTATCGTCCATGACACACACCATAGCTGAACTCCTCCTGACACCCCAATCGATGGCGGCGGTCGACAAGGCCGCTGCGGCTTCAGGAATTGACTCTTTCGGATTGATGCAGAAAGCCGGCCGGGCGGTGGCGGCTGCTGCCTTGCGGGATTATCCGGAGGCGCTGCGATACGCGGTCCTGTGCGGCCCCGGCAATAACGGCGGCGACGGCTATGTCGCTGCCCTGGCGCTGCACGAGTGTGGTGCCGAGGTTGCCGTATATCACCTCGGAGATACAGCCGTGCTGAAAGGCGATGCGGCACGCGCCTTTGCCGCCTGTCCGGTTGCGGGCTCGCCGCTCGGTGCCTATCTGCCCCGGGCCGGCGACCTCGTCATCGATGCGATTTTCGGTGCCGGCCTCGCGCGCGCCGTACCTGGCGCCGTCGCAGCCGTGATCGAACGGACACATGCGGCTTCCATCCCGGTGATCGCCGTCGATCTGCCGTCGGGCGTCAACGGCGCGACCGGCATGGTTTTGGGAGCCGCCTTCCGCGCTTCCCATACGGTGAGCTTCATGACGCGCAAACCCGGTCATCTGCTGATGCCGGGCAGGGAACTGTGCGGCACGCTCGAGATCTTCGACATCGGCATCCCGGCCCGCCTCGTCCGGGAAAACGCCGACGGGCTGATCGCCGAGAACACGCCGGAACAGTGGCGGTCGGCCGTGCCTGAGGCTTTGGTGGAAACCCACAAATACAAACGCGGGCATCTTGTCGTCTTTTCCGTCAGCGAGACGGCGACGGGTGCTGCCCGCATGTCGGCCATGGCGGGTCTGAAAGCTGGGGCAGGGCTGGTCACCATCGCCTCTTCCAAAGCCGCGCTCAAAGTCAATGCCGGGGCGTTGACGGCGATCATGCTGCGCGAGATCGATGACAGAGCCGCTCTCGAGGAGTGGCTCGACGATGCGCGGCTATCGACTTTCGTTCTCGGCCCGGGTTTTGGCACAGGCGAAAAAGCACGGCAGTTCGTGGCGGCGCTGGTGGATCGCCATCTCGTGCTCGACGCGGACGGCATCACTTCCTTCAAGGACGATCCATCTGCGCTCTTCGATGCTTTTGCGGCAGGGCCGACGCATCTGGTGCTGACGCCGCACGAAGGCGAGTTCGGCCGTCTTTTCCCGGATATCGCCGGGGATGAAGCTCTCGGCAAGGTCGAGAAGGCAATCGCAGCCGCAAGGCGCTCGCATGCGGCAATCGTCTACAAAGGCGCAGATACGGTCATTGCCTCGCCGGACGGGCGGGCGCTGATCAACTGCAATGCACCGCCATGGCTGGCAACTGCCGGTTCCGGCGATGTCCTGGCGGGGATCATCGGCGGACTTCTGGCGCAGGGCATGCCGGCCTTCGAGGCCGCGGCCGGCGGTGTCTGGCTGCACGGCGAAGCGGGAAGCCGGGCCGGCAAGGGGCTGACGGCAGAAGACCTGATGGGCCAAGTCCGCCCGCTCTGAGTAATGCTATAATTGGGCCAGTACCCCCTGCAGGGCAATGGCGCCCTGCGGTGCGTTGACCTTTCCATCGTGGATCATGAAGGCGAACACATCCCGTGGCTGGACCTTCACCTCGCGCTCGCTATCGATCAACGGCAGGTCGGCGGGCACCTTGCCCTTTGCCCAGGTTTCAAGGCGCTCCGCCCACTCTTTAAGTTCCTTCGGCGGATAACAGGTCTTGATCTCGTCGGAGCCCTTTTGCAGGCGGCTGTAGACGAAATCGGCGGTGACATCGGCGATCATCGGATAGTCGTGATGGTCGGCACAAACCGGGGCCACGTGGTATTTCTCCAGCAGCGCGACGAACTCCGGCACCTTGAAGGAATCGTGGCGCACCTCGACGACGTGCCGCAGCGGTAGTCCGTCTTGCTTCTGCGGCAGGAGCTTCAGAAAGCCTTCGAAGTCATCGGCATCGAATTTCTTTGTTGGTGCAAACTGCCACAGCAACGGACCGAGCCGGTCGCCGAGCTCGCTGATCCCGGACTTCAGAAACCGGTCCATCGATTCCCCGGCTTCCGCAAGTATTTTGCGATTGGTAACGTAGCGCGTCGCCTTAAGGCTGAATATGAAGCCATCCGGCACCTCGGAGGCCCATTTTGCGAAGGTCGCCGGTTTCTGAGTCGCATAGTAGGTACCGTTGACCTCAATCACCTTCAGCTTGCTGCTGGCGTAGCGCAACTCGTCCTTCTGCTTGAGATCGTCCGGGAAGAACGTCCCGCGCCAGGGCTCGAACGTCCAGCCGCCAATGCCGGTCCGAATGGTGCCTGACGCTGTCATATGCTTTCCCCGTTCATTTATAATGCCGGTATCCGGCGCTTCGAGTGCCCGTTCGCCGGGAGATCACTCTGCCGCAGCGACGACCTTCTTGACGGGCCGCCGCTCCAGCAATTCCTTGAGGAAATGTCCGGTGTAGGACCGCTTCTCCTTGACGATTGTCTCAGGCGTGCCAACTGCCACGATCTCGCCGCCGCCGTCGCCACCTTCGGGGCCGAAGTCGAGCACCCAGTCGGCGGTCTTTATGACCTCGAGATTGTGCTCGATGACGACAACCGAGTTGCCCTGGTTGACCAATTCGTGCAGCATTTCTAGCAGCTTGGCGACATCGTGGAAATGAAGCCCTGTTGTCGGCTCGTCGAGGATATAGAGCGTGCGCCCGGTCGAGCGCTTCGACAACTCCTTGGCCAGCTTGACGCGCTGCGCCTCGCCGCCGGAGAGCGTGTTGGCCTGCTGGCCGACCTTGATATAGCCGAGACCGACATCCTTCAGCGATTGCAGCTTGTCACGCACCGCAGGCACCGCTGAAAAGAAATCGACGCCTTCTTCGACAGTCATGTCGAGCACGTCGGCAATCGACTTGCTCTTGAAGGTGACATCGAGCGTCTCGCGGTTATAGCGCTTGCCGTGGCAGACATCGCAGGTGACGTAGACGTCGGGCAGGAAGTGCATCTCGATCTTGATGACGCCATCGCCCTGGCAGGCCTCGCAGCGTCCGCCCTTGACGTTGAACGAGAACCGGCCCGGCTGGTAGCCGCGCGCCTTGGCTTCCGGCAATCCGGAAAACCAGTCGCGGATCGGCGTGAAGGCACCGGTATAGGTGGCCGGGTTGGAACGCGGCGTCCGGCCAATCGGCGATTGGTCGATATCGATGACCTTGTCGATGTGCTCGAAGCCATCTATGCGGTCGTGTTCCGCCGGCGTTTCGCGGGCGCCCATGACGCGGCGGGCTGCCGACTTGTAGAGCGTCTCGATCAGGAAGGTGGACTTGCCGCCGCCCGACACGCCGCTGACGGCCGTGAAGACGCCGAGCGGAATCGCAGCCGTGACGTTCTTCAGATTGTTGCCGCGGGCGCCGAAAATCTTGATTTCCTTGCCCTTCTTGAGCTTGCGTCGCTCTGCAGGCACGGGCACGCCGAGATCGCCGGACAGGTAGCGGCCGGTCAGAGAATTCGGGTTCGCCATGATCTGCTGCGGCGTGCCATGGGCAATGACCTCGCCGCCATGGATACCGGCTGCCGGACCGATATCGACGACATCATCTGCCTGCATGATGGCATCCTCGTCATGCTCGACGACGATGACCGTGTTGCCGATGTCGCGCAGATGCTTCAGGGTTTCCAGCAGGCGCGCATTGTCGCGCTGGTGGAGGCCGATGGAAGGCTCGTCGAGGACGTAGAGGACGCCCGTAAGGCCGGAGCCGATCTGCGAGGCAAGCCGGATGCGCTGGCTCTCGCCGCCCGAGAGCGTTCCTGAGTTGCGCGAAAGGCTCAGATATTCCAGCCCGACATCGTTGAGAAACCGCAGCCGGTCGCGGATTTCCTTGAGGATGCGGACGGCGATTTCGTTCTGCTTGGAGGTAAAGAGGGCCGGCAGCGTCTCGAACCAGTCGCGGGCGTTGCGAATCGACATTTCCGAGACTTTGCCGATATGCAGCGTGGCGATTTTCACCGCCAGCGCTTCCGGCTTCAGACGGTAGCCGGCGCAGACGGGGCAGGGCGCCGCAGACATGTAGCGCTCGATCTCCTCGCGGGCCCAGGCGCTGTCGGTTTCCTTCCAGCGGCGCTCGAGATTGGGCACGATGCCCTCGAAATTCTTGTGCGTCGTATAGGCCCGAGCGCCGTCGGCATACTGGAACTCGATCTTGTCTTCCGTTCCGTGCAGGATGACGTCCTTGGCATTGGCTGGCAGGTCGCTCCAGCGGCTCGAGAGCTTGAAGCCGTAATGCTTGCCGAGCGCTTCCAGCGTCTGGTTGTAATAGGGCGACGTCGACTTGGCCCAAGGTGCAATCGCGCCATCGCGAAGGGTGCGCTCATGCTCGGGGACGATCATCTCGGGATCGATCTTCTGCAGCGAGCCGAGACCGTCGCAGGAAGGGCAGGCGCCGGCCGGGTTGTTGAACGAGAACAGCCGCGGTTCGATCTCGGGAATCGTAAAGCCGGATACCGGGCAGGCAAATTTTTCCGAAAACAACACCCGCTCGTGTGTCTCGTTCAGGGACTTGTTGGCCGAACCGCCGGCAGAGGTTTCCTCAGGCGGCAGGGGCTTGTCGGCAAACTCCGCAACAGCCAGTCCGTCCGCCAGCCGCAGAGACGTCTCGAAGCTGTCAGCCAGACGCGCCGCGACATCAGCGCGCACGACAATGCGGTCGACGACCACGTCGATGTCGTGCTTGTACTTTTTGTCGAGGGCAGGCGCATCGGCGATCTCGTAGAACTGTCCGTCGATCTTGACGCGCTGGAAGCCCTTTTTCATGAGCTCGGCAAGCTCCTTCTTGTATTCGCCCTTACGCCCGCGCACCATCGGCGCCAGAATATAAAGGCGGGTGCCGTCACCGAAGGCCAGCACGCGGTCGACCATCTGGCTGACGGTCTGGCTCTCGATCGGCAGGCCAGTCGCCGGCGAATAGGGCACGCCGACGCGCGCAAACAGCAGGCGCATGTAGTCGTAGATTTCCGTAACAGTGCCGACCGTCGAGCGCGGGTTGCGCGACGTCGTCTTCTGCTCGATGGAGATCGCCGGAGACAATCCCTCGATAAGGTCGACGTCGGGTTTCTGCATCATCTCGAGGAACTGGCGCGCATAGGCCGACAGGCTCTCGACATAGCGGCGCTGCCCTTCCGCATAGATCGTATCGAAGGCAAGCGACGACTTTCCCGAGCCCGACAGGCCGGTCATGACGATCAGCTTGTTGCGCGGCAGATCGATGTCGATACCCTTGAGATTGTGCTCACGCGCACCCCGGATGGAGATGGTCTTCAGTTCGCTCATCGTTTTCCGCTAAATCCCTGTTCAGCCCTTATCTAGTGATGAAGGCCGGCGAGTCGAGGTTGAAATGCGACTCTCCGCCCGCTTTTCGATTCGGTTGACAAAATCATAGCTGCTGACTAGAACAAAGAAAGAACAAAATTCCTTGTGGATGAACGCCGCTTAGATCGCACCGGGCGGGGCCGATGGTTTAAGGTGCGAGCAATTATGTTCCAGGGCCGCCGGTGGGCGCGGCGAGCAGGGTGATCGGCATGGCGGGTAGCGTAAACAAGGTAATTCTGATCGGGAACCTCGGGGCTGATCCGGAAATCCGCCGGACCCAGGATGGTCGTCCGATCGCCAATCTGAATATTGCAACTTCCGAAACTTGGCGGGACAAGTCGTCCGGCGAGCGCAAGGAAAAAACCGAGTGGCACCGCGTCGTGATCTTCAATGAAGGCCTGTGCAAGGTTGCCGAGCAGTATCTGAAGAAGGGTGCCAAGGTTTACATCGAGGGCGCCCTGCAGACCCGTAAGTGGACAGACCAGGCCGGCATCGAGAAATACTCGACCGAAATCGTCCTTCAGGGCTTCAACTCCACTTTGACCATGCTGGACGGTCGCGGTGACGGCGCCGGCGAAGGCGGCGGTCGCGGCATGCAGCGCAGCGGCGGTGGCGGCAATGATTTCGGCGGCGGCGGTTCCGGCTACGGCGACGACTACAACCAGTCCTCGCCATCGTCATCATCCGGTCGCGGCAATGCCGGTAACGCCGGCAATAGTGGCGGCGGCGGAAACTTCTCGCGCGAACTCGATGACGACATTCCCTTCTGAGATAGAACCATCCGATGCACCCTGCGGGGTGCATCTTTCGTTTTGCGGCCGGAATAACAGGGAACTTCAGTAATGTCAGACGCACTCGTGCCAAGAAATCCATCGACATGGAGACGCGTGCTGGCGCTTATACTCGACTTGATTGCTGCTTTTTTCTGCCTTGGATACCTCGTGGCTCTGCTGACGGGCGGAATGACTGACGATGGGTTCCAGCTGAATGGCTGGCCTGCACTGCTGTTGTTTGCGCTGGTCATCGCCTATTTCGTCATCGCCAATCGATTTTTCGGCGGCACGATCTGGAAATACATCTTGAAGGCGCGCACCTAACCCGCGCGCTTCCGGTCAGATCGCAAAAGCCGACCGGATACCGTCTACAACGAACTGTGCGGCGAGCGCTGCCAGGATAACGCCGAGGAGGCGCGTCAGGATCGCGCGTCCCGTCATGCCGAGGAAGCGGTCGAGACGCTCGGCAATCAGCAGGGCTGCAAATGTCAGCACGAGGCAGGCCGCGATCACCACGATCAGCTGCGAGCGGTCGACGGAGCTCTGCAGCGAGCCAGAAAGCAGGATCGTCGCGGAGATGGCGCCAGGTCCCGCGATCAGCGGCAATGCCAGCGGGAAGACCGAGATGTTATGGATATGATCCCGGGTGATTGCCACCTCGGCGGTCTTCTCCTTGCGGTCCTGGCGTTTCTCGAAGACCATCTCGAAGGCGATCCAGAATAGCAGCAGTCCGCCGGCGATCCTGAATGCACCGATCGAGATCCCAAGCACGCCAAGCACGCTAGAGCCGAACAGCGCGAAGGCGGCGAGGATGCCGAAGGCTATCAGCGAACCGCGCAATGCGACCTGCGTCCGCTGGCTGCGGTTCATGCCTGTCGTCAGCGCCAGGAACAGCGGTGCCAGCCCGGGCGGGTCGATGGTCACCATCAATGTGGTGAAGGCATTGATGAGACTGTCTACGCTCGCCATAATTTCCCCCGGATCGTCAACTTCACTTATGAAACTGACCCTTAAGCGCTGATCGCCGTTTGGCAAAGCGTTCGCAGCGACGAGCTTTTCCCACATGTCGCAAAAATGTGCTATTGAAACGTTCCAGAGGCTAAAAGCCTGTTCAAAACCGTTGGCGAAATTAGCGCCTTTGTCCGCTTTCCGCTATAAATTCCACAGTGATTCTTAAAGAGATCGTGATCTGTTTTGACTGAGCAATCCACACCCGGTGGCGGGAAGCTCCCGCCTGGTATCGAGCCAATTTCCATCATCGAGGAAATGCAGCGGTCCTACCTCGATTACGCCATGAGCGTTATCGTCAGCCGCGCGCTTCCGGATGTCAGGGACGGTCTCAAGCCTGTTCATCGACGCATCCTTTTCGGCATGTCCGAACTCGGGATCGACTGGAACAAGAAATACGTAAAGTGCGCCCGCGTGACCGGGGACGTGATGGGTAAATTCCATCCGCACGGCAACTCGGCCATTTACGATGCGCTGGCCCGTATGGCGCAGGACTGGTCGCTTCGATTGCCGCTCATCGACGGCCAGGGCAATTTCGGCTCCGTCGACGGCGATCCGCCCGCAGCCGAACGCTACACCGAGTGCCGGCTGCAAAAGGCCGCTCACGCGCTGCTCGACGACCTCGACAAGGATACGGTCGATTTTCGCGAGAACTATGATGGCACGCTCAGCGAGCCTGTCGTGGTGCCCGCGAAGTTCCCGAACCTGCTGGTCAACGGCGCCGGCGGCATCGCCGTCGGCATGGCCACCAATATTCCGCCTCACAATCTGATTGAAGTGATCAACGCTTGCATCGCGCTGATCGACGACCCGGCCATCGAGCTCGCCGATCTGATGCAGATCATTCCCGGCCCCGATTTCCCGACCGGTGCCAAGATACTCGGTCGTGCCGGCATCCGCTCTGCCTATGAGACCGGCCGCGGTTCTGTCATCATGCGCGGCGTCGCAGCCATCGAGCCGATGCGCGGCGATCGCGAACAAATCATCATCACCGAAATTCCCTTCCAGGTGAACAAGTCGACGATGATCGAGAAGATGGCCGAGCTGGTGCGCGAAAAGCGCATCGAGGGCATCTCCGACCTGCGCGACGAATCCGACCGCCAGGGCTACCGCGTCGTCGTCGAGCTGAAGCGCGATGCCAATGCCGAGGTCATCCTCAACCAGCTCTATCGCTATACGCCGCTGCAGACGTCATTCGGCTGCAACATGGTGGCTCTGAACGGCGGCAAGCCGGAACAGATGACGCTGCTCGACATGCTGCGCGCGTTCGTTTCGTTCCGCGAGGAAGTCGTTAGCCGGCGTACGAAATACCTGCTGCGCAAGGCCCGCGACCGCGCCCACGTCTTGGTCGGTCTCGCTATTGCGGTTGCCAACATCGACGAAGTCATCCGCGTTATCCGCCAGGCTCCCGATCCGCAGTCTGCCCGCGAAGAGCTGATGACGCGCCGCTGGCCTGCATCGGATGTCGAAAGCCTGATCCGGCTGATCGACGATCCGCGCCACCGTATCAATGAAGACCTGACCTACAATCTGTCGGAAGAGCAGTCACGCGCCATTCTCGAATTGCGCCTTGCCCGCCTGACAGCCCTCGGCCGCGACGAAATCGGCGACGAACTGAACAAGATCGGCGACGAGATCAAGGACTATCTCGACATCCTCTCTTCCCGCGTTCGCGTCCAGACCATCGTCAAGGACGAACTGACGTCTGTGCGCGATGAATTCGGCACGCCGCGCCGCACCGAGATCATCGATGGCGGCCTCGAGATGGATGACGAGGATCTCATCTCCCGCGAAGACATGGTCGTCACGGTCTCGCATCTCGGCTACATCAAACGCGTGCCGCTGACGACTTATCGCGCCCAGCGCCGCGGCGGCAAGGGCCGCTCCGGCATGGCGACCCGCGACGAGGATTTCGTCAACCGGCTTTTCGTTGCCAACACCCACACGCCGGTGCTTTTCTTCTCCTCGCGCGGCATCGTCTACAAGGAAAAAGTCTGGCGTCTCCCCATCGGCACGCCGCAGTCTCGCGGCAAGGCGCTGATCAACATGCTGCCGCTCGAAAAGGGCGAACGCATCACCACGATCATGCCGCTGCCCGAGGACGAGGCGAGCTGGGAAAACCTGGACGTCATGTTCTCGACAACGCGCGGTACGGTTCGCCGCAACAAGCTGTCGGACTTCATCCAGGTGAACCGCAACGGCAAGATTGCCATGAAACTGGACGAGGACGGTGACGAAATTCTGTCCGTAGAGACCTGCTCGGAACATCAGGATGTTCTGATGACCACGGCGCTCGGCCAGTGCATACGCTTCTCCGTATCCGACGTCCGCGTCTTCGCAGGCCGCAACTCCATCGGCGTGCGGGGCATCACCATGGCCGAAGGCGACCGCATCATCTCGATGACGATCGTCAGCCATGTCGACGCCGAACCGTGGGAGCGGGCTGCCTATCTGAAGCGGGCCGCCAACGACAGACGCCTGACCACGGGCGAAGCCGAAGAGATCGCACTTGTCGGTGAGGAAGTCGTTGAGGAAGGCCAGTTGAGCGATGAGCGCTACGAGGAACTGAAGGCGCGCGAGCAGTTCGTGCTGACGGTTTCCGAAAAGGGCTTCGGAAAACGCTCGTCTTCCTACGATTTCCGAATTTCGGGCCGAGGCGGTAAGGGCATCCGTGCCACCGACACGTCAAAGACCGGCGAGATCGGCGAACTTGTCGCGGCCTTCCCGGTCGATGACGGAGACCAGATCATGCTTGTCTCAGACGGCGGCCAGCTCATCCGTGTCCCCGTCGGCGGCATCCGCTTCGCCAGCCGCGCTACAAAGGGCGTGACGATTTTCTCCACCGCCAAGAACGAAAAGGTCGTGTCGGTCGAGCGCATCAACGAGCCAGAAGACGATGAGGAAATCGTCGATATCGCAGAAGATGGCACCGTAGCGCCTCTCGATACTGAAACTCCAGACAGCGAGACGCCGCCAGTCGGTTCGACGGGTGAAGACAGTCCCGAATAGCAGCCGACAAGGTATGCCACCAATATTAAAAACCGGGCGCAGTTGTTGCGCCCGGTTTTTCGTTGGGGAAGGGCAATAAAACAATGAAGCCGAACGATGGGAGGATCGTTCGGCTTCATTGTTTGGTGATTATTGATGATGAGAGCGTGTAGTAAATTACTGCAGTAAACAGTCAGAATGCACTGTGCTGTTTGGTGATCTGCTTCATTTCTTCGCTCTCGCGCCGCAGTGCCGAGACGGTTGAAGCCACGGACACGACGAACATGACGCTGATAACGGCAGTGAGCAATGTCAAAATCGTGAACATGGGTTTTTCCTTCTTCGCAACTCCGTGCGATCAGATCCTAATATTGGCTCGCCACGTAAGAGTGAGCCGATGCATACGGACCATAGACAGGAGACTGATCGGCCTTTTGACCGTAGAGAGCAACCGTGAAAGCAAGCATACCGGTGATGACTGTCATCCAAACGACGTTGATAAGGATGACCTTGTCCGGCATGGCTTTTTTCCTTCGTGTTACTGTGTTCATGTCTGTGTTCCGATCTGATAACGTGGCCTTTGGAAATTAGTTCCGCCGGATGTTGACAACTATTTAACGAAGGTTCGCTGAAGCAACTTTGAATAGGGCGTTCATTTACCGTTCATGTTCGACGCCGCGCGCCGAAGTGTCGCCACGACGTCCAGGGCGAGTGCATTTTCCGGCGCCGGAGCCGCCACTGGCCATTCGATTTCGTAAGTGGAGTTGAACCGGCGAACGAGCACCTCGACGATGAGCGAACCGATGATGGTGGCGGTAGCGAGAAGGATCAGCATGCTCTTCAGCCTCGAAACGGAGCGTTGAACTCACCGTCCTCGTTGCTTTCGACGGTATGCCCTCTTTAATCACAGCCTGTCTGAAACGGTCTTGAACACCGCATTCATCTTCCGTTCAGCCGCCGGTTGCGTAGCCGCAAATGACTTGCGATAGCGCCCCATCCATGACAAAAGGCCAGCGAAACAACCGGCCGGTAGAGAATGACGATAGCTTTCTATCCCGGATCCTTCGATCCGATGACAAACGGACATCTCGACGTTCTCGCCCAGGCGTTGAACGTCGCGTCGACGGTGATTGTCGCGATCGGGGTGCACCCGGGAAAGACACCGATGTTCTCCTTCGAGGAGCGCGCCGAACTGGTCCGGCAGTCGCTTGCCGCTGCTATTCCCGGCAAGACGGACGCCATTTCGGTGGTGTCGTTCGACAATTTGGTGATCGACGCCGCTCGCAGTCATGGTGCATCGCTGCTGGTGCGCGGCCTGCGCGATGGTACAGATCTTGACTACGAAATGCAGATGGCCGGCATGAACCGCCAGATGGCGCCTGAGCTGCAGACCATCTTTCTGCCGGCCGGCACGGCATTCCGGCCGATAACGGCCACATTGGTTCGCCAGATTGCAGCCATGGGCGGTGATGTCAGCGCGTTCGTGCCCGCACCGGTTCTTGTCGCCCTGAAGGCCAAGGCGAAACGCTAGGCCCCAACGATTTTCCCAACGGAGCATTCCATGAAGTTCATCCACATCGCTTTCGCCGGACTTATGTGCCTGGCATCCTTGACAGGCGCTGCCTCCGCTGCCGACGACAACGACATCACTATCCAGCTAAAAGACGGCCCTGTCGTCATCCAGCTGATGCCGGAAGTGGCGCCGAAGCATGTCGCCCAGATCAAGGCGCTGGTCGCCAAGGGCGCCTATGACAATGTTGCTTTCCACCGCGTCATCGACGGCTTCATGGCCCAGACCGGCGACGTCAAGTTCGGTAACATGGCCAAGGGCTACAACGCCCAGCAGGCCGGCATGGGCGGCTCCGACATGCCCGACATCAAGGCCGAATTCTCCAAGACGCCTTTCGTGCGCGGTACGGTCGGCATGGCCCGCTCGCAGGATCCTAATTCGGCAAACTCGCAGTTCTTTATCATGTTCAAGGACGGACCTTTCCTTAACGGCCAGTATACGGTCGTCGGTAAGGTCATTTCCGGCATGGACCTCGTCGACAAGATCAAGAAGGGCGAGGGCGACAGCGGTTCCGTTACCGACCCTGACCGGATGATCAAGGTCACCCTGGGCAAGAAGTAAGAAGTTCAAAAGAGGAAAACACAATGGCTGAGATCAAAGATCCGGAAAACACCATCATCCTGGAAACCACCAAGGGCAACGTCGTTATCCAGCTGCTGCCGGAAGTGGCACCAGAGCACGTTGCGCGCATCAAGGAACTGGCTCGCGAAAAGGCCTATGACGGCGTGGTCTTCCATCGCGTCATCAACGACTTCATGGCCCAGACCGGCGACGTCAAGTTCGGCAAGTCAGGCGGCGCAGAGTTCAACCCGGCCCGTGCCGGCATGGGCGGCTCGGAAAAGCCGGACCTGAAGGCTGAATTCTCAGCCACCAGCCACGTTCGCGGCATCTGCTCGATGGCCCGTTCGCAGGCTCCGAACTCGGCCAATTCGCAGTTCTTTATCTGCCTTGCAGATTCACCCTGGCTCAACAAGCAGTACTCGGTCTGGGGCCAGGTCATCGAGGGCATGGATAACGTCGACAAGATCAAGAAGGGCGAGCCCGTCAAGGATCCGGATTCGATCGTCACCATGCGGGTTGCCGCCGACGTCTGATCGTGATTACTCCTGAAGCCCGCCCTTCGCGCTCCGGCGCGGGGGCGGGTTTCACTTTGTCTGGAATTGCCCATGCGCGTAGACCTATTCGATTTCGACCTCCCGGATGAGAGCATTGCGCTGCGTCCCGCCGAGCCGCGCGACAGCGCCCGGCTGCTGATTGTCGATCCCCACGCAACACCCGAATTGTCCGACCATTTCGTCCATGACCTGCCATTGTTCCTGCGGGCTGGAGACGCCGTGGTGTTCAACGACACCCGGGTCATTCCGGCCCAGCTCGAAGGCATTCGCCACCGCGACGGTGCGACGAGCCAGCAGGTTTCCGCCACGCTTCACATGCGAATGTCGCCCGGCAGCTGGAAAGCCTTTGCCAAACCGGGCAAGCGCATCAAGACCGGCGACCGCATCCAGTTCGGCAGCGAAACCGCCGAGATCGCCCTTGAGGCAGCTGTCGGCGAGAAAGGTGAGGGTGGTGAAATCACCCTGCATTTCGATCTCTCAGGTCCAGAGCTGGACGCAGCCATTGCGGCGGTAGGCCACATCCCGCTACCGCCTTATATCGCCGCCAAGCGTCACGAGGACGAGCGCGACAGCACCGATTACCAGACGATCTATGCCCGGGAAAAAGGAGCGGTCGCGGCACCCACGGCCGGGCTTCATTTTACCCCGGAACTGTTCGATGCCCTCGACCGGATGGGCGTGGAGCGGCATTTCGTGACGTTGCATGTCGGCGCCGGAACGTTCCTGCCGGTCAAGGCCGACGATACCGAAGACCACAAGATGCATCTCGAAATCGGCCACGTCAGCGCCGCGACGGCTGAAGCGCTAACTGCGGTCAAGGCGCGCGGAGGCCGGATCGTCTGCGTCGGCACGACATCGCTTCGGCTGATCGAGAGTGCGGCTGCCGACGACGGCACCATCGATCCTTGGTCCGGGCCTACCGGCATTTTCATCACCCCAGGCTACCGCTTCAAGGCGGTCGATATCCTGATGACCAATTTTCACCTGCCGCGCTCGACGCTGTTCATGCTGGTTTCTGCTTTCGCCGGCTTCGAAACGATGCACGCGGCCTACGCCCATGCGATCGGAGCCGGCTACCGTTTCTATTCCTATGGCGATGCCAGCCTCCTGTTCCGGAAAGACTAGATGAGCCAGACCTTTCAGTTCCAGTTGAAGAAGACCGATGCGGGCGCCCGTCTCGGTGAAGTCTCGATGCCACGCGGTTCGATTCGCACACCGGCCTTCATGCCGGTCGGCACCGTCGGCACGGTCAAGGCGATGTATCTCGACCAGGTGCGCGACAGCGGCGCCGACATCATCCTCGGCAATACCTACCACCTGATGCTGCGTCCGGGTGCTGAGCGCGTCGCCCGTCTTGGCGGCCTTCACGAATTGATCCGCTGGCCCTTGCCGATCCTCACAGATTCGGGAGGCTTTCAGGTGATGTCGCTGTCGGGGCTGCGCAAGCTCGACGAGCAGGGGGTCACCTTCAAGTCCCACGTCGACGGCAGTACGCATTACATGTCGCCGGAACGCTCGATCGAGATCCAGGGCCTGCTGGACAGCGACATCCAGATGCAGCTCGACGAGTGCGTGGCGCTGCCGTGCGAGCCGAAAGAGATCCAGCGCGCTATGGAAATGTCGCTCCGCTGGGCGGAACGTTGCAGGGTGGCTTTCGGCGAACAGCCCGGCAAGGCGATGTTTGGCATCGTACAGGGCGGTGACATTCCCGATCTTCGCATCCGCTCGGCGCAAGGGCTGACCCAGCTGGACCTGAAGGGTTATGCCATCGGCGGCCTCGCCGTCGGCGAGCCGCAGGACGTCATGCTGAAGATGCTGGAGACGACCTTGCCGGTGTTGCCGACGGACCGGCCACGCTATCTGATGGGCGTAGGCACCCCCGACGACATCCTGAAGTCGGTGGCACGCGGCATCGACATGTTCGACTGCGTCATGCCGACGCGCTCAGGGCGCCACGGCCTCGCCTTTACCCGGCGGGGTAAGGTGAACCTGCGCAACGCACGCCATGCGGAAGATATGCGCCCGCTCGACGAACAATCGAATTGCCCGGCATCGCGCGACTATTCCCGCGCCTACCTTCACCACCTGACGCGCACTGGCGAAGCGCTGGGCGGCATGCTGCTGTCATGGCATAATCTCGCCTACTACCAGGAACTGATGCAGGGCATCCGGCAATCGATCAAGGAGGGCCGCTTTGCCGATTTCATGGCGGAAACGCAGGAGAACTGGGCAAAGGGCGACCTCGAGCGGATCTGAATATCAGATGCCCTTGCTGGTCGTATTCGGCACGATCTGCACGCCGTTGATCTTGTAGCTGCCGTCAGGCTGACGAGCCAGCTGGTAGATCGCCGACCAGTCCTGACCGTCGCTGCCGGTGATCAGCACTTCCTGATAGAGAACGGCATCGTCGCTTTCCGATTTGCTGCGACCGAAGGCATAGTTACCGGGATGATAGACCGGCTGGTAGCTTTTCTTCACCATGGCGAAGAAGGAGTCCTTATCCGGAAATTTAGCGGCAATGCCCGGCGCTGCAAAAGAGTAGGCCGCGTCCGCATCGTCGTGGAGAAAGGCCTGTATCTGCTTCTCGATGACCTGCTGGGCCGCGAGCGCGGAATCTGCCGCCGAAGCAGGCGTCAGACCGAGGCAAAAGAGGATGGCGACGAAAGCGTAAGGTAGCGTGCGCATGCAAGGTCCTCCTGTGGCGGAAACCCTGAGAATAGCGCGTTCCGGGTATTTTGAAAGGGAACATACGCTGTTGCTCACTTACCCATGTCGAGGCAGAGCGCAACAATCAACAGGTGCTGCGCTGCGTCCCGTTGAAGGAAGTGGCGAGTGACGGCATGCACAAAGGCAGGTCGTCACCCTTCAGTCACTTTTTCGGGCTTTGGTGCTTAGTTCTGGCAGTCCGATACGATAACCCGGCAGTTCGGGCAGTCTTGCATCGCCTTCTTTTCGGCTTCGCGCTTGGTGTCGCCGTAACCGATACCGTAGTTGACCTTGTCGCCGACATAGGCGCCGCAGGTCTCGAACCAGACGGCAATTTCACAGCTGTCATTGCCGGCATCCTTGCAGGACTTCATCGCATCCCGCTCGGCTTCCTTGCGGGTCGAGCCCCAGCCCGTTCCATAACCGACATCGCTCGCCGACGTACCCTTGCTGTCGTTGACGGCGAAAGCGCCGAATGCAAATGCAGTGCTGGCCTGAACCGAAAGCAGAAGCGCGATCGACATGCCAAGTGCAGCTTTATAACCCATGATGAACCCCTACAAAAATGGTAACCGCCCTCTCGCGGCGGGGTATCATAACATCTCATGTGTCTCAGAGAACCGAGCCTATACTTCCGGGACGGCCCATTTTTGGTAGGGTTTATTAACCTTATACAAACTGCAAATATGATCTTTTTCCAAAATCTCTTCAGGAAACGTGAGTGGTCACAGGCTTTTCGTTTTCTGTTTGCCGCGAGAAGTAATTGGCAATCAATGCTCCGGAAATATTGTGCCATACGCTGAAGATTGCGCTCGGGACGGCTGCGATCGGCGAAAAATACGCATTGGCAAGTGCTGCACCCAATCCGCTGTTCTGCATGCCAACCTCGATGGCCAGTGCCTTGCGTTTCGGCAGCGAAAGTCCAAAGACCTTGGCGGCGAAGAAGCCGAAAAGGTAGCCCAGCCCGTTGTGGAGGACGACGACCGCAAAGATCAGCAGCCCGGACTGCGCGATTGCTCCCTTGCTGGCCCCAACGACGGCACTGACGATCAAAACGATGCCGACAACGCTGACCAGCGGCAGCACCGGAATGGCAGCGCGCACCAGCGACGGCATGAATTTCTGGAACAGGAGCCCAAGCGCCAGCGGCAGCAATATGACCTGGACGATGCTGAGAAACATCGCGATGGGATCGACAGGCAGGTATTGGCTGGCAAACATCCAGACCAGGAACGGCGTGACGATCGGTGCCGCCAGCGTCGTCACGCTTGTGCAGGCAACGCTGAGGGCGACATCGCCCTTGGCCAGATACGTCATGACATTGCTGGAGGTGCCGCCAGGGCAGCAGCCGACGAGGATAACGCCGGCTGCGACCTCCGGCGGCATCGGGATGATCCGTGTCAGCAGAACGGCAAGTGCCGGCATGATGATGAAGTGCGCAAGGACACCGATCGCGACTTCGAGCGGACGCCTGACGAGTGCCTGGAAGTCATCCAGTGACAGCGTCAGCCCCATGCCGAACATGATGATGCCGAGCAGGATGACGATGTAGGGCGCTATCAGCTTGAACGTGTTTGGAAACAGAAATCCGAGGACCGCGAACAGGATGACCCAGAGGGCAAACGTCCTGCCGACGAATGCAGACAGCGATACGAGTGTTTTCACGAGAAGCCTCCCAAATAGCAGGGTCTGGCTTTATCGGCCTGCCTCCGTCTGTCAAGGTCAGGCCTGGACGGGTTGGTTCCGAAGCAGTACAGGCGACAAATTATGGGCCGATCAAAGCTTCATGCACAAAGCCTGTGGCAGCGCTCAGATCCGGAAGTCAGTCAGGGACGTATTTGTTTTCGTAGCGGACACGGAAATTACGCCGGTGGAAATCCTCGCGGAAACAGATGAAGACCAGCTCAAGATCGCCATCGTCATGATTGTGGCCAAGCAGGCTGAGGGCGATGACGACCGTGCCGCTGTAGCCCCGCGTCAGGCGGATGGCGGCATTGCGGATCTCGTTGGCTGTTACCGGGTCGCTCTCGGTCCGGCGATACACGAGCCAGAAAGGAGCGGTTTGTTTGGCTTCCGCCAGCGCAACGTCCACCTGGTCGCGGAATTCGCCGGTATGCCGTCCTCTTTCCGAAGCTGCCGCCCGCTCCATATCCTCGGTCATGACGTTCAGGTAGCCATCCCGGTCGCTTCCATCCAGGATCGTGGTTTCGACTTTCTCCAACGCCTTGTCTTCACTTAACGCGGTCTTGAACAGGATCGCCATCGAATCGCCTATACTGAATATACGGGGTCAAATTAGTCAGTCTTATGGACCCGGGCCACCGCGAAGCACGAGGTCAGCCGCTCCGTGGACCTTATAATGAATACAATGGTTCTCGCAATGCAAGGTGTGAGCAAGTCCTACCAGACGGTCGAGGGACCGCTGGAAGTGTTGCATTCCATAGATCTCAATCTGGACGCTGGCCGCAGCTTGGCGCTCACGGGCGAATCGGGCAGCGGCAAGAGCACGTTGCTGCATCTGGCAGCCGGTCTCGACAGCATCGATGCCGGTAGCATTGCTATCGCCGGCAACGACGTGACGCATCTGCGCGATGTCGGCCGCGCCGCGCTGCGCCGCACCGTGGTCGGTCTCGTGTTCCAGCAGTTCAATCTCATTCCCTCGCTCGACGTCGAAGCCAATCTTGCCTTCCATGCCCGACTTGCCGGACGGCACGACACAGGCTGGCAGAAAGAGTTGACGGAGAGGCTGGGGCTGGCGGGTTTGCTGAAACGCTACCCGGAGCAACTCTCCGGCGGCCAGCAGCAGCGTGTTGCCATCGGCCGTACGTTGGCGGCACTACCAAAGCTGGTGCTGGCCGACGAGCCGACCGGTAATCTGGATGAAGCGACGGGCGACGCGGTGCTCGACCTGATGCTGTCGCTGGTGGCCGAGACGGGAGCCGCGTTGCTGATGGTCACGCATTCGCTGCGCCTCGCCGAACGCCTCGATGCACGCATCCATCTGCGCTCGGGGCGGATTGCCTGATGCTGGCAGTCAACCTATCCGCACTTTTGTCACACTGGCGCCGCCGACCGATGCAACTCGCCATGCTGCTGCTCGGCCTGTCCTTGGCCACGGCCTTGTGGTCGGGCGTGCAGGCGATCAACGCCGAGGCCCGCGCCAGCTACGACCGCGCCGCGGCCATGCTTGGCCAGGACCGTTTGCAGCAGATCGTCTCCGCCGATGGCGAACTCATGCCGCAAGCCGATTTCGTCGCTCTCCGGCGTGCCGGCTGGCTGGTGTCTCCCGTTATCGAAGGCGACCTCAGGTTCGGCACCGTCAGGATACACGTCATAGGCCTCGATCCGGTCAGCCTTCCCGCAGAGGCGCAACAGGTGAACGTCAGTGCAGGCAATGATATCCTGAGCTTCATTACGCCGCCGGGCCGCATGTATGTTGCGCCGGCCACTGCCAAGCAACTGACCGGCCAGCCGACGCCGCCGCTGGAGATTGCCGATGGCCTGCCGCCGGGCACAGCGCTTGTCGACATCGGCATCGCCCAGTCCCTTCTGGACAAACACGGACAGGTCAGCCGCCTGATCCTCGACCCCCACCAGCCGGCCGGGCTCGCACCGCTGGCGTCGATAGCACCAGGTCTCGTCATTCACGCGCCGGACCCGCAGGGCGATCTCGTCCGGCTGACCGACAGCTTCCATCTCAACCTGACCGCTTTCGGGCTGCTGGCCTTCGCCGTCGGGCTGTTCATCGTCTATTCGGCCATCGGTCTTGCCTTCGAGCAGCGTCGCCAGACATTCCGGACGCTCCGCTCGCTCGGCCTGTCGGCCCGGGCCTTGATCGCCCTGTTGCTGGCCGAATTGCTCATCCTCGCGCTCGTTGCCGGCCTTGGCGGCGTGGTGCTTGGCTATTTCGTCGCATCCGCCCTGCTGCCGGACGTGGCTGCCACATTGCAGGGGCTCTATGGTGCCGCAGTGCCGGGCACGCTGACGTTGCGGCCGGAGTGGTGGGGTACGGGTATGGCCATTGCGGTCCTCGGCACGCTCGTGTCGTCGGCACAGAGCCTCTGGCAGGTCTGGCGACTGCCGCTGCTGGCGCCCGCGCAGCCGCGCGCCTGGGCGAGGGCGTCGGAGGCAGCTCTCCGGGTCCAGTCGGGTCTGGCGCTCTGTTTTTTCGCGGTCGGTCTGATGCTGGCGTTCTGGGGCTCTGGTCTGGTGGCTGGGTTTGCGGTTCTGGCCGGCCTGCTGCTCGGCTCGGCGCTGCTTTTGCCCGTGCTCATGACCTTGATGCTGGCGGTCATGCAGCGTCTGGCACGCGGTCCCCTGACGCAATGGTTCTGGGCCGATACCCGCCAGCAACTGCCCGGACTTTCGCTGGCGCTGATGGCGCTGCTGCTGGCCCTGTCGGCGAATGTCGGCGTCGGCACGATGGTGGCGAGTTTTCGCCTGACCTTCATCGGCTGGCTCGATCAGCGGCTGGCCGCTGAACTCTACGTCACTGCGCGCAACGAGGGCGAGGCCGCAGCTTTGCGCACATGGCTCGCCCCCCGCGTCGACGCCGTGCTGCCGATCTGGAATGTCGAAGGCACAGTTGCCGGTCGCCCGGCGCAGGTCTTCGGAGTCGCCAACGATCGCATATACCGGGACAACTGGCCGATGCTGCAAGCCGTCCCCGGCGTCTGGGATCGCATCGCGGCGGGAAACGCGGCGCTGATCAACGAGCAGATGTCGCGGCGCGAGAAACTCAGGGTCGGCGACCCCCTGGTCCTGCCGGGCAACTGGAAGACCACCATCGTCGGCGTCTACTCCGACTACGGCAATCCGATCGGCCAGGCCATTGTCGGTATCGATGGACTAACGAGCCACTATCCGAACGTGTCTCGGCTCCGCTACGGGCTGCGTCTCGATCCGGCCAAGACGCCGGCGCTTATCGACGCTCTCGAGGCGCAGTTCCACCTGCCGTCGCAGTACGTCGTCGATCAGGCGAGCATCAAGGCCAAGTCGCTGGAGATCTTCGAAAAGACATTTGCCGTCACCGGCGCCCTCAATGTGTTGACGCTGGGTGTCGCCGGTCTCGCGATGTTTGCCAGTCTCATGACCCTGTCAGGCATGCGCTTGTCACAGATCGCGCCGGTCTGGGCTATGGGGCTGACACGCCGCCATCTGGTGGCGCTCGAAGTGGCGCGCACCATGGTGCTGGCGGTCATCACCCTCATTGCGTCTCTGCCGGTCGGCATCGGTCTGGCGTGGGTGCTACTTGCCATCGTCAACGTCGAGGCATTCGGCTGGCGCCTGCCGATGCACCTGTTTCCATCGGACTGGCTGCGGCTGGCTGTCTTTGCGCTGGTTGCAGCGTTGCTGGCGGCGCTCATCCCACTCCGCCGACTGGCGACGCTTTCGCCGTCCGATCTGCTAAAGGTTTTCGCTAATGAGCGTTAGAGCATCGCTGTTTTGCCTCGCACTCGCCGTCGGTTTTCAAGGCGGGATGGTCAACGCCCAGGGGTTTGCCGGTCTCGGCACCAGCGCCGACGGCTTTGCCGTGCCCAAGCCAGGTGTCCCCTTCAGCTTTCCGGCAGACCATGGACCGCATCCGAACTACCGCATTGAGTGGTGGTATCTGACCGCCGACCTCAAGGGGGCAGACGGCAAGGACTATGGCGTGCAGTGGACGCTTTTCCGCTCGGCGCTGTCGCCCGGCGCAAAGACGGACTGGTCCAGTCCGCAGATCTGGATGGGCAACGCCGCCGTCACGACGCCGGCCCAGCATTTCGTAGCCGAAAAGTTTTCGCGCGATGGTTCAGGCGTTGCCGGTGTTACCGCAACGCCCTTTGCGGCATGGATCGATGACTGGCAGATGAGGACGCGACCGGGTAATTCGGCCGGTGGAGACGCGCTGTCCCACATCGATCTCAGCGCCACCGGCGCCGATTTTCGTTACGATCTCATTCTCGACGCGAAGGGTCCCATCGTGGCACAGGGCGATGGCGGCTATTCGGTGAAATCGGCCGGCGGCCAGGCCAGCGAATACTATTCTCAACCGTTCTACGCGGCGAAGGGCACGCTGAAACTGCCGGGTGGCGATGTCGCCGTGACAGGCGATGCGTGGCTTGATCGGGAGTGGTCGTCTCAGCCGCTATCGGCCGACCAGAAGGGTTGGGATTGGTTTTCTCTGCATCTGGAAAACGGTGAAAAGCTGATGGGTTTCCGGCTGCGCGACAGCGGCGCGGGTTTTACCTCGGCCACCTGGATTGCCGCCGATGGCAAGCCGACGCCGTTGCCCAACGGCGCGCTGACCATGACGCCGCTCAAGACGACGAAAGTTTCAGGCCATACTGTGCCGACCGAATGGCGCCTGGACATCCCGTCTCGCAATTTCAGTGTGACCACCAGTCCACTGAATCCGCAGGCCTGGATGGCAACGCGCTTCCCATACTGGGAAGGGCCGATCAGCTTCGAGGGAACGCAGACAGGCCGCGGATATCTGGAAATGACCGGTTACGACTAACGGACGGCGCTGGCATCCAGATCGGCCTTCGGCACGTCGCGGTGAATGCGTAGCGGCTGTTCGGCGTCGTTGTATTCCTGCTCGTCCTCTGCAAGCTCGACTTCGCGGATCCATTCGCGCCAGATCGCAACGATGATCGCCATCAGAACCGGGCCGATAAACAGCCCGAGAAAACCCATCGTCTTGACGCCGCCGACAAGGCCGAAAAACGTCGGCAGGAACGGCAGCTTGATCGGGCCGCCGACCAGCCGCGGCCGCAGCGTCTTGTCAACGATGAAAAGCTCGACCGTGCCCCAGACGAGAAGCGCAACGCCGGCGACTTGCGCACCACTGCCGAGCAAATACAGGGAGACCAGCGTAAACGACAGCGGCGCGCCGCCGGGAATGAGCGCCATTACGCCGGTGAGCACGCCGAGCGTCACGGGCGAGGGGACGCCGGCGATCCAGTAGGCGACACCGAGCACGATGCCTTCACCGATGGCAATGACAGTCATACCCATGACAGTCGAACTGATGGTGATCGGTACGACCCGTGAAATGCGCGCCCAGCGATTGGGGAAGATGCGCTCGCCGATCAGATCCAGCTGCCGCACGAAGCCGATGCCGTCGCGATAGACGAAGAATAGCGCGATCATCATGAAAAGCAGCGTCAGGATGACATGGAATGCGCCGCCGCCCGCCGCAAGCACCGCGCGGTAGATGTTGCCGATATTCGCGCCGCTGACGACCTGCGCCATTTCGCCGATGGCACCGGGAACGCCGACATAGTGCGTCCATTGTTCATTGAGCCACGGTCCGGCAATCGGCAGGTCCATGATCCAGAGCGGCGTCGGCGCGCCGAAGCGATTGACGTGCAACGCCCAGGTGAACCATTCCTTCACCTCGCCCGAAGTGTAGATCACAGCGAAGACGATCGGAAGCACGAGGAAGGCGATGATCAAAATAATGGCGATGGAGGCAGCGATCGTGCGGCGATTGCCGGTGCGGCGTAGGATATCGCGATAAATCGGCCAGGTCGCAAAGCCGATGACGAGTGCTGCCAGCACCGGAACGATGAAGCCATAAAAGAAGTAGATAGCGGCAAGCGCGATGAGCAGCAGCAACCAGCGCGCGGCGGAGATCGACGGGATCAACGCCATCCGTGCCTGTGTCGCTGGTCCCAGCCAGCTCGGTTCCCCCGGCTTTTGACGTTCGAACATACCCACCCGGACTTCTGTCTTCATTTCAGTTCAATTGGTTATGGGGCATGAACCAGGCTGATTCAAGGGTAAGGCCCGCAATGGCCTATATTACACCGCCGTGACAGCGATGCGACCGCAAGTGGTTACGGAGGAGAAAAAGTCTACCTCACGTCACTCCCCTATATCGATCCTAGATATCGAGGTTTTCCGCAAAGGCTGCGCGTTCCTGGATAAAGCGGAAGCGGGCATCGGGCTTTGTGCCCATCAAGGCATCCACCGCATCCCGGGTCCCCTCGAAATCGACATCGTCGATCGCGACCTTCAGCAGCGTCCGCCGCGCAGGGTCCATCGTCGTTTCCTTGAGCTGTGCCGGCATCATCTCCCCAAGGCCCTTGAAGCGTCCGATTTCGACCTTCTTGCCCTTGAACACCGTGTTCATGATCTCGGCACGGTGCGCGTCGTCCCGGGCATAAAGGGTTTTTGCACCCTGGGTCAGCCGGTAGAGCGGCGGCACGGCAAGGAACAGATGGCCGCCCCGGATCAGGTCCGGCATTTCCTGGTAGAAGAAGGTGATCAGCAGCGACGCAATGTGGGCGCCGTCAACATCGGCGTCGGTCATGATGATGATGCGCTCGTAGCGCAGATCCTCGTCGCGATATTTCGCACGCGTTGCGCAGCCGAGGGCCTGGATCAGGTCGGAGATCTGCTGGTTGGCCGACAGCTTTTCGCGGGTGGCGCTGCCGACGTTCAGGATCTTGCCGCGCAACGGAAGAATCGCCTGGTTGGAGCGATTGCGGGCCTGCTTGGCCGAGCCGCCGGCCGAATCGCCTTCGACGATGAAGAGTTCGGCGCCGGCAGCCGTATTCTGCGAGCAGTCGGACAGCTTCCCCGGCAGTCGCAGCTTGCGGACTGCGGTCTTGCGGTTGACCTCTTTTTCCTTGCGGCGACGCAGTCGCTCTTCGGCGCGTTCGATCACCCAGTCGAGCAGCTTTTCCGATTCTGCTGGATTGTCGGCGAGATAGTGGTCGAAGGGGTCGCGCAAGGCATTTTCGACAATGCGCTGGGCTTCGGCGCTGGCCAGCCGATCCTTGGTCTGGCCGACGAATTCGGGCTCGCGAATGAACACCGACAGCATGCCGACGGCTGAAATCATCACGTCGTCGGTGGTGATCGCGGCAGCGCGCTTGTTCTGCGTCAACTCCGCATAGTTCTTCAGACCCTTCAGCAGCGCAATGCGCAGGCCTGCTTCATGGGTGCCGCCTTCGGCGGTCGGAATGGTGTTGCAATAGGAATGCACCTGCGGATCGCCGCCGTACCAGCTGATAGCCCATTCCAGAGAGCCGTGGCCGCTGGCCTTCTCCGACTTTCCGGCGAAGATCTCGCGGGTGACGGTGAACTCCTTGCCCATCGTCGCCTGCAGATAGTCTTTCAGGCCGCCCGGAAAATGGAAGACTGCCTTGTCGGGAATATCGGAGCCTTCCGGCAGCATTCCGGCATCGCAGCTCCAGCGGATCTCGACGCCACCGAACAGGTAGGCCTTGGAGCGGGCCATCCGGAAGACACGGGCCGGATCGAACTTGGCGTGATCGCCAAAGATCTGCGGATCGGGATGGAAGCGCACGCGCGTGCCGCGACGATTGTGGATATCGCCGAGTTCCTCGAGCCCGCCCTGCGGAATCCCTCGTGAAAACCGCTGGCGGTAGAGCTTCTTGTTGCGGGCAACCTCGACTTCCATGTCGTCGGAAAGCGCATTCACCACGGAAACGCCGACCCCATGCAGACCGCCTGAGGTCTCGTAGGCCTTGCCATCGAACTTGCCGCCGGCGTGCAGCTTGGTCATGATCACTTCGAGTGTCGACTTGCCAGGCACCTGCGGATGGTTTTCCACCGGTATGCCGCGGCCGTTGTCGCTGACGGTCAGGTAGCCCTCGACGTCGAGATGGACCTCGATGAAATTGGCATGGCCAGCGACCGCTTCGTCCATCGAATTGTCGATGACTTCGGCGAACAGATGGTGAAGCGCCTTTTCGTCGGTACCACCGATATACATGCCGGGACGCATGCGGACGGGTTCGAGGCCTTCAAGCACGCGGATGGCCGAGG